>NZ_JBMKGI010000016.1:0-103404 GCF_049238885.1 Enterobacter cloacae complex sp. BZL2005 | reverse complement strand
TCTGAGCCATGATCAAACTCTTCAATTTAAGTTTGATGCTCGTGAATTAAACTTCGTAATGAATTACGTATGTTCACTCAGAGACTTGGTATTCATTTATTGTCCGAGGACGTTAAGAATCCATGTCACTTTGAGTGCCCACACAGATTGTCTGATAAATTGTTAAAGAGCAGTGCAACGCGGCTTTCGCTCACCGTTGCGAGGTCCCGTATATTACGTTTTCCTCATTCAGAGTCAAGTGATTATTTTCGCTTTTCTCTGTTGGCGTTCATCTCTGAACCCCGCTAACCCGGCGGCCTGTAAGCCGTTGTTCCGTGTCAGTGGAGGCGCATTATAGGGAGTTCTCAGACGTTGACAACCCCTCTTTAAAAAAAAACTTTCAACCGTCTCTTTTTTGCTCAAAACCGTGCTATAGCGCCAGTTTTTCGAGCGTTTCAAAGCCATAACGGCGTAAAACGGGTAAAAGTTGTTCAGTTTCTTTTGTTAACGCCATACAAAACGCGATATTCGCATCCGTAGATTTCGCATCCGGGGCTTCATGCTCCAGCAACCAGGCCGTACGACGGGCAATAGCCGCTCCGGAATCCACCAGGCGTGTCCCCTCCGGCAGCACCTCTAATAACTCTTCATGGAGTAGCGGGAAGTGGGTACAGCCCAACACAACGGTATCCGGGGGTTCAGGCATCCGCAGCCACGGACGAAGAATACGACGCAGCTCGTCGAGTGATACCGCCTTGCCATGCAGCTTCGCTTCCGCCATCTCTACCAGCTCAGCCGAACCGAGCATCGCAATCTGGCATTCGTTGGCGAAACGGTCGATCAGCTCGCGGGTATAAGGACGCTTTACCGTACCTCGCGTGGCCAGCAGGCCCACAATGCCGTTCGCCGTCAGACGCGCGGCAGGCTTTATTGCCGGGACGACGCCCACAACCGGGAACTGGAATTTTTCACGCAGGGCGGGAAGAGAAACGGTGCTCGCCGTATTACACGCGATAACGGCCAGCGCAAGGGGATAACGCTGTTGTACCGCAGTGACGATTTCCACCACGCGCTCGACAATAAAATCTTCGCTCTTTTCCCCATACGGGAAAGCGACGTTATCGAAGGCGTAGATGTAATGGAGATCCGGCAGGAGATGCCGAATCTCATCATAGACCGAAAGCCCACCGACGCCGGAATCAAACACCAGCACGGTAGGGCGCGGATTAGAAGGTGTAGCTGCCAGACAAGGTGTATTCCCGTCCTGCAGTTTGGTAGCCATAAACTGTCTCGTAATCTTTATCGAACAGGTTGGCTATTTTACCACGAACTGTAAGGTGTGAGGTGACAGGATACGAAACTGCGACATCCCACAGGCTTACACCGCCCATTTTTACTTTCTCAGACGGGTAAGTACCAAAGTCAGTGTCGTAACGCGTACCGAGATAGTGATAAGTCAGGCTCCAGTCGAAATCATAGATCTGCGTGTCGAGCTGATATTTCACCTGCTGCTTAGCACGACGATCCAGAAGTTCGTTGGTTGCGGCATTTCGGGCATCCACGTAGTCATAGCCAACAGTATGCGTCAACGGACCCGTATCAAACGATGCTGTCGCCTCCACGCCTTTAATGCGCGCTTTACCGACGTTGTAATATTGCTGAAGGTTATTATCGAAGTCGATGAGATTATCAACGTCATTACGGTAGCCGGATACGCGCCAGCTCACGCCCGCCGTCAGGCCTTCAAACGCACCTTCCCACTGCTTGCTCTCTTCTGGATCAAGATGGTCATTGCCATAGAAACCGTAGAGTTGACCCAGATTCGGTGCCTTATAGGCCGTACCATAAGAAGCAACGAAACGGTAACCCTCCACGAACTCCCAGGCCGCACTGCTTTGCCAGGTGCCATGACGACCGAACTGAGAGTTGTCATCGCTGCGAACCGCCCCTTCCAGGGTGAAGTCACCAAACTGCTGCAGCCCGGTCAGATAGACGCCGGTGTTACGCAGGTCGTAGCCGTTGGTCACGTAGTTTGTACCCGGCTCGGTGCTCTGCTTCTGCCAGTCAACGCCCGCGCCAATGTTCCCATGGCCAACATCAACGGAGTTGAGCCACTGGACGTTGTACTGTTTGATTTCATCCAGCGTGGCTGTCGAATCGTAGCGGCCTAAATTTGGGTCGTAGTTATAGTCCTTGCTGTGGCTATAGCTGGCGAGCAGTTGCGAATGAAAGATTTCATCGTTGAAGCGCAATCCTGCATCCCAGGTCTGGCTATAGAGCTGGCGGGTATCGACCAGCACGTCAGGCGTAAATGAGCTGTAGTAGCCGTCGTAGGCCGTACGGTTGCTGTAGCCAAAGCCGCGCACAAAACCGCTCCACTGGTCCGAGAATGCGTGATCCAGTGCACCGTAGAGCGTTTTATTCATAAAGCCATCGCGATCGGTCTGGGCAAGGCCACCATTGTTGCCGTCCGCAACCACATCAAACCCTTTGGTATAGGTGTAATCACCCGCAAGCGTGACGCGCGTGCTGTCGCCCAGTGTTTGCTGAGTACTGCCGCCATAATTCTGATAGCCGTGTGAGCCTACGCCAGCATTCAGCGTGGTACCGTCCTTCGCACGAGTAGTAATAATGTTTACGACACCACCAATCGCATCTGAGCCGTATACCGCCGAACGCGGTCCACGAACATATTCGATTCGCTGCACCAGGGAGATTGGGAACTGGCTGAGATCGGACGACCCCGTGACGCCCGCCTGGTTAAGGCGGATCCCATCTACAAGGATCAGGACGTGGCTGGAGTTGGTGCCACGGATAAAGAGAGAGGAGAGTTGCCCCATCCCACCACTTTGCGCCGTATCCACGCCGGGCAGGCGACGCATAACGTCCACCACCGAGGTCGACTGCCAGCGGTCAATATCGGCACGCGTCACAACCGAGGTTGCAGCCAGAATAGTTTTTTCAGGTTGTTCAAAACGATTTGCCGTCACCACCAACGAGTCTGCGCTATCCTGCGCCCAGCCCGAAAATGCCGTAACGGACAACGCCGTCAACAGCGATACTTTTTTAATCATTGTTAAAGCATCCACAATATAAGAAGGATGCCGCAGGCCTCATCGATAGCACGCGATGATGAAACCAAATGCGACGTGATCCCGGCAGGTCTTCGGGCTAGGTGGCTATATAAGGATGAAGACTTCCCATTTTCACAGTGTCTACAACGCTCATCCCGCCAGTCTTTACCGCTGCGCGTCAGCTCCAGATTTACACTGGATTCCCTTTTCACTCTCAGGAGACCGGAAACAGAATGCTACAATTAGACACGTATGGATGTCCAGACAGCTATTGGCCATTAACTCTGGACATCCCCTGAACAATGCCTACAATCGCCGCGTAATTCTTTATCACTCAGGACGCATCATGACCCCAGAACACCTCCCGACAGAACAGTACGACGCGCAGCTGGCAGAGAAAATCGTCCGCCTGCAAAGTATGATGACGCCTTTCAACGCGCCCGTTCCCGAGGTGTTCCGCTCTCCTGTCAGCCACTACCGCATGCGTGCCGAGTTCCGCATCTGGCACGACGGTGACGACCTGTACCACATCATTTTCGATCAGCAGACGAAATCCCGCATTCGCGTGGACAGCTTCCCGGCAGCGAGCGAGCTTATCAATCAGCTGATGACGCTGATCGTTGAAGGCGTGCGTAACAACCCGGTGCTGCGCCACAAGCTGTTCCAGATTGACTACCTGACCACGCAAAGTAACCAGGCGATTGTCTCCCTGCTATACCACAAAGCCCTGAACGACGAGTGGCGCGAGCAGGCCGAAGCCCTGCGTGATGCGCTGCGTGCGCAGAACATCAACGTTCACCTGATTGGCCGTGCGACAAAAACCAAAATCATGCTGGATCAGGACTACGTCGACGAGCGCCTGCCGGTGGCGGGTAAAGAGATGGTCTATCGTCAGGTGGAGAACAGTTTTACCCAGCCGAACGCCGCGATGAACGTGCAGATGCTGGAGTGGGCGCTGAAGGCGACGGAAGGGTCTAAGGGCGATCTGCTTGAACTCTACTGCGGTAACGGCAACTTCTCGCTGGCGCTGGCGCGTAACTTCGAGCGCGTTCTGGCAACCGAAATCGCCAAACCGTCGGTGGCCGCCGCGCAGTACAACATTGCCGCCAACCATATCGACAATGTGCAGATCGTTCGTATGGCCGCAGAAGAGTTCACGCAGGCGATGAACGGTGTTCGCCAGTTTAACCGTCTGGAAGGCATCGATCTGAAGAGCTACCAGTGTGAGACGATTTTTGTCGACCCGCCGCGCAGTGGCCTGGACAGCGAAACCGAGAAAATGGTGCAGGCGTACCCGCGTATTTTGTACATCTCCTGTAACCCGGAGACGCTGTGCAAGAACCTGGAAACGTTAAGCCAGACGCACAAGGTTGAACGTCTGGCGCTGTTCGATCAATTCCCGTATACGCACCATATGGAGTGCGGCGTACTGCTCACGGCGAAGTAATGTGGCCTTGTAGGGCAGGTAAGCGAAGCGCCACCTGCCAAAAAAGCCGGATGGCGCTTCGCTTATCCGGCCTACAATGACAAAAACCTTTACTCCGGTAACTGGCTCTTGCGGCTACGCATGCGCGAGCCAATCCAGAACACCAGCGCAACAGACAGTACCGCAGGGAAGAAGTTAGAGCCGATATCCGGATACTCCGCGCGCACCACCGTGCTGTACAGCAATACGCCCAGAATAAAGCAGGCGGCGGCCAGCCCCGGTAACCCCACCGGCATGGTGCGGTTCAGGTAGCGTTGATGCAGGCAGTACACCGTCAGCACCAGCGCAATCAGCGGGAAAATCGAAAACGGCACGATGGAGCTAAAAATAGCGGCGAACGTACCATTAATGGATAAGCCAGCGATCAATGCCAGCAACAGCGTCCCTTTATCCTGACCTGACTGTTTCATTACTCACCTTCACTCTTCGGTTTGATGTGCCAGTTTCTCTTGTTCACGGCGATACCAGTAGTACGCGCCTTTGGAGATCATCCTGAGCTGCAATACCAGTCGCTCTTCAAGCTGCTTGCGTTGTTCAATGCTGACATCCAGCGCTTCGGCACCCGCGCTGAACACAATCGTCACCATCGCCTCGGCCTGTGCTTCGGTAAACGCACGCGGCATATGGTTTTCGAGTTCAAGATAGTCGGCAAGTTCCGCGATGAAGTGCTGAATTTCGCGCGCGACGGCGGCACGAAACGCCGCCGACGTGCCCGAACGCTCGCGCAGAAGCAGACGAAACGCGTTGGGGTTATTGCCGATAAATTCCATAAAGGTCGACACGGAGGTACGGATCACGCTGCCCCCTTTGGCGATACGCTGACGCGCCTGGCGCATCAGCTGGCGCAGCATCAAACCGCTCTCGTCGACCATGGTCAGGCCCAGTTCATCCACATCACGGAAGTGACGATAGAAGGACGTTGGCGCAATCCCGGCCTCGCGTGCGACTTCGCGCAGGCTCAAACTGGCAAAACTTCGCTCAGCACTCAGTTGACTGAATGCGGCTTCCACCAGCGAACGCCGGGTTTTCTCTTTTTGTTGTGCTCTTACGCCCATCACGATAGTTGAATCCTTCCAAAGGCCTGATGGCACTATACCAGAGAATAAAATTAATCTGTTTACCTGGCTTTGTGAATGATTGTTTACGTGCGGTTTGTGCTCCACTGCCGGAAAAAAGCACAACGATAATTGGGTTACTCTGGCAATGATGTTATGATTCTGTTGCTTTTATGTATAAGAACAGGTAAGCCTTACCATGCCACATTCCTACGATTACGACGCAATAGTTATTGGTTCCGGCCCCGGCGGCGAAGGTGCTGCTATGGGTCTGGTGAAACAGGGAGCCAGAGTAGCGGTTATTGAGCGCTACCATAATGTCGGCGGCGGTTGCACCCACTGGGGCACCATCCCTTCGAAAGCCCTCCGCCACGCCGTTAGCCGCATTATCGAATTTAACCAGAATCCTCTTTACAGCGACCACTCCCGACTTCTTCGTTCCTCTTTTGCCGACATCCTGAATCACGCGGATACCGTCATTAACCAGCAGACGCGCATGCGTCAGGGGTTTTATGAGCGTAACCACTGTGAAATTTTGCAGGGCAACGCGCATTTTGTGGATGAACACACCCTGGCACTCGAATGCCACGACGGGTCGGTTGAAACCATCACCGCTGAAAAATTTGTGATTGCCTGCGGTTCACGCCCGTACCATCCGGCCGACGTGGACTTCTCGCACCCGCGCGTCTACGACAGCGACTCGATTCTGAGCCTGCACCATGAACCCCGTCACGTCATTATCTATGGCGCAGGGGTCATTGGTTGCGAATATGCGTCGATCTTCCGCGGAATGGACGTCAAAGTTGACCTGATCAACACTCGCGACCGTCTGCTGGCCTTCCTCGATCAGGAGATGTCGGACTCCCTCTCCTACCACTTCTGGAACAGCGGCGTGGTGATTCGCCACAACGAAGAGTACGAGAAGATCGAAGGCTGCGACGACGGGGTGATCATGCACCTCAAGTCAGGCAAGAAGCTGAAAGCGGACTGCCTCCTGTACGCCAACGGCCGTACCGGCAACACCGATTCCCTGCAGCTGGAAAATATCGGGCTTGAAACCGACAGCCGCGGTCAGCTGAAGGTCAACAGCATGTATCAGACCGCCCTGCCGCACGTTTACGCGGTCGGCGACGTGATTGGCTACCCAAGCCTGGCCTCCGCCGCTTACGACCAGGGACGCATTGCGGCTCAGGCGCTGGTGAAAGGCGAAGCGACGGCGCATCTGATCGAAGATATCCCGACGGGTATCTACACCATCCCGGAAATCAGCTCAGTCGGCAAAACCGAGCAGCAGCTGACGTCAATGAAGGTGCCTTACGAGGTGGGTCGTGCGCAGTTTAAACATCTGGCGCGGGCGCAAATCGTGGGGATGAGCGTGGGAACGCTGAAGATCCTGTTCCATCGCGAGACGAAAGAGATCCTCGGGATTCACTGCTTCGGTGAACGCGCCGCGGAAATCATTCATATCGGCCAGGCGATCATGGAGCAGAAAGGTGGTGGTAACACCATTGAGTACTTCGTCAACACCACCTTTAACTACCCGACCATGGCGGAAGCCTACCGGGTAGCGGCACTAAACGGCCTGAACCGCCTGTTTTAACGCGCTGTCGAAATGGCCATCCATCGCACCGCGGATGGCCTCTGCCAGCTGCTCATAGCGGCTGCGCAGCGGTGAACCCGGGCGATAAACCAGGCCAATCGTACGACGCGGCTCTGGCTTAATGCACGGCAAGTAGACCACGCCATCACGTTTACGCTCGTGCGGCACCGCCAGCGCAGGCAGCAGCGTAATACCGCTTCCCGCCGCGACCATATTTCGCAGGGTTTCCAGGCTGGTTGCGCGGAAGTGGGTATCTTCATCAGCACCCGCTTCGAAACAGAAGCCCATCGCCTGGTCGCGCAGGCAGTGGCCATCTTCCAGCATCAGCAGCTTTTCACCCGCCAGATCGGCCATCGGCACGCGATCGCGGTTCGCCCACGGGTGATCTTCATAGATCGCCAGCATCATCGGCTCATCGAACAGCGGCACTTCAATAAAGGCTTCACTCTCTTTTACCAGTGCCAGAATGGCGCAGTCGAGCTTGCCGCTGTCCAGCTGCGCCAGCAGCTGATGCGTCTGCGCTTCGTGCAGGTACATTTCGAGTTTCGGGAACGTCTGGTGCAGCATCGGAATGATGTGCGGTAGCAGGTACGGGCCAACGGTTGGGATCAGGCCAATATGCAGCGGGCCGGACATCGCCTCCCCCTGCTGGCTTGCCATTTCCTTGAGCACTTTGACCTCGCGCAGCACGGTGCGCGCCTGATCCACCAGCAGAAGACCTGCCTGTGTGAACAGAACCTTACGACTGGTGCGCTCCAGCAGCATCACGCCCAGCTCGTCTTCAAGCTTGCGGATCTGGCCGCTCAGCGTGGGCTGGCTGACGTGGCAGGAATCTGCCGCGCGGCGAAAGTGACGATGCTCGGCTAACGCTACCAGGTATTCAAGATCACGAATATTCATTATTCATCCTCCGTCGCCACGATAGTTCATGGCGATAGATAGCATAGCAACGAACGATTATCCCTATCAAGCATTCTGTTGAATAATACACCACATAGACGAGGCGGCACGTGTTTGACCCTTGACGTCCCCGCCACCGTCAGCGAGTTTCTCTCAAAACTCGAACAACTAAAGCCAACGTGAACTTTTGCGGACCCCGTGGTCCGCTTTTTTTTTGCGTAAAAAAGCCCAACTCAGGGTTGGGCTGGGGTTTTGTAGGTCGGGTAAGGCGAAGCCGCCACCCGACGTTTCAGGCATCAAATCAGGCGGTTTTTCGCCTCCGCAATTGCCTGCGCCACCTGCTTAGGCGACACGCCGCCTTTCGCCGCACGCTTATCCAGGCAGGACTGCAGCGCCAGAATCGGATACACATCATCCCCGATAACCGCGCTGAATTTCTGTAGATCGGCCAGCGCCAGATCTTCCAGCGGTTTACCCTGACGAATGGCTTCCACTACCGCTTCACCGACAATATGGTGCGCTTCACGGAACGGTACGCCCTTCGCCACCAGATAATCCGCCAGCTCGGTCGCGTTCGCATAGCCCTGCTGCGCCGCTTCCTGACAGCGCGGACGCTTCACCTGAATGCCGTCCAGCACCAGCGCGCCCATATGCAGACAGTCGAGCCAGGTGTCGAGCGCGTCGAACAGCCCTTCTTTGTCTTCCTGCATATCTTTGTTGTACGCCAGCGGCAGCCCTTTCAGGGTCATCATCATGCCGGTCAGCGCGCCCTGCACGCGGCCACATTTCCCGCGGATCAGCTCCAGCGCGTCCGGGTTTTTCTTCTGCGGCATCAGGGATGAGCCTGACGTCACGCGATCGGACAGCTCAACGAAGCCCGCTTCGCCGGAGTTAAAGAAGATCAGATCTTCAGCAAAGCGCGACAGGTGCACCATCCCGATAGAGGCATTGGAGAGCAGCTCAAGCACGTGGTCGCGGTCAGAGACGCTGTCCAGGCTGTTACGGGTGGCGGAGGCAAAGCCCAGCCAGCCTGCCAGCTGTTCACGGTCGATTTCGTAAGCGGTACCCGCCAGCGCGCCGCTGCCCAGCGGGCTGACGTCCAGACGCTTCAGGGTATCCTGCAGACGGCTTTCGTCACGCGCCAGCATCTCAACGTAGGCCAGACACCAGTGCGCAAAGGTCACCGGCTGCGCGCGCTGCAGGTGGGTATAACCCGGCATCACCGCGTCCTGATTATTCTGTGCGGTCTCCACCAGCGCGGTCTGCAGCTGACGGTTAGCCGCCAGCAGCTCCGCGACGGTATCTTTACACCACAGCTTCAGGTCGGTGGCGACCTGGTCGTTACGGCTACGCCCGGTGTGGAGCTTTTTACCCAACTGACCGACCTTGTCGATCAGCTTGCCTTCCACCCAGCTGTGAATGTCTTCGGCATCGCTCTGCAGAATTTGCTGCGGATCCAGACGCACTTCTTCCAGCAGATTGTTCAGCGCCTCTTCCAGCTGCTGCTGTTCGTCTGCGGTCAGTACGCCAACGGTCACCAGCGCTTTGGACCAGGCCACAGAGCCGACAATATCCTGTTCGGCCAGGCGGTAGTCGAAGCGCAAAGAGTCGTTGAACTGTTTGAACCGCTGATCCGCTGCCTGTGTAAAACGCCCACCCCAAAGTGCCATAACGAATTTCCTTAATGATGATATTTTTGCCCGGTGGCGCTGCGCTTACCGGGCCTACAAAATTCACGTAGGCCGGATAAGCGAAGCGCCATCCGGCACAGAATCTTAAGCCAGAATACGCGTGCCAATCGGCGTGCCGTTAAACAGCGCCGGAAGCTGCTCCGCGTGACGCCAGGAGGCGATATCAACCGGACGGCCCAGCGTGCGCGCCGCATCCAGCGCGGCGTTCACTTTCACGATCATGCCGTCGGTGATGATGCCCTGCGCAATCAGCTGCTCGGCTTTTGCCGCAGTCATTTCTGCAATGCGCTGGCCTTTTCCGTCCAGAATGCCGCTCACGTCGGAAAGCAGGATCAGGTCCGCGCCCAGCGTTGCCGCCAGTGCAGTTGCCGCCTGGTCAGCGTTAACGTTCATCAGCTCACCCTCTTCGGTCACGCCGATAGAGCTCACCACCGGCAGAAAACCGCCTTCCAGCAACGTGTTAATCAGCTTAGGCGAACCCGGCTGCGCCAGTCCAACGTGACCGAGCGCTTCGTCGAGCTGGGTCACTTTTACGCTGTCGCCATCCCCCAGGTAGAGGCCAACGGAAGCAATGCGGTGTTTCTTCGCCCAGGACAGCAGGGTTTTGTTCGCCGTACCCGCCAGCGCACCGGTGATAATGTCAATCTGATCCGCAGGCGTCACGCGCAGGCCGTTTTTCTTGATCACCGGCAGGTTGAGCCCTTTCATCAGCTCATCCACCACGCAGCCGCCGCCGTGCACAATCACCAGCGGACGTTGGTGTGATTCGCGATAGTTCACCAGCGCGGTAAACAGACGCTCCAGCGCTTCTTCGCTGTCCAGCAGTACACCACCGAGTTTGATAATTAATGGGTTCATCATCACACCTTAAATAAGAGCCTGCGTTTCCGGGAAACCGAAACGAATATTTGCACACTGCATTGCCTGAGCGGCAGCGCCTTTCAGTAAGTTATCTTCTGCGGCCACCACGATGAGATGCTCACCCTGCACGGCAAAGCCGATGTCGCAGAACGGCAGGCCGACCACATTTTTCAGCGCCGGCACGCCTTTGTCGTACAGGCGCACCAGCGGTTTGTCCGCATACGCCTGCGTGAAGACCTCATTCACCTGCTCTTTGGTCACGCCAGGCTTCAGGCGGCAGGTAATGGTTTCGAGGATCCCACGCGGGAAGCTGCCCAGATGCGGCGTGAAAATCACGTCCGCGCCCAGATGGGTGGTGATTTCAGGATGATGGCGATGATTAAACACGCCATACGGCTGAAGGCTCACTTCGCAGAAGCTGTTGGAGATGGCGGCCTTGCGCCCTGCTCCGCTCACGCCGCTGGTGGCGTTGATCACCGGCCACTGGTTCAGATCCAGCAGACCCGCGTCGATCAGCGGCTTCAGGGAAAGCTGCGCCGCCGTCGGGTAGCAGCCCGGAACGGCAATCAGGTCCGCTTTTTTCAGTTTATCTGCGCTCCACTCCGCCAGGCCGTACACCGCTTTTTCAAGCAGATCCGGATGCTGATGGGTGAAACCGTAATATTTTTCGTAGAACGCGCCGTCGTTAACGCGGAACGCGCCGGAGAGGTCGAAGACCACGCAGCCAGCCGCAAGGAACTGCGGCGCCAGGTCGTGGCTGACCTCGTGCGCGGTGGCTAAAAACACCACGTCGACGCCGTCGGTAAACTCGCTGATGTCAGAAATGGGCTGCAAAGGCAGATCGACCAGGCCCTTAAGCTGCGGATGCAAATCGGAAATTAACTTTCCTGCATCATTGCTTTGCGCTGACACGGTCAAAGCGGTTATGGTCATATGTGGATGGCGATTCACGTAGCTTACAAGCTCTGCGCCCGCATAACCGCTAGCGCCTACAATCAGCGTATTCAACATCGGGTTCCTTTATGCTCAACGTTAATGTATTTTTATTCACATTTATTGCATGAATATTGATACTATCACGACCTAAGGTGTGTCAACAATGAAAATGAACTTACCGCCATTTATCGAGATCTACCGCGCCCTGATTGCCACACCGTCCATCAGCGCAACGGAAGAAGCGCTGGATCAGAGCAATGAGTCTTTAATCAATCTGCTGGCGGGTTGGTTTAGCGATCTTGGGTTTAACGTTGAGGTTCAGCCCGTCCCCGGCACTCGCCACAAATTTAACCTGCTCGCCAGTACCGGAACCGGTGCGGGCGGCCTGCTGCTGGCCGGTCACACCGACACCGTGCCGTTTGACGATGGCCGCTGGACGCGCGATCCGTTCACCCTGACCGAGCACGACAACAAGCTCTACGGTCTGGGCACCGCAGACATGAAAGGCTTCTTCGCCTTTATCCTCGACGCGCTGCGTGACGTGGACGTGACGAAGCTGAAAAAACCGCTCTACATTCTGGCGACCGCTGATGAAGAAACCAGCATGGCGGGCGCGCGCTACTTCTCAGAAAACACGTCGATTCGTCCGGATTGCGCGATCATCGGCGAGCCGACGTCTCTGCAACCGATTCGCGCGCATAAAGGCCATATCTCTACCGCCGTGCGCGTGCTCGGCCAGTCCGGCCACTCCAGCGATCCGGCGCGCGGCGTCAACGCCATTGAGCTGATGCATGACGCCATCGGCCGCATCATGACCCTGCGCGACGATCTGAAAGAGCGTTACCACTATGAGGCGTTCACCGTGCCGTATCCAACGCTCAATCTCGGCAGCCTGCACGGCGGTGATGCCTCGAACCGTATCTGCGCCTGCTGCGAGCTGCACATGGACATCCGACCGCTGCCGGGCATGACCCTGAGCGATCTGGATGGTTTACTGAACGAAGCGCTGGCCCCGGTGAGTGAGCGCTGGCCGGGCCGCCTGACGGTCTCGGAACTGCACCCGCCGATCCCGGGTTATGAATGCCCGCCGGACCATCAGCTGGTCGAAGTGGTGGAAAAGCTGCTCGGTGAAAAGACTGACGTGGTGAACTACTGCACCGAAGCGCCGTTTATTCAGACGCTGTGCCCGACGCTGGTTCTTGGCCCTGGCTCCATCAACCAGGCGCACCAGCCGGATGAATATCTTGAAACCCGCTTTATCAAGCCCACCCGCGAACTGATTACCCAGGTTGTACATCATTTCTGCTGGCATTAATGACCTTTCCCCTCTCGGAAGAGAGGGGAAAATCCCGCGATCTCCGTCACATTTCCATAAGCATCTCTTATCTGACGCAATGCGAATTAAATTTCGTAAATTGCCCACATTTATTCGTTTGCTGAACCGTTTTCGCAGCAATTGACGACGGGGGTTTTACGTGGCTTTATAAAGGGAGATGACAAAATAATGTCCAGAAGATTTTCGCCTGGGCATAAACAAAAATGATGGGGTGACTGGGTTTTTATGAACGAACAATATTCCGCGTTGCGTAGTAATGTCAGTATGCTCGGCAAAGTGCTTGGAGATACCATCAAAGATGCGTTGGGGGAGAACATCCTCGACCGCGTTGAAACCATCCGCAAGCTGTCTAAATCTTCCCGTGCCGGTAACGAGGCCAGTCGTCAGGAGCTGCTCACCACCTTGCAGAACCTCTCGAACGACGAGCTGCTGCCCGTTGCACGCGCATTCAGCCAGTTCCTGAACCTGGCCAACACCGCTGAGCAATACCACAGCATTTCGCCAAACGGCGAAGCGGCCAGCAACCCGGAAGTCATTGCCCGCACCCTTCGTAAACTGAAAGACCAGCCAGACCTCAACGAAGCCACTATCAAAAAAGCAGTGGAGTCACTTTCGCTGGAGCTGGTACTGACCGCTCACCCAACCGAGATCACCCGTCGCACCCTGATCCACAAAATGGTGGAAGTGAACAACTGCCTGAAGCAGCTGGATAACAAAGACATTGCCGACTATGAACGCAACCAGCTGATGCGCCGTCTGCGCCAGCTGATTGCTCAGTCCTGGCACACCGATGAAATTCGTAAGCATCGCCCAAGCCCGGTCGACGAAGCTAAATGGGGCTTTGCGGTGGTGGAAAACAGCCTGTGGGAAGGGGTACCGAACTACCTGCGCGAGCTGAACGAACAGCTGGAAGCGAACCTGGGCTACCGTCTGCCGGTCGACTTTGTGCCGGTGCGCTTTACCTCCTGGATGGGCGGCGACCGCGACGGCAACCCGAACGTCACCGCAGAAATCACCCGTCACGTCCTGCTGCTGAGCCGCTGGAAAGCGACCGATCTGTTCCTGAAAGACATTCAGGTACTGATCTCCGAGCTGTCGATGGTAGAAGCGACGCCGGAACTGCGCGCGCTGGCCGGTGAAGAAGGCGCCAGCGAGCCGTACCGTTTCCTGATGAAAAAACTGCGTGGTCAGCTGATGGCCACTCAGGCCTGGCTGGAAGCGCGCCTGAAAGGCCAGCGTCTGCCAAAACCAGAAGGCCTGCTGAGCCAGAACGAACAGCTCTGGGAGCCGCTGTACGCCTGTTATAAATCACTCCAGGCGTGCGGGATGGGCATTATCGCCAACGGCGAACTGCTCGACACCCTGCGTCGCGTGAAGTGTTTCGGCGTGCCGCTGGTACGTATCGACGTTCGTCAGGAAAGTACCCGTCATACCGAAGCGCTGGGCGAGCTGACCCGCTATCTCGGCATCGGCGACTATGAAAGCTGGTCCGAAGCCGACAAGCAGGCGTTCCTGATCCGCGAGCTGAACTCCAAGCGCCCTCTGCTGCCGCGCAACTGGGAGCCAAGCAACGATACCCGCGAAGTGCTCAACACCTGTAAAGCGATCGTGGACGCACCGAAAGGATCGGTCGCCGCCTATGTGATCTCCATGGCGAAAACCCCATCCGACGTGCTGGGCGTTCACCTCCTGCTGAAAGAAGCGGGAATCGACTACGCCCTGCCTGTCGCCCCGCTGTTTGAGACCCTCGACGACCTGAACAACGCCAACGACGTGATGAGCCAGCTGCTGAACATCGACTGGTATCGCGGCTTTATTCAGGGCAAACAGATGGTGATGATCGGCTATTCCGACTCCGCAAAAGATGCGGGCGTAATGGCGGCATCCTGGGCGCAGTATCAGGCGCAGGACGCACTGATCAAAACCTGCGAGAAAGCCGGTATCGAGCTGACCCTGTTCCACGGACGCGGTGGCTCCATTGGCCGTGGCGGCGCGCCAGCACACGCGGCACTGCTGTCACAGCCGCCGGGAAGCCTGAAAGGCGGCCTGCGCGTGACCGAGCAGGGCGAGATGATCCGCTTCAAGTACGGCCTGCCGGAAGTGACCATCAGCAGCCTGTCGCTGTATACCAGCGCGATCCTGGAAGCCAACCTGCTGCCACCGCCGGAGCCGAAAGCCTCCTGGTGCCACATCATGGACGAGCTGTCGGCTATCTCCTGCGATCTGTACCGCGGCTACGTGCGTGAAAACAAAGATTTCGTGCCTTACTTCCGTTCAGCCACGCCTGAGCAGGAGCTGGGTAAACTTCCGCTGGGCTCGCGTCCTGCGAAGCGTCGTCCGACCGGCGGCGTAGAGTCTCTGCGTGCAATCCCGTGGATCTTTGCCTGGACGCAGAACCGCTTAATGCTGCCCGCCTGGCTGGGTGCCGGTGCCGCACTGCAAAAAGTGGTGGAAGACGGTAAACAGAGCGAGCTGGAAACCATGTGCCGCGACTGGCCGTTCTTCTCTACCCGTCTGGGAATGCTGGAGATGGTCTTCTCGAAAGCCGACCTGTGGCTGGCGGAATACTACGATCAGCGCCTGGTGAAGCCCGAGCTGTGGGCGCTGGGCAAAGAGCTGCGCGAACTGCTGGAAGGCGACATCAAAGTGGTGCTGGACATCGCTAACGACTCACACCTGATGGCGGACCTGCCGTGGATTGCCGAGTCTATCCAGCTGCGTAACATCTACACCGACCCGCTGAACGTCCTGCAGGCAGAGCTGCTGCACCGTTCGCGTCTGGCGGAAGAAGAAGGGAAAGAGCCGGATCCACGCGTTGAACAGGCGCTGATGGTGACGATTGCGGGCGTTGCGGCGGGTATGCGTAACACCGGCTAATGCTTTACGCCCGGCGGCGCTGCGCTTGCACGGGCCTACGATAAGTAGGCCGGGTAAGCGTTAGCGCCACCCGGCAAATTTCGGTAGTCTCCTTATGCATTCCGATATCACCCAGATTTTGACAGACCTGGTGAACCGCACGTTACCGCTGGGTCAGATTCATTTCTCAGCGCTGGCTGAACAGCATCCCCGAACCTCTCCCTGCCTCGGCATTACCCTTGACACACCCTGCGAGGCGATTTTTTCTTTTTTTGGACAAATTACGCATCCTGCGCCTCACGCCCTGAGCATACATTTCGGTAAGCAGCAGCTTACAATCGAGTTACAGCATGACAATGTGCTCTTACAACAACTCCAGGTTGCCCGACGTGGTCCGCGAACGGGGGCTTTTCTTCTGCAAACGCTCACCGAATTACAGATGCAGCCAGAAGAGCAGGACACAGCAAGGCTGGTGGTTTTAAGCCTGCTCAGCCACTGCCGGGATCTGCTTGGAAGCGAAATTCACACCGACAGCCGCAGCCGGGCACTGTTCGAAGCCGTTCGGAGCTATATCGAAGAAAATTATGCCTCTTTGTTAACTCGCGAATCCGTGGCACAGGCGTTCTACATCTCACCAAACTACCTTTCCCATCTATTCCAGAAAGTCGGCAGCGTCGGATTCAATGAATATTTAACAAAAACGCGCCTGGAACATGCGCGTCAGCTGCTGAAAGGCTACGATCTCAAAATTAAAGATATCGCCACACGCTGTGGATTTACGGACAGCAACTACTTTTGCCGTCTCTTTCGCAAGCACACCGAACGTTCCCCTTCCGAATATCGACGCCAGTACCATAGCCAGCTGATCGCCAAAAAGTAGCATTGTGATCGCTCTCTCACTTCGCCAAGGACATTACATTTGTCCAGTATTTGGCAAAATTGACCTGTATTCGCCGCGCCTGGGTGCGCCGTATTCTTTATTCAACCTTTCTGACTTAAGGAAAAATAATGGAACTGTACCTGGATACCGCCAACGTGGCGGAAGTTGAACGCCTGGCGCGCATTTTTCCCATTGCGGGCGTCACCACCAACCCGAGCATCATTGCCGCCAGCCGTGAATCCATCTGGGACGTGCTGCCGCGCCTGCAACAAGCCATCGGGCCGGAAGGCACGCTGTTTGCTCAAACCATGAGCCGCGATGCCGAAGGCATGGTGGCAGAAGCCAAACGTCTGAGTAACGCCATTCCGGGCATTGTGGTGAAAATCCCGGTAACGGCTCAGGGACTTATCGCAATTAAGGCCTTGAAAAAAGAGGGGATAACCACGCTGGGCACCGCCGTTTACAGCGCGGCGCAGGGCTTGCTCGCCGCACTCGCAGGGGCGAAATATGTCGCGCCGTACGTCAACCGCGTCGACGCGCAGGGCGGTGACGGCATTCGCATGGTTCAGGAACTGCAGTCCCTGCTGGAGCTGCACGCGCCGGGCAGTAAAGTACTGGCCGCCAGCTTCAAAACGCCGCGTCAGGCGCTCGACTGCCTGTTGGCAGGATGTGAAGCAATCACGCTTCCCTTAGACGTAGCGCAACACATGCTCGGTACGCCGGCGGTAGAGTCAGCCATAGAGAAGTTCGAGCAGGACTGGAAAAACGCGTTTGGTAACCTCAACCTCTAAGGGAGAACTGTTATGGACCGTATCATTCAATCGCCGGGGAAATATATCCAGGGCGCGGATGTGCTGACTCGTCTCGGCAACTATCTGAAACCCCTGGCAAACCGCTGGCTGGTCGTCGGCGATAAGTTTGTGCTGGGTTTTGTCGAAGAGACCCTGCGCCAGAGTTTTAAAAAAGCCGAACTGCATGCCGAAATTGCGCCGTTTGGCGGCGAATGTTCGCAAAATGAAATCGATCGCCTGAAAAAGCTGGCCGACAGCGCCGACTGCCTGGCGGTGCTGGGTATTGGTGGCGGTAAAACGCTTGATACCGCGAAAGCGCTGGCTCACTTTATGGACGTGCCGGTCGCCATTGCGCCGACTATCGCGTCCACCGACGCGCCGTGCAGCGCCCTTTCCGTTATTTACACCGACAGCGGCGAGTTCGATCGCTACCTGATGCTGCCGCACAACCCGAACATGGTCATCGTGGATACGAAAGTAGTAGCAGGTGCGCCTGCACGTCTGCTGGCCGCCGGGATTGGCGACGCGCTGGCGACCTGGTTTGAAGCACGCGCCTGCTCGCGCAGCGGCGCGACCACTATGGCCGGGGGTAAATGCACACAGGCGGCATTAGCGCTCGCCGAGCTGTGCTACAACACGCTGGTTGAAGAGGGTGAAAAAGCGATGCTGGCGGCGGAACAGCATGTGGTGACGCCTGCTCTGGAACGCATTATCGAAGCCAACACCTATCTCAGCGGCGTCGGCTTTGAAAGTGGCGGGCTGGCGGCGGCACACGCTATTCATAACGGCATGACGGCGGTGCCGGACGCGCATCACTTCTATCATGGGGAGAAAGTGGCGTTTGGTACGCTGACGCAGCTGGTGCTGGAAAACGCGCCGGTAGAAGAAATTGAGACCGTCGCGGCGCTTTGCCACAGCGTAGGGCTGCCGATCACCCTGGCACAGCTGAACATCAAAGAGGATATTCCAGCCAAAATGCGTCTGATTGCCGAAGCCTCATGTGCGGAAGGAGAAACGATCCACAACATGCCGGGGGGCGTCACGCCGGATCAGGTGTATGCGGCGCTGCTGGTGGCAGACCAGTATGGACAGCGATTCCTGCAGGAGTGGGAGTAATAAAAAAGCCGGGTGGCGCTGCGCTTACCCGGCCTACATGGCACTTTAATTTGTAGGCCGGGTAAGGCGTAGCCGCCACCCGGCACACTGGCTACTTCACGTCAAACCGATCCAGATCCATGACCTTCGCCCAGGCGGCAACGAAGTCGCGGACAAACTTCTCATGCGCATCATCGCTGGCGTAAACCTCGGCCAGCGCGCGCAGGACGGCGTTAGAGCCGAAGACCAGATCGGCGCGGGTGGCGGTATATTTCACTTCACCGCTGGTGCGATCGCTTCCGGCAAACAGCTCATTGGACTCATCGGTCGCCTTCCACTGCGTGTTCATATCCAGCAGGTTCACGAAGAAATCAGTGCTCAGCACGCCCTCACGGTTGGTAAACACGCCGTTCTTGCTGCCATCAAAGTTGGCACCCAGTACGCGCAGGCCGCCGATCAGCACCGTCAGTTCTGGCGCAGTCAGCGTCAGCTGTTGGGCTTTATCAATCAGCAGAGACTCCGTGGTGGACACATCCACCTGCGCACGGTAGTTGCGGAAACCATCGGCAATCGGTTCGAGCAGGTTAAACATCTCGATATCCGTCTGATCCTGACGCGCATCAACGCGGCCCGGCGTGAACGGTACGGTGACATACACACCTGCCGCTTTTGCGGCCTGCTCAACGCCTACCACACCCGCCAGTACGATGATATCGGCCAGAGAGGCTTTGTTGGTGGTGCGCTGGATAGCTTCCAGGGCTGGCAGCGCGCGAACCGCCGCAGCGTTCACGTCCCAGTCACGCTGAGGCGCCAGCGCCAGACGCGCGCCGTTGGCACCGCCACGCTTATCGCCGCCGCGGAAGGTCGAGGCTGACGCCCAGGCAACGGAAACCAGTTCGCTCACGGAGAGACCAGAGGCAGCGATTTCCGCCTTCAGGCTTTCAATGTCTTCTTTCGTCGGATTGAACACCGCCTGCGGCAGCGGGTCCTGCCAAATCAGATCTTCATTCGGCACTTCCGGGCCAAGGTAACGCGATTTTGGCCCCATATCACGGTGGGTCAGCTTGAACCAGGCACGCGCGAAGGCTTCGTTGAAAGCCTGCGGGTCGTTCAGGAAGCGGCGGGAAATCTTCTCGAATTCCGGGTCGAAGCGCAGCGTCAGGTCGGTGACCAGCATGGTAGGCTTGCGTTTTTTCGACGGGTCGAACGGATCGGGCATGATTTCCGGCGCATCCACGGCTTCAAACTGAATCGCCCCTGCCGGACTGCGGGTCTGTACCCATTCGTATTTGAACAGGTTCTCGAAGAAGTAGTTGCTCCACTGGGTCGGGGTTTGTGACCAGATAACTTCCAGCCCGGAGGTAATGGCATCAGCACCAACCCCCGTGCCGTGCGTGCTGGCCCAGCCCAGGCCCTGTGCTTCAATCGGTGAGGCTTCGGGGTCGGTACCCACGTGGGTGGCTTCACCCGCGCCGTGAGTCTTGCCGAGGGTGTGGCCGCCTGCAATCAGCGCGACGGTCTCTTCATCGTTCATGCCCATGTTGCCGAAGGTCGCACGAATCGCTGCCGCCGCTGACAGCGGTTCACCGCTGGCGTTCGGCCCTTCCGGGTTCACGTAGATCAGGCCCATTTCGGTGGCTGCCAGAGGACGCTTAGCCAGCACTTCCGGGTCACGGTGGGTCAGCCAGGCTTTTTCATCACCCCAGTTCACGTCCAGATCCGGTTCCCAGACGTCTTCACGCCCGGCACCAAAACCAAAGGTACGGAAGCCGGAGTTCTCCAGCGCCACGTTACCCGCGAGGATAAACAGGTCGGCCCAGGAGATTTTTTGTCCGTATTTTTTCTTGATAGGCCACAGCAGACGGCGCGCTTTATCCAGGCTTACGTTATCCGGCCAGGAGTTCAGTGGCGCAAAGCGCTGTTGACCGCGTCCTGCCCCACCGCGCCCGTCCACGGAGCGATAGGTACCCGCACCGTGCCACGCCATACGGATAAACAGGCCCGCATAGCTGCCCCAGTCGGCAGGCCACCACGGTTGAGAGTCGGTTAAAAGTGCTTTGAGGTCGCCTTTAAGGGCAGAGTAATCAAGCTTGCTGAATTCTTTGCGGTAGTCGAAGTCTTCACCCAGCGGGTTCGAACGATTGGAATGTTGGTTAAGAAGATCGATGCGGAGTTGTTTTGGCCACCAGTCGCGGCTGCCTGTACCTGCGCCCGCGCTGTGATCGACGCCGCCCTGATGGAACGGGCATTTGCCGACTGATGCCGCTTTATTGGTCTCGTCTGACGTGCTCATCGCTATGCTCCCTTTTACAGTGTTACCGTTACGATATACACCACTAGCAATAAGTTATAGTTGAATTAATCCACAGATTCGATAGCTGATACCTTTTAACTTTTTACCCTGTTAAAAAGCCCTCTATTTAAGAGGGCTTTCGGTGTTTTACGCGGGGCGAACGCCCAAAGTATGGCAGATGGCATAGCTCATCTCCGCGCGGTTTAGCGTGTAGAAGTGGAAGTCTTTCACCCCTTCACGGCTTAAGATTTTCACCATGTCCATGGCGATATTGGCCCCCACCAGCTTGCGGGTTTCCGGGTCATCATCCAGACCTTCGTACATTTTGGACATCCACAGCGGAATGCGCACGTTGGTCATATCGGCGAATTTCTTCGCCTGTTTGAAGTTAGAGACCGGCAGAATGCCCGGGATAATTTCAACGTCGATGCCCGCGGAGACGCAGCGGTCACGGAAGCGCAGGTAGCTTTCGACATCAAAGAAGAACTGGGTAATGGCGCGGTTGGCACCGGCCTCCACTTTACGCTTGAGGTTAAGCAGATCCGCCTGGGCGCTTTTCGCTTCCGGGTGAACCTCAGGGTAAGCAGCCACGGAGATATCGAAATCTGCCACCTCTTTCAGCAGCCCAACCAGGTCGGCCGCATACATCTCTGGCTTGCCGCTGCCGGGCGGGAGGTCGCCGCGCAGCGCGACAATATGACGGATGCCGTTATTCCAGTAGTCCTGGGCGATGGCACGCAGCTCGTCGCGGGTAGCGTCGATACAGGTGAGGTGCGGCGCCGCTTCCAGACCGGTACGATCTTTGATGCCTTTAATGATGCTGTGCGTACGGTCACGCTCGCCAGAGTTCGCACCGTAGGTCACGGAGACAAACTTTGGTTTCAGGCTGCTGAGACGATCGATAGAGCTCCACAGGGTTTGCTCCATTTCACTGGTGCGCGGCGGGAAAAATTCAAAAGAGACGTTAATCTGGCCGTTTACTTCGGCCAGGCTCTGGTTCAGTGCTTCCCGCTGGTTGGCGTGAAAAAAGCTCATACCCTACCCCTATCAATCGCGTGTCATTGTCTGTTGTTTTGTGAACTTCTATACGTTTAGACGTCCAGATGTAAAAATGACGGAAAAGCGGGGGGACGTCAATAGAAATAATCAACAATAACGGTGAGGTTTGCTCAGGGAAGATGAGGGAAATTCATGATGGGGGTGAGCGCGGTCCGATGCCCTCACCCTAATCCTCTCCCACAGGGAGAGGGAAATTGAGTTTTTACAGCAGCTTAGCCAGACGGTTGATGTCGGACTGGATTGCCCCAGCGGTGACGTCGCGCCCGGCGCCCGGGCCGCGGATCACCAGCGGGTTATCGCGGTACCAGCGGCTTTCGATGGCGAAGACGTTATCGCACGGCAGCAGCGCCGCCAGCGGATGTTCAGGACGCACCGCCTCGACACCGACGCGCGCTTTTCCGTTGGCCTCGAAACGCGCTACGTAACGCAGCACCAGACCCATCTCGTTCGCCGCTTCCAGACGCTGCACCATCTGCTCGTTAAGCTCTTCACCATTTTCAAAGAAATGATCCACAGAACCCTCTTCACAGCCGGCAGGCACCAGCGACTCGACGCGGACGGAATCCGGCTCGATGTCATAACCGGCTTCACGCGCCAGGATCACCAGCTTGCGCATCACGTCTTTACCGGAGAGGTCAACGCGCGGATCGGGTTCCGTTAAGCCCTGCTGCCACGCCTGATCCACCAGGTCGGTGAACGGCACGGTGCCGTCGAACTGCAGGAACAGCCAGGAGAGCGTACCGGAGAAGATACCGCTCAGCGCCAGAATGCTGTCACCGCTTTCAATCAGGTCGCGCACGGTGTGGTTTACCGGCAGGCCCGCGCCCACGGTGGCGTTATACAGCCAGTGACGGCCGGTTTTTTCAAACGCGTCGTGGATCTGGCGGTATTTATCGGTGCTGCTTGCCCCCGCCAGTTTGTTCGCACTGATGACGTGGAAACCGTGGCTGGCGAAATCAAGATACTGATCGGCAAGCTGTTCGCTGGCGGTCACGTCCAGCACCACCAGATCGTCATACGGGTGCGCACGCATCCACAGGAACAGCGACTCTTCATCCTGCTCGACGGCTTCATCATTAAAGAAGGCAAGCGCGCGGCTGGCATCCAGCCCTTCGTAGTTCAGCAGGCTGCGGCGACTGTCCACCACGCCTGCGAGAATAAATTCAAACCCGGTACGCGCCGAGAGCGTGACCTGTTCGCGGGCGAACAGCTCCAGCCAGCGGGAACCGATGTTGCCTTTACCAAACAGCACCAGGCCGATGCGTTTTTCCGCGCGAAACAGAGAGGTATGCAGACCCTGAATCAGGCTTTCGGTTGGCCCTTTGCGCAGAACGGCAACCAGGCTGATGCCCTCTTCCGACTGCCAGGTGAACTCCACCGGCTGGCCTTTCAGCTGCTGCCAGAAGCGGTGGCAGTGCAGCGGGTTACGGGTGACGCCCGCGCCCACCATCGCCACCAGCGCCAGCCCCTGACGCAGGCGAAGCTCGCCCGGCAGGCCCGCTTCATCCAGAATTTTCAGCGCGCTGTCCGCCACTTCTGCGGTATAGCAGAACTGCAGCAGCTGGCGGTCATTATGCACACCCACGGCCAGCGGACGCACCTGGGCGCGTTTCAGGATCGTGTCGATCTCTTTATGTGCCAGCCTGAAGTCCTGGCCCGCAGGAACCTGGAACTCAATCAGGCAGATGTCGTCGTGGCTCGTAACAATACGCGCCCCGGTACCAGAGGCCAGCACGCGCTCAATGCGCGTGGAGCCTTGATCCGGGGTATAGCTGCAGCGCAGCTGCAGGTCAATATCGCTACCAGAAACCGGCTGCAGCGTACGGGCGTGCAGCACCGGTGCCGCCAGACGCGCCAGCTCGCTGGCTTCATCCAGGCGCAGCAGCGGCAGCAGGCAGGCATCTTTTACTTTGCGCGGGTCCGCGCTATAAACACCGGCCACGTCGCTCCAGATGGTGACGCGGGACACGCCCGCCAGAGCACCGATTTGCGTCGCCGAGTAGTCGGAGCCGTTACGGCCCAGCAGCACGGTTTCACCCGCGTTGCTGCGGCTGATAAAGCCGGTAACCACAATGCGTTTGCCCGGGTGCTGCACCAGCAGCTGTTGCAGCAGCGGGTAGGATAACCCTTCATCCACCTGCGGCTGCGCGGCGCGTTCGGCACGCAGGAAATCACGCGCGTCAAGCCAGGCGGCGTCCACACCCAGGTGTTGCAGAACCGCAGCCATCAGGCGCGCGGACCATACTTCACCGTGGCCCACCACTTCGGCATACACCGCATCGGTAATGCCGCTGTCCAGCAGGGCAGCCAGACGCTCAAGATCGTGCGTGAAGGCGCCGATCAGCCCGTCCGCCACGTCCGCAGGCAGCAGGCCGGCAATCAATTCGCTCTGATAGCGACGTAATGACTGTTGCACCTGATGCGCAGAAAGGCGATCGGTCTGGCTCAGTTTCAGCCAGCTAATCAACTGGTTGGTGGTGCTGCCCGCCGCCGAGACAACCATCATGTCACCCGGCTGTGAATATTCCGTCATGATCCCTGCGACACGCAGGTAACATTTCACATCAGCAAGACTACTACCACCAAACTTGTGCAGCTGACGACCCTTCGCCCCTGCCTGCGCTATCACACTCATGATTACCCCTTGGCTGCGACCCGGAAGCCATTTTCCAGATCGGCAATTAAATCTTCAGAATCTTCGATACCGGTTGAGATCCGCAGCAGCGTCTCAGAAATCCCGGCGGCGGCACGTGCTTCGGGTGCCATTCCTGCGTGCGTCATGGTCGCGGCGTGGGAGATCAAGCTTTCAACCCCACCTAAGGATTCCGCCAGCGTAAACAATGACAGCCCGCTCAGGAAGCGACGCAGCGTTTGCTCGTCACCGTCCAGTTCAAAACTTAACATCGCGCCAAACCCTTTCTGCTGGCGCGCGGCAATCTCGTGCCCCTGGTTTTCCGGCAGCGACGGGTGGTACAGCTTCTTCACCAGCGGCTGGGTTTTCAGGAAGTCGACAATCGCCTGAGCATTGCGCTGCGCCACGTCCATGCGCGGCGACAGCGTACGGATGCCGCGCAACAGCAGGTAGCTGTCGAAGGCGCCTGCGGTGACGCCAATATTATTGGCCCACCATGCCAGTTCGGTGACAACGTCAGGATCTTTGGCAATCACCACGCCTGCTACCACGTCAGAATGGCCGTTCAGATATTTAGTGCATGAATGCAACACCAGATCGGCACCCAGTGCGAGTGGGTTCTGAAGGGCCGGACTGAGGAACGTATTATCCACTACACTTATCGCTCCCGCATCCCTTGCGAGCTGACAAATTTTCGCAATATCGACAACGCGCAACAATGGATTGCTTGGACTTTCCACCAGAACCAGCTTCGGTTTCTCTGCCAGCGCCTGTTTCAGCGCCTGTTCGTCGTTTTGATCGACAAACAGCACGCGATAGCAGCCGCGCTTTGCCAGGCTGTCAAACAGACGATAGCTGCCGCCGTAGCAATCGTGCGGCGCAACCAGCAGGTCGCCAGGCTTCAGGAACACCGTGGTCACCAGATGAATGGCAGACATGCCGGTATTGGTTAATACTGCCCCTGCGCCACCTTCCAGTTCGGCCAGCGCGCGCTGGGTCACGTCACGCGTAGGGTTGCCACGACGCGAGTAATCATGCGCACGGGGTTCATTAAATCCGGTGAAGTTGTAGGTACTGGAAAGATGAATGGGCGGAACAACGCAGCCGTACTGCTCGTCATCATTTAATCCGCTACGCACTGCGATAGTGGCTTGTTTACGCGTCATGGTGAGGGCTTCCTGGCGAATGAGGTGAAAAGTCAGGCACCAGAGTAAACATTGAAAGTATGGACGTCAATACATCTGGACATCTAAACTTCTTTGCGTATAGATTGAGCAATGCGCAAATAGCCGTTAAAATTATATGCTTTAGTGCACGCTGCAGCGGCAATATCCGTGCCACGGTATCGTCTCTACGGTAAACTAGGCAAGATTGCGGTTCAAAACGGGTGGTTACCGGTTTTGCACCTTTAGATAAATGACTGAGAGGATTAAAGGTATCTCATGGCTGAATGGAGCGGCGAATATATCAGCCCATACGCTGAGCACGGTAAGAAGAGTGAGCAAGTAAAGAAAATTACGGTTTCCATTCCTCTGAAGGTGTTGAAGATCCTCACCGATGAACGTACGCGTCGTCAGGTGAACAACCTGCGCCACGCAACCAACAGCGAACTGCTGTGCGAAGCGTTTCTGCATGCGTTTACCGGTCAACCGTTGCCGAACGATGACGATCTGCGCAAAGAGCGTAGTGACGAAATCCCGGAAGAGGCGAAGGTGATCATGCGTGAACTGGGTATTGACCCGGAGACGTGGGAATACTGAGAAGCGGATACAAAAAAGGCACCTTGCGGTGCCTTTTTTTCGGGAAACTTATTTAGCGCCCGGGATGCTGAAACGCTTGTTGAAGCGGTCAACACGGCCACCGGTTGCAACATCACGCTGCTTACCAGTGTAGAACGGGTGGCATTTGCCGCACACGTCCAGGTTCAGATCGTGACCCACGGTAGAGCGGATCTGGATAGAGTTACCGCAAGAACAGTTTGCAGTAATCATTTCGTATTTCGGGTGAATATCTTTTTTCATGGGAGAACCTCAGTTAAGGCCGCGTCGCTCTTCCAGCCCTAACGCCAGACACCACGCGATGTTGATTGTAAGTTCTTTGGCGTAAAGTACACCAAAGGCGGCGAATCATACAGAATTTGACCAACGTATGCAAACTGATCCGCACGCCGCTTTTACTAATGTGTATACTAACGCGCCACTTTTCAAGTCAGGAAGATTCGATGCCCGTCGCTCACGTTGCCCTGCCCGTTCCGCTTCCCCGCACCTTTGACTATCTGCTGCCCGACAGCATGAGCGCCAAAGCGGGCTGTCGCGTGACCGTGCCGTTTGGCAAACAGCAGCGCGTGGGGATCGTCGTCTCCGTCAGCGATAAGAGCGAACTGCCGCTTAACGAACTGAAATCGGTCGTTGAGGTGCTGGACAGCGAGCCCGTCTACTCCACCAGCACCTGGCGACTGCTGCTGTGGGCGGCGGATTATTATCATCACCCCATCGGCGACGTCCTGTTCCACGCCCTGCCAATTATGCTGCGTCAGGGCAAGAGCGCCAGCCATGCGCCAATGTGGTACTGGTTTGCCACGGAGGAAGGCCAGGCCGTCGACATCAACAGCCTGAAGCGCTCGCAGAAACAGCAGCAGGCGCTGGCGGCGCTGCGTCAGGGGAAAATCTGGCGGCATCAGGTCGACGAGCTTGAGGTCAGCGAAACGGCGCTACAGGCATTAAGAAAAAAAGGGCTGAGCGACCTGGCAAGCGAGGCGCCTGCCCTTAACGACTGGCGGGAGAGTTTCTCCGTTTCAGGGGATCGCCTGCGTCTGAATACCGAGCAGGCCACCGCGGTAGGCGCAATTCATAGCGCCTCCGATCGTTTCTCTGCCTGGCTGCTGGCGGGGGTCACCGGTTCCGGCAAGACCGAAGTTTACCTGAGCGTGCTGGAAAACGTGCTCGCGCAGGGCAAACAGGCGCTGGTGATGGTGCCGGAAATTGGCCTGACGCCGCAAACCATCGCCCGATTCCGCGAGCGCTTTAACGCGCCGGTTGAGGTGCTGCACTCCGGCCTGAACGACAGCGAGCGGCTCAGCGCCTGGCTGAAAGCGAAAAACGGCGAAGCAGCGATTGTGATCGGCACCCGCTCGTCGCTGTTCACGCCGTTTAAAAATCTTGGCGTTATCGTGATCGACGAAGAGCACGACAGCTCCTATAAACAGCAGGAAGGCTGGCGCTATCACGCCCGCGATCTGGCCGTCTACCGCGCGCACAGCGAGCAAATTCCCATTGTTCTGGGATCCGCCACGCCTGCGCTCGAAACGCTGCACAACGTGCGCCAGCGTAAATACCACATGCTGCGCCTGACGCGTCGCGCGGGGAATGCCCGTCCGGCCATTCAGCACGTGCTGGATTTGAAAGGTCAGCAGGTTCAGGCAGGGCTAGCGCCCGCGCTTATTACCCGCATGCGCCAGCATTTGCAGGCGGGGAATCAGGTCATTCTGTTCCTCAACCGTCGCGGATTTGCACCTGCCCTGCTGTGCCACGACTGCGGCTGGATTGCCGAATGCCCGCGCTGCGATCACTACTACACCTTCCATCAGGCCCAGCGTCATCTGCGCTGCCACCACTGCGACAGCCAGCGTCCGGTGCCGCGCCAGTGCCCGTCGTGTGGCTCAACGCATATTGTGCCGGTCGGTCTGGGGACGGAACAGCTGGAGCAGGCGCTTGGGCCCTTTTTCCCGGACGTGCCGATTTCGCGTATCGACCGGGACACCACCAGCCGCAAAGGCGCACTCGAACAGCAGCTGGCGGAAGTGCATCGCGGTGGCGCGCGCATCCTGATTGGCACCCAGATGCTGGCCAAAGGCCACCACTTCCCGGACGTGACGCTGGTCGCCCTGCTGGACGTGGACGGCGCGCTGTTCTCGGCAGATTTCCGCTCCGCCGAGCGCTTCGCCCAGCTTTACACCCAGGTTGCAGGGCGTGCAGGACGCGCCGGTAAACAGGGCGAAGTGGTGCTGCAAACGCACCACCCGGAGCACCCGCTGCTGCAAACCCTGCTGCACAAAGGCTATGACGCCTTTGCCGAGCAGGCGCTGGCCGAACGCCAGACCATGCAGCTACCGCCGTGGACCAGCCATGTCATCATCCGCGCGGAAGATCATAACAACCAGCAGGCGCCACTTTTCCTGCAGCAGCTGAGAAACCTCCTGCAGGCCAGCCCGCTGGTGGATAGTCAGCTGTGGATTTTGGGCCCGGTGCCTGCCCTCGCGCCAAAACGCGGCGGCCGTTTCCGCTGGCAGATCTTGCTCCAGCACCCCTCGCGCATTCGTCTTCAGCATATTGTCAGCGGCGCGCTGGTGCTGATTAACACCCTGCCCGAAGCGCGAAAAGTGAAGTGGGTGCTGGACGTCGACCCTATCGAAGGCTGAAGCTGGATCGAAAAATTTAACGCTCCTCACACTTTTTATGAAAATTCTGTAACCGATTCCATTAACTATCTGTAAAAATGGTGATGTCAGAAGTTCGGTGTTCAGGCGAGGAGAAGACGTTGAAGTCCAGGAAAGAGGTTGCGGCTGCGACCATGAAAGACGTTGCCCAGAAAGCACAGGTCTCTACGGCAACAGTATCCCGCGCATTAATGAACCCGGATAAAGTCTCCCAGGCGACCCGTAACCGGGTGGAGCAGGCTGCGCTTGAAGTGGGCTATTTTCCGCAGGCAATGGGACGTAACGTCAAACGCAACGAGTCGCGCACCATCCTGGTGATTGTGCCGGACATCTGTGACCCTTTCTTTAGCGAGATTATCCGCGGCATAGAAGTCACTGCGGCGGAGCAGGGGTACCTGGTGCTGATTGGCGACTGCGCCCATCAGAACCAGCAGGAAAAAACCTTCATCGACCTCATTATCACCAAGCAGATCGACGGCATGCTGCTGCTTGGCTCTCGCCTGCCGTTTGATGCCAGCATCGAAGAGCAGCGTAATTTACCGCCGATGGTGATGGCCAACGAGTTTGCGCCAGAGCTGGAGCTGCCGACGGTCCATATCGATAACCTTACCGCCGCGTTTAACGCCGTAAACTATCTCCAGGAGCTGGGGCATAAGCGTATTGGCTGCATCGCCGGACCGGAAGAGATGCCGCTGTGTCACTACCGTTTGCAGGGTTACGTTCAGGCGCTGCGCCGTACCGGCGTGACCGTCGATCCGCACTACATTGCGCGCGGTGATTTTACCTTCGCTGCGGGTGGACAGGCGCTGGAGAAACTTCTGGACCTGCCTGAGCCGCCAACCGCCGTATTTTGCCACAGCGACGTGATGGCGCTGGGCGCATTATCGTATGCCAAACGCCGCGGCCTTCGCATACCGAAAGATTTATCCATCATCGGTTTCGATAATATTTCGCTTTCGGAATTTTGCGATCCGCCGCTCTCAACGGTCGCTCAGCCGCGCTATCAAATCGGCCGCGAAGCGATGCTGCTTCTGCTGGATCAGCTTCACGGTCAAACAGTTAGCAGCGGCTCACGGTTGCTGGACTGCGAACTGATCGTCCGCGGCACGACCCAGGCATTGACTTAAAGTAAACGTCTTTCGGATACCCTTATCTGGTCAAAGCCCCGCCGCTTAAGTAACATGGCGGACTGACGAACGAATAAATACAGCGAAACGATAGTGGCACAACGAGATTATGTACGTCGCGGCCAGCCGGCACCTTCGCGACGCAAAAAGAGTAGCTCAAGAAAAAAGCAACGTAACCTGCCTGCTGTCTCGCCAGCAATGGTCGCTATTGCTGCGGCTGTAGTCGTCGCCTTTATTGGTGGCCTGTACTTTATCACGCACCATAAAAAAGAAGAGTCTGAGGCGCTTCAGGCCAGTAAAGTCGCCGGAAATGGCCTCCCTCCGAAGCCTGAAGAGCGTTGGCGCTATATCAAAGAGCTGGAAAGCCGTCAGCCTGGGGTACGTGCGCCAACCGAACCTTCTGCGGGTGGTGAAGTGCAGAATGCGAATCAGCTTACGGATGAACAGCGTCAGCTGCTGGCACAAATGCAGGCCGATATGCGCCAGCAGCCTACGCAGCTGAACGAAGTGCCGTGGAATGAGCAAACGCCGGAACAGCGTCAGCAAACGCTGCAGCGTCGCCAGGCACAACAGCAGATTCAGCAGCAACAGCAGTGGGCGCAAACCCAGCCGGTACAGCAGCCGAAGGCACAGCCGCGGGTAACGGAACAGCCGTATCAGCAGCCGACGCGTACGGTGCAGTCTCAGCCTGTCCAGCAGCAGCCTAAAGCGCAGCCGCAGAAGCAGGCGGCTCAGCCGTATCAGGATCTGCTCCAGACGCCAGCGCACACCACCGCCCAGCAGCCGAAAACGCAGCAGGCCGCGCCGGTCACGAAAGAGACCGAAGCGCCGAAGCAGACGGCGGAGAAAAAAGACGAACGTCGCTGGATGGTACAGTGCGGTTCGTTCAAAGGTGCGGAGCAGGCGGAAACGGTGCGCGCGCAGCTGGCCTTTGAAGGGTTTGATTCGCGTATTACCACCAATAACGGCTGGAATCGCGTGGTGATTGGTCCGGTCAAAGGCAAAGAAAATGCCGATGGCACCCTTTCTCGTTTGAAAATCGCCGGTCACACAAACTGCATTCGACTCGCCTCCGGGGGTTGAAACCCCCAAAATCCCCCCCATCTATCATTTAATTCAGCCCTGGGCACAGGCTCAGGGCTTCTGTTTCCCGATTCTGTAACCAGGGGGTCTGCTCGTGACAACAATAGTAAGTGTACGCCGTAACGGCCATGTGGTAATCGCCGGTGATGGCCAGGCCACGCTGGGTAATACCGTCATGAAAGGCAACGTGAAGAAAGTGCGTCGTCTCTACAACGACAAAGTGATCGCCGGCTTTGCAGGCGGCACGGCAGATGCCTTCACGCTGTTTGAACTGTTTGAACGTAAACTGGAAATGCACCAGGGTCATCTGGTGAAAGCCGCCGTTGAGCTGGCGAAAGACTGGCGTACCGACCGCATGCTGCGCAAGCTCGAAGCGCTGCTGGCGGTCGCCGATGAAACCGCTTCGCTGATCATCACCGGTAACGGTGACGTGATTCAGCCGGAAAATGACCTGATTGCTATCGGCTCTGGCGGCCCTTATGCCCAGGCTGCTGCCCGCGCACTGTTGGAAAATACCGACATGAACGCGCGTGATATCGCGGTGAAGGCGTTGGATATTGCAGGTGATATCTGCATCTATACCAACCACAACCACACCATCGAAGAATTGACCTCCAAAGCGTAAGGATCTCCCATGTCTGAAATGACCCCACGCGAAATTGTCAGCGAACTGAACAAACACATTATCGGCCAGGATAACGCTAAGCGTTCCGTGGCTATCGCCCTGCGTAACCGCTGGCGTCGTATGCAGCTTGACGAAGAGCTGCGCCACGAAGTGACGCCGAAAAACATTCTGATGATCGGCCCGACCGGCGTCGGTAAAACCGAAATCGCCCGTCGTCTTGCAAAGCTGGCTAACGCGCCGTTCATCAAAGTTGAAGCCACCAAGTTCACCGAAGTGGGCTATGTGGGTAAAGAAGTGGACTCCATCATCCGCGATCTGACCGACTCGGCGATCAAAATGGTGCGCGTCCAGGCCATTGAGAAAAACCGCTATCGCGCGGAAGAGATGGCCGAAGAGCGCATTCTCGACGTGCTGATCCCACCGGCAAAAAACAACTGGGGTCAGGCTGAACAGCAGGCGGAACCGTCCGCTGCGCGTCAGGCGTTCCGCAAAAAACTGCGTGAAGGCCAGCTGGATGATAAAGAGATTGAGATCGATCTCGCTGCCGCGCCAATGGGTGTGGAAATCATGGCACCTCCGGGCATGGAAGAGATGACCAGCCAGCTGCAGTCCATGTTCCAGAACCTGGGCGGTCAGAAGCAAAAAACACGTAAGCTGAAAATCAAAGACGCGATGAAGCTGCTGATTGAAGAAGAAGCGGCGAAGCTGGTCAATCCGGAAGAGCTGAAGCAGGACGCTATCGACGCGGTTGAGCAGCACGGTATCGTGTTTATCGACGAAATCGACAAAATTTGTAAGCGCGGCGGCAACAGCTCCGGCCCGGACGTGTCCCGCGAAGGCGTTCAGCGCGACCTGCTGCCGCTGGTAGAAGGCTGCACCGTCTCCACCAAGCACGGCATGGTGAAAACGGACCACATCCTGTTTATCGCATCAGGTGCCTTCCAGGTTGCCAGCCCGTCGGATCTGATCCCGGAACTGCAGGGCCGTCTGCCTATCCGCGTTGAGCTGCAGGCGCTGACCACCGAAGACTTCGAACGTATCCTGACCGAGCCAAACGCCTCTGCAACCGTTCAGTACAAAGCGCTGATGGCGACCGAAGGCGTGAACCTCGAGTTCACCGAAGACGGTATCAAACGTATTGCCCAGGCAGCATGGCAGGTGAACGAAACCACCGAAAACATCGGTGCGCGTCGTCTGCATACCGTGCTGGAACGCCTGGTGGAAGATATCTCTTACGACGCGAGCGATCTGAACGGTCAAACCGTTACCATTGACGCAGAATATGTGAGTAAACATCTGGATGCGTTAGTGGCAGATGAAGATCTGAGCCGTTTTATCCTATAATCGCGGTTACTGGATTCTCATCACGTTTAATGGGGGCTAATGCCCCCATTTTTATTGGCTAAATACTTATGACTGACATCAGCCGTACTCAGGCGTGGCTCGAAAGTCTGCGCCCTAAAACACTCCCTCTGGCCTTTGCCGCGATTATCGTCGGTACGGCGCTTGCCTGGTGGCAGGGTTATTTCGATCCGCTGGTTGCCGCGCTGGCATTGATTACCGCCGGCCTGCTGCAAATTCTCTCCAACCTCGCCAACGACTATGGCGACGCGGTGAAAGGCAGCGACAAACCTGACCGTATCGGGCCGCTGCGTGGGATGCAAAAAGGGGTGATTACCCAGGCGCAGATGAAGCGCGCGCTGATTATCACCGTGGTGCTGATCTGTTTATCGGGTCTGGCGCTGGTGACAGTGGCGTCTAAGACCCCCAGCGATTTTATTGGCTTCCTGGTGCTGGGTTTATTGGCCATTATCGCAGCCATCACCTACACCGTCGGCACGCGTCCTTACGGCTACATTGGGCTCGGGGATATCTCCGTACTGGTGTTCTTCGGCTGGCTGAGCGTGATGGGAAGCTGGTACTTACAGGCGCATACGGTGATCCCTGCGCTGTTCCTGCCTGCGACCGCCTGCGGTCTGCTGGCGACCGCGGTGCTCAACATCAACAACCTGCGCGATATCGACAGCGACCGGGAGAACGGCAAAAACACCCTGGCGGTCCGTCTGGGGCCGGTGAATGCGCGTCGCTACCATGCCTGCCTGCTGATGGGTGCCCTGGTCTGCCTGGCGCTGTTTAACCTTATTTCCCTGCACAGTCTGTGGGGCTGGCTGTTTGTGCTTGCCGCGCCGCTGCTGATTAAGCAGGCCCGTTTTGTAATGCGCGAACGCAGTCCGGCCGCCATGCCGCCAATGCTGGAACGCACGGTAAAAGGCGCGCTGCTGACTAACCTGTTGTTCGTCATCGGGATTGTCTTAAGCCAGACGCTCAGTTAGCTGACAAATATCAATTAACAATTGATGATTTTGCCAACAACGCATTTCGCACGATATACTGAACACATTCGCAGCAACTGAGCGTTAAACCTATGAAATACGATACCTCCGAGCTTTGTGACATCTACCAGGAAGATGTCAACGTCGTTGAACCGCTGTTCTCCAACTTTGGTGGGCGGTCGTCGTTTGGCGGACAGATCGTCACGGTGAAATGTTTCGAGGATAACGGGTTGTTGTACGATCTGCTCGAACAGAACGGCCGTGGCCGCGTACTGGTGGTCGATGGCGGTGGTTCCGTACGCCGCGCATTGATTGATGCTGAACTGGCCGGTATTGCCGCACAAAACGAGTGGGAAGGCATAGTGGTGTACGGTTCCGTGCGCCAGGTGGACGATCTGGAAGACCTGGATATCGGGATTCAGGCCATCGCAGCCATACCGGTAGGGGCGGCAGGTGACGGCATCGGCGAAAGCGACGTGCGCGTCAATTTCGGCGGCGTGACCTTCTTCTCAGGCGACCATCTCTACGCCGATAATACCGGCATTATCCTTTCCGAAGATCCGCTGGATATCGAGTAATAAAACCGTAAGCGTGGACCATAAAAAAACCGCCAACAGCAATGTGGCGGTTTTTTTGTCCCTCGGGATTCGCGGTCCGTTGGGGAGTTTTGCAACCTTTAACCAGGATTTTTATCTTACCCTGGTTCAAATCTCAGGTAACCCCATCGACCCTTTATAAATTCCTAATTAACTATTAAAACCTTAACTACGCTGCTGCTGCTCATTATGATGCATCGTCCCTTTCCGCCATCTCGCACATGGGCATCGGTCCAGGGAAAGGTGTATTCACAACCGTATAGCAACCTTTAACCGGGCTTGTGTCCACCGACTTATCACCGGTGGTGAACGGTGGAGCGGTTAGCTGCAGGGACCGCATAATGAAACGCTATTTATGTATCGCGTTCATTGTCGCCAGCGTACTCGTTGTAAAGAGTGATGAACCGAATGTGTTCGTTGCTTTTACTATGATAGCGCAGGACAAGTAGCGTTAAGGCCGCCTTTGGCGGCCTTTTTTATGGTTGGGTGTCAGTCAGCGAGAACCATAAAAAAAGCCGGGTAGCGGCATCGCCTTACCCGGCCTGTTCAGTTCATCCCAGTGGGAATCAGACTTCTTCCATACGTCCCAGCAGCGCCTGCAGGCGATCCTGCCAGCCGTTCTGCTGTTCGCGCAGCTGGTTGTTTTCGCGCTCCAGTTCTTCGCGGCCGTGCTGCGCGTTCTGTACTTCCTGCGCCAGGCTGTTGTTCTTCTCTTTCAGCTCTTCAATTTCCATCTGCAGCAGGGTGATGGTGTCAATCGCCTGCTGTACTTTCGATTCCAGTTTCTCAAACACTTCTAAAGACATGATGCTACCTCTCCTGAATTGCAAGGCGACGCTTTAACATAAACGCGCACGACATATACCGTCGATTGTATGGAGCGCGGCGCTCTGTGTCCAGCGACACACCGCGCAGATCGCGGTTTGCAACACTTTTAGGTCTGGTCCTGGTGCGTTCGCATCATATACCCCTAAATTGTTAACTGATTCGTTAATGAAATGATTCAGCTCACATTCCTGTACTGATCCTGTACTGCTGCAAAAATGTGCTTTATGGCGCGAAAACGCTCATTTTATTGACACAGACCACACATTTCGATTTCGATATTTCTCGTTTTTGCTCGTTAACGATAAATTAACACTATGTCTACAGGGCATCGTGGCTGTCACGGGCGGCCATGCTAACAATAAACATCAATTTCTTCAGGATTCCGATTATGAGTCAGACATCAACCTTAAAAGGCCAGTGCATTGCCGAGTTCCTTGGTACCGGGTTGTTGATATTCTTCGGAGTGGGCTGTGTCGCTGCACTGAAAGTGGCGGGTGCCAGTTTTGGTCAGTGGGAAATCAGTATCATCTGGGGTCTGGGCGTGGCGATGGCCATCTACCTGACTGCAGGGGTGTCTGGTGCACATCTTAACCCGGCGGTGACTATCGCACTGTGGCTGTTCGCGTGCTTCGACGGACGCAAAGTAGTTCCTTTCATTCTTTCTCAGTTTGCCGGCGCGTTTTGCGCAGCGGCGTTAGTTTACGGGCTTTATTACAATCTTTTCATCGACTTCGAACAGACGCATCATATGGTGCGCGGCAGCGTCGAAAGTCTGGATCTGGCAGGCATCTTCTCAACCTATCCAAACCCGCATATCAATTTTGTGCAGGCGTTCGCAGTTGAAATGGTGATTACCGCTATTCTGATGGGCGTTATCCTGGCGCTGACCGACGACGGAAACGGCATTCCGCGCGGCCCGCTGGCCCCACTGCTGATTGGCCTGCTGATTGCGGTGATTGGTGCCTCCATGGGCCCGCTGACCGGCTTCGCGATGAACCCGGCGCGTGATATCGGACCTAAAGCGTTCGCCTTTATCGCAGGCTGGGGCGATGTCGCCTTCACCGGTGGCAAAGACATTCCTTACTTCCTGGTACCGCTGTTTGCGCCAGTTGTCGGGGCTGCGCTGGGTGCGTTCAGCTACCGCAAATTAATTGGTCGCCATTTACCGTGCGACACCTGTGTGGAAGAGGAGAAGGAAACGACTTCTACCGCACAACAAAAAGCTCCGCTGTAATCTGACTACGGGACACATACCATGACCGAAAAAAAATATATCGTTGCGCTCGACCAGGGCACTACCAGCTCCCGCGCTGTCGTAATGGATCATGACGCGAACATCGTCAGCGTGTCACAGCGCGAATTTGAGCAAATTTATCCTCGTCCAGGCTGGGTCGAACACGACCCAATGGAGATCTGGGCGTCACAAAGCTCCACGCTGGTCGAAGTGCTGGCAAAAGCGGATATCAGTTCCGACGAGATTGCCGCGATTGGTATCACTAACCAGCGTGAAACGACGATTGTCTGGGAACGTGAAACCGGTAAGCCTATTTACAACGCCATCGTCTGGCAGTGCCGCCGTACCTCTGAGATCTGCGAGCAGCTGAAGCGCGACGGCATGGAAGAGTACGTGCGCAGCGCCACCGGTTTGGTGGTTGACCCGTATTTCTCTGGCACCAAAGTGAAGTGGATCCTCGACCACGTGGAAGGTTCACGCGAACGTGCAAAACGCGGCGAGCTGCTGTTCGGCACCGTCGACACCTGGCTTATCTGGAAGATGACCCAGGGACGCGTCCACGTCACCGACTACACCAACGCCTCGCGTACCATGCTGTTCAACATCAACACCCTGGAGTGGGATGACAAGATGCTGGACGCGCTGGATATCCCACGTGCGATGCTGCCTGACGTGCGCAAGTCTTCTGAGGTTTACGGCCAGACCAACATCGGCGGTAAAGGCGGCACCCGTATTCCTATCGCCGGTATTGCCGGTGACCAGCAGGCGGCGCTGTTCGGCCAGCTGTGCGTCAAAGAAGGGATGGCGAAGAACACCTACGGCACCGGCTGCTTTATGCTGATGAACACCGGCGAGAAAGCGGTGAAATCAGAAAACGGCCTGCTGACCACCATCGCCTGTGGACCACGCGGCGAAGTGAACTATGCCCTGGAAGGTGCGGTGTTCATGGCCGGTGCGTCTATCCAGTGGCTGCGCGACGAGATGAAGCTGATCAGCGATGCGTTCGACTCCGAGTACTTCGCGACCAAAGTGAAAGACACCAACGGCGTGTACGTGGTGCCTGCATTCACCGGTCTGGGCGCGCCGTACTGGGATCCGTATGCACGCGGCGCAATTTTTGGCCTGACGCGTGGCGTTAACTCTAACCACATTATTCGCGCCACCCTGGAATCCATCGCCTACCAGACGCGCGACGTGCTGGAAGCGATGCAGGCGGACTCCGGCATTCGTCTGCACGCCCTGCGCGTGGACGGCGGTGCGGTAGCGAATAACTTCCTGATGCAGTTCCAGTCCGACATTCTGGGTACCCGCGTTGAGCGTCCTGAAGTGCGTGAAGTCACGGCGCTGGGCGCGGCATACCTTGCCGGTCTGGCGGTAGGCTTCTGGCAGAACCTGGACGAGCTGCAGGAAAAAGCGGTGATCGAACGCGAATTCCGCCCTGGCATCGAAACCACCGAGCGTAACTTCCGCTACAGCGGCTGGAAGAAAGCGGTGAAACGCGCACTGGCGTGGGAAGAGCACGAAGAGTAATCATATATTCCCTCTCCCCTGGGGAGAGGGTCAGGGTGAGGGGCCCGGACCGCACCGGTCCCCTCGCCCCTCCCCACTCTGTGATAAACTTCGTGCAATTCCTTTTGATTGTACGAGTACCTCATGAAACGTGAACTTGCTATCGAGTTTTCCCGCGTCACCGAAGCGGCTGCCCTTGCAGGCTATAAGTGGCTGGGTCGTGGTGACAAAAATACCGCAGACGGCGCAGCCGTCCATGCCATGCGCATTGTGCTTAACCAGGTCAACATCGACGGCACCATCGTGATCGGCGAAGGCGAGATCGACGAAGCGCCAATGCTCTACATCGGTGAAAAAGTCGGTACCGGTAAAGGCGATGCCGTGGATATCGCCGTCGACCCGATAGAAGGCACGCGCATGACCGCAATGGGTCAGGCCAACGCCCTGGCGGTGCTGGCCGTGGGCGATAAAGGCTGCTTCCTTAACGCGCCGGATATGTACATGGAAAAGCTGATTGTCGGTCCTGGTGCGAAAGGCGCAATCGACCTCAGCCTGCCGCTGGAAGAGAACCTGCGTAACGTCGCCAGCGCGCTGAACAAACCGCTGAGCGAACTCACCGTCACTATTCTGGCCAAACCGCGCCACGACGCCACCATCGTGCAGATGCAAAAGCTCGGCGTGCGCGTGTTTGCCATTCCGGATGGTGACGTTGCCGCCTCGATCCTGACCTGCATGCCGGACAGCGAAGTAGACGTGCTGTACGGCATCGGCGGCGCGCCGGAAGGCGTAGTCTCTGCGGCAGTGATCCGCGCGCTGGACGGCGATATGCAGGCTCGTCTGCTGCCCCGCCACGAGGTGAAAGGCGACAGCGAAGAGAACCGCCGTATCGGGGAAAACGAGCTGGCACGCTGCGAAGCGATGGGCATCGAGGCCAACAAAGTGCTGGCGCTGCATGATATGGCCCGTAGCGATAACGTGGTCTTCTCGGCGACAGGTATCACCAAAGGCGATCTGCTGGACGGCATCAGCCGCAAGGGCAATATGGCCACCACTGAAACGCTGCTGATCCGCGGAAAATCACGCACCATTCGCCGCATCCAGTCTATCCACTATCTCGACCGCAAAGACCCGGACGTACAGACGCACATTCTGTAAAACCGTTTGATCGATAGAGCTTTCCGGCCTAAATGGGCTGGAAATCTCCCCGTTAAGTACGGAAGATAGAACAGAGAAACAGCACAGGAGAAGATCATGGCGGACTGGGTAACAGGTAAAGTCACAAAGATACAGTTCTGGACCGATGCGCTATTTAGTCTCACCCTGCTTGCTCCCGTCCACCCGTTTAAAGCCGGGCAATTTGCGAAGCTGGGGCTGGATGTCGACGGCGAGCGCGTGCAGCGCGCCTACTCTTACGTTAACGCGCCTGATAACCCGGATCTCGAGTTCTATCTGGTCACCGTTCCTGACGGTAAACTCAGCCCGCGCCTTGCCGCCCTAAAGCCCGGCGACGAGGTGCAAATCGTGAGTGAAGCAGCAGGCTTCTTTGTGCTCGAAGAGATCCCGGATTGTGACACGCTCTGGATGCTGGCAACCGGTACGGCCATCGGCCCTTATCTCTCTATTTTGCAGTACGGCAAAGACCTGGAGCGTTTTAAAAACATCGTGCTGGTTCACGCTGCGCGCTACGCCGCAGACCTGAGCTACCTGCCGCAGATGCAGACGCTGGAACAGCAGTACGGCGGAAAGTTAAAGATTCAGACGGTGGTCAGCCGCGAAACCGTAGCAGGAACGCTGACCGGTCGCGTGCCGGCGTTAATTGAGAATGGTGCCCTGGAAGAGGCGGTGGGTTTACCGATGACGGCTGAAACCAGCCACGTCATGCTGTGTGGCAACCCGCAGATGGTACGCGACACGCAGCAGCTTCTGAAGGATACCCGGCAGATGACGAAACATCTTCGCCGCCGACCGGGCCATATGACCGCCGAACACTACTGGTGATCAGCGGTATTTCACCTCAACGGTGTCTTTACCGTATTTGTTTTCGCTCTGGGTGCCAATAAACGCGCCCAGATCGACAACCATCATCACGAAGATAATGCTCGGCACCATCCTACCCACTACCCACGGCAGGATGGACGGAAGCATCGCCCAGTTTCCCGCCACCAGCATCCACGCCAGAATAATCAGAAATGCCCACGCGCCGGAGCGGCCGCGATCGTGCAAGCGTTTCACCACGACAGCCGCCGTTGGCCAGAGCAGGCAGACCAGCGCGAAGGCCGCCGTTTGCGTGCTCAGCCACGCGTTATAGGCGACGAAAAACAGAAGCAGCATGGCGACAACCCACGTCACCATCCAGATCCAGAAATCACGGCGTCCAATACGCCCTTTGAATGAAAACAGCCACTGCTGTATGGTCATGTAAGGTTCCTTATTATCGTTTAGCCCGCATTTTACCCTGGAGTTGTGACCTTTTGACAAGCCGACCAGATATCGTTTTAATCATGAGCACTTACGGCCAGGGGCAATGTTGATGAAAAGTTCGGCACATTCTCTATTCCTGTGTTTAGCGCTGCTCAGCGCGGGTTTTACCCTGCACGCCGCCGAAACCACAGCCCCGACCACAGCACCGTACCTGCTGGCGGGCGCACCGTCGTTCGATCAGTCTATCAGCCAGTTTCGTGAAGCCTTCAATCAGGCCAATCCCACGCTGCCGCTGGATGAGTTTCGTGCCATTGATGGCCCCCGCGACACTCCTACCCTGACCCGTGCGGCAAGCAAGATTAACGAGAATTTGTATGCCTCCACGGCGCTGGAGCGCGGGACGTTAAAAATCAAAAGCATGCAAATCACCTGGCTGCCGATACAAGGGCCAGAGCAGAAAGCCGCGAAGGCGAAAGCGCTGGAGTATATGAGCGCGGTATTGCAGGCGTTTACCCCTGCGCTGACGAAAAAGCAAAGCCAGCAAAAGCTGCAAAAACTCCTCACCGCCGGTAAAAATAAGCGTTACTACGCCGATACCGAAGGCGCAATCCGCTATGTGGTGGCGGACAACGGCGAAAAAGGACTGACCTTCGCTGTTGAACCGATTAAGCTGGCACTATCTGACACCCTCGGCGGGGCGAATTAATGACAAAAAGCAAAGCCTTTCGAGGGAAAATCTCTATACTGATTCACAGACCATGCTGCCCGACAGGGTGGCCATATTCCTTAATTCGCTTATTGAGCGTGGAGAATTGAAATGCGACATCCTTTAGTGATGGGTAACTGGAAACTGAACGGCAGCCGCCACATGGTAAACGAACTGGTTGCGAACCTGCGTAAAGAGCTGGCTGGCGTGACCGGCTGCGCGGTTGCTATCGCTCCGCCGGATATGTACCTGGATCTGGCTAAACGTGCCGCTGACGGCAGCCACATCATTCTGGGCGCGCAGAACGTTGACGTTAACCTGTCTGGCGCGTTCACCGGTGAAACGTCCGCTGAAATGCTGAAAGATATCGGCGCGAAATACATCATCATCGGCCACTCCGAGCGTCGCACCTATCACAAAGAATCCGACGAGTTCATCGCGAAGAAATTCGCCGTGCTGAAAGAGCAGGGTCTGATCCCGGTTCTGTGCATCGGTGAAACCGAAGCAGAAAACGAAGCGGGCAAAACTGAAGAAGTGTGCGCACGTCAGATCGACGCAGTGCTGAAAACGCAGGGCGCAGCAGCGTTCGAAGGCGCGGTTATCGCTTACGAGCCAGTCTGGGCGATCGGTACCGGCAAATCAGCCACCCCTGCGCAGGCTCAGGCGGTGCACAAATTCATCCGTGACCACATTGCGAAAGCTGACGCCAAAGTGGCTGAGCAAGTGATCATCCAGTACGGTGGTTCCGTTAACGCGTCTAACGCTGCTGAGCTGTTCACCCAGCCAGACATCGATGGCGCGCTGGTTGGCGGTGCATCCCTGAAAGCGGACGCTTTCGCGGTGATCGTTAAAGCGGCAGAAGCGGCTAAACAGGCGTAATTGCCTTTGTGGCGGGTGGCGCTTTGCTAACCCGCCCTACGGTTCTTTAGGCCCGGTAAGCGTTAGCGCCACCGGGCTTTTTTACAGCCGTCCCAGCAGGCTAAACCACAGATAATCCAGCGGCAGCAGCACCAGATACGTTGCCACCGCCAGCGCCAGACAGAGCACCATCCCCGCCCTGGCAGGCACTTTTCCTAACCCCATCGCCACCACGATCGGCGACGCCTGATACGGCAGCAGCGGCGTAGAATAGCCCAGCACCTGAATCATGATCACCGACAGCAGCGGGAAGCCGGTCGCATCCGAGAAGCTCTGCGCCAGGGTGGTATACAGCGCCGGAACGCCGTTGGCGGTCATGATGAAGTTGAGTGCGGTGGTAATACCGGTCAGCGCCAGGAAGCTGGTGAACGGCCGGTCTGCATCCAGCGGCATAATGCGGAGCAACGCCTCGCCCACCGCCGTTCCGATACCGGTTTGCGTCACGACGATTGCCAGCCCCAGAATACCGGCAACGTAGATGCAGGTGCGCATATTCACCCCCGCAGAAAACTCCTCCCCGGTGATAAAACCGATGCGCGGCAGCATAACGATGACCGACGCCGCCAGCCCGGTCCAGGCGGGCCCCACGCCGTGCCAGCTCTCCGTCACCCACATCCCCAGCACTATCGCCAGCAGCCAGGCAAGACGCTTTTCATCCCGGCCCATGGGTTCAGACGGCACCTGTTTCTGAGGGGGTTTGGGATGACCCGGAAAAAGCCAGCAGATCAGGCCAATCAGGATCAGGCCTTTGAGAATGCCCAGCACCGGCGTGTGCAGCAGCAGATACGGGACATAGTTCAGGTGGATGCCGTACGAACCTTCTGCCGCACCGCTCATCACCAGGTTAGGCACGTTAGCGGGCAGAATCGTCGCCGAAAGCTGGAACGTCCCGAACCCTACCGCCAGCGCCAGACCAAACCAGGCGCGGGAGCCGTCAGCGATACCGGCGCGTTTCGCCATTGCGGCGACAATCGGCATCAGCAGCGCAATACGTCCCATATTCGACGGCATCACAAACGCCAGCGCATAGCTCAGCAGCACCACGCTCGCTACCATTAATACCCAGGAGTCGGTGAGCTTTGCCGACAGCGCCCGGGCGGCCCGGTCCGCCAGCCCGGTTTTACGTATCGCCACGCCGAGCACGAATCCGCTGAAGACCAGCCAGAAAGCCGACGAGGCAAAACCACCGAAGATCGTCTCCGGCGGGGCGATCTTCGCGGTCATTGCCGCCGTGAAGAACAGCAGCGCGGTAATGAACTCAGGCAATAGCGACGTCGCCCATAGTACGATGGTGACGCCCACAATCAGTGAAGGTAGCAACAGAGGATACGTTGACCAGAGCGACATACCTGTCTCCTGTAGAATTTTTCAGCAAGTCTACGGCGACAGGCAGGGCGAGTAAACGCTATTTATGGTGGGGTCAATTAAGGATAGCGCATTGATGATCCTGCAGTTCCTCAGCCGACGCGCGGTTAAGCATCAGCAGGTTGCGCTCGGTGGCCAGCAACACAAACGAACCATCTGACTGCTGCGCCATTGCCAGCGCGAAGCGCCCCATATGGTCGCGCGCTTCCGGCAGTTCTTCAGCCAGCATCATGAACGGGCTGCGCTGCACCAGTTCATTCTCCGTCACCCGACGAGCAAGATACTCATGCCCTTCCAGGCCGCCAGGAAGGGGCAGCCACTGGGTGCTGATGTCTCCCTGTGCCGCGTTCAGCTTCTCGCGCACGTCCGGGCGCAGGCAGGAGATATGAATGTGAAAATGGTTCTGCGTGCGCCCTGTCGGCGAGTTAATCGTCAGCGAAATGGCGCTGTCGGGCACCTCGCTTCCACGCTTCAGGGTCATAAAGCTTCGCGACTGCCAGGCCAGCCAGAAAAAGTTCGGCGTATGCGCTTCGGTCAACAGCGGGCTTTCGGTGCCGTTGATGCGATATGTCGGCATCAGCAGATATTGCAGCGGCCCGTTGCGGTCTTTAAAGACTACATAGCCTGCGTCAGGCTTCACCTGCGCACACGGTGCCGGGTTACGGTGTTGCAGTTGATTCGGCAGGCACTGGTCGAGAACGATATGTCGCAACGCATTCGGATTACCCGCTTTCATCCAGTACCAGCCGCCAGCGGCAAGGGCGATGACAATGAGGATCAATAAGATAATTTTTTTCACGACGCGTTCCCTGTTTTCAATAGAGGCAAAAGAGTAACGCAAAATGATGACCAAATAAAAAACCCGGCGGATTTCTCACGCCGGGTCACCGTGTCGTTTATTTATGTTCAGCGCTGGCTGATCTGGTCAAAGGTGCCGCCGTTAGAGAAGTGCTCTTTCTGCGCTTTCGTCCAGCCACCGAAAACATCATCAATGGTGAAGAGCTTCAGTTTCGGGAATTCGCCGTCATATTTCTTCGCCACAGCCGCATCGCGTGGACGATAGAAGTTCTTCGCTGCAATCTCCTGACCTTCCGGCGAGTAGAGGTACTTCAGGTAGGCTTCCGCCACCGCTTTGGTGTCTTTCTTCTCAACCACTTTATCGACAACAGAGACGGTCGGCTCAGCCAGAATAGATTCGCTTGGGGTCACGATCTCAAACTTATCTTTACCCAGTTCGTTGGTCGCCAGCAGGGCTTCGTTTTCCCATGCGATCAGCACGTCGCCAATCCCGCGCTCGACGAAGGTGTTGGTTGCACCGCGCGCGCCGGAGTCCAGCACTTCGACGTTTTTGTACAGCGCTTTCACGAATTCCTGGGCTTTAGCCTGGTCACCGTTGTTGTGGTGCAATGCATAGCCCCAGGCGGCCAGATAGTTCCAGCGTGCGCCGCCGGAGCTTTTCGGGTTAGGGGTAATAACTGACACGCCCGGCTTAATCAGGTCATTCCAGTCATGGATCTGTTTCGGGTTGCCTTTACGTACCAGGAAAACGATGGTCGAGGTGTAGGGCGCGGAGTTATCCGGCAGGCGTTTGATCCAGTTTTTGTCGATACGGCCACGCTCGGCGATCGCGTCAACATCGTAGGCCAGCGCCAGGGTCACCACGTCGGCTTCAATACCGTTGATGACGGAGGTCGCCTGCTTGCCAGAACCACCGTGAGACTGGCGAACCACGACATTGTCGCCGGTTTCCTGCTTCCAGTGTGCCGCAAACGCTTTGTTGTATTGTTCATACAGTTCACGCGTCGGGTCGTATGACACGTTCAGTAACTGGATATCCTTAGCCAGAACGCTGGTCGATGCCAGCAATAATGTTAAACCCACGCCCCATTTATTCATCGCCCAGCTCTCTTGTGTAGTGTTTTGATGAATGCAGCGTGCCAGAAAGCGAATCGAGGATTAAAGAATAAAAAAAGATTGGCTATAACGTAGTGGAATAAAAAAGCGTGTACGCATAAAAAAGCCGGGTGGCGGCTACGCCTTACCCGGCCTACGAGTCGTGCTTTTGTAGGCCGGGTAAGGCGAAGCCGCCACCCGGCACAAACCAAACGCCGATCAGTACAGTTTTTTCGCGCAGTCCAGCCAGTCACCTTTGAACGGACGCTTCATGTTTTCAATCGCGTCGATGATGTCATGGTGAACCAGTTTCTCGTTCTGAATACCGACGCAGCGGCCGCCGTGGCCCTGCAGCAGCAGTTCGATTGCGTACGCGCCCATACGGGACGCCAGAATACGGTCATACGGGCCAGGGGAACCGCCACGCTGGATGTGCCCCAGTACGGTTGCACGGGTTTCACGCTTGGTTTCGGTTTCGATGTACTTCGCCAGCTCGTCTACGTCACAGATGTGCTCGGTGATAGCCACGATCGCATGTTTTTTGCCTTTCGCGATGCCGGCTTTGATTTCAGCTACCAGATCTTCACGGCTGAATTCCACTTCCGGAACCACGACAAATTCACAGCCACCCGCAATCGCCGCAGCCAGGGTCAGGTCACCGCAGTAACGCCCCATCACTTCAACGATAGAGATACGCTGGTGGGAAGAAGAGGTGTCACGCAGGCGGTCAATCGCTTCCACAACGGTGCCCAGCGCGGTGAAGTAACCGATGGTGTAGTCGGTGCCTTTGATGTCGTTGTCGATAGTGCCCGGCAGACCGATGCACGGGAAGCCCATTTCAGTCAGACGTTTTGCACCCATGTACGAGCCGTCACCGCCGATAACCACCAGGGCGTCCAGTCCACGTTTTTTCATGTTCTCGATAGCCACTTCACGAACGTGTTCATCACGGAATTCCGGGAAGCGCGCAGACCCAAGGAAGGTACCGCCACGGTTGATCATGTCAGACACGCTGTAACGGTCGAGCTGAACCATACGGTCTTCATACAGACCCAGGTAACCATCATAGATACCAAAAACTTCCAGACCTTCCGTCAGCGCCGCGCGGACAACCCCACGAATTGCCGCGTTCATGCCCGGCGCATCACCGCCGCTTGTCAACACACCGATTTTCTTAATCATGACTACCTCTGAACTTAGGAATGCAAAATTGAAATCTGTTGCCGGAAGAAACTTATCGACCAACGAATACTGCAAATAGTATATCAATCCCTTCCAGCTGAATTGATTCAGGTCAGACCAAATGGCGGTAATTTATACACAAAATGCTGGCCTGGCTCACTTTTTTACAACGAATTACGAAAGCCCAACATGTCCGGGTATAACCGAGCAGGGATCCTGGTGAATGATGACGTCTGAACCAGGAAAACGCTGCAAAATCGCCTGCTCGACCTGCTCAGCAATCACGTGAGCCTGAACCAGTGGCAGGTTGTCTTCCATTTCAATATGAATCTGAATAAAGCGGGTCGGCCCTGACTGCCGCGTTCGAAGATCGTGTGCACCGCTGACGCCGGGCCAGGCGGTCACGATAGAAAAAATTTCATTACGTTCTGAGTCCGGGAGGGCGCGGTCAAGCAGCGATTGCACTGCTTCATACCCCATCCGCAGGGCGCTATATAAAATATAGATACCAATCCCTAACGCAAACAACGCATCGGCCCGATGCCAGCCATACCAGGCCAGACCGAGCGCAATAAGAATAGCCCCATTCATCATAACATCAGATTGATAATGAAGCATATCCGCCCGTACGGCCTGACTTTGCGTTTTGCGAACGACCCAGCGCTGGAACGTTACCAGAACAAGTGTGCAAATAAGTGCAACGACCGTCACAACGACGCCGACGCCGGGATCGTTCATCGGTGTCGGCGAGACGAGATGCTGTATGCCGGTGAGAAACAGGAACAGCGCAGAACCGGATATGAACATGCTTTGCGCCAGCGCGGCCAGCGACTCCGCTTTACCGTGCCCAAAGGTGTGCTCTTCATCCGCTGGCTGCAGCGAGTAACGTACGACCAGCAGGTTGGTCAATGAGGCGGCAATGTCCATCAGCGAATCCACCAGCGCCGCCAGAATACTGACCGAGCCGGTATACCACCAGGCAAAGATTTTAATCAGTAACAGGCTGGATGCCATGACGGTCGCCGCGATGGCGGCCCGGCTGACCAGTCTTCCATAGGATTGATTCATAAACGCTCCTGTCATGTCATGCCGCTAGTATAACGGAAGCATGTGGAGTCGAAGGATGAATAAACGGTTAACAAACCAGAATGTGGGGCAAAAAAAAACCCCACATCATGTGGGGGAAGACAGGGATGGTGTCTATGGCAAGGAAAACAGGGTTTACTGGTTACTACGGGTACTGCTATTGCTACTGAAAAACGAGGTTTCTGAGCTTCGCTGCATCCGTGCAACCTCACGCAGCTGATCCATACGCTGCTGATGTTTGGTGTTCAAAACCGCTTGCTGCTCCGGCGTTAGCAGGTGGAACATCTGGTTGCGGACCTTCGCCATCTCTACCTGGCGAGCAACCTGTTCCTGTGCCATTTTTTCGGCCTGAGCGCGCACAGCGCTTTCGTCAAAATTTTCTGCGGTGACAAGGCGATGCATTGTCTCCATTTCGCTAACATTAACAGGGGGCTGGTCGTGTCTCGCCCTCTGCATCAGATCTCGCATCTGTTGACGCTGATGTTCGGTTAAACTTATGCCGTCAAACATATGGCTTTGGCTACTGTGCTGCGTTGTGTCCTCTTGTGAGGAACCGTTATCGCTGATGATAGCTACAGCAGCCTGGCTAAACGCACTGAACGCCAGCGTTGAGGCCATGACGGCAGCGGTAACTTTGCGCATCACTTGCTCCCAAAATCTTTCGTGTCGCGATTCAACGAGAGACAGTCTACGATTCAGGCTGCAAACATGCGTCAGGGGGTGTAAAACAACGTAAAGTCATGGATTAGACAGCCTTGATGTCGTAATTTCTGCCTCGGAGGTATTTAAACAATGAATAAAATCCTGTTAGTTGATGATGACCGAGAGCTCACATCCCTTTTAAAGGAGTTGCTCGACATGGAAGGTTTCAACGTCCTGGTTGCCCATGATGGCGAGCAGGCGCTGAGTCTCCTTGACGACAGCATCGATTTACTTTTGCTCGACGTGATGATGCCGAAGAAAAACGGCATTGATACGCTGAAAGAGCTTCGCCAGACACACCAGACTCCCGTTATCATGCTGACCGCGCGCGGCAGCGAACTCGACCGCGTACTCGGCCTTGAGCTGGGCGCGGATGACTATTTACCGAAGCCGTTTAACGACCGCGAACTGGTCGCCCGTATTCGCGCGATCCTGCGTCGTTCCCACTGGAGCGAGCAGCAGCAGAATACAGACAACAGTTCACCGACCCTTGAAGTCGACTCCCTGAGCCTGAATCCGGGCCGCCAGGAAGCGAGCTTTGATGGCCAGACGCTCGAACTCACCGGCACCGAGTTCACCCTGCTGTATCTGCTGGCACAGCACCTCGGCCAGGTGGTATCGCGTGAACATTTAAGTCAGGAAGTGCTGGGCAAGCGTCTTACCCCGTTTGACCGCGCCATCGACATGCACATCTCTAACCTGCGCCGTAAGCTGCCGGAGCGTAAAGACGGTCACCCATGGTTTAAAACCCTGCGTGGTCGCGGTTATCTGATGGTTTCCGCTTCATGATAGGAAGTTTAACCGCCCGCATCTTCGCCATCTTCTGGTTGACGCTGGCACTGGTTTTAATGCTCGTACTGATGTTGCCAAAACTCGACTCACGCCAGATGACGGAGCTGCTCGACAGCGAGCAACGTCAGGGCGTGATGATCGAGCAGCACGTGGAAGCCGAGCTGGCAAACGATCCGCCAAACGATTTGATGTGGTGGCGCAGGCTATTTCGCGCTATCGACAAGTGGGCGCCGCCCGGACAACGCCTGCTGCTGGTGACCAGCGAAGGCCGCGTGATTGGCGCCGATCGCAATGAAATGCAGATCATCCGCAACTTCATTGGCCAGGCAGATAATGCCGATCACCCCCAGAAGAAAAAATATGGCCGTGTAGAGATGGTGGGGCCGTTCTCCGTCAGAGATGGCGAGGATAACTATCAGCTCTACCTGATTCGCCCCGCAAGCAGCTCCCAGTCCGATTTTATCAACCTGCTGTTTGACCGCCCTCTCCTGCTGCTGATTGTCACGATGCTGGTCAGCTCGCCGCTGCTGTTATGGCTGGCGTGGAGCCTGGCAAAACCCGCACGTAAGCTGAAAAACGCCGCCGACGAAGTGGCGCAGGGCAACCTGAGGCAGCACCCGGAACTGGAGTCCGGACCGCAGGAGTTCCTGGCCGCCGGGACCAGTTTTAACCAGATGGTGAGCGCGCTCGATCGCATGATGACGGCCCAGCAGCGCCTGCTGTCGGATATCTCGCACGAACTGCGTACCCCGCTCACGCGCTTACAGCTGGGCACCGCCCTGCTGCGCCGCCGCAGCGGAGAAAGCAAAGAGCTGGAGCGCATCGAAACCGAAGCGCATCGTCTGGACAGCATGATCAACGACCTGCTGGTCATGTCGCGCAATCAGCAGAAAAACGCGCTGGTGAGCGAAACGGTGAAAGCCAATCATCTGTGGCATGAAGTGCTGGATAACGCGGCGTTCGAAGCGGAGCAGATGGGCAAATCCTTCACCGTTAACTTCCCGCCGGGTCCATGGCCGCTGTACGGTAACCCCAACGCGCTGGAAAGCGCGCTGGAAAATATCGTGCGTAACGCCCTGCGCTACTCGCACACGAAGATTGAGGTGGCGTTCTCGGTGGATAAAGACGGGATCACCGTCATCGTCGACGACGACGGTCCTGGCGTCAGCCCGGAAGACCGCGAGCAGATTTTCCGTCCGTTCTACCGCACCGACGAGGCGCGCGACCGGGAATCGGGCGGTACGGGACTGGGGCTGGCGATTGTGGAAACCGCCATGCAGCAGCACCGCGGCTGGGTGAAAGCCGACGACAGCCCGCTGGGTGGGCTGCGGTTAACGCTGTGGCTACCGTTGTATAAGCGTTCGTAGCTGTTAGTGCCGGGTGGCGGCTTCGCCTTACCCGGCCTACTTTTTACGGAGGTCTATTTTCCCCACAACCTCCGCGAATTATCCTCGATCTTGCTGCTTAAACGCCGTTTCTGCATCGTTCTTGTCCAGCTGGTCGACAGCCCCGCCGCCGACAGCAGGCGATGATACTGCTCGTCATCAAACGGCATATGCCACGCAATGGCGCAGGCATCGTAAACAGACACCTCACTCAGGCGTGATACCAGCTCAAGCGGCGCATCCGCTGAAACCTGCCCAGCCAGCACCACCCGGTACAGCCAGCCGGTTTTACCCGCGCTTTGCATCTGAGCCGACATGTCATGAATGCCGAAATGGTAGTTGAGCTTGAAGCACGGCGAGCGCGGCTGCGTCACCTGAATCAGGGCATCGCCCCAGCGGTAGATATCACCAATAAACACGTTCTTTTCGGTGAGCCCTTCAGTGGAGAGATTTTCACCAAACGCGGGAGCAACGAAGAGATCCGCCTGCTCGGGGAACTCCGCCTTCCAGTGCTGATAGTGCTCGCGCGGATAGTGGCACAGCGCGCGCTCCGGCCCGCCGTGGATCTTCTTTTCGGCCTGCTCGTCACCCGCAAGCCCGAGGTCGGTTAACGTCAGCTCACCGTCGACCTGAATTTTGGCGATGGCGCTCGGGCGGCTGCCGTCGTACTCCCTTACCTTGCCTGTAAATACATTCACCGGATAATGCATCGCTGCCTCCATTACGCAGATACAAAAAAAGCGAGCCATCAGACTCGCTTCTCACAGGCGTCAATGCAACCTTATTTTTTAGCGGCGAAACGCGCTGCTGCTTCGTCCCAGTTCACCACGTCCCAGAACGCTTTAATGTAGTCCGGGCGACGGTTCTGGAATTTCAGGTAGTAAGCGTGTTCCCACACGTCCAGACCCAGGATTGGGAAGCCGGATGCGCCAGAGATCGCTTCACCCATCAGCGGGGAGTCCTGGTTCGCGGTAGAAACCACGGCCAGTTTGTCACCTTTCAGTACCAGCCACGCCCAGCCAGAGCCGAAGCGGGTTGCAGCGGCTTTCTCGAACTCCGCTTTGAAGTTATCAACGGAACCGAAGTCGCGCTCGATAGCCGCTTTCAGGTCGCCCTGCAGGGTAGTACCGGTTTTCAGGCCTTTCCAGAACAGGCTATGGTTAGCGTGACCGCCCGCGTTGTTGCGCAGCACGGTTTTCTTGTCCGCTGGCAGCTGGTCCAGCTTGGTGATCAGCTCTTCAACAGGCAGGTTAGCGAACTCAGGCAGGCTTTCCAGCGCGGCGTTCGCGTTATTCACATAGGTCTGGTGGTGTTTAGTGTGATGGATTTCCATCGTCTGCTTGTCGAAATGCGGTTCCAGTGCGTCGTAGGCATACGGCAGGGATGGCAGTGTATAACTCATAATCCTCTCCATTATTGTCGGGCGGCACAGCTGTTAATGCCGCGTAAGCAGTTGGTTCATTATAGTTAATTAAATGATATTGAAAATGATTATCAATGCCGTAGTTTTTATAAGGTTATTCATTTTTTGACCAACGCCGGAATAGTGAATGGGTTCAGGGTGTTAATGGACTTCTAGCGCCTTATTGCCCGCCGCTATCTCCTCCCTGCTGCTGAGCGTAAACGCCGACACCACCGTAATCGCCAGCACGAAACAGCCCAGCATCAGGTACGTCTCCTGGAAACCGATCCGGTCATACATATTCCCGGCAAACGCGGAGAGAAAAATCGCCGCCGACTGTTTCGCGAACTGGAAGCCAATCAGATAGATAGTCGCCGAAAGACGCGTATCAAACACCCCGGTGATGTACTTGAAGGCCCCTACCAGCAGGAACGGTACCTCCAGCGCGTGCAGCATCTTCAGGGCAATCACTTCTACGGCGGTGGTGGCAAACGACGAGCCAATAATGCGCGTCGCCATAATCACCCCGGCGATGAGCAGCGTGTTTTTCGCGCCGATGCGGTTAATGATCCACGGTGAACAAAACATGATGATCGCGTTGCAGATTTCCCCGGCAGTGGTCGCAAAACCAAAGGCGCGAGTGCCCTCCTGCGGCGTGGCGAAGAACGTTTTGAAGAAGGTAGCAAACTGCTGGTCGAAGACGTCGTAGACGCAGGCCACGCCAATCACGTACAGAATAAACATCCACATTCTGCGCTGGCGGAACAGGCTAAAGACCGTTTTCGCGGTGATCTGCGGCTGGTTGGCACCCAGCGCATTCATCACCTGCGCCGTCTGGTTGGGTCTTGGCTTTGCGACCACCAGCAATAGCATCAACAGCAGCGCCGCCCCCGAACCCATCCAGAAAACATACGACGGATCGATGCCGAACAGGATCCCGCCCGTTGAGGCGCACAGCCCCCAGCCGAGGCAGCCAAACATGCGCGCCTTGCCGTACTCAAAGAAACTGTTACGGCTCACGCGTTCAATGTAGGCCTCAATGGCTCCTGAGCCCGCCGAAAAGACAAAGCCGATATAAATGCCGCCGCTCAGCGCGCCCAGCCAGATGTTAGCTTTCAGTAACGGCGCAAAGACGTAGAGGAAGAAAGGGGCAAACAGGAACAGCAGCACGGAGATGATCCACAGCAGGTGTTTTTTCAGCCCCAGTTTATCCGAGATCACCCCAAGCACCGGCTGGAAGGCAATGGCCGAGAGTGAGATGCAGGAGAAGACGATGCCGGTATGGGTTTTATTGAGGCCGATGATATCCGACAGCCAGATCGGCAGGAACGGAAAGCAGGTGGCCATGATGAAAAAGTAGAGAAAGAAGAACAGCCCGAATATCCAGAAATTAGGGTTGTCTTTGTGGGTACAGGTTGTTGTGTTCATTATTTTTATCCTCAACGGAGGGCCAGTTTCCCGGCCCGTCACCTTTACACGCGTTCCACGCCAATCAGGATGGCGCTTTCCGGATCGAGAATCGGCAGCGCAATGCCCGCCTGCATCAGCCACTCACCGCTCGCCGTTTGCGGGGTCTCCATCCATGCCGGCAGCTTGCGCATGGTATGGCCTCCCTCACCGGTGATGCGAATATCAGGGTGATCGAGCAGCGAAATACGATACTGCGCGCTGGCCTCAAGTCCCGGCATGCGCAGCGGCATCATCAACGTGTAGTCCGGCATGGCGAGCTGGCTGACGATAAACAGTCCCTGCGTTTTATCTTCGCTCACAATACCCTGTGCCAGCGTAGTGGCATCCGGCATATCCACGCGCCAGTGGGTGCCCTGATGGATAACCTCGCGCCACTGCTTATACAGCGCGGCGTAACGGCGATAACCTTCGCGCTCCTGCTCATCAACGGTGAGGGGATCCAGTTCCAGCCCCATATGGCCAAACAGGGCCGTCAGACCGCGGAATTCAATACTGTGCTGGCGGAAGGTGGCGTGACATTTATGATGACCGATATGCGCCCCCATCACCTCCGGCGGGAAGAAATAGCTCATGCCGCGCTGGATAGCGTTGCGCTCCAGCGCATCGTTGTTGTCCGAGGCCCAGAAGCGGTGGCAGCGCGTCAGCACCTCATAATCAATTCGCCCCCCGCCGGAGGAGCAGGATTCAAATTCGACGTGCGGGAAACGCTTGCCCAGCACGTCCAGCAGACGATAAAACTGGCGGGTTTGCGCGTCGGCGGCGGCCTTCCCGTCGTGACCCGGCTGTACCAGCTCACGGTTCATGTCCCACTTCACGTAGTCGACCTCATGTTCACCCAGAAGCCAGCTCATGCGCTCCACCAGGTAATCAAACGCCTGCGGAATGTTCAGGTTAAGCACCAGCTGGTGCCGCCCGGTATGTTGCCTGTAGCCGGGCAACGCCAGCACCCAGTCGGGATGCGCACGATAAAGATCGGAATCCGGGTTAATCATCTCCGGCTCAACCCAGATGCCAAACGCCATGCCGAGCTGTTTCACATGGCTGATGACCGGCGTGAGGCCGTTCGGGTACTTCTTCTCGTCCAGATACCAGTCACCCAGCGCGGCGTAGTCGTCGTTGCGACCTTTGAACCAGCCGTCGTCGATGATAAAGCGCTCCACGCCCAGCGCGGCCGCCTCGTCGGCCATGCGCATGATGTAGTCCGGATCGTGGTTAAAGTAGATGCCTTCCCAGGTATTGAGGTGAACCGGGCGCGGTTTGTTTTCGGGGAAGCGGATAACGTTGTCGCGAAGGTACTGGTGAAACTGCTGGCTCATGCCGTTCAGGCCCTGTGCGGAGTAGCTTGCATACAGGCGCGGCGTCCAGAGCGTGTCGCCCTCCTCAATCGCCATTTCGCCCGGCAGGTAGAGGGCTTCAGCCTGCAGATAGCGGCGGCCGTCGGTTTTGGCTTCCGCACGCAGGCGGTGGTTGCCGCTCCAGCCCAGATGCACGCCCCAGACGTCGCCGTGCATTTCGCTGAACGACGGCGTACCCGAAATCAGCGCCGGGAAGTGTTCATGGGAGGTTTTACCCCGGCGGTTTTCAATCACAAAGCTGTCGTGTTCAAGCGTCACGCGGTGCGGCTGAAATTCCCGGATCCAGCGCCCGTGGAAGGCCATCACCTCCCGTGCGCGTTCGGCCACGGGTAGCGTTATGGCAAAACGGTCCACCTGCCACGCCTGCGCTTTCAGGTTGGTTAAGCCGTGACGCACCGCCAGCACGCCGCTGGCGTCCAGCGTCAGCTCGCTGGTCAGCCGCAGGCCCGCATGTTCATCTTCTGCCGTAATCGTCAGGGTTTGGCCCTGCTGCTGGACGTCTGTGGTGCTAAAGACAGGCGAACCGTCCCGGCCCAGACGATGCCCTTCAATACCGGGCGACCCAAACAGGCCGTGCCCCAGCTCGGCCATCAGCGTGACCGGAGAATCCACATCCAGCCTGCCGTTGGCAACTGGCCGGGAAAGGGTTTCAGCATTCTGCGGCGAAAAGTACTGAAGATGCGGCCCCCAGTAGATAATTTCGACGAACGAGTGCGTTTTTATCACCACATCCACCGTCGCGCTTTCGAGTCGTAAAATGGAATCTTGCATCAGACATCTCCTGTCATGGGATGCCCTGAGTTTTGATCCGAAACGTTTCGGATACAAACCAAAACGTTTCGGATTTGTGATCGGGTTTAGAAAATGGAGAGATTCAGGCCGTCTGGCCGGGAGAGAATTCGGGCTGCCAGAGTACCTGGAGCTGCTCAATCGCCTCGCCGTTGATCAGCTGGCGAACCATATCGGCAATCTGTTTCCCGACGCCCTGACGGGTGGACTGGATCACTGCCGCCACGTCAGCATCGACGATGCTATCCTGCGGAAGCCCGTCATAAACCACCAGCGCAACGGCGTTCTCGCCGGTCAGGCGGCCCAGCTCCGCCAGCGCCATCGCCGCGCCGTCGCCGTGAGTGTTGCAGTCGGTAATGATGGCCGTGGGCGGCTGCGACAGCGAGAGAAGCTCTTTCGTGGTGGCATACCCCACCCGGCGTGAAGGGGGCATGGCGCGCAGCCATTCGCTGGAAAGCCCGGCTTCCCGCAACGCGTCCAGATAGCCCTGACGACGCTGGGTGATGAATGCCTGATTGTTGCTTTCGCCCAGCAGGGCAATGCGCTGATGGCCTTTTCCGATCAGCCAGCGGGTAGCATTGTACGTACCGGCATAGTTGTCGAAGTCGAACCACGCGTACGGCTGCGGCAGCTGGCTGCGACCAAGCGCCAGAAAGGGGAATCCGGCGGCCTGCAGTTGCTCAAGTCGCGGATCGCGATCCAGCGTGTGTGCCACGATCAGCGCATCCACGCGGCGGCTTTGCACCATCCGCATGTAGCTGTGCTTATCCGCCAGATCGTCGTCTGCGATGAGCAGCAGGTCGATTTCATGTCGCGCCAGCTCGTGGCTAATCTCACCCACCATGTCCATAAATACGCTGTTATTGAGCGGAACAGGATGGACCGGGAACACCAGCCCAACGGCGTCGATTTTGCCCATCTTCAGACGACGGGCGAAGGTGTTAGGCCGATAGCCGCGTCGCTGGGCCTCCGCTTCTACGCGAGCGCGCGTCTCGTCAGAAACGTCGTCATATCCGTTAAGGGCGCGGCTGACGGTGGTGACTGACAGCCCCAGTTCTTTGGCAATGGCTTTAAGCGACATGAGTTTCCGTATCTCTGTTAGTTTTGTTCCGCCACCAGCAGCGCGTAAGTGTCTGGCTCCAGGGCCTTGAAGATGTGCGGCTGGTCGGCGGGATAACAAATGTAATCCCCTGCGCCGAGCTCTTCCGCCGCGTCGAGCAGGCCGACCAGCGCCCGCCCCTGCGTCACAATAATATGTTCCACCGAGCCCGGCGGATGCGGCTGAGAAAGACGGTCTGCACCCGGTTGGGTCATCAGAAGATAGACATCGCGGCGCGCGCCGGGAGGGCATGCCGCCAGTAAAATGGCTTCATAGTTAGCCTCTCCAGCCACCACTTTTGTCCCTTCTCCACGGCGGATCACCTGCGTGGTCGGTAGCTGCGGCTCAAGCAAACGGGCGAAAGGAATATCCAGCGCCACGCAGAGCGACCACAGCGTTTCCAGGCTAGGGTTACCGTTGCCGGACTCCAGCTGGGAAAGCGTGGATTTTGCGATCCCGGCACGGCGGGCAATTTCCGCCAGTGAAAGCCCGGTTCGCAGGCGTTCTCGCACCAGACTTTTGGCGATCAGGCTGATCGGCTGCGTCATATAACGGCCTCGCGTTCTATAAAACGAACGATTCGTTCGTCTTGAAAATCAGTTTCGTTGCGTTCATTATAATGGATACACGTTCGATATGGCTAAAATTGTATGAAGCATCATCTCTCTTGTCTGAAAGGCGACACCATAAAAGCAATCATCCTGGTCTGCCTCGCGGTGGGCGTGGTCGGGATGTCCTACGGCTCGCTGGCGATGGCCTACGGTTTCCCGGTCTGGGTGCCGTTTGTGCTCTCCATTACCGTGCTGGCGGGCGCGTCTGAGTTCATGTTTATCGGCATCGTGGCGAGCGGCGGCAATCCGCTGGCGGCCGCGGCGGCAGGTTTGCTGGTCAACGCCCGGCACGTGCCGTTTGGCGTGACGGTGCGTGAGCTGGTGGGCAAGCGCGGTCTGAGCCTGCTGGGCTGCCACATCATGAACGATGAAAGCGTGGTGTTTGGCCTGTCGCAAAAAACCGCCGAGCAGCGTAAAGCCGCCTACTGGCTGTGCGGCTTAGGCGTCGCCCTCGTCTGGCCGCTTGGCGCGCTGCTGGGGGCTATGGTCGGCAAGCTGCTGCCGGACCCAGAAACCATCGGGCTGGATGCGGTATTTCCGGCCATTCTGCTGGCATTAGTGGTTCCCGCTTTTAAAAACCGTACCACGCTGATCCGCGCCTGCAGCGGCGCCGTGTTATCGCTGGCCGCCGTGCCGTTTGCCCCGGTGGGATTACCGGTACTGCTCTCTTTACTCGGTCTTGCCGCGAGGAAAAAATAATGGAAAACATGACAGTCTTTATTCTCGGCATCGCCATTCTTTCTGCCGGAACCTATTTAATGCGCCTTGGCGGCGCCAAACTCGGCAACCGGCTGGCGTTGTCGGAGCGTTCTCAGGCGCTGCTGTCAGATGCGGCAACGGTATTGCTGTTCTCCGTGGCGCTGGCGACCACCTTTTATGAGGGAGACCACTTCGCGGGCATGGCGCGCGTGCTGGGCGTAGCGTTTGCGGTGTTTTTGGCCTGGCGGAAAATGCCGTTAATCGTGGTCATTGTGGCCGCGGCAGTGGTGACGGCATTGCTGCGCGTGGCGGGCATAAACTAAAAAAGCGCCCCGGGGGCGCTCTTTCGACGGTGTGACTCGCTTATTTGTTCAGTTCAGCAGTCATGTGTACGCGGTTACCGGTGAATGCCTGGGTAATTTTGTATGATGACGCACCCGCTTCCTGAGCCTGAGCCGCGATTTTCGCTTCTGCACCATCAATGGTAGAGGCGGTTGCGGTTACGGTCTGCGCAGCGAAAGAACCAAAAGAAGTAGCCAGAGCGATTACAGCGACAAAAGTTTTGATGCTTTTCATAATATAAACCCTTTCATTAAGTTGTTTAGGTAAGGCACCGTGCCTTGATGAGATAAATACTAGACCTCATCGCGAACAACTAAAAGCGGAAGGATTTGCTATTATCATTCAAAATTACTGATTAACTATTAATCGCTGTGGATGGGTATAAATGGTTGCCCTTCCCGGCTTGCAAAAGCCCACCAGCGTCAGGTTGCAGCGCTCGGCCACCTCCACCGCCAGCGTCGTTGCCGCCGACACGGCAAACAGGATCTCCACCCCGCACATCGCCGATTTTTGCACCATCTCATAGCTGGCGCGGCTGGAAACGAGCGCGGCGCCCTGCTGCCAAACCTCACTTTCACGCGCACGACGACCGAGCAGCTTATCCAGCGCCACGTGGCGGCCCACGTCTTCATGCCCACCGGCAATCTCTCCCGACGGCAATACCCACGCCGCCGCGTGCGTGCAGCCGCTGAGCTGGCCGATAGGCTGTACATCGTTGAGGTGCTCAAGCGCAGGGTCGAGGTGCGCCAGATTAAAGGTCTGAGTAAACGGCAGTGGTGAAACAGGTTTGCCAATATCGTTGAGCTGCTCAACGCCACACACGCCGCAGCCGGTACGTCCGGCCAGCGCGCGTCGACGCTCTTTCAGCCCCATAAAGCGGCGGCTGGAGAGCTCGATTTGCACTTCCAGGCCGTTGCAGGCCTGCACCACGTCCATGCCATAGATATCTTGCGGATGCTCAATGATGCCTTCCGAGAGGGAAAAACCGATGGCGAACAGCTCAAGATCTTTCGGAGACGCCATCATCACCACATGCGATATGCCGTTGTAAACGAGCGCAACGGGCACTTCTTCGGCCAGAAAATCGGGTATGGCATCGGTTATGTGGGGCGGTCGGTGTACCGACAGTTCCACAATGCCGGCAGGCAGGGGTGACGAGTGGGGATCACGGTTTTGTTTAGACACAGCGGTATTCCTGAACAACCACGGAAGCGAGCGTGCTATTGCAGCATAAACCACAGGCTGTACGCATAGTATGGATCAACTTTTCGACAACCATTCTCCTACTCATTTAGCAGGGGTGCAACCTGCCACCGGCTACACCGCTTTAACATGCAGAGCTGTTAACGTGATCAATATCACACTTTATAATCAACATGGTGATAATACGTTCACTTTGTATTAACGCCATTAGAACAGCTGTACCGACAATGTGGTATTCTGATGATATCCCTCGTGGAATTGAGGGATTAACGCAAATTTTTTCCTTTGCGGTCATTCTTCAACCGCGAAGTCAAAACTACATATGTAAGCAATGTCGAAACAAGGAGTGACCCATGCAGGTCAGCAGAAGGCAGTTCTTTAAGATCTGCGCTGGCGGTATGGCAGGCACCACGGCAGCGGCACTGGGCTTTGCGCCCGGCGTAGCGCTGGCGGAAACGCGGCAGTATAAACTGCTGCGCACCCGTGAAACCCGTAATACCTGTACGTACTGCTCTGTCGGTTGCGGGCTGTTGATGTATAGCCTCGGCGACGGTGCTAAAAACGCCAAAGCGTCTATTTTCCATATCGAAGGCGACCCGGATCACCCGGTTAACCGCGGCGCATTGTGCCCGAAAGGGGCCGGTCTGGTGGACTTTATCCACTCCGAAAGCCGCCTGAAATTCCCTGAATACCGCGCGCCGGGTTCCGACAAATGGCAGCAAATCAGCTGGGAAGAGGCGTTTGACCGCATCGCTAAACTGATTAAAGAAGACCGCGATGCCAACTTTGTTGAGAAAAACGCCGACGGCGTTACGGTCAACCGCTGGCTCTCCACCGGGATGCTGTGTGCCTCTGCCTCCAGCAACGAAACCGGTTATTTAACCCAGAAATTTACGCGCGCACTCGGTATGCTCGCGGTCGACAACCAGGCGCGTGTCTGACACGGACCAACGGTAGCAAGTCTTGCTCCAACATTTGGTCGCGGTGCGATGACCAACCACTGGGTCGACATCAAGAACGCCAACCTCATTGTGGTGATGGGCGGTAACGCCGCTGAAGCGCACCCTGTCGGGTTCCGCTGGGCGATGGAAGCCAAAATCCACAACGGTGCGAAACTGATTGTGATCGATCCCCGCTTCACGCGTACTGCGTCAGTGGCGGATTTCTACACCCCTATTCGTTCAGGTACTGACATCACTTTCCTGTCAGGCGTACTGCTGTACCTGATGACCAACGAAAAATACAACCGCGAATACACCGAAGCCTATACCAACGCCAGCCTGATCGTGCGTGAGGATTACCACTTCGAAGATGGTCTGTTTAGCGGTTACGACGCTGAAAAACGCAAGTACGACAAAACCAGCTGGAACTACGAGCTGGATGAGAAAGGTTTTGCGAAGCGTGACACCACGTTGCAACACCCGCGCTGCGTGTGGAACCTGCTGAAAGAGCACGTCTCCCGCTACACGCCGGAGGTTGTCGAAAACATCTGCGGTACGCCGAAGGCGGACTTCCTGAAGGTGTGCGAGCTGATCGCCGAAACCAGCGCGAAAGACAAAACCGCGTCGTTCCTGTACGCCCTCGGCTGGACGCAACACTCCATCGGCGCGCAGAACATCCGCACCATGGCGATGGTTCAGCTGCTGCTCGGCAACATGGGGATGGCAGGCGGTGGCGTGAACGCCCTGCGTGGTCACTCCAACATTCAGGGTCTGACCGACCTCGGCCTGCTGTCCCAAAGCCTGCCGGGCTACATGAACCTGCCAAGCGAGAAACAGACCGACCTGCAAACCTACCTGACGGCCAGCACGCCTAAACCGCTGCTTGAAGGCCAGGTGAACTACTGGGGCAACTATCCGAAGTTCTTCGTCTCGATGATGAAAGCGTTCTTCGGTGACAAAGCGACGGCGGAAAACAGCTGGGGCTTTGACTGGCTACCGAAGTGGGATAAAGGTTACGACGTTCTGCAATATTTCGAGATGATGCACCAGGGCAAAGTGAACGGCTATCTGTGCCAGGGCTTTAACCCGGTTGCCTCGTTCCCGAACAAGAACAAGGTTGTTGAGTCGCTGTCGAAACTGAAGTTCCTGGTGACGATTGACCCGCTCAATACCGAAACCTCGACCTTCTGGCAGAACCACGGTGAATCGAACGACGTCGATCCGTCGAAGATTCAGACCGAAGTGTTCCGTCTGCCATCGACCTGCTTTGCGGAAGAAAACGGCTCTATCGTCAACTCCGGGCGCTGGCTGCAGTGGCACTGGAAAGGCGCGGACGCCCCGGGCATCGCCATGAACGACGGCGAGATCCTGGCCGGTATCTTCTTACGCCTGCGTAAGATGTATGCGGCTGAAGGCGGCGCGAACCCTGAGCCTGTGCTGAACATGACCTGGAACTACTCGACGCCGGAAAACCCAGCGCCGGAAGAAGTGGCGATGGAGAGCAACGGTAAGGCGCTGGCGGACGTTATCGACCCGGCCACCGGCACCGTGCTGGCGAAGAAAGGCGATCAGCTCAGTACCTTCGCGCACCTGCGTGACGACGGCACCACCTCCAGCGGCTGCTGGATCTTTGCCGGTAGCTGGACGCCGAAAGGCAACCAGATGGCCAACCGCGATAACGCCGACCCGTCGGGTCTGGGCAATACGCTGGGTTGGGCATGGGCATGGCCGCTCAACCGCCGTATCCTCTATAACCGCGCGTCCGCTGACCCGCAGGGCAACCCGTGGGATCCGAAGCGTCAGCTGCTGAAGTGGGACGGTGCGAAATGGGGCGGCGTGGATATTCCGGACTACAGCACTGCCGCACCAGGCAGCGACGTCGGGCCGTTTATCATGCAGCCTGAAGGGATGGGGCGTCTGTTCGCTATCGATAAGATGGCGGAAGGTCCGTTCCCGGAACACTACGAGCCGTTTGAGACGCCGCTGGGCACCAACCCGCTGCACCCGAACGTGGTCTCTAACCCGGCAGCCCGTATCTTCAAGAGCGATTTTGAAGCGCTGGGTAAAAAGGACAAGTTCCCGTACGTGGGCACCACTTACCGTCTGACCGAGCACTTCCACTACTGGACCAAACACGCGCTGCTTAACGCCATCGCGCAGCCGGAACAGTTTGTGGAGATCGGCGAGAAGCTGGCGAACAAGCTCGGCATTGCCCATGGCGATACCGTGAAGGTCTCCTCTAACCGCGGCTACATCAAGGCCAAGGCGGTGGTGACCAAGCGTATTCGCACGCTGAACGTTCACGGTCAGCAGGTGGATACCATCGGCATCCCAATTCACTGGGGCTATGAGGGCGTGGCGAAGAAAGGGTTCATTGCGAACACCCTGACGCCATTCGTCGGTGATGCGAACACGCAGACGCCGGAGTTTAAGGCCTTCCTCGTGAACGTGGAAAAGGTGTAACGGAGACGACTTATGGCTTATCAATCTCAAGACATCATCCGTCGTTCCGCGACTAACGGTTTCACGCCCGCGCCTCAGGCGCGGGACCACCAGCAGGAAGTGGCGAAGCTTATCGACGTGACCACCTGTATCGGCTGTAAAGCCTGTCAGGTGGCCTGCTCTGAGTGGAACGATCTGCGTGACGAAGTGGGCCACAACGTCGGGGTGTACGACAACCCTGCGGACCTGACCGCCAAGTCCTGGACGGTGATGCGTTTCTCGGAAGTAGAGCAGAACGACAAGCTGGAATGGCTTATCCGCAAAGACGGCTGTATGCACTGTGCGGATCCGGGCTGCCTGAAGGCATGTCCGTCAGAAGGGGCTATCATTCAGTATGCCAACGGCATCGTCGACTTCCAGTCCGAGCAGTGCATTGGCTGCGGCTACTGCATCGCGGGCTGTCCGTTCGACGTACCGCGCCTGAACCCGGAAGACAACCGCGTCTACAAATGCACCCTGTGCGTGGACCGCGTTACCGTCGGCCAGGAGCCTGCCTGCGTGAAGACCTGCCCAACCGGCGCCATCCACTTTGGTTCTAAAGAGGATATGAAAACGCTGGCGGCAGAGCGCGTGGGCGAGCTGAAAACCCGTGGTTACGACAATGCGGGCCTGTACGATCCGGCCGGTGTTGGCGGTACGCACGTGATGTACGTGCTGCACCACGCCGACAAGCCGAATCTGTATCACGGCCTGCCGGAGAACCCGGAAATCAGCGCTACCGTGAAGTTCTGGAAAGGCATCTGGAAACCGCTGGCAGCGGTGGGCTTTGCTGCCACCTTTGCAGCGAGCATCTTCCACTACGTCGGCGTCGGTCCGAACCGCGCGGAAGAGGAAGACGACAACCTGCATGAAGAGAAAGACGAGGTGCGCAAATGAGAAAACGTGACACCATCGTGCGCTACACCGCGCCGGAACGCATCAACCACTGGGTCACCGCCTTCTGCTTCATGCTGGCGGCGATAAGCGGGCTGGGGTTCTTCTTCCCGTCCTTCAACTGGCTGATGCAGATCATGGGGACACCACAGCTGGCGCGCATCCTGCACCCGTTTGTGGGCGTCATCATGTTCGCGTCGTTCATCATCATGTTTTTCCGCTACTGGCACCATAACCTAATCAATCGGGATGATATCTTTTGGGCGAAGAATATTCGTAAGATCGTCGTCAACGAGGAAGTGGGTGACACCGGGCGTTATAACTTCGGCCAGAAATGCGTATTCTGGGCGGCGATTATCTTCCTGGTCCTGTTGCTGGTCAGCGGCGTGATCATCTGGCGTCCGTACTTTGCGCCTGCTTTCTCAATCCCGGTGATCCGATTCGCGCTGATGCTGCATTCATTTGCCGCAGTGGCGTTAATTGTGGTTATCATGGTGCATATATACGCCGCCCTCTGGGTGAAAGGCACCATTACCGCGATGGTGGAGGGATGGGTCACCAGCACGTGGGCGAAGAAACATCACCCGCGCTGGTACCGTGAAGTCCGCCAGAAACAGGAAAAGTCATCTGAATGAGTATTCGCATAATCCCGCAAGATGAGCTGGGGTCGAGCGAGAAACGCACGGCGGATTATATTCCGCCGTTGTTATTCCCCAGACTCAAGAACCTCTACAACCGCCGCGCAGAGCGTCTGCGCGAGCTGGCAGAGAACAACCCGCTGGGTGATTTTCTGCGCTTTGCCGCGCTGGTCGCCCACGCGCAGGAAGTGGTGCTGTACGACCACCCGCTGCAAATGGACCTGACCGCGCGCATCAAAGAAGCCAACGCGCAGGGCAAGCCGCCGCTGGACATTCACGTCCTGCCGCGCGACAAGCACTGGCAAAAGCTGCTGCATTCGCTGATTGCCGAGCTGAAGCCGGAAATGAGCGGAACCGCGCTGGCGGTCATTGAGAATCTGGAAAAAGCGTCCGAACAAGAGCTTGAAGAGATGGCGAGCGCGCTGTTCGCGTCCGACTTCTCGCTGGTCAGCAGCGATAAGGCGCCGTTTATCTGGGCAGCCCTGTCGCTCTACTGGGCACAAATGGCAAGCCTGATCCCGGGCAAAGCTCGCGCCGAATACGGCGAGGCGCGTCAGTTCTGCCCGGTGTGTGGCTCAATGCCGGTCTCCAGCATGGTGCAAATCGGCACCACTCAGGGGCTGCGCTACCTGCACTGCAACCTGTGTGAAACCGAGTGGCACGTGGTGCGCATCAAGTGCAGCAACTGCGAGCAGACCCGCGATCTGAACTACTGGTCGCTGGAAAACGAAGACGCGGCGGTGAAAGCCGAAAGCTGCGGCGACTGCGGCACCTACCTGAAGATTCTCTATCAGGAAAAGGACCCGAAAGTCGAAGCGGTGGCCGACGATCTCGCCTCGCTGATTCTGGACGCGAAGATGGAGCAGGAGGGCTTTGCCCGCAGCTCGATTAACCCGTTCCTGTTCCCGGGCGAAGGGGAGTAATTCCCTGTGACAGTGCCGGGCGGCGCGTGCTTGCCCGGCCTGTAATTCGACAGCAATACCCGCCGCCTTTCATGCCAGATACTCTCCATTCTCGTTGAGAGACGCGTTATCGCCTTTGCGAGCCGCTTTCCAGGTTGTTGCCCTCAACACTATTCTTGTTTTCTTTTGAATCAAACCAGGCTATAAAACTGTTTATCCATACAGTAAAAGGGATTATTCATGGCGCTGGAAAAGGGTATTGCACAGCTGGTTCAGGGATTTATCGCTGCAGGGCGGCCCTCGTCACGTCGCCAAAGCATTGAGGTGCGACGAGCAGGCTATATTGCCAGCACAGGGCTTGCCGGGGAGACCGAAACGCGCGTTCAGGTGGAGACGCTTGTTCTTGAGGGTCTTACCATTCGGGTATTTTCACCTCTCAATGCGCCTGAACTATTGCCTGCTGCCATCTACTACCACGGCGGATGCTTTATCAGCGGCGGCTTTGATACCCATGACAACCAGCTCCGTCAGTTAGCCTGCTACGGCAATTGCCGGGTGGTTGCGATTCAATACAGGTTGGCGCCGGAGCATACCTTCCCCGCCGCACATGACGATGCGGAAAGAGGTGCAGATCTGGTCTGGCAATATGCGGACAAACTGGGCGTGGATAAAAACCGGATTACACTTTGTGGAGACAGCGCGGGGGGACATCTTGCGCTGGTAACGGCGCTGCGGCTTAAGGCTAAAGGGCTCTGGCAGCCTGTACAGCTTATTCTTATCTACCCCATGCTCGACGCCACGGCCAGTTTTGAAAGCTATACCCTCAACGGCATGGATTACGTAATTACTCGCGATACCCTGCTGAGCGGCTATGAAATATATCTGGCTGGAGCCGACCGTAAGCATCCTGAGGTTAGCCCGCTGTGGCGAGAAGACTTCAGCGGCCTGCCAGCTGTCCATATCGTTACCGCTGAGTACGATCCGTTATGCGATGAAGGAGAGGCGCTGTTTCAACGCCTCACGGAGCAAGAAGTGACGTGTACCGCTCAGCGATGGCTGGGAGTAATACATGGCTTCTTCCAGCTTGGTGGAATTAGCCAATCAGCGCGAGATGTTATGCGGGATATCGCCGGACGGATTCAGCACGCCCGGGGAGCGTAAACAGGAGATTACTCCTCCTCGTTCCCGCCCTCTTCATACGCGCCAAAAGGCTTCGCCGGAAGAACAATGTAGGTGCCTTCAAACACCGCGCCCGGCGTTTTATCGCCAAACAGTTCGACCTGCATTTGTACGCGCGCCTTGCGACCGCGTGCCAGACGGTCAAGATCGCCACCCAGTGATCCCAGATCGGCCACGGCGGTCGGCTTGCCGCTTATCGGCGCGCTATAGCGAATGTGGGCATCGGCCAGAATGATGGTGCCGCCCAGATGGCGCTCGCGCAGCATTAGCCAGATAAGCCCCCAGCCGGTGAGCGTGGCCAGTGAGAAAAGACTTCCGGCAAACAGGGTGTGGTGCGGATTCTGGTTGCCGGTTTCCGGCATGGTGGTAATAAATTTTTGTCCGGTGTACTGCTGAATGCGTACGCCCATTTTTTCGCTGAGCGGAATGTGCTGATACCAGGCCTGCTGCAGCTGTCCGCACCAGTCGGCGCGATGCAGAATATCGTCCAGCGTGGCGATGGGTTTGATCATCAAAAAATGACGAATCGGGGTGGTTTGCGGGGTTGTGATTTCACCCTGATTCACAAAACCGAGTTTAGCGAAGAATTCCACGGCATCTTCGCGGGCGCTACAGGTGACGCGCTTAACGCCTTCCTGGCGGGCGACGGATTCCAGGGTCATCGCCATTAGCGTCCCCAGACCTTTGTCCTGCACGGAGGGATGAACCGCCATAAAGCGAATAGACGCTTCGTTATCGGCGTTGATATACAAACGCCCGACGGCCACAAGGTTGCCCTCTTCGTCCATCACCATCTGATGGTGGGCCATCGCGTCCCAGGCGTCGCGCTCAGAGCCTTTTGGCTGATGTAATGGCTTGCGTAGCATTTCCCAGCGGAACTGGTAATAAGCGTCTAACTCTTCTTCCGTTTGCGGTACTCGAAGGTGATACATAGCTGTACTCTCTCTTGTTACCCGCGGCCATGCCGTAAGTATGCTCATACCTGGAGCCAGAATGTGACGGGGCCATCGTTCACCAGCGATACCTGCATATCTGCAGCGAATCGTCCGGTTTGCGTATTCATTTCCTGCTGGCGACAACGCTCAACAAAGTACTCGTAAAGTGCTTCTGCACGATCCGGCGCGGCGCCTTTCGAGAAACTCGGGCGCATGCCGCGCTCGGTATCCGCTGCCAGCGTAAACTGGGAAACCACCAGCACGCTGCCGCCCGCCTGCTGGACGTTCAGGTTCATCTTGCCTTCCGCATCGCTGAAAATACGGTAGCCCAGCACGCGCTCACACAAGCGGTTGGCTTTTTGTTCGTCATCATCCTTTTCGACACCTAACAACACCAAAAGTCCTGGGCCAATTTCACCCGTCACCTCTCCCTCCACGGTGACGCTGGCACGGGTTACGCGCTGTATCAATGCAATCATGGTTGGTCTGCTTCTTGTTGTTTTTCAGCTTCTGCTGCTTTTTTAAGTTCGCGGTATACACCGAGAGTGACAGTTATTTCAGCACCAAGCAAGACGATACACCAGGTCCAGTAGACCCAGACAAACAAAATGGGGATCACCGCCAGCACGCCGTAAATCAGCTGATAGGACGGAAACATGGTGATGTAAAGGGCAAACCCTTTCTTACCGAGCTCAAAGAGCAACGCCGCCACCAGCGCCCCCACGACCGCATCGCGGTTAGGCACGCGCGTGGTCGGCACCACGCTATAGAGCAGCCAGAACGAGAGCCACGACAGGATCAACGGAAAGATGCGAAGCACATTATCAATCACGCCGTTTAAATCGCTCGCCCAGCGCAGGGAGAGCAGATACGAACTGATCGCGAGGCTCGCCCCGGCCAGCAGCGGCCCCAGCGTGAGGATCATCCAGTACACGGCAAAGGAATAGACCTTTGGCCGCGCTTTTTTACTCCGCCAGATCGTGTTCAGCGCGTTATCGATGGCGTACATCAACAGCAGCGCGGTGATAATAAGACCACATGCCCCCACTGCCGTCATCTTGCTGGAGTTAGCAACAAACTGCTCAATGTAGTTCTGGATGACATCCCCGGTTGCCGGAATGAAATTCGCGAAGACAAAATGACGAAGCTGCACGCTGACGTCCGCAAACATCGGAAAGGCGGAGAACAGGGCAAAGATGACCGCCACCAGCGGCACCAATGAGAGCAGCGACACGTAGGCGAGGTTACCCGCCAGCGTGGTCATATTGTCCTCATCAATCCGATGCCAGAGCAGTTTCAGCCAGGCCCGCAGCGGGCGAGTATGGTGCGTGGCTTTTTGATGAACGGTTTTTAGCATAGCTGCTTCGCAAAGTAGTCTGGTATCGTCTCTTTTCCGGTCACCAGAATTGACGTAATACCCAACTGGTTAGCTCCCTCTATATTATCGGCGTTGTCGTCGAAAAAGACCGCATCGGCCGCGGTGAATCCCTCTGCCTGCAGAACAGCCTGATAAATTCGCGCTTCAGGCTTACGCATCCCCATCTCCTGCGAGAGGTAGATCTTATCCGCCGCCGCCTTAACTTCAGGGTATTCTTCAGGCCAGAACGTGGTGTGCAGACGGTTGGTATTTGACAGCACAACGACCCGATGCCCCTGCTCGCGCAGTTTGTGCATGATGTCGATCACCTCAGGGCGAACCGCCACAAATACCGCCTGCCAGCCGTGGGAAAACTGTTCATAGCTTAACGAAAGCCCCATCTCCTGGCAGAAACGTTCAGCGAATGCTTCATCGCTGATTTCACCGCGCTCATGCTGGTGGAAGGTCTCGCCCATCGCGAAATTCTGCTTTAAGGTCGCCAGCGGCACGCGGCTAAAATCGCTCCATGCACCCAACACGCGATTAAAATCGATATCGACGATGACGTTTCCTAAATCAAAGATATAAAGCATGTTTATCTCCTGCTCGCCGTGGAGAGGTAACTGTAGCGGGAATAAAGAGATTTGACTATGGATGCGGTCTAAGGTGTGCGATCGATTTTTACGGCGCGTTTTTACGACAGTAAAGCGAAGGGACATTTGACGCGGCAAAAATCCAGGCCCCCCGATACTCATCGATCATCAGGCTCAGCTCCCTACCCGGCGTGCGGTAAAAACCCGGTAGCGTTGCGTTGATATCAGCCTCATCCGCATTATCGGCAAAGGTTTTAACAATACGATTGTTATTTAACACGCGCGCGTTCTCATGGTCACTGTAGTGAAAATAGATTGTACGATTAACTTCAGTAACCGTCTGACCAAATAATTTACCGTTAATAACCGTAGACCCCTCCCGATGCTGCATCCGCCAGGAAACCGTACCCACAAATCGGTTTTTACCAATCGTCCATTCCACATCTCCCGTACAGCGTATCGGCGTACTCGATAAATGCGAATAAGCTAACCAGCCACTGGTGATAGCGGCCGCCAGAAATGCCGCCAGCAAAATGATACCGTTCCGGAGAGTCATCATTTTTCGTGCGCCCAAAAATAATGGGTAGTACATAACGCCGTCGCGTCCCTTCGCGCATCGTTATTACAGACAAACGCCGCGATTCGCTCCGTTTTACTATAGCCGACGAGAAAAACGTATCGTTTTTCGGCACACAGACCGGGATTATTGTTTAGCAGGCGCACGTAATGATCCTGAATATGTTCGTTAGGTGCATAAAAAAGTTGGCAGGCCTGGGGCATGCTGCCCGTTGAAAGGGGAATGTAGTGACTAAACGGCATGTTCTGGTGCTTTTTATATAATATTCCCCCGTTGATAAGCGCGATCAACAAAAGCGTTGCGGTCGTTATTATCAGCCAGGCTGGCCTCTGCCTTGCGGCGCCATTGGCAACGACCGCGTCTTTATTGGCTATGACTGGCTCAGCGGTTGGGACAAATAATTCAACCTCGGTAGCCTCGGAAAGCATAAGCCCGCGACGCGAAATCGTTTTTACCGTATCGCGCGGTAAGCCCACCTCAGCGAGGGCATTGCGTAATGTCAAAATAGCCTGGTAAAAGGTATTCGGCGTAGTGACGTCATTGCGCTCCCCCCATCCCACCACCATTAACTGGTTTTGCGAAATTATTTCTCCGGGATGGGTGATGAGATAAAGAAAACAGAGGTTGGCAGGAAGCTGCAATTGTATCGAGCGCCCGGTAATATGATTTACCAGGTTTTTGTTTTCTGGATCATACTCGACCAATTTGTTAATAAGATACAATTTTCCTTTCCTCAGCAATAACAACCCTTAACTATATACACCAGAAAGATATACGTATATTTAACAACAGTATAGGTCAGAAGGATCAGGACGCGATACCACCCCAACTAAGATTAAGAATAACACATTGTTTTTCAATCAGTTAAAAGACAGTTTTCTTAGGTTTCTCTCATCTAAAACGACATAATGAGATTTCATTACACTTCGCCCGGCCCACTCATTATATTGAGCCCCAAGTCGCGAAAAGACTGTCGTTACAGCCGATTTAAGAAACGAATCTTTAGCTATTAGTGCTATTTCGTAAATCGTCCTGCGGGATTTTTTTTGTCGAATAATCTTAAGGGGCTGAAGAATAGTCCTGGAATACGATGGCCAAAGTATGTCCTTTCGCTATGGCTACGGCCTGACAAAATAGACATCACCAGGAATTTATATTCTTCACCACTATTTATCATAAACAAGAGAGGGGCACGAGATATGTTTCAAGATTGACACATTTGGATGGCAGTGAAATATTGACAGTGAAAATAAGACAGGAGTGGACTGGATGATGACATCGTCGCATAAGGTTGTCCGCTGTATGAGCTGTGAATTGTCCTGTCAGTTATTTCCAGATAACGCAGTACGTTCACAATATTGTGGAAATGCCTCATTCGCAGTTTGGCCTGGTGGTAACCATTTCCTGCAGATTGCAGTAGAAAATAAAATATTGCAAGGAAACAAGAATCACTTATTACGCGGCTTTATATTTGTTGACTTTTCGTTTTGCAACCTGCGCGTACTTGCCGATCCGCAATGGATTGAACGTCTGGTGAGAACTAACATGAACATCGTGATTATCACAGACCGCAAACTGGAAGCATTGGCCAATTATTTTTTCATGCAGCGCAGTGAAATAAAGGGAATTATTTATTCGAATGATAACGACTTTATATTAAAGGAAAAAATCAGCCATCTTTTCTCCGGGAGACGGTTAAATAGCAGACGCGGCAGCATGTTGAACGCTGTTGAATTTACGTTACTGAACAGATTTTTGTCAGGTGCTTGCCTCCAGGAGATTATAAAATCAGACGGCATTGATGTTAAAAAAATTTATGTTCATAAAATACGACTTGAGAGGAAGTTAGGCACCAGTATTCATAAAGTTCTCGTTTCTATTTTGTAATTTCAACCTGTTTACCTACCCACATCTAATGGTGTGGAGGATGTTCTACGCCTGAAAGAAAGGGGGCAGTCATGCCATATTTAATGAAACACTCACCAGTCGCCGCTGCGATTTCGCTGGCGTTAACGTCAGCGCTATTTACCGCACATGCAGCGGTAATAGATTTTGCTAATTTACCTGCCTCCGGAGCGGTAACGGATTTGCCTGCAGAAATACAGGCGCTGATACCCGCAACGGCAAACGCGAACTTTAGCAAAAATACCGGAGATCCTAACTATGTCTACCAGTACAGCCCGGGGAATATCCCGATTTACGGAGATGGGATCACCCTCGAAGGGCCTGGGGCGGAAGCCTTTGAGCATTCCGTTACCGTTATTCAGAACTCCACGTCCGGCAGCCCGGGGGTGATATTTGGTGACGATCTGACTATTCGCACCCAGTCAAAAGTGGCTGCCAATAATGGTAAAGACGTCGACGGTATTCGTACCCACGGGATGAACACGCCGGACAATCCGGTATTTATCATTACCGGTGACCGCACCCATATCTACGTTAACGGCCAAAGCGGTGACGGCATCAATGCCGGGTACAGCTCCTTCAGTCAGGGTTCTCTCGGCTCCGCCAATATTTATGTGGGTGACGATCTCTATATCGAAACCACGGGCAGCACCGGGCGCGGGATTAGCGCTTATGCACTGAATGATGCCTCAAAGGCAAAAAATAACGTTATCGTCGGCGATCGTGCGCATATTGTGACGCGCGGGACTTACGCTGAGGGCATTCGCACCAACCAGAGCGGCTCATACGTCCGGCTGGGCGATGAGGCGACCATCGAAACGTACGGCACATCGGCCTATGGCCTGTACGCGGGTTCTGCGTCAAAAATTGAGCTAGGCAAAAGCGCGACGATAACCACCGACGCGGCCAGTGCCTCCGGGGTTTATTCTACCGGCTCGTCAAACATCACCCTTGATGAAGGCGTCACCATCACGACCAACGGTGCCAGTGCGCACGGCGTCTACGCGTACACCGGTGCGGTGAATCTGGGAGATAACGTCACCATTGCGGTAAACAGCAGCGAGAAAACCAGCAGCTCCGCGCAGGCGCCGCACGGGATGTATGCCTGGTCGCGCGGCGTGATAGCGCTCGCGGGTGGTGCAACCATTACCACCGCAGGCCAGCGCGACAGCGGTAGCTATGCCCTGAACGCCAGTAACGGCGGGGTGATTGATGCGTCCGCAGGAGGCAAGTTCATCCTCAACGGCGATATCCTTTCCGCAGGCGGCGTCGCGGCCACCAGCACGCTTCCGGCACAAAACAGTACCATTACGCTGATTATGGATGACAACTCCCTGTGGAACGGGGCGTCCTTCATTGAGAGCAACGCCGCGGGTATCGGTACTATCGCACTGACGATGAATGATGCCGTCTGGAATCTGCGCGACAGCTCCACGCTGACCAGCCTGACGCTGAATGCGGGCGGCACGATTAATTTCCAGCATGCAGAGGACGCGGCGTGGCAAACGCTGACCATCAAGGATGACTTTATCGGCAACGGCGGCAAGCTGGTTTTCAATACCGTGCTGTTTGACGACACTTCGGAAACGGACAAACTGATCGTTGAAGGCAACACCTCCGGTCATACCGGGGTGGAAGTGAACAACATTGGCGGTGCCGGCGCGCAAACCGTAGAAGGGATTGAAATTGTCAGCGTTGGCGGCAACTCTGAGGGGACGTTTGAGAAGGCCAGCCGTATCGTGGCGGGGGGCTATGACTATAACGTTGTGCAAAAAGGTAAAAACTGGTTTTTGACCAGCCTGGTCGAGCCCGTTGATCCTGTAGACCCACCGGTCGACCCCGTAGATCCACCTGTTGACCCAGTGGACCCGGTAGATCCGCCCGTTGACCCGGTGATCCCGCCGCAAGAGCCGGTTCCCCCAGCCGCACCACCGAAAAGCGAGCACCAGTATCGTCCGGAATTTGGCAGCTATCTGGCAAACAGCTATGCGGCCAATACGCTGTTTATGACCCGTCTGCACGATCGTCTGGGTGAAACGCAATACATCGACATGCTTACGGGCGAGCAGAAAGTGACGAGCCTGTGGATGCGTAACGTCGGCGGTCATACGCGTTTTAAAGACGGCAGCGGCCAGCTAAAAACCACCGCCAATCGCTACGTGCTGCAGCTGGGTGGTGATGTCGCCCAGTGGAGCACCGATGGCCTGGACCGTTGGCATCTCGGCCTGATGGCGGGCTACGGCAACAGCCAGAGCCGGAGCGCTTCCAGCCTGACCGGCTACCGCTCACGCGGTGAAGTGAATGGCTATAGCGTCGGTCTGTATGGTACCTGGTACGCAAACGAGGCGGATAAAAGTGGCACCTACGTTGATAGCTGGGTGCTGTATAACTGGTTCGACAATAAGGTAATGGGACAGGATCAGGCCACTGAGAGTTATCGTTCCAGCGGCGTGACCGCCTCTGTCGAAGCGGGCTATAGCGTTAAGGTGGGCGAAAGCGACCGCAACAGCTACTGGATCCAGCCGAAAGCGCAGGCCGTTTGGATGGACGTGCAGGCTGACGATCATCGCGAGCGCAACGGCACGCGGGTGAAAGACGAGACTCAGGGCAACCTGATGACACGTCTCGGCGTAAAGGCCTACATCAGCGGACATAACGCGATTGACGACGGTAAATCACGGACCTTCCAGCCGTTTATCGAAGCGAACTGGATCCACAACACCCAGCCCACGCGTATCCGCATGGATGACGTCAGCAATGACATGCGTGGTACGCGCAATATCGGTGAACTCAAGACCGGCGTAGAGGGGCAGATTACGCCGCAGCTTAGCGTATGGGGCAACGTGGCTCAGCAGATAGGCGATAAAGGCTACAGCGATACGCAGGGGATGTTAGGGGTGAAATATAGCTTTAAATAACAATATTTAAGCCGCTGTTTGCTCAGCGGCTTTTTTTGCTTCAGGCAATATCATCGCTGGTACTGGCCAGGATGATTTCAACCTTACTGGATTTCAGGTGAGTTTGCAGAGCCGAGCCAGGCATCTCATCGGTGAAGAGTGCCGTGGCCTGCGCCACGTTGCCAATCTCTACCGCCGCGGATGCGGTAAATTTCGTATGATCGGCCGCGAGCAGAATGTGGCGAGCGTGGGCGATCATGGTTTTCACCACGCTGGCTTCATTGACGTCAAACTCCATCATCGCGCCGTCGTGCTCAATTGCCCCCACGCTGGTCACGAGATAATCCGCCCGAAAACCAGACACAAACGCCGTTGCCGCAGGCCCGATAATCCCGCCATTGTGCGGGCGCAGCGTGCCGCCGGGTACCATCACTTCAAAACGCGGGTTTTTATACAGAATATGCGCCACCCGCAGGCTGTTGGTGATAATGCGCAGGTGGTTATGGTTGAGCAGCGCCCGGGCAACGTGCTCTACGGTCGTGCCGATGGTGATGAAAATAGTCGAGCCATCGGGAATATAGTCCGCAATGGCTTCGGCAATCGCCCGCTTCTCTTCGGTAAGCGAGACTTCACGCTGCTCGAACGCCGTGTTCACCACGCTGGATGCCCTGCCCGCCCCGCCATGATGACGCGTGATCAGGCCCTGCTCGCTGAGCTTACGGATATCCCGGCGCACGGTTTGCGTGGAGACATCCAGCAGCTGCGCCAGTTCATCAATGTTCATATAGCCGCGATCGGCAATCAGCGTCAGCAGCTGATCGTGACGCGGGTTGCCGGTCAGTTCGGTAAGGCTCATGGGCTGTCCTCTGAAAACCATCACGCCCCGCATTTTATACAAAAAGTGACAAAAAAGAGCGGGTTTGATCACAGTCGGGTATACCCGCGCGTCCACCGGGCTTTGTGCATTTCAGCGCTGCGACGGCGCTGGCAAAACGCACGGCGTCTGCGGCGGGCAATTGCTGCCCCAGGCTGACCGCCAGCGCACCGTGGAACACGTCGCCCGCCCCGGTGGTATCCACCACGTTCACCTCAAAGCCGGGCTGATGACACAATGCACCGTTTTCCAGCCAGAAGCACCCGTCTCGCCCCTGCGTAACATACACATGTCCATTTGTGAGCGTTTGTGCTTTTTTCAGCGCGTCTTCGGTGTCATCCCGCTGCGTTAAACGCCGCAATCCCGGCGCGGAGAAGGCCGCGTGGTCGCTTAGGGCGATCAGCTCCGCGATGTCCTGCGGGGTGACATCCGCATCAAGCAACGTCGGTACGCCCTGCTGACGGGCCTGGGTAAACGCCTGTTTTGCCCCGTCATGCCAGCGCACATCGGCTAAGACAATATCCCACTGAGAGAAGTCGATTTCATGCAGCCAGTCTGCCGCCGCAGGGAGATCGGGGCTGGGGTAGTTGGCAATCACTCTTTCCCCACCTGCTTCCACCAGCACCGCCGATTGCGACGATCGGGCTCCCTTAACTATGCGCGTATAGCGGGTGTTCACCCCCAGGGATTCCAGCTCCGCAAGCAGTCGTCTGCCGGTATCGTCGTCCCCCACCCGGCCAATAAAATCCACTTCCGCGCCCAGTTTCGCCGCCGCCACTGCCGCCGTTGCCGCCGGACCGCCGCCCACCTCCGTATAGTCTTTTGCGACATATTTCCCACCTTCTTTTGGTAAATCATCGAGATACCAGATGCGATCCAGCACGGTAATGCCGACACAAACGATGCGAGTCATGGTGATTCCTTCTGCGATTTCTGATGCCTTCATTTTAATTTCATCAAATGTTTAAAAAGTGACCCGTGTCAATTTTTTGACTATAAATTACAAATACGATCAAAAACAGACAACATAAACGCGCAAAAATTGACACGATGTGACAGGAGAAAGGCATGTCAGCAATCGCATTTATCGGCTTAGGACAGATGGGCGCGCCAATGGCGAAGAATCTGTTGAAACAAGGTCACCAGCTTAACGTCTTTGACGTAAACCCGCAGGCGATTCAGGCGCTGGTTGAAAGCGGCGCTCGGGCGGCGGCAACGCCCGCGCAGGCAGCAACGGACGCCGAATTCGTGATCACCATGCTGCCAAACGGCGACCTGGTACGCAGCGTCCTGTTCGGCGAGCACGGCGTGTGCGAAGGGTTATCCCGCGACGCGCTGGTCATTGATATGTCCACCATTCACCCGCTGCAAACCGACGCGCTGATCCGCGACATGGCTGAGCAAGGCTTCAGCCTGATGGACGTGCCTGTCGGGCGCACCTCTGACCATGCCATCGCCGGCACGCTGCTCCTGCTGGCAGGCGGCACGGCGCAGCAGGTTGAGCGCGCCACCCCGGTCTTAATGGCGATGGGCAATGAGCTGATTAACGCCGGCGGGCCAGGCATGGGCATTCGCGTGAAGCTTATCAATAACTACATGAGCATTGCCCTGAACGCCCTTTCCGCCGAGGCCGCCGTGCTGTGCGAAGCGCTTGGCCTCTCCTTTGACGTGGCGCTCAAGGTCATGAGCGGTACGCCGGCGGGTAAAGGCCACTTCACGACATCCTGGCCGAACAAGGTGCTGAAAGGGGATCTTTCTCCCGCCTTCATGATCGACCTTGCGCATAAAGATCTGGGGATCGCCCTCGACGTGGCCAACCAGCTCCACGTTCCGATGCCGCTGGGCGCGGCTTCCCGCGAAGTTTACAACCAGGCACGCGCCGCCGGGCGCGGGCGCGAAGACTGGACGGCCATTCTTGAACAGGTTCGCGCATCTGCCGGGCTGAAAAAAACACACTGATACGAAAGGACTGAGGAATGACGATGTACACCCTGAAAGATATCACCCGACCTTCCGGCGGTTTTGCGATGCTGGCCGTGGATCAGCGCGAAGCGATGCGCCTGATGTTTGCCGCCGCAGGCGCGCCGGTGCCGGTAACCGACCAGAACCTGACCGATTTTAAGGTCAACGCGGCAAAAATTCTGTCGCCGTACGCCTCTGCCATTCTCGTCGACCAGCAGTTCTGCTATCGCCAGATTGTCGAGCAGCAGGCCGTGGCCAAAAGCTGCGCGATGATTGTGGCCGCCGACGAGTTTATTCCGGGGAACGGTATTCCGGTCGACAGCGTGGCGATCGACAAGAACGTCGACGCGCAGGTGGTCAAACGCGATGGCGGCAAAGCACTGAAGCTGCTGGTGCTGTGGCGCAGCGATGAAGATCCGCAGCAGCGCCTGGAGATGGTGAAAGCGTTCAATACGCTGTGCCACGACAACGGGCTGCTGAGCATTATCGAGCCGGTGGTGCGTCCGCCGCGTCGCGGAGCCGAATTTAACCGCGAACAGGCGATTATCGATGCGGCGAAAGAGCTGGGCGACAGCGGTGCCGACCTCTATAAGGTGGAGATGCCGCTGTTTGGTAAGGGCACGCAGCAGGAACTGCTGGCGGCCTCGCAAAAGCTGAACGAGAACATCGCCATGCCGTGGGTGATCCTCTCCTCCGGCGTGGACGATAAGCTCTTCCCGCGCGCCGTAAGCGTCGCCATGCAGGCGGGGGCATCGGGCTTTTTAGCCGGTCGCGCCGTCTGGTCCTCTGTGATTGGCCTGCCGGACACCGAGCTGATGCTGCGTGATATCTCCGTCCCCAAACTTCAGCGTCTGGGTGAGATCGTCGACGAAATGATGGCTCGCCGTTAACAAAGGACCCGAACATGAAATGGTTTAACACCCTGAGCCATAACCGCTGGCTCGAACAAGAGACCGACCGCATTCTCGATTTCGGTAAAAACGCCGCCGTACCGACCGGCTTTGGCTGGCTGGGCAATAACGGCCAGGTGCGTAGCGATATGGGCACGCATCTGTGGATCACCGCCCGCATGCTGCACGTTTACGCGGTGGCGGCGAACATGGGACGCCCCGGTGCATATGCCCTGGTTGAGCACGGCATTAACGCCCTGAACGGCCCGCTGCGCGACAAACAGCACGGCGGCTGGTACGCCTGCGTTAACGATGAAGGCGTGATTGATGCGTCCAAGCAGGGCTATCAGCATTTCTTCGTCCTGCTGGGCGCGGCGAGCGCCACCACCACCGGCCACCCGCAGGCACGTAAGCTGCTGGACGATGCCATCGAGGTGATTGAGCGCTACTTCTGGAGCGAACAGGAGCAGATGTGCCTGGAGTCCTGGGATGAAGCCTTCAGCAAAACGGAAGACTATCGCGGCGGTAACGCCAACATGCACGCCGTGGAAGCCTTCCTGATCGTTTATGACGTGACCCACGACCGTAAATGGCTCGACCGCGCCCTGCGCATCGCCTCGGTGATTATTCACGACGTGGCGCGCAAAGGGGAGTACCGCGTTAACGAGCATTTCGACACCGACTGGAACCCGATCCGCGACTACAACATCGATAACCCCGCCCACCGCTTCCGCGCCTACGGTGGCACGCCGGGACACTGGATTGAATGGGGCCGCCTGATGTTGCACCTGCGCGCCGCGCTGGAAGCGCGCTTTGAGACCCCGCCGGAATGGCTGCTGGAAGATGCGAAAGGACTGTTCCACGCCACCATCCGCGACGCCTGGGCACCCGACGGGGCCGATGGATTTGTCTACTCCGTGGGCTGGGACGGCAAGCCTATTGTGCGTGAACGCGTACGCTGGCCAATCGTCGAGGCGATGGGCACGGCCTATGCCCTCTATACCGTGACCGGCGAAGCGCAGTACGAAGCCTGGTATCAGAAGTGGTGGGATTACTGCATCAAGTACCTGATGGATTACGAAAACGGTTCCTGGTGGCAGGAGCTGGACACCAATAACGAAGTGACGACCAAAGTCTGGGACGGCAAGCAGGATATTTACCACCTGCTGCACTGCCTGGTGATCCCCCGCCTGCCGCTGGCCCCGGGCTTAGCCCCTGCCGTCGCCGCCGGATTACTGGATAGCCAGGCCAAATAATTAAGACGGAGTGTTTATGCGTACCCTACACAATATTGACCTGAAAAATAACGAAAGTGGCTTCACCCTGCGCTGGCAGGACCGTCTGATTTTATCCCACACCGCGGATGCCCCTTGCCTGTGGATTGGCGCAGGCGAGGCGGATATCGAGATGTTTCGCGGCAACTTCAGCATCAAAGACAAGCTCAACGAAAAGATTGCCCTGACGGACGCGACCGTCACGCAGCAAAACGCGGGCTGGGCGATCCGCTTTACCCGCGGCGATGCGGTAAGCGCGACGCTGCTGGTGGGCGTGGATGCGGAAGGCCGTCTGGAGCTGAAGCTGAAAAATGACGCCGCCAGCCATAACCGCATCTGGCTGCGGCTGGCGGCGCAGCCAGACGATCATATTTACGGCTGCGGCGAGCAGTTCTCGTATTTCGATTTGCGCGGCAAGCCGTTCCCGCTGTGGACCAGCGAGCAGGGCGTGGGCCGCAATAAGCAAACCTACGTCACCTGGCAGGCCGACTGCAAAGAGAACGCGGGCGGCGACTACTACTGGACCTTCTTCCCGCAGCCTACCTTCGTGAGCACCCAGAAGTACTACTGCCACGTGGATAACAGCTGTTATATGAACTTCGACTTCAGCGCGCCGGATTTCCACGAGCTGGCGTTCTGGGAAGATAACGCCACGCTGCGCTTCGAATGCGCAGAAACCTACGTCGATCTGCTGGAAAAACTGACCGGCCTGCTGGGGCGTCAGCCGGAGCTGCCGGACTGGGTGTACGACGGCGTGACGCTGGGCATTCAGGGCGGCACCGAGGTGTGTCAGCAGAAGCTCGACGCCATGCGCGAGGGCGGCGTGAAGGTCAACGGCATCTGGGCGCAGGACTGGTCCGGCATTCGCATGACCTCCTTCGGCAAGCGCGTGATGTGGAACTGGAAGTGGAACAGCGCGCTCTATCCGCAGCTTGATGCGCGGATTGCGAAGTGGAAAGAGGAAGGCGTGCAGTTCCTCTCCTATATCAACCCGTACGTCGCCAGCGATAAAGATCTCTGCGAAGAGGCCGCGAAACGCGGCTATCTGACCAAAAACGCCAACGGCGAGGACTACCACGTCGAGTTCGGCGAGTTCTACGCGGGCGTTATCGACCTGACCAACCCGGCAGCCTACGACTGGTACAAAGAGGTCATTAAAAAGAACCTGATCGAACTGGGCTGCGGCGGCTGGATGGCCGATTTCGGGGAGTACCTGCCGACCGACACCTTCCTGCATAACGGCGTGAGCGCGGAGATCATGCATAACGCCTGGCCTGCCCTGTGGGCCAAATGTAACTACGAAGCGCTTCAGGAGACCGGCAAGCTCGGCGAGATCCTGTTCTTCATGCGCGCGGGCTATACCGGCAGCCAGAAGCACTCGGTGATGATGTGGGCGGGGGATCAGAACGTCGACTGGAGCCTGGACGACGGTCTGGCGTCCGTCATCCCTGCGGCGCTGTCGCTGGCGATGACCGGGCACGGCCTGCACCACAGCGACATCGGCGGCTATACGACCCTGTTCGAGATGAAGCGCAGCAAAGAGCTGCTGCTGCGCTGGTGCGACTTCAGCGCCTTTACGCCGATGATGCGTACCCATGAGGGCAACCGTCCAGGCGATAACTGGCAGTTCGACGGCGACGCGGAAACTATCGCGCACTTCGCGCGCATGACCACCGTCTTCACCACCCTGAAGCCGTACATCAAAGCCGCGGTCGCGCAGAACGCGAAAAGCGGCCTGCCGGTGATGCGCCCGCTGTTCCTGCACTATGAAGACGACGCGCGCGCCTACACGCTGAAATACCAGTACCTGTTTGGCCGCGATCTGCTGGTAGCGCCGGTTCATGAAGAGGGGCGCCGCGACTGGTCGCTCTATCTGCCGCAGGACAGCTGGGTGAATGCGTGGACCGGGGAAATCTGCCAGGGCGGTGACGTCACCGTTGATGCCCCGCTCGGCAAGCCGCCGGTCTTCTACCGCCAGCACAGCGAATGGGCAGATCTGTTTAGCACCTTACGTCATATCTGATAAGGCTCGCCCGCGGGGCCACCTGCGGGCAGACGGAGAACAATAATGAGTCAACATACTTCCGATCCGGCAACCCTACGCCTGCCGTTTAAAGAAAAACTCGCCTACGGGATGGGCGATCTCGGCTCAAACATCCTGCTGGATATCGGCACGCTTTATCTGCTGAAGTTTTACACCGACGTGCTGGGCCTGCCGGGCACCTACGGCGGAATTATCTTCCTGATTGCGAAGTTCTTTACCGCCTTCACCGATATGGGCACCGGGATCATGCTCGACTCCCGGCGCAAGATCGGCCCGAAAGGGAAATTCCGCCCGTTCGTGCTCTATGCGGCGTTCCCGGTGACCTTGCTGGCGATTGCCAACTTCGTCGGCACGCCGTTTGAAATCACCGGTAAAACGGTGATGGCGACGGTGCTGTTCATGCTGTACGGCCTGTTCTTCAGCATGATGAACTGCTCCTACGGCGCGATGGTGCCCGCCATTACCAAAAACCCGGACGAGCGCGCCTCGCTGGCCGCCTGGCGTCAGGGCGGCGCTACGCTGGGCCTGCTGCTCTGTACCGTGGGTTTTGTTCCGGTGATGAACCTGATTGAAGGCAATGACCAGCTTGGCTATATCTTTGCCGCCACCCTCTTCTCGCTGTTCGGACTGTTTTTTATGTGGTGGTGCTACAAGGGGGTGACCGAACGCTACGTCGAGGCGCAGCCCGCTAACCCGGCGCAAAAACCGGGGCTGCTGCAGTCGTTTCGCGCCATCGCCGGAAACCGCCCGCTGTTTATCCTGTGCATCGCGAACCTGTGCACGCTGGGCGCCTTTAACGTCAAACTCGCCATTCAGGTTTACTACACGCAGTACGTGCTGAACGACCCGATCCTGCTGTCGTACATGGGCTTCTTCAGCATGGGCTGCATTTTTATCGGCGTCTTTATGATGCCCGGCGCGGTGCGGCGCTTCGGCAAGAAAAAGGTCTACATCAGCGGGCTGATGATTTGGGTGGCGGGCGATCTGCTCAACTACTTCTTCGGCGGCGGCTCGGTGAGCTTTGTGGCGTTCTCCTGCCTGGCCTTTTTCGGCTCCGCGTTCGTGAACAGCCTGAACTGGGCGCTGGTGTCCGATACCGTGGAGTACGGTGAGTGGCGCACCGGCGTGCGCTCCGAAGGAACGGTGTATACCGGTTTTACCTTCTTCCGGAAGGTCTCCCAGGCGCTGGCGGGCTTCTTCCCGGGGATCATGCTCACGCAGATCGGCTATGTGCCCAACGTGGTGCAATCCAGTGGCACGGTTGAAGGGCTGCGGCAGCTGATATTTATCTACCCGAGCCTGCTGGCGGTCATCACCATCGTGGCGATGGGCTGCTTCTACAACCTCAACGAGAAGATGTATGTGCGCATCGTCGAAGAGATCGAACTGCGCAAACGTACGGCATAATGACGTGATAGAGCGCCCTGCGGGGCGCTTTGAGGATCGACCATGACACATAATACTGATCCGTTAACCCTCAAATTGAGCCTGCGAGAGAAGTGCGCCTACGGGATGGGCGATTTTGGCTCGAACCTGATGCTGTGTATTGGCACGCTGTATCTGCTGAAGTTTTACACCGATGAACTGGGCATGCCGGCGTTCTACGGCGGCATTATTTTCCTCGTCGCGAAGTTTTTCACCGCCTTTACCGACATGCTGACCGGGGTGCTGCTGGACTCCCGACGTAACATCGGCGCGCGGGGAAAATTCAGGCCGTTCATTCTTTACGCCTCCGTTCCGGTGGCGCTGGTGGCGACGGCGCAGTTTATGGCCAACGACTTTAGCCTGACGGTGAAAACGGCCCTGGCCACCGTGCTCTTCATGATGTTTGGCCTCTGCTATAGCCTGATGAACTGCGCCTACGGTGCGATGGTCCCGGCCATCACCAAAAACCCGAACGAGCGCGCGCAGCTTGCGGCGTGGCGTCAGGGCGGCGCAACGGTAGGACTGTTGCTCTGCACCGTCGGCTTTATGCCCATTCAGGCGCTGTTCGTCCACCAGCCCTCACTCGGCTATCTGGTGGCCGCGCTGGTGTTCGTTACCGGCGGCCTGTTCTGCATGTGGTGGTGCTACAGCGGGGTGAAAGAACGCTACGTCGAGCTTACGCCCGATCACCATAAGCCCGGCATTCTGAAATCATTCTGCGCGATTTTCCGCAATCCACCGCTGCTGGTGCTGTGCATCGCCAACCTGTGTACCCTCGCCGCCTTCAACATCAAGCTGGCGATTCAGGTCTATTACACCCAGTACGTGCTGAACGATCTGCATCTGCTGTCGTGGATGGGCTTTTTCAGCATGGGCTGCATTCTGATTGGCGTGTTTCTGGTGCCCGGCGCGGTAAAGCGCTTTGGCAAGAAACCGGTCTATCTGGGCGGGCTGGCGCTGTGGGCGGTGGGCGACGTGCTGAATTTCTTCTGGGGGACCAGTTCCCTGCTGTTCGTGCTGTTTTCCTGCATGGCCTTCTTCGGCACGGCGTTTGTGAACAGCCTGAACTGGGCGCTGGTGCCGGATACCGTTGATTACGGCGAGTGGAAAACCGGCATTCGCGCCGAAGGGTCGGTGTATACCGGCTATACCTTCTCGCGCAAAATCTCCGCCGCGCTCGCCGGTTTCCTGCCTGGAATTATGCTGACCCAGATTGGCTACGTTCCCCATGCCGTGCAGAGCGCGGGCACGCTGCTTGGGTTGCGTCAGCTGATTTTCCTCTGGCCGTGCGGCCTGGCGATTGTTGCTGCCGTGACCATGGGGCTGTTTTATAAACTCAACGAAGCGCGCTTCGCCTTTATTATCGAGGAGATTGGAAAACGGAAGAAACAAACCGTGAATACCCCTGAGATAACCACCAACAATAAAGCGTCAGCAGTCACTTTATAACAATAAATCCGGCCACTATGTCCTTCCTGTTTATCAGGAGGGAGGCCTTTCTGTACCTGATACATGGACAAATTATGAAAAGAATCATCACTGTACTGATCGTGTCGTCTGTGTCCTGCCCGGTATTTGCCGGGGCCTATGTCGAAACGCGTGAAGCCTACAATACGGCCTCAGAGATGCACGAGGTGATCCTGCGTGCGGGCTATAACTTCGATATGGGCGCGGGACTGATGTTCACCAACGCCTATAACGTGGGTAAATGGGATGAACTTAAGCACAGCTATAACGAAATCGAGGGGTGGTATCCGCTCTTTAAGCCGACCGATAAACTCACCTTCCAGCCCGGCGGGTTGATTAACGACAGCAGCGCCGGTTCGGGTGGCGCGGTTTATTTAGATACCAACTACAAATTTACAGACTGGTTTAATCTGACGTTCCGCTATCGCTATAACCATAACAACTACGATACGCCGGACTATAACGGGCAGATGGATAAGAACGACACGCATGAATTTGCCAACTACTGGAATTTCAAAGTAACGGATGCATTTTTCTACACCTTTGAACCGCACTTTTTCCAGCGGGTGAATGACTACCACAGCAAAAATGGCAAAGACCATCACTGGGAAATTACCAATAAGTTTAGCTATAAGATCGACAGAAACTGGCTGCCGTACCTCGAACTGCAGTGGCTGGACAGATGGAATGATTACAACCGGGAGCAGTACCGGATCCGTTTAGGGCTACGGTATTCGTTCTAATAAAAAAAGCCGCTGATCGCTCAGCGGCTTTTTCGTTGCCGGGTGGCGCATGCGCATACCCGGCCTACGGCATAACCGAATTACTCTTCTTTCGCACCGCGCATAGCACGTTTACGATCGTTCTCGGTCAGGTGACGTTTACGGATACGGATAGACAGCGGAGTCACTTCTACCAGTTCGTCGTCATCGATGAATTCCAGAGCCTGCTCCAGAGTCATCTTGACCGGTGGAACCAGAACCGTTGCTTCGTCAGTACCGGACGCACGCATGTTGGTCAGTTTCTTACCGGTCAGGCAGTTTACGGTCAGGTCGTTAGAACGGCTGTGAATACCGATGATCTGGCCTTCGTAAACTTCAGCACCGTGACCCAGGAACAGCTTACCGCGATCCTGCAGACCGAACAGCGCAAACGCAACCGCTTTACCCTGACCGTTGGAGATCAGTACGCCGTTGTTACGCTGGCCCACTTCGCCCGGACGCACGTCGTCGTAGTGGCTGAAGGTGGAGTACAGCAGACCGGTACCAGAGGTCATGGTCATGAACTCAGAACGGAAGCCGATCAGGCCACGGCTTGGGATCACGTAGTCGAGACGTACGCGGCCTTTGCCGTCTGGATTCATGTTTTTCAGGTCGCCTTTACGCTCACCCAGCGCCTGCATCACAGAACCCTGGTGCTGCTCTTCAACGTCCAGCGTCACGTTTTCGAACGGCTCTTGTTTACGGCCGTCGATTTCGCGGAAGATAACTTTCGGACGGGAAACCGCCATCTCGAAACCTTCACGACGCATGTTTTCGATCAGAACAGACAGGTGCAGTTCACCACGACCGGATACGCGGAAGGCATCAGCGTCTTCGGTTTCTTCAACGCGCAGCGCAACGTTGTGCACCAGCTCTTTGTTCAGGCGGTCAAGGATCTGACGAGAGGTAACGAACTTACCTTCTTTACCACAGAACGGAGAGGTGTTGACGTTGAAGAACATGGTAACGGTTGGTTCATCAACAGACAGGGCCGGCAGCGCTTCCACGTTCTGCGGGTCGCAGATGGTGTCAGAGATGTTCAGCTCGCCCAGACCGGTGATCGCGATGATGTCGCCCGCTTCAGCCAGATCGCTGTCGATACGCTCCAGACCCAGGTGAGTCAGCACTTTGCCAACTTTACCGTTGCGGGTTTTGCCTTCGCTATCGATGATAGTAACCTGCTGGTTTGGCTTCACTTTACCGCGTTTGATACGGCCGATACCGATGACGCCAACGTAGTTGTTGTAGTCCAGCTGGGAGATCTGCATCTGCAGTGGACCATCCAGATCAACATCCGGTGCCGGTACGTGATCGACAATCGCCTGATACAGCGGGGTCATGTCTTCCGCCATATCTTCGTGGTCCAGACCCGCGATACCATTCAGCGCCGAAGCGTAAATGATAGGGAAGTCCAGCTGTTCGTCGGTCGCGTCGAGGTTAACGAACAGGTCGAATACCTGATCAACAACCCAGTCAGGACGTGCGCCAGGACGGTCAACCTTGTTGATAACAACAATTGGTTTCAGGCCATGGGCAAATGCTTTTTTGGTCACGAAGCGCGTTTGCGGCATTGGGCCGTCAAATGCGTCAACCACCAGCAGCACGGAATCCACCATGGACATCACGCGCTCAACTTCACCACCGAAGTCGGCGTGCCCTGGGGTATCAACGATGTTGATACGGTAGTCATTCCATTTAATAGCGGTGTTTTTCGCGAGGATAGTAATCCCACGCTCTTTCTCCAAATCGTTGGAGTCCATCACACGCTCTTGAGTTTCGGCACGTGCATCAAACGTACCGGATTGCTGCAGCAGCTTATCAACCAGGGTAGTTTTACCATGGTCAACGTGCGCGATGATGGCGATGTTACGCAAATTTTCGATCACAACTTTGCCTCAGGCATTAGAAATAGCGCGTTATTGTACACGGATTAATCGCACTACAAAACAGGATCACAAACATCCTCCGCAAACAAGTATCGCAGAGATGCTTTGTGATCGCTTTCACGGAGCGAAAAAGGGCACTTTAACGAAAATTGCACCAATATGGTGCTCATTGTTCACACTGAAGCACTATACTGGTGCAACATTACCATTGTGGTGCAGCCCTTTTGCACTATGGTGCGCATGATAACGCCTTTTTGGGGTGTTTTAAAAGTTGGCACAGATTTCGCTTTATAAAAATTACATGGCAACAGCCAGTACAAACAGAAACTGAAGACCTCGTTACCACGACGACAATGACCAATCTGGAGAGTTAAGTATGTCCGCTGAACACGTTTTGACGATGCTGAACGAACATGAAGTGAAGTTTGTTGATCTCCGCTTCACCGACACCAAAGGTAAAGAACAGCACGTCACAATCCCTGCTCATCAGGTGAACGCCGAATTCTTTGAAGAAGGCAAAATGTTTGACGGCTCCTCCATTGGTGGCTGGAAAGGCATTAACGAATCCGACATGGTTCTGATGCCAGATGCAACCACTGCGGTCATTGATCCGTTCTTCGAAGAACCTACCCTGATCATCCGTTGCGACATCCTCGAGCCAGGCACGCTGCAGGGCTACGACCGCGACCCACGTTCTATCGCGAAACGCGCTGAAGAGTACCTGCGTTCTACCGGCATCGCGGACACCGTTCTGTTCGGGCCAGAGCCAGAGTTCTTCCTGTTCGATGACATCCGTTTTGGTGCCTCTATCTCTGGCTCCCACGTGGCTATCGACGACATCGAAGGCGCATGGAACTCCTCCACCAAATACGAAGGTGGTAACAAAGGTCACCGTCCAGGCGTGAAAGGCGGTTACTTCCCGGTTCCTCCGGTCGACTCTGCACAGGACATTCGTTCCACCATGTGTCTGGTGATGGAAGAGATGGGCCTGGTTGTTGAAGCGCACCACCACGAAGTGGCGACTGCGGGTCAGAACGAAGTGGCTACCCGCTTCAACACCATGACCAAAAAAGCGGACGAAATTCAGATCTACAAATACGTTGTGCACAACGTTGCGCACCGTTTCGGTAAAACCGCGACCTTCATGCCAAAACCAATGTTTGGCGACAACGGTTCCGGTATGCACTGCCACATGTCTCTGTCCAAGAACGGTACCAACCTGTTCTCTGGTGACAAATATGCCGGTCTGTCCGAGCAGGCGCTGTACTACATTGGCGGCGTAATCAAACACGCTAAAGCGATCAACGCCCTGGCGAACCCAACCACCAACTCCTACAAGCGTCTGGTCCCGGGCTACGAAGCGCCAGTGATGCTGGCCTACTCTGCGCGTAACCGTTCTGCTTCTATCCGTATCCCGGTGGTGGCGTCTCCTAAAGCGCGTCGTATCGAAGTTCGCTTCCCGGATCCAGCGGCTAACCCATACCTGTGCTTCGCAGCACTGCTGATGGCCGGTCTGGACGGTATCAAGAACAAGATTCACCCAGGCGAAGCGATGGACAAAAACCTGTACGACCTGCCGCCAGAAGAAGCGAAAGAGATCCCACAGGTTGCTGGCTCTCTGGAAGAAGCCCTGCAGGCGCTGGACGCAGACCGCGAGTTCCTGACCGCAGGTGGCGTATTCACTGACGACGCTATCGATGCCTACATCGCCCTGCGTACTGAAGAGAACGACCGCGTGCGCATGACTCCGCATCCGGTTGAGTTCGAACTGTACTACAGCGTTTAATTAAGTTGTTTTACCCGGCGTGACAAGCGCCGGGAGTAGTTGCCGTGGAAACTTTTAGCCCATCTCCGGATGGGCTTTTTTCTCCACCAACAACCTGATCTCACGCGCTTTTGACGCCGAAAACGCTATACTGCACTAAATTAGTGCAAACGACTCCAGGAGACTGCTGAATGGCAACTGGCACGCTGCCCGATGCTGGGCAGATCCTCAATTCTTTGATTAACAGCATTTTGCTGGTGGATGACGAGCTGGCCGTTCATTACGCCAACCCGGCGGCACAGCAGCTGCTCGCCCAAAGCGCACGCAAACTGTTCGGCACCCCGCTTCCGGAACTTCTGAGCTATTTTTCGCTGAATATTGGCCTGATGCAGGAAAGTTTACAGGCGGGCCAGGGTTTCACCGATAACGAAGTGACGCTGGTGATCGACGGGCGCTCGCACATTCTGTCGCTGACCGCGCAACGTCTTCCCGAAGGCTTGATCCTGCTGGAAATGGCGCCGATGGATAATCAGCGTCGCCTGAGCCAGGAGCAGCTTCAGCATGCGCAGCAAATTGCCGCCCGAGACCTGGTGCGCGGCCTGGCGCATGAAATCAAAAACCCGTTGGGTGGGTTACGCGGCGCGGCGCAGCTTCTGACCAAGGCGCTGCCCGACCCTGCGCTGGCGGAGTATACCAACGTCATCATCGAGCAGGCGGACCGCCTGCGGAATCTGGTTGACCGTCTTCTCGGGCCACAGCAGCCGGGAATGCACGTCACAGAAAGCATCCATAAAGTGGCCGAGCGGGTGGTGAAGCTCGTCTCGATGGAGCTGCCGGAGAACGTCACGCTGGTGCGTGATTACGACCCAAGCCTGCCGGAACTGGCCCATGACCCGGATCAGATTGAGCAGGTCCTGTTGAATATTGTGCGCAATGCCCTGCAGGCGCTGGGACCGGAAGGGGGCGAGATTATTTTACGCACCCGCACCGCCTTCCAGCTCACGTTACACGGCGTGCGCTATCGGCTTGCGGCCCGTATCGACGTCGAGGATAACGGCCCCGGTATTCCATCGCATCTTCAGGACACTCTGTTCTACCCGATGGTCAGCGGCCGCGAAGGCGGAACCGGCCTGGGCTTATCCATTGCCCGCAGTTTGATCGACCAACACTCTGGAAAAATTGAATTTACCAGTTGGCCGGGACATACCGAGTTTTCGGTTTTCCTGCCGATTAAAAAATAAAGGTGACGTTTATGCAACGAGGGATAGTCTGGGTAGTCGATGACGATAGCTCCATCCGTTGGGTGCTTGAACGCGCGCTCACAGGGGCTGGATTAAGCTGCACGACGTTTGAGAGCGGCAGCGAAGTGCTCGACGCACTCACCACTAAAACGCCCGATGTTCTGCTGTCGGATATCCGTATGCCGGGCATGGACGGGCTGGCGCTGTTAAAGCAGATCAAACAACGCCACCCTATGCTTCCGGTCATCATAATGACGGCTCATTCCGATCTGGATGCCGCGGTGAGCGCTTACCAGCAAGGGGCATTCGATTATCTGCCCAAACCGTTTGATATCGACGAAGCGGTGGCGCTGGTTGAGCGCGCGATTAGCCATTATCAGGAGCAGCAGCAGCCGCGCCACGCGCCCGATTTTGGGCCAACCACCGACATCATCGGCGAAGCGCCGGCGATGCAGGACGTGTTTCGCATTATTGGCCGTCTGTCCCGCTCCTCCATCAGCGTCTTGATTAACGGCGAATCGGGCACCGGTAAAGAGCTTGTGGCGCATGCGCTGCATCGCCACAGCCCGCGGGCAAAAGCGCCGTTTATCGCCCTCAATATGGCGGCGATCCCGAAGGACTTGATTGAATCCGAACTGTTCGGCCACGAAAAAGGTGCGTTTACCGGCGCAAATACCATTCGCCAGGGGCGCTTCGAACAGGCTGACGGCGGCACGCTGTTCCTGGATGAGATCGGCGATATGCCGCTGGACGTTCAGACCCGTCTGCTGCGCGTGCTGGCCGACGGGCAGTTTTACCGCGTGGGCGGCTACGCGCCGGTGAAGGTGGACGTGCGTATTATCGCCGCGACCCACCAGAACCTGGAGCAGCGCGTGCAGGAAGGCAAATTCCGTGAGGATTTATTCCATCGTCTGAACGTCATTCGCGTTCATCTGCCGCCGCTGCGTGAACGCCGGGAAGATATTCCCCGCCTGGCGCGTCATTTCCTGCAGGTGGCCGCCCGCGAGCTGGGCGTGGAAGCTAAGCAGCTTCATCCCGAAACCGATGCCGCTCTGACGCGTCTGGCGTGGCCGGGCAACGTGCGTCAGCTGGAAAACACCTGCCGTTGGTTAACCGTGATGGCTGCCGGTCAGGAAGTGCTGATTCAGGATTTACCGGCCGAGCTGTTTGAGGCGACCGCGCCGGAAAGCAGTAGCGGACACGCGCTGCCGGACAGCTGGGCGACGCTGCTGGCGCAGTGGGCCGACCGCGCGCTGCGTTCCGGTCATCAAAACCTGCTGTCTGAGGCTCAGCCTGAGATGGAGCGTACGCTGTTGACCACCGCGCTTCGTCATACCCAGGGTCATAAGCAGGAAGCCGCTCGCCTGTTAGGATGGGGACGCAATACCCTGACGCGCAAGCTGAAAGAGCTGGGAATGGAGTAATATCCGCGCTTGTGTAAAGGTTATTAATTGAGCGCAAATTGCCGTTATTTTGCGCTTTACTGTTCCGATGAGTTTTGTATGATCGTGCCCGGAAATTGGGGGTGAACATCATGCTGGAAACATTCGTGAATATGCTCTCTAGCGGAGCCGCTGAAAGCCACACGCCACAAACCGCCGTTGCGGCGGTGCTGTGTGCGGCGCTGGTTGGGCTGTTTAGCTAGCGAGTTGGCGATGAAAAGCCGGGTGGCGCTTCGCTTACCCGGCCTACATTTCGCACTTTTGTAGGCCGGGTAAGGCGAAGCCGCCACCCGGCATTACCGTTTAAATCACCCGCGAGAACTGCTGCATACGCGCTTTCTGACGCAGGTATGCGTCAAAGCACATGCAGATATTGCGGATCAACAGACGCCCTTTCGGCGTGACCTCAATCGCGCTCTCCGACATATCCACCAGCCCGTCTTTCGCCAGCGGCGCCAGCAGCTTCAGATCTTCCGCGAAATAATCGCTGAAGTTCAGCGCCCACTGCGCTTCCACGTCCCTGAAATCAAGACGGAAGTTGCAGATAAGCGCCTTAATCACATCGCGACGGATGCAGTCGTCACGGGTTAATGCGATGCCGCGCCACAGCGCGTTGCCGGTCTCATCCACCTGCTGGTAATACAGCTTTAGCTCTTTCTGGTTCTGCGCGTAGCAGTCGCCGATCATGCTGATGGCGGAGACGCCCATGCCGAGCAGATCGGTATCGCCCTGGGTCGTGTAGCCCTGGAAGTTGCGGTGCAGTACCCCTTCGCGCTGAGCAACGGCCAGCTCGTCATCAGGACGGGCAAAGTGATCCATGCCGATAAACTGATAGCCGGTGTCGGTCAGCGAGGTGATGGTTTCCTGCAGGATATCCAGCTTCTGCTGGGCAGAGGGCAGATCGGCATCTTTGATTTTGCGCTGGGCGGCAAAGAGCGTCGGCAGATGCGCGTAGTTAAAGACGCTCAGGCGGTCCGGACTGAGTTCAGCCACGCGCTTCAGCGTAAAGGCGAAGCTTTCCGGCGTCTGCTTTGGCAGACCGTAAATCAGGTCAATATTGGTCGACGTAAAACCGATGTCACGCGCATGGTTGAGTAAGGCAAAAATAAAGTCTTCGTCCTGCTCGCGGTTCACCAGACGCTGAACCTCTTTATTGAAGTCCTGCACGCCCATGCTCAGGCGGTTGAAGCCTTCTGCGCGTAAGTGATCCAGCACATCCAGCTCAATTTCGCGCGGATCGACTTCGATCGAGATTTCAGCGTCGTCGTTAAAACTGAAATTGCCGCGCAGCAGGGTCATCAGGCGGCTGATTTGCGCTTTATTCAGATAGGTTGGCGTACCGCCGCCCCAGTGCAACTGGCTGACGTGACGGCCTTTAAACAGCGGCGCGCGATGCACAATTTCCTGTTCAAGCGCGTCAAGGTACTGGTCGGCTTTATGCTGCTGGCGGGTCACGATTTTATTGCAGCCGCAGAAGTAGCAAAGCTTGTGGCAGAACGGAATATGGACGTAGAGCGACAGCGGACGCTCAGGATAGCGCGCAACAGCCTGCTGAAAATCCCCCTCGCCGAAGGCATCGGAGAACTCCAGCGCGGTGGGGTATGACGTATAACGCGGCCCGGAATAGTTATATTTCTGGATTAGGGCCAAATCCCAGTCGATAGTTGGTGCTGACATGCTCACTCCTTCCGTTGGTGTCGCGTTCGTATACGGCGGCCCGCTCTGACCCCATTGCGGGCCATCATTCGGGTGCGCAGCCACTTCTGTCGCCGCGACAACCGCCGTAGTTTAACGAATAACCACACCAGATAACATATAACCGGAAGGGTTATAAGCAGGACTATCGAGCCTGCCGGGTGCAAATGTTAGTTTCCACCCTTCAGAAGACGCATCATATCTTCCTGCTTTTCGTCTTCTTCTTCGTCGTCTTCGTCATCGTAAGACAGACCCAGCTTCTGCATCAGCTCGTCGATGCGATCCAGTTTGGCATCCACCCATGACTGCTCTTCGGCGGTCAGGGTTTCACCCTCTTCAAGACGTTCCAGCAGCGCGTCCAGGCGCTCATCGTTCTCCAGCAAATCCAGCTCAGCCTGCGGTGAAAGCATAGGTTTCTCGCTCTTTGGTTTGTGCTGCTTAGTGACCGGGGTGTCTGTCACGCCCAGTGGAATGGGAGTTTTACTGCCGATACGAGGATCTTTCTGCTGCTTGCTTTTTGCAGAAGCGCCCGCTGCACCACCACCGTTGGCACGGCTACCCGCAGCATGACCGCGATGTTTTTTGTCGCGTTTGCGGTCGCGCGCTTCCTGGTTCAGTTCTTCGCGCGTTTTGCGGCGTGCTTTTGCAGGGCGTTTCGCGCCCGCAGCGGAGGTTGGTTTTTTCATGATGTTTTATCTTTAAGTCGTTTTATTCAGTATAGAATTGCGGCGAAATCTAGCAGAAAGCAAGCAAAGAAAAAAGGCGACAGAGCAATCTGTCGCCTTTTTTCCTGACTCACAACCCTTAACGGGTCAGACATTCCATGTTTGCCAACAACAAACCCTGTTTATCCCTTGGCTAATACCGTCCGTGATACGGTTCCATTTCCTGTTAAAACGCCTCCAGGCGCTGGTCGTCCTGACAATCCTGCGTCTTCGCCTCCTGGCGCTCCTGACCCTTATCCTTAAGTCATCATCCTGTTGGCTTCCTCGCCTTGCCGCATACTTTACCGTGTTCGCTTAAACTAACAAGCAACGAAACGGTACAAAAACGGATTTTCAGATAATTACCTGGAAATAAGATGATGATTTAAAACAGTTTGCCTTTTTCTTGCTCCTGCGATTTCTCTGAAATCTCCCATAGTACGTATAGCCAATCTCTCACAGCGGCCAGGGCTTAAGCCTACAAGCTGAGTGCAATGAAAAAAGTCTTTTGCCCGCATTCAGGTATAATTCCCCTCAGATTACGATTTTTGGAGACGACCACGTGACTACCTGGAACTACCAACAGACGCATTTTGTCACCAGTGCGCCCGATATTCGCCACCTCCCCTCTGATACCGGTATTGAAGTGGCCTTTGCTGGCCGCTCTAATGCGGGTAAATCCAGCGCCCTGAATACGCTGACCAATCAGAAGAACCTGGCGCGTACCTCAAAAACACCTGGCCGTACCCAGCTGATCAACCTGTTTGAAGTCGCAGAGGGCAAACGCCTGGTCGACTTACCGGGGTACGGTTATGCGCAGGTACCCGAAGAGATGAAAATCAAATGGCAGCGTGCGCTGGGTGAATACCTCGAAAAACGCATGTGCCTGAAAGGTCTGGTGGTATTGATGGATATTCGCCACCCGCTGAAAGATCTCGATCAGCAGATGATCGACTGGGCGGTGGCAAGCGATATCGCCGTGCTGGTGCTGCTGACGAAAGCCGATAAGCTGGCAAGCGGTGCGCGTAAAGCGCAGGTGAATATGGTTCGTGAAGCGGTGCTGGCGTTCAACGGCGATGTGCAGGTTGAGCCGTTCTCCTCGCTGAAAAAGCAGGGCGTGGACAAGCTGCGTCAGAAGCTCGACACCTGGTTTAGCGAGCTGGAACCCGCGACGGAAGCGGAAGAAGAGTGATACCGAGCGCGGCAATGGCCGCGCTTTTTTTTGCCTGAACATTTCTTTGCCGCAATAAAAAACGCCCCAGTCATTACTGACTGGGGCGGCTAAAATATTCAGCCAAATCCGATTACGTGAAGTAAAAGGTCTGAAAGATAGAACATCTTACCTCTGTACCCTACGCCGATAACTCTACCCCTTTTTGTGTTGCAGAAAAAGCACTTTTTGTAGTTTTTTTTCATTCTTTACATAGGGAATTCTAATGATCGTCACAAAACGCGCGTTGCCATGTTGCAAACTTACATAAAAAGCGCGTTATGCGAAGAACCCTTAGTGAGCCTGATCCCAGTTTTCACCACTTCCCACTTCCACCAGCAACGGCACGTCCAGCGTCATGCTGCTTTCCATCAGTTCGTGGATCTTCTTCGACACGGCGTCGAGGTCGTCCTTGTGCACTTCAAATACCAGTTCATCGTGTACCTGCATGATCATTTTCACACGCGGTTTCTCTTTCTCGAGCCAGGCATCCACGGCGATCATTGCACGCTTAATAATGTCCGCCGCGGTCCCCTGCATGGGGGCGTTGATCGCGGCACGTTCTGCGCCCGCGCGGCGCGCCGCGTTGCTGGATTTGATGTCCGGGAGGTAGAGACGGCGGCCGTCCAGCGTTTCAACGTAGCCTTTCTCTTTCGCCTGCGCGCGGGTACGTTCCATATATTCCAGCACGCCCGGGTAGCGTTCGAAGTAGAGATCCATATACTTCTGCGACTCTTTACGCGGAATATTGAGCTGGCGTGAAAGGCCGAACGCGCTCATGCCGTAGATCAGACCGAAGTTGATCGCTTTAGCGCTGCGGCGCTGTTCGTTGGTCACGCTGTCCAGCGGCAAGCCGAAGACTTCCGCCGCGGTTGCCCGGTGGATATCTTTCCCTTCGGCAAACGCGGTCAGCAGGCCTTTGTCGCGGGACAGATGCGCCATAATGCGCAGCTCAATTTGCGAGTAGTCAGCAGAGACAATCAGATAATCCTCTGGTGCGATGAAAGCCTGGCGAATACGGCGGCCCTCTTCGTTACGTACCGGGATGTTCTGCAGGTTGGGATCGGTTGACGAGAGACGACCGGTCGCCGCGACAGCCTGATGATATGAGGTGTGCACGCGGCCCGTTTTCGGGTTGATCATCAGCGGAAGCTTATCAGTGTAGGTAGACTTCAGCTTCGCGAGACCACGGTACTGCAGAATCACTTTTGGCAGCGGGTAATCCAGCGCCAGCTCTTCCAGCACCTCTTCAGAGGTTGAAGGCGCACCGCCAGGGGTTTTCTTCAGCGGCTTGATGCCCTGCTTTTCAAACAGAATGGTTTGCAGCTGCTTCGGTGAAGAGAGGTTAAACGGCTCGCCTGCAAGCTCATGCGCTTTTTGCTCCAGCTCGGTCAGGCGCTGCGCCAGCTCCCCGGAGTGGTTATGCAGCACCGTTGGATCGATTTTCACGCCGTTGCGTTCAATGCGGGACAGCACGGGTACCAGCGGCATCTCAATATGCTGGAACACATTCAGCGGACCTTCGTGCTTTTGCAGTTTTGGCCACATCTTCAGGTGGAGCTGCAGCGTAACGTCAGCGTCTTCCGCCGCGTAGCGTCCTGCCTCTTCAAGAGAAATCTGGTTAAAGGTGAGCTGATTTTTCCCTTTGCCGGCAATCTCTTCGAAGGTGATGGTTTTGTGCTTGAGCCAGCGGTCAGATAAGGAATCCATATCATGACGGCCCGCGACGCTGTCCAGAATGTAAGATTCAAGCATGGTGTCGAAGGCGATCCCGCGCAGTTCAATGCCGTAGTTTTGCAGAATGCCGCGGTCGTACTTGAGGTTTTGCCCAACCTTGAGCGCCTTTTCGTCTTCCAGGATCGGCTTCAGCAGTTCAAGCACGCGTTCACGGGAGATCTGTTCCGGCGCATCCAGGTAATCGTGCGCCACGGGAACATAGGCCGCATGACCTGGCGCTGTCGCAAATGACAGGCCTACCATATTGGCAGAGATGTTATCGAGACTGTCCGTTTCGGTGTCAAAGGCAAAGACCGGCGCTTTTTTCAGTTTCTCGATCCAGGCAATGAGCTGTGACTCTTCAAGAAGGGTTTCATAATTGTCGAAGGAAAGCGCCACGGCTTCTTCTTCCGCCTGCTCTTCAGCATCAACGACAATCGTCTCCTTCGGCTTTGTGGAAGGTTTTGCCCCTTTTGCCTGCAGCCATTTACCGGCTTCCACGTCGGTGGTCCAGCGCTTAAATTCGTATTTCTTAAACAGGCTTAGAAGCTCGTCCGCAGAAGGCTGCTGCACTTCCAGCTGTTCACAGCCCAGTTCGAGCTCGACATCGGTTTTGATTGTGGCCAGCTTATAAGAGAGATAAGCCACCTCTTTGTTCTCTTCCAGCTTCCCAGCCATGGTTTTGGCACCACGGAAGGAGAGACTGGCGATTTTGTCTGATTCCGCGTAGAGCGTATCCAGCCCGCCCAGCCCCTGAAGCAGCGCCTGCGCGGTTTTCTCACCGACGCCAGGGACACCAGGAATGTTATCCGAGGAGTCGCCCATCAACGCGAGGAAGTCGATAATCAGCTCTGGCGGCACGCCATATTTTGCGACCACCTCTTCCGGCCCAAGAATGGTGTTGGTCATGGTGTTAATCAGGGTAATCCCTGGCGTCACCAGCTGCGCCATATCTTTATCACCGGTGCTAATCAGTACCGGACGACCCATCTTTTCGGCTTCACGCGCCAGCGTACCGATGACGTCATCCGCTTCAACCCCAGAAACGGCCAGCAGCGGCAGACCCATCGCTTTCACCATCGCATGCAGCGGCTCTATCTGCGCACGCAGATCGTCAGGCATTGGCGGACGGTGGGATTTGTAATGTTCAAACAACTCGTCGCGGAACGTTTTGCCTTTCGCATCAAACACGACGGCCGCATGGGTTGGCTGATACTGAAGGATCAGGCTGCGCAGCATATTCAGCACGCCATACATTGCGCCGGTAGGTTCCCCTGCGCTGTTGGTCAGAGGAGGAAACGCATGGTACGCCCGATACAGGTAAGAAGAGCCATCGACGAGAATAAGAGGGTTTTCTGGGATCTGAACCATAATGTCCGTGCCTTTAATCAATTTATGCGTAAAGGATGCCACAGAAGGATGAAAACATCAGTTATTCAGGCCCGATACAGGAAAAGATTTTGCGATCGTGAGGATCGCTCGTAAAAATCAAACTGTGGATAAGTTTGTGAGTATTTTCACTTCACATGAATAACAGACGTAAAAAATACATATAAGGCAATATTTAGATCTTAATTATCAGATTGTTATGTTATGAGATCGCCTCTATATGGCCAACTGATGGCAATTTAGTCTATGTGGATATAAGCCTTGATTTACGCAGAACAACAGCGAAATCTTCTGCGCCGGGGTAAAAGCCGCCAAATCACCCTGTGAAAGCGCCATTCATTTGTCTGTTTTCTGGTAAAATCAGCGCCCAGCGTCGACTATCCGGTCGCTCACTTACAGCTAACCACCTGAAAAAGCTCATCATGTCGAGATTGCTCGCTGCAATAACATTACTGCTAAGCATCATTTTAACTATCCTGGTGACGATCGCCTGTTCCGTACCGATCATTCTCGCCGGGATCATTAAACTGTTGCTGCCTGTACCCGTGGTGTGGCGAGCCGTGTCCGCATTTTGTAATTTCATGATGTATTGCTGGTGCGAAGGACTGGCGATCCTGTTGCGCCTTAACCCGCACCTGATGTGGGATGTCAAAGGGCTGGAGAACCTTAACAAAAAGAACTGGTACCTGCTGATCTGCAATCACCACAGCTGGGCGGACATCGTGGTGTTATGCGTGCTTTTTCGCAAACACATCCCGATGAACAAATATTTCCTGAAACAGCAGCTCGCCTGGGTGCCTTTTATCGGGCTGGCCTGCTGGGCGCTCGATATGCCGTTTATGAAACGCTATTCGCGCAGCTATTTGATTCGTCATCCGGAACGTCGCGGTAAGGATGTGGAGACCACGCGCCGCTCCTGTGAAAAGTTTCGTGCGCATCCAACGGCCATCGTGAACTTTGTTGAAGGCTCCCGGTTTACGGAAGAGAAGCGCCAGCAAACGCGCTCTCCGTATCAGCATCTGCTGCCGCCAAAGGCAGCGGGGATTGCGATGGCGCTTAACGTGCTGGGAGCACAGTTCGATAAACTTCTTAACGTCACGCTCTGCTATCCGGAAAACGATAAGACGCCGTTCTTCGATATGCTCAGCGGCAAACTGACGCGTATTGTCGTGCACGTCGACCTGGTCCCGATTGACGCTGAACTGCACGGTGATTACGTAAACGATAAGAACTTCAAACGTCGTTTCCAGCAGTGGCTTAATACGCTCTGGAAAGAGAAAGACGAACAGATAGACAAGATAAAATCTTCATACAAAAACGCCGGTCAGTGACCGGCGTTTTTACATTAACGAAATTACTTCTTCTCAACCAGGTATTTCACGGTATCTGCATACTGCTGTACGAAAATATCCATGCTGCTGGTGTCCATGCCCTGCATGTTCAGCTGATATTTGCCGTTAACAAACATCGCCGGAACGCCCTGAAGCTGGAGGTCAGCAGCCGCTTTTTCCTGCTGGGCAACCAGTGATTTCACCACGAAGCTGTTCCATGCGGCATCGTACTCTTCACCTTTCACGCCGGCATCAACGAACACTTTACGGATATCCGCAGTGGTCTGAACGGTCTGGGTTTTCTGTACGGCTTCAAACATTGGCGAAGTGATCTTATCTTCTACGCCCAGTGCCATCGCCACCGCCCATGCCTGAGTCAGGTCTTTACCCAATGGGCCCAGGAACTCGACGTGGTACTTGGTCATTTTGGTGCCTTCCGGCAGCTTTTTCTTCACGTTGTCAGAGACATGCAACACCTGCTCGAACTGGTAACAGTGTGGGCAATAGAACGAGAAGAACTCCAGTACCTGTGGCTCGCCAGCGACCGGCTTCTCCAGCGTGATGTACTGTTTGCCGTCGGTAAACTGTGCAGCAGAAGCGCTAAATGCCAGAATCATACCTGCCAGCGCCAGCCAAATTTTTTTCATGATTAACTCTCTCCTGGGTGTGTCCATTAATACATCGGCGTTAATTGCAGAGGGGGCTCCTGAAGAACCTTAACCTGCTCAGTAAATGTAGATATCTGGCTACGCCAGTAATCCTCTCCGGTAAGCCACGGGAAATTACGAGGAAATGCCGGATCGTCCCAACGCCTGATTAACCATGCGAGATAATAAACAAAACGCATCGCACGTAAAGGCTCAATCAGGGCAATTTCGTCTGAATTAAACGGGCTAAATTCTTCATAAGCTTCAATAATGGTTTCAAGCTGCATGCGTTGCTCGGCTTTGTCGCCATTCAGCAGCATCCACAGGTCCTGAACCGCTGGCCCCATACGCGTATCATCGAGATCGACAAACAGCGGGCCGTCACGCCAGAGAATATTCCCGGCGTGACAATCGCCATGCAGGCGCAGGACGGAAATATCATCACGCCAGCAGGTTTTCACTGCAGCAATAAGCTTATCGGTGGCGTTGAGGAAATCATCCTTTAGCGCTGCGGGGATCATTGCAGACGTTTCGAATATTGTGCGCGGTTCAAGAAGGTATTCCTGAATCCCCATAGTCGGGCGGGCAATAAAGGCTTTTTTGCGTCCCGTCTGGTGTATACGCCCAAGATAGCGGGCAACCCACTCCATCTGATCGATATTATCCGCTTCAAACTGACGGCCACCCAGACTTGGGAATACTGCGTAGTAATACCCTTCGTGCGTAAGGAGCGTTTGGTTATTGAATTTTAGCGGTGCGGCAACGGGGACATCGTCATCCAGCAGATCGTGAGCGAACTGATGCTCTTCCTGAATTTGTTCAGCGGACCAGCGTTCAGGACGATAGAATTTTACGACATAGCGCTGACGATCCTCGTCCTGAAATTGATAGACGCGGTTTTCGTAGCTGTTTAACGGTGTTAGCCCGGAATCCACCCGAATACCCTGTTCAAACAGGGCATCCATAATGGTGTCCGGGTGTAATGTCTGGAAAGTAAAAGCCTGGTCGTTCATCCGATCATCCGGAAATTATACGAATGATTCAGGATATCATCTTGTGGCGATTTCGGTGCCGCCGCTTACAAGCTTTTACTCTTTAATTACGCCTCGGGCGCGCAGCAATGCAGTCTTAAAATCTTCCTCATAATCTTTCTGAATACCAGGAATAACAGCATCTTTGGCAGAGTCGCGCATTTTAAGGTGGTAGATCAGGATGTCGTCAGAAAGGTCTGCCAGATCGCCGTCAAAACCTGACTCTTTTGCCAGTTTCTGTAAAAATTGCATCAGATTGAGCTCTGGCTCTTTTTGCCAGGCGGGCTGGAGGAGTTCAATAACTTCATTCAGACGTTTACATTTCATGGTGGTGCTCCTTTCATTTAGAGTGACACGTTAGCAGGGTCAATCCCACAATAAAAGAGGCGATATTCGTGAATGTTAGCCAGGAAATCATCGGGGTCGTTCTGGCAGGCGGCAGAGCAACGCGAATGGGCGGTAAAGATAAGGGGCTTCAGCTTCTTAATGGAAAACCCTTGTGGCAGCATGTCGCCGATACGCTCGCCGGCCAGGTGACGGCAATGGCCATCAGCGCTAACCGGCATATCGACACTTACCGGCAAAGCGGGTACGCCGTTTATCAGGATAGCCTTGAGAATTACCCGGGGCCGCTTGCCGGTATGCTTTCAGTCATGCAACAGTCGCACGGAGAGTGGTTCATCTTCTGCCCCTGCGATACCCCGTTTATTCCGTCCTGTCTTGTCGAGCGTCTGTTCCTGCTTCGTGGTACGGCTCCTGTGGTTTGGGTGCATGACGGCGAGCGTGACCATCCTGCTATCGCGTTGATGCATCGATCGCTAGCGCCTGCTCTGCAGGCCTACCTGGCCGCGCGAGAGCGCAGAGTGATGGTCTTTATGCGTGAGTCTGGAGGCCATTCCGTTGATTTTAGCGATGTGAAATCAGCGTTTGTGAACGTAAATACGAGTGAAGATTTGCAGATGATGCAGGAGAAAAGATGATACCTGTTGTAGCCATTTCCGCCTGGAGTGGGACCGGGAAAACCACGCTGTTGAAAAAGCTCATTCCTGCGCTTTGTGCCAGAGGGCTTCGCCCTGGTTTGATTAAGCATAGTCATCACAACATGGACATTGATACGCCCGGAAAAGACAGCTATGAGCTGCGTAAGGCCGGAGCAGCACAAACGATGGTAGCAAGCCCTCAGCGCTGGGCGTTAATGACAGAAACGCCGGATGAGGCGCCGCTGAATCTCGCTTATCTGGTTAGCCGGATGGATCACTCCACGCTGGATCTGGTGCTGGTTGAGGGATTTAAGCATGAGGCCGTGCCTAAGATCTTACTTTTCAGAAGCAATGCCGGGCATGATTTGAGCGAGTTAACGCTGGATGAACATGTGATTGCGGTGGCCAGCGATGTGGCAGTGGAACTTGAGGTTCCAGTGCTGGATTTAAATGATGTGGACGGGATTGCGCAGTTTATTGTGGCTTGGAGTGCGGTCTGACTTGCCGGGTGGCGGCTTTGCCTTAACCGGCCTACCGTTTTTTGGCGCATAAACGCAAAAAGGCCATCCTTCCGGATGGCCTCTTCACTTGTTTGATGCCTGGCAGTTCCCTACTCTCACATGGGGAGACCCCACACTACCATCGGCGCTACGGCGT
>NZ_JBMKGI010000015.1:0-108540 GCF_049238885.1 Enterobacter cloacae complex sp. BZL2005 | reverse complement strand
AGGCTGATTCAAGGCATTTACGGGAGAAAAAATCGGCTCAAACATGAAGAAATGAAATGACTGAGTCAGCCGAGAAGAATTTCCCCGCTTATTCGCACCTTCCTTAACTCACCCTTAAATCTTGAGTTAGCCGTAATACACTAGGCATGAAGCCGAAACGTCTTTCGCCACTCCGCCGGACTCACCCCAAAACGCGCCTTAAACTGCTGTCGCCAGGTGACGGCGGAATTAAATCCCACCAGCTCAGCCACGCGTTCAATCGGCATATTTCCGGCTTCCAGCAGGATTTGGCTGCGCCGCAGGCGTTCGGCGGTCAACCAGTCGGCGACGCTCATCCCTGTAGCGTTAACAAAATGACGGGTCAGGGTGCGGCGGCTCATCGAGACCACCTCAGCCAGCGAGTCCAGACTATGTTGTTCGGTGATGTGCTGCTGCAGGTAGTCGATCAGGCAGTTAATGCGTCCGTCGCGGGTATCTTTAGGCACCGGCTGGGCGATGAACTGCGCCTGGCCACCCTAGCGGTGGGGCGGAACAATCATCCGGCGGGCAATCTGGTTAGCAACCACGCTGCCAAAGCGCTGACGAATGATATACAGGCAGCAGTCCAGCGCAGCGGCGGTTCCGGCAGAAGTGATGATATTGCCGTCATCCACGTAAAGGGCATTAATATCCAGCCGAACGTTCGGGAAGAGCGACTGAAACTGACGTTCGAACTCCCAGTGGGTGGCCGCACGTTTGCCGTCGAGGATCCCCGCCCAGGCCAGCACAAACGACCCCAGACACAGCCCGACGATTTCTGCGCCGCGGTCTCTCGCCTGTACCAGGCTGTCGAGCAGCGTCTGGGGCGGGCGTTCAGGAACGTGCTGCCAGTAGGGAACGACAACAATATCGGCCTGCCCAATGGCGGTAAAATCCTGCGTGGCGTTGAGGGAAAATCCGTCTTTTGAGGTGAGGAACCCTGGCGTTTCGGCGCAGATCGTCACGTTAAAGCGCTTTTCTCCGGAGACCGAGTCGCCAAACAAAATGCAGGGAACGGAGTAGTGGAACGGGCTGAACCCGTCTACCGCGACAATCGCGACGTTGACTAGCGACATTTGTCTCTCCTTTCCCTTTCAGACACTCAGAATATAACGGTTTCGCCATCCTGGGGAATGCTCACTGCGTCACTCACCTGGTTGGCTTCTACGTACTCACGCAGCGCGCTGCGGGTCAACAGGCAGTGGTTAATGGCCTCCATATGGCTCGCCACAATGTTGGCCTGCGGCAGCAGGAAATGAACGTTAAGCACATCTTCCTGCCCCATAATAATGGGCCCAAAACCAATGACGTGGGCATAGCCAGCGTTCAGCACCACCACGTCCGGCTGGTGCTTTTGCAGATCGGCCGCCACCTCGTCACGCCAGACGGTATCCCCGGCAAGGTAGAGCGTCTTCTCATCTGGATGACGCAGCACCACGCCACAGGCCTCGCCCAGCCGCTCCGCCAGTTCGGGCACGGCGTATGCGCGATCGGTACCGTGCTGACCGCCGTGGGTTTTCGCTATCCGGATATCACCAAAGGTGGTTGCGTCAGTCATGACCGTCAGGTTGCTAAACCCCTGGCTGCGCAGCAGCGCGGCGTCGCGGTCATTTTGTACGTAGATCGGTTTATCTTTGGCGATCAGCTCCGCCGCGGCGCGATCCCAGTGATCGTCATGGGTATGGGTGACGATCACCGCGTCGATGTCCAGCAGCGTGTTGACGTCTACGGGGAGTTCGACCGTCGGGTTACGGCGTTCGGCATGGGCCGTGCCGGGGAAGCCCGGATAAGCGCCCTGCGGAGCCAGCATCGGGTCGATTAAAAAACGTTTTCCAGCGTAGGTAATCAGCTGGGTGGCGTTGCGAATGTGGGTGATGTTCATGGGCTATCCTCCGGTTGGTGTGATAAGGAGGATAGCCAGCCGTCGCGCGTCATGCTGTGGGTTAAAGAGCGATTACCGATGAAATCGGGCCAATTTTCGTCACCGCGCTTTCTGCGGGTTCCTTACCAGCCCGGCACCGCCCCGCCATTAAAGATCGTCTCCGCTGCTTTCGCTACTTCAGGGGACTGATACGACTGGATAAATTCTTTCACGTTCTCGGCGTCTTTGTTGTCTTCGCGCGTCACCACGATGTTCACGTACGGCGAGTTTTTGTCTTCGATAAAGACGCTGTCATGCACCGGCGACAGCCCGGTTTGCTGAATATAGGTGGTGCTGATGATGGCGACATCCACTTTCGGGTCGTCCAGCACGCGCGGCAGCTGCGCCCCTTCGAGCTCCATGATTTTCAGCTGTTTAGGGTTGGCGGTAATATCCAGCGCCGTCGGCAGCAGCCCGGTATCCGGCTTCAGGGTGATGAGTTTCTCTTTTTGCAGCAGCAACAGCGCGCGGCCAAGGTTGGTCGGGTCGTTTGGAATGGCAATGGTTGCCCCGTCCTTCAGATCCGAGACGGATTTGATTTTGCGGGAATAGCCTGCCATCGGGAAGACAAAGGTGTTCGCCACGGCCACCAGCTTGTAGCCATGCGCCTTGTTATCCTCTGCAAGGAACGGGCGATGCTGGAAGACGTTGGCATCCAGTTCCCCCTGGTTGGTGGCATCGTTAGGCAACAGCGAGCCGCTGAAGCCCACCAGCTCCACGTCAAGACCATATTTCTCTTTCGCCACCTTTTTGGCGACTTCCGCCACGTCCTGCTCGGCGCCGTTGATGACGCCGACTTTAATGTGTTTGGCATCGCTGCCACTTTGATCGCACCCTGCCAGCAGCAGGCCAGCCAGTACCAGAGCACCCAATCGACGTTTCACAAGACAGTTCCTTTTGCTGAATGTTGTAGTGACTATATCGACAACGAGGCGGGGAAATAAAAACCGAAAAAGAATCAATAAGAAGGATCGGTTATATGCGGGTATGGCCGGGTGACGCTGCGCTTACCCGGCCTGCGGATTCAGAGCTTAAAGGGCTTTCGCCAGGTAATGTCGCTGCATGCCCGGGTACGGATAATCCTGCAAAGACATCTGCAGCTGGTACCCCTGTTTTTCATAGAACGGACGCGCCTGGAAGCTGACGGTATCCACCAGCGCGTGCTTGCAGCCTTTGCGTCTGGCTTCATCTTCCGCCGTTTTGATGAGCTGGCTGCCCACGCCGGATCCGCGCACGGCATCGCTCACCCAGAGAAAGTCGATATTCAGCCAGTCGCCTTTGCGCACCCCAATGAGCCCGCCGAGCATGGTGCCGATGTCGTCCCGCACGTAAACGCCAATATCCCCGCTGAATGTGGAGAGATCCAGAAACTGCGCATTGTAGGCTCTCAGGCCCGTGAGTAACTCTTCTTTTTCCTGCGCCGTAACCGCATGAGTAATGCTCAGGTGCATATTTTTCTCCTTGTTATCTGTGCCGTTTCACTATCTCACACACGCAACGTGGAGAAAATTCATACTTTCGGCTGGCGTCGCTACACTGAATGTAACGATATATTTCATGGGAAGCCTGTGACGTCAAAAGGGGGTTGTTGATGAAAGCTGCACACCTTGTCTGCCTGCTGGTTTGTCTGCTGTTCGCCGCGTTTGTCCACGCTCAGGAAAAGGACGATCCGGCGAAAGAGGCGCAGATTAAGCAACAGGTCCTGAAAGATATTAAGAAAACCTGTACGCCACAGAAAAAGCAGAGCGATAAGGCCTGGCAGGCGATGATTTTGTCGTCAGAGGCCAATCAGCTGCTGATCAAAAATGCCGTTACCGCCGTGAAGCGTGACAACCTGGACGCCTACTGGGCGGCGATTGGTCAGGTGGATTGTATGGAAGATTATTGAGGGCTGGAAACGTGCTTCTCGCCGGGTGGCGGCTGCGCCTTACCCGGCCTACACAACATGTTTAACGCTTACGCACGTCTGGAATGATCAAATCCCCGCGCAGCACATACGAGCCCAGCATCTGCGTTTTCTCCGTCAGCCAGCTCACGATACGCGCCGCCATGGCATCCATAGAATATTCAATCGCCGGGATCACCGGAATACCCGGCAGGTGCAGCGATCCGGCCAGGCTAAAGACCATAATGTCGTCCGGCACGGATTTATTAAACGCCTGCAGCTGCGGGATCACCCGCTGGGCTTCCTGCTCGTGCGCCACCAGCAGCGCGTTGAAGTTCAGCGTGCTGGCGTTATTCAGCAGCTCCTGTAGCGCAACGGACGACGAGGTCGCGTCCATGAACACAAGGTTGCGATTAAAGGGCAGGAAATTTTTCTCCAGCGCGTGCTTGTAGCCGAGCAGCACCTGGTCAGCAAAACCGCTGCCGTGCGGATGGATCAGGGCAATCTGGCGTCGCCCCTGGCTGGTCAGGTAGTTACAGGCGGTTTCGGCGGCAAAGGCGTGATCGAACTGGATGCTGTTGGAATTATCAGACTCCATGCAGTCCACCAGAATGACGTTGTCCATGTCGACGTCCAGCGGGAAACGCGCGCCAATCACCAGGATGTCATCGCAAAGCCCGCGAGAGAGTTCTTCAAGGGCGTGCATCACTTCCGCTTTACTGTGCGCGAAGCGCAGCAGCAGGTGTTTTTGATGCTGGCTGAGCTGTTTTTCCAGCGCGTAGAGATAACCGGTGGTCTGGTTAATGTTTTCCTGCGCGCAAATCACCCCGATACAGCCCGTCGACTGGCTCAGCAGCGACTGGGCAATCACATTAGGCCGGTAGTTAAGCTCATCCACTGCCTTCAGAACGGCCTGACGGCTGGCTTCCTTTACGCCACGCGACCCACTCAACACTCGCGATACCGTGGCTTTAGACACCCCGGCAAGACGTGATACATCATTGATTGTCGACATCTCTTTCCCCTGGCAGGCTTACCTCGCGCCTGCAAATTCCATGACCGCTTCGGCTCACATTATAGCCAGAGCGGAGTATATCCGTTTCCGTTTTCCATGGAAACCGATTTTCCGTTTCCACTCCAAATGATGTCAAAACTGCCAAATTATGTGACCTGCATCCGGTTAATTAGCCTCATAAGTATTGGATCTTGATGGTTGTCACAGTTCTGTCTTTTATGAATGGAAACCGGTTTCCGTATCATGTCCAATCATCCTCGCAATAACTTTTTACATTTAGAGGATGGTTGTCGATGTTCAAGATTATGCTGTGCTGCTCTGCCGGGATGTCCACCAGCCTGTTGGTCAGCAAAATGGTCGATGTCGCGAAAGAACGTGGTTTGCCGGTGAAGATTGATGCGTACGGTGTTTCCGAATTTGATACGCAGTTTCCGCAATACCAGGTGGTACTTCTCGGACCGCAAGTGAAATACATGTTACAGACACTCTCAGACAAGGCGGCGACGCATGGCATTCCGGTGCAGCCCATCGACATGATGGACTACGGCATGCAGCGTGGCGATAAAGTACTGGACTTTGCTCTGTCGCTCATCGAAGCGGCACACTAAAAGGTGTTCACATGAGTTCGTTATATCAATCCATGGTTGCGGTGATTGAGCAGTCAATTACCCCGCTGGCCGCGAAGCTCGGTCAGCAAAAATACGTGATTGCCATCCGCGACGGCTTTACCGCCGCGCTGCCGTTTATGATCATCGGCTCGTTTATGCTGGTGTTCATCTTCCCGCCGTTCTCGGCGGATACCACTAACAGCTTCGCCCGCGGCTGGCTGGATTTCTCCCAAACCTACCGCGAACAGCTGATGCTGCCGTTTAACCTCAGCATGGGCGTGATGACCTTCTTCATCTCGGTAGGGATTGGGGCGAGCCTGGGGCGTCAGTTTAACCTCGACCCGGTGATGTCCGGCCTGCTGGCCTTTATGGCCTTCCTGCTGGTCGCCGCGCCGTATGCCGACGGCAAAATCTCAACCCAGTACCTCTCCGGCCAGGGCATCTTCACCGCGCTGATCACCGCCATTTACTCAACCCGCGTGTACGCCTGGCTGAAGCAGAACAACGTCACCATCCGCCTGCCGAAGGAAGTGCCCACCGGCGTGGCGCGTTCGTTTGAGATCCTGATCCCGGTGATGGTGGTGATCGGCACGCTGCACCCGCTGAACCTGTTCATTGAAGCGCAGACCGGGATGATTATCCCGCAGGCGATCATGCACCTGCTGGAGCCGCTGGTGTCCGCGTCTGACTCCCTGCCCGCCATTCTGCTCTCCGTGCTGCTGTGCCAGATCTTCTGGTTCGCGGGTATCCACGGCTCGCTGATTGTTACCGGCATCATGAACCCGTTCTGGATGGCGAACCTCTCGGCAAACCAGGCGGCACTGGCCGCAGGCGCGGCGCTGCCGCACGTTTATCTGCAGGGTTTCTGGGATCACTACCTGCTGATTGGCGGCGTCGGTTCCACCCTGCCGCTGGCCTTCCTGCTGCTGCGCAGCCGCGTTACCCACCTGCGCACCATCGGCAAAATGGGCGTGGTGCCAAGCTTCTTTAACATCAACGAGCCGATTCTGTTCGGCGCGCCGATCATCATGAACCCAATGCTGTTTATCCCGTTCGTGTTCGTTCCGCTGGTCAACGCCTGCCTGGCGTACGGCGCAACCAAGCTCGGCTGGCTGGCACAGGTGGTCTCGTTAACTCCGTGGACTACGCCCGCGCCGATTGGCGCCTCGTGGGCGGCGAACTGGGCGCTGAGCCCGGTGGTGATGTGCCTCGTCTGCATGGTGATGTCGGCGCTGATGTACCTGCCGTTCCTGCGCGCCTATGAGCGTACGCTGATTAAAAACGAAGAGCAGAAAGCCCAGGCTGCAGCCGTGGGTGCCGCTGAAGCCACAAGCAATTAAGTCAAAGAGGAAGGGTCATGAAATACGCATTTCCCGATAACTTCTGGTGGGGCAGCGCAAGCTCCGCTCTCCAGACGGAAGGGACACGAGAGGGTGAAACCACGTGGGACTACTGGTTTGCCCGCGAGCCGAACCGTTTTCACAACGGCGTGGGGCCGCAGCACACCTCCACGTTTTATCAGCACTGGAAAACGGACATTCAGCTGTTAAAACAGCTGAACCACAACAGCTTTCGTACCTCGATTAGCTGGGCGCGCCTGATCCCCGACGGTATCGGTGAAGTGAACCGGGACGCGGTCGATTTTTATAATCAGGTCATTGATGAGCTGAATGAACAGGGCATCACGCCGTTTATCACCCTGTTCCATTTCGACATGCCGATGGCGATGCAGGAAATTGGCGGCTGGGAAAACCGTGACGTGGTGGACGCGTACGCCCGCTATGCGCAGATTTGCTTCGAGCTGTTCGGCGACCGCGTGCTGCACTGGTTTACCTTCAACGAGCCGATCGTGCCGGTGGAAGGCGGTTATCTGTACGACTTCCACTATCCGAACGTGGTGGATTTTCGTCGGGCAGCCACCGTGGCGTATCACACCGTGCTGGCCCATGCGAAGGCGGTGCAGGCCTACCGCGCCGGGCACTACGCGGGGGAGATCGGCATCGTGCTGAACCTGACGCCGTCGTATCCGCGTTCGCAGAACCCGGCAGACGTGAAGGCGGCGCACGTTGCGGATCTGATGTTTAACCGCAGCTTCCTCGACCCGGTCCTGCGCGGCAAATACCCGGCGGATCTGGTGGCGCTGCTGAAATCTTACGACCAGCTGCCCGCCTGCAAGCCGGAAGACGGTTTCCTGATTGCGGAAGGGAAAATCGACCTGCTCGGCATTAACTACTATCAGCCGCGCCGCGTGAAGTGTCGCGACAGCGCGGTGAACCCGCAGGCGCCGTTTATGCCGGAATGGTTCTTTGATAGCTACGAGATGCCGGGCCGCAAGATGAACCCCTACCGCGGCTGGGAAATCTACGCGCCGGGTATTTACGATATTCTGATTAACCTGCGCGACCATTACGGCAACCCCCGCTGCTTTATTTCTGAAAACGGCATGGGCGTCGAAAACGAGCAACGTTTTATTGAAAATGGCCAGATTAACGATCAATACCGCATTGATTTTATATCTGAGCATTTAACGTGGCTGCATAAAGGCATAAGCGAAGAGTGTAATTGTCTTGGCTACCATATGTGGACATTTATTGATAACTGGTCGTGGTGTAACGCGTATAAAAATCGCTACGGATTTATCCAGCTCGATCTGGAGACGCAGCAGCGCACCATTAAGAAAAGCGGGGAGTGGTTTGCCGCCACCGCCTTAAATAATAGCTTTGATAAAGAGTAATGATGATGATCGCACTAGAAGAAGCCGTAATGGAAATTATCGTCAATGCCGGGCAGTCCCGCAGCCTGTGCTTTGAAGCGCTGCACGCGGCGCGTCAGGGCAACATTGACGAGGCCAAAAGCCTGCTGCGCGAAGCCGACGGCTACGCGCGCCAGGCGCACAAGATGCAGACCAAACTGATCGAGCAGGATGCGGGCGAAGGCCGCCAGCCGATGACGTTAATCATGGTGCACGCGCAGGATCATTTAATGAACTCCTTATTAGCGCGTGAATTATCCGAAGAAATTATTCATTTATATCAGAGATAGTCTATGGCGAAATAAATTACTGTAATACCTCTGTACCTAAAACTAGAAATCCACTTGTTCTGATGATAGCGACATATTCTGTCAGATCGGAGCGGGATGGTTATTGTCTGAATAAAATTAAACTATATTGAGATAACCATGAATACGATTAAAAAACTTCCATTAACCATGGCGGTTATCGCCGCGCTTTGCCCAATTTCCGTGCTCGCCCAGGAATTCACGCAGGAGCAAATCGACGCCATTGTGGCGAAAGCGGTGGATAAAGCCCTGGCCGAACGTCAGGCCAAAATGGATGCCGCCGTCGCGAAAAAAGCGGACGTGGTGACCGAGCCGCAAAGCGCGGCGCAATCCCCGGACATGGCGATTCCGTTCGGCATTAAATTTACCGGCTACGCCCGCTACGGCGCGCACTTCCAGGCCGCCGATCAGAAATATGTGGCGGTGGATGGCTCCTACAACGGCGCGTCCGCGATCGGTCGTCTGGGTAACGAAGGCAACGGTGGCGAGTTCCAGCTTTCTAAAGCCTTCAAGGGCGACAACGGCGCCATCTGGGACATCAACGTGATGATCGACCACTGGGGCGACGAAGTTAACCTGAAAAAGGCCTACGCGGGGGTGACCAACATTATGGCCTCCAACCCGAACGCCTATTTCTGGGCCGGTCGCGACTTCCACCAGCGTCCGCAGCAGGGCATCAACGATTACTTCTGGATGAACCACGACGGCCAGGGCGCCGGGGTGAAGAACTTCGATATCGGCGGCGTGCAGTTTGACGTCGCTGCCGTGGCGGCAGTGGAATCCTGTAGCCCGGAAGTGATGGAAGACGAAGCGAACCCGTCGCGTATCACCTGTACCGGCGGGTCCGGCACGGGCGACAAAGGTAACTACGCGGCCACCTCTAAAATCCACGGTATGAAGCTCGGTCCGCTGGATCTGGAGCTGTACGCCAACTACGGCTTTGATTCAAAAGCGGTAGAGAGCGACGAGCGTCTGAACGCCTGGCAGGGCGGCGTGGTGCTGAGCCACACCAACGACAGCGGCGTGAACAAGGTGATTGCCCGCTACTCCGATAACTCGGACAACAGCGTGTTCAATAAAACCGAAGACCTGACCACGGTCTACGCCAGCTTCGAAGGGCTGTACAAATTCACCCAGGCCACGCAGGTGGAGTACATCCTCGCCTTCCACGACTACGACAACAGCCGTGATAAGACCGACAACCGTAAGAACTACAACGCCATCGTGCGCCCGATGCACTGGTGGAACGACGTTCACTCCACCTGGCTGGAAGCGGGCTGGCAGCACGTGGATTACGACAACGGCGGCGACAACAAGGGCTGGAAGCTGACCCTGTCGCAGAACATGTCTATCGCCATGGGGCCGGAGTTCCGTCCGATGCTGCGCTTCTACGTGACCGGCGGCAAGGTGGATAACGCACGCACCGCGCGCGTGAACAACACCAAAGACGAGACGCTCGACGACTTCAACGTCGGCGCGATGTGGGAGGCGTGGTTCTAGTAGAGCGTCGTTTGTTTCGCCCGGCGGCGCTGCGCTTGCACGGGCCTACAAGGTTTTGTAGGCCGGGTAAGCGTAGCGCCACCCGGCAAGATCCCATGTTATGCTACAAAAAAACCAACATAACAGGGGAGAAAATGGGTTCCACACGTAAAGGGATGCTGAACGTCCTGATCGCCGCCGTTTTATGGGGCAGTTCCGGCGTTTGCGCGCAGTACATCATGGAGAAAAGCCACATTTCTTCGCCTTACCTGACCATGGTTCGCCTGCTGTTTACCGGCGTGATCCTGCTGACGCTCTCCTTCGTTCACGGCGACAAGATTTTCTCGGTCATCAAGCATCGCAAAGACGCCCTCAGCCTGCTGTTTTTCTCGCTGGTCGGCGCGCTCACCGTGCAGCTCACCTTCCTGCTGACGATTGAAAAATCCAACGCCGCGACGGCCACCGTGCTGCAGTTTCTGTCGCCAACGATTATCGTGGCGTGGTTCGCGCTGGCGCGGAAAAAGCGCCCCGGCGTGTTTGTTTTGTCCGCGATTGTGACCTCGCTTGTCGGGACGTTCCTGCTGGTCACCCACGGCGACCCAACCTCGCTCTCCATCTCGCCTGCCGCCCTGTTCTTCGGCATCGCCTCGGCGTTTGCCGCCGCGTTTTACACCACCTATCCGTCAACGCTGATTGCCCGCTACGGCACATTGCCGATTGTCGGCTGGAGTATGTTAATTGCCGGATTAATGCTGACGCCGTTCTACGCCGGACGTGGCACCACCTTCGTTATCGACGGCGGCCTGCTGCTGGCGTTTTTCTACCTGGTGGTGATTGGCACCGCGCTGACGTTCAGCCTGTATCTGAAAGGCGCACAGATGATCGGCGGGCCGAAGGCGAGCATCCTGAGCTGCGCCGAGCCGCTGAGCAGCGCGCTGCTGTCGGTGGTGTTGCTGGGCGTGGCGTTCACCCTGCCGGACTGGCTGGGGACGCTGCTGATCGTGTCGTCGGTGGTGCTGATTTCGATGGATTCGCGTAGAAGGGTTAAGGCATCGGCGTAGCCTGATGCCCTCACCCCAACCCTCTCCCACGGGAGAGGGAGAAAAACACTACTTCGCTTTAACCTTCCCTGCCACCAGCAGCGCCGTCAGCAGCATCAGCGTGCCGGAAATCACCAGCGGTGACGTCAGCCCCAGATGGTCGAGCGCCACGCCGCCAATGGCCGCGCCGCAGGTGTTCGCCAGCTGGATCACCGCCACCTGAATCGACCCGGCTTTTTCCGCCTGATCGGCAAGCGAGCGGGTGATCCACGTCGACCAGCCCACCGGCACCAGCGCAAAGGCAAAGCCCCAGATAATCGCAATGGCAGACGCGACCCACTTATCGCTACCCCACAGCACCAGCACCGTGGCGCTCGCCGCCAGCACCAGCGGCGCACCCGCCAGCGCCACCTTCAGGGAGCGTTTCAGGAACTGGGACGACAGCGAGGTACCGACAAAGCTGGCGATACCGAAGCTCAGCAGCACCAGCGTCAGGCCGTCTACGTCAAAGCCCGCCATGGTCATAAACACCGGGCGGATATAGGTAAAGAAGGCAAACTGCCCGGCAAAGGCCATAAAGATGGCGGTCATCCCCGCCAGCACGCCGGGGCGCTTGAGCAGCGCGAACATGTTCTGCTTATGGTGCGCCGCTTCGCCCGGCAGGGACGGCAGCGCTTTCCACACCCAAATGATGCAGAGCAGGCCCATCACCGCCGCGGCGTTGAAGACGTTACGCCAGCCGATAATCCCACCGAGGAAGCTGCCAAGCGGCGCGGCAATCACCAGCGCGATAGAGACCGCACCGAAGATAACGGAAAGCGCTTTTGGCACCGTCCGCGCGGGCACCAGGCGCATGGTGAGCGAGGCCGACATCGCCCAGAAGCCGCCGAGCCCCAGCCCCAGGCAGGCGCGACCGAGCAGCAGCAGGGTGAAGCTTTCCGCGAAGGAGACCAGCAGGCAGGAGAGCGTCAGCAGCACGCTGAACAGAATGACCACCTTGCGGCGGTCGATGGTGCCAATCACCTGGGTGATAAACAGGCTGGCAAACATCGCCACAAAGGCGGTGACGGTAACGGACTGCCCCGCCACGCCTTCGGAAATGCCCAGATCCTGCGCCATTGGCGTCAGCAGGCTCACCGGCAGAAACTCAACGGTAATCAGGCAGGCGACGCAGAACGCCACGGAGAAAACCGCCGACCAGTTGGGGCGTGAAACCTCTTTGGTCTGCGGTCGGGTCGTGGGCTGGATATGTTCTGTCATGGCGTCACCTGAAGATAAAAACGTGCGGAAAAGTCGCGCAGTTTATCATCAAAAGTGTGACGAATTTAACGTTTAGACAACTTTTGTGGTTTTTAGAGGGGATCAGTGCAGGTAAAACACGCCCTCTTCCGGCAGGAAGAGCTGGTTATAGCGTAGCTGGAAGGCGTTCAGCTCCTGCGGATCGGGCTCCATCTCGCGCATAAAGCCAAGCGCCAGACGAATTTGCGCATCGGTAATGGGTGCGGCAAGGCGGGCTTTACGCAGCATGCGGTGCCAGGCGTGCAGGTTCTCCTCGCTGCCGTCGACAATGCAGACCTGCCAGATCAACAGCACCTGCGCGGCGTTTTGCAGATGCGCCTCGTCCGGCCGTTCAAGGTAGCGGATAAACTCATTGCCCGGCGTTTTACCGAACTGATCGATCATCGACTCAACCGGCATCGGGGTGATGCCAAGACGCTCGCTTAAACGTTTGATGGCGCGGCGGGAATCTGAGGTCAGGACGCGAAATCCCACCACAAACACCACGGCAAGCGTTGCCAGCATTATCCAGACCATGCGTTCTCCTTAGACTAGCCGCTCATCATAGCGGGAAACGCACGGCGTCAACAGCGGGCATAACCAGAATAGTGCTCTGAAAAGACGTTGCGGAATGGGGGATCAGGTATTAACGCCGTCGGCGCAAATAAAAAAGCCCGGCATCACACCGGGCAAAGAAGTTACCTGCACACTCAGGCCGCTTTTAATTTCTGCGCGCGATTTTCACGGCGAATTTTACGTTCTTCCAGCACCGCGACCATCGCCATCAGGACGATACAGCCGATCGCTGCCGCATCCAGCGCCGCGAAGGTTCCCGCCCAGCCGGTGAGGCCGAAAATTGGCGTGCCGTCGGCGATCATCCCCAGACCCAGCTTGGCAAAGCTGTCGCCGATCAGATAGGCGAAGGTGCCTTTAATCCCATCGGCAGCGCCGATCGCTTTTTTCGGCACGAAGCCCACTGCCGCCACGCCGATCAGCAGCTGCGGACCAAACACCAGGAAGCCGAGCGCGAACAGGGATGCCAGGTAAACGTACTGGTTGCTGGCGTGCTGGTAGATGCCGAGGGTGGCGATAATCAACGCCAGCGCGATGCAGGCCACCAGCGCGCGACGGCCGTTGGCGAGGTCGGAGAGCCAGCCCCACAGCAGCGTGCCGACCAGCGCGCCCACTTCGAACAGGGTGAAGCCCTGAATTGCTACTTCTTTAGAAAGCTTCAGCTCCTGGAAAGCATACACGGTTGACCACTGGTCAATGCCGATACGCACCACGTAGAGGAAGATGTTTGAGAAGCAGAGCAGCCAGATCACTTTGTTTTTCAGCACGTACTCAACAAAGATCTGCCATTTGGTCATCTCGTTCTCTTCGGTCTCTTTGTCCTCTTCGCTGATCTCCTCGCCGAACAGCTCTTCGGCTTTGCCGAGGCCGTACGATTCTGGGGAGTCGCTGCCGTAGCGAAGGCCGATAAAGCCGACGATTAGGGCGATAATCGACGGGAAGATAAACATCCCGATGACGTGGCCGTCGAACAGGTAGTTTGCGCCGAACAGCGCTACGCCAGCCGCGCCCGCCCCGCCGAGGTTGTGGGAGATGTTCCACATGCCGAGGTAGGAACCACGCTTGCGGCGCGGGGTCCATTTGGTAATGGTGGAGTAGCTGCACGACCCGCCGGTACTCTGGAAGAAACCGCTCAGGGCGTAGAAGGCGATCATCAGGAACAGGCTAACGGAACCCGCGCCCATGCTGGCGCTGAAGCCGAGCATACAGATGGCGGAGAGGATCAGCATAAACGGCAGGAACTGCTTGGTGTTTTTGCCGTCTGCATAGTACGAGACAACGGTTTTCCCCACGCCGTAGGTGATGGAGAAGCCCAGGCCAATCATCCCCAGCTGCGTCATGCTCAGCCCGTAGGTCGAGATCATGTCGTTCTGCGCGATGTTAAAGTTTTTGCGGATCAGATACATGGTCAGGTAGCCGATGAAGACCACCAGATAGGACTGCATGAACGGTTTGAACCACATCTTGCGCCGCACGTCGAGCGGCAGATCCAGAGTCGGCTTGCGCACCTGGTTTAAGAAGGCCAGCATGGTTGGTTTACTCCTGAGCTGATTTTTGCAGCATTGTAAAAATCAGCCGGGAGAGATGCCTGAGACAGCGTCCAGGTAAAACCGGGAAAATTTCCTAGTTTTGCGCCACTCGGGGTGAAAAGGTGAGGCGCATCACATCACGCTGGCTTCACGCGGGGCCTGCGCATGTAAAAACGGCAGCAGCAGCAGGGCGGAAATTCCCGCCGCGATGGCGATCACCGCGAAGAAGCCACTCCAGTGCCAGATGTCGATGACCCGCGCCAGCGGCCAGCCGGAGAGCGATGCGCCAAGATAGGCAAACAGCCCGACAAAGCCCGTCGCCGCGCCTGCCGCCTCCTTGTGGGAGCACTCCGCCGCCGCCATGCCGATCAGCATCTGCGGGCCAAACACGAAGAAGCCGATGGTGAAGAAGCACGCCGCCTGCATGACGTAGCTGGCGAACGGCATCAGCCACAGCGAGCCAACAGAGAGCAAAATCCCGGCGGCAAAAATCAGGTTCATCGGGCCGCGGTTGCCGTTGAACAGCTTATCCGAGCCCCAGCCCGCCACCAGCGCGCCGATAAACCCGCCCAGCTCGAACATTGTCACCGCCGAGTTGGCGGTCACCAGGTCCACGCCGAGCGTCTCGGACATGTACAGATTGCCCCAGTCGTTGATGGCCGCGCGCACCACGTAGACCAGCACGTAGCAAAGCGACAGCAGCCAGATGTACGGGTTTTTCAGCACGTATTTGGTGAGGATCTCCCTGCGGGTCAGCCCCGCGCCCTCCTGCTGCTGGGCAATCTCCATCTCGTCGTGCCGCCAGTCGCCCACCGCAGGCAGGCCCACGGTCTGCGGCCTGTCACGCAGGCGCCAGCAGAGGAACAGCCCGGCGACAATCGCCAGGCCACCCGCAATCATCATCCCCACGCGCCAGCCGTAGTGCAGCGCCGCGGCCCCCACCACCATCGGGATCAGCGCCCCGCCGACGTTATGTGCGGTGTTCCATATCGCCCACCAGCCGCCGCGCTCGTTGCGCGAGTACCACGTCGTGAGCAGGCGGGCGCAGACCGGCGCGCCCCAGCCCTGGAAGAAGGCGTTCAGCGCCCACAGTAGGGCAAAGGCCCACAGCGAGGTGGAGAAGCCAAACAGGATGTTCACCACGCCGGTGGCGATCAGCCCTACGCCCATGAAATATCGCGCGTTGGAGCGATCGCTGACGATGCCGGAGAAGAACTTCGACAGGCCGTAGGTGATGTAGAACAGCGTCGCCAGCAGGCCGATGTCGGTGCGCGTCATCACGCCGCTGGCGAGGATCTCCGGCGCGGCGGCGTTGAAGCTTTTGCGGGTAAAGTAGAACAGCGCATAGCCGAGCCAGATGGTAATCAGAATATGACGCCGCCAGTAGCGGTAGCGGGCGTCGATTTCCGCTTTGTTGCTTAACGGGGCTGCGCTGGCTGGGGTTTTAAACATGATGCGTCCTTAACGGCAGGCTGACGCTGACGCGCGTCCCGTGGGTGCAGGAGAGGCTCAGCGTGCCGCCAAGCGCCTTCACGCGCTCGCGCATGCCCGCCAGGCCAAAGCCCTGCTGCCCGGAGCCGGGCGGCAGGCCGCAGCCGTCGTCTTCAATTACCAGCATCAGGCGCTCGTCCTGCTGCCAGCCCTGGATCGTGACCGCGCTGGCGCTGGCGTGTTTGACGATATTGTTCAGCCCTTCCTGACAGACGCGGAACAGCGTCACGCGCTGGCCTTCGCTCAGCGCAGGTTCGTTAATTCGCCAGTCGAGATGGCTGACAATGCCGCGGCTTTCCAGCTCCATCTCGCGCATCAGGGAGCGTACCGCCTGCTCCAGCGACAGGTCGTCAAGCTGGCGCGGCCGCAGCCTGCCGAGCAGGCGTCGCACCGAGTCATACACACCCAGTGAAAGCTGTTCGATATGCGCCCCGCCCTGCTTCACGCCTGCGTTTTCTGCCGCCAGGCGCTGAACAATGCCCGCCTGGGTGCGGATGGCGGTAATGGTCTGCCCGATGTCATCGTGCAGCTCGCGGGCCACCTCCTGCCGCACGCTCTCTTCCGTCTCCAGCAGGCGTTCAGCCAGACGCCGGTTGCGCGCCAGCTCGGTCTGCAGGGACTGATTCAGCTCGCGCAGGCGCTGAATGCCCGCCCCCAGCAGCAGCCCGGTCAGGCTCTGGGCCAGCAGCGAGAGCAGCAGATCCACCGGATGGTCGTGCCAGGTCTGGCTGGCGATCAGCGCGATGGCGTTCATCAGGGTGGCGATCAGCGCCCCCTGCCAGCCGTAGTGCCAGGCCAGGGCAATAATCGGCAGCGCCAGGCAAAACGGCGTGAAGCGTGAAAGCTCGGCGGGCAGACCGAGCTGGAGCCAGAGGCTCACCACGAACAGCAGCAGATACCAGATGAGATGCCGGGCGCGCCAGTTCACCGGTTGGGACACCAGCCCCGGACCAAGCGGCTGCCAGACGGTGCTGGAGAGATAGTGCCAGAAAACCAGACAGGTCGGCGCCAGCGTCAGGCCGCCGGTGAGGGTGAGCAGCAGAGCGTTGAGCATCTCCCTATCGCCAACCCACGGCAGGGACTGCAGCAGCGCGGCGGCAATCAGCGCCGCCCCCTGGCGCAGCAGCGTGCGCCAGTCGCGCTGGTGACGATAGCGGGAAATGAGCGCAACGGGGAGAAGCGTGAGCAGACTTCCGGTCATCAATAAGGGCAGATGCGCGAGGGCCACTTCCTGCGCCAGCCAGACCAGCAGCAGCCACTCTGCGCCCAGCAACACGGGCCAGTAGCCGCGCGGGCACTGGAGCATTAACCCCAGACGCAGGCCGAAGGGAAACAGCAGCACCGCCAGCTCAGGACGTTCCACCAGATGCAGGCTGATGCTCCACAGGCAGAACCACGCGGCGGAGAAGATGAAAAAGCTGGCAACGACGGCGATCAGCCGCGAAAAGACGGGACTCATTGCCAGCTGTCGAACATGCAGCGCGCCAGCTCGACGTCGTTGCTGACGTTGAGTTTTTCCATCAGGTTGGCGCGATGGACGTGCACGGTCTTCGGCGACAGATCCAGCTCGGCGGCAATCTCTTTTACCGACATCCCCTGCGCGAGCTTCTCAGCCACCTGACGCTCGCGCCGGGTGAGCGGATCCTGTCGTCCAGCCGCCAGCTTGATGGCGATTTCCGGCGTCAGGTAGCAACCGCCGGTGGAGACGGTGCGCACGGCGGCAATCAGCTCGTCCGGGCTGCAGCGTTTAGAGAGGAAGCCGCGTGCGCCCGCGTTGAGTGCCTGCTCGACCAGCGCCGGGCTGTCGTGGACCGAGAGCATAATGGTCGCCATTCCTTTCGGCAGCTGGCTTAACAGCTCCAGCCCGGAGAGATCCGGCATCGAAATGTCGCAGATACAGACCTGCACCCCGCGCCCCGGCAGGCCCGCCAGCGCCTCGCGGCCGGAGCCAAACTCGGCCACGACCTGGAAATCCGGTTCGAGGTTGAGAAGCTGGGCAAAGCCAGAGCGGACGATAAGGTGGTCGTCGATAAGGGCGATGGTGGTCATGTGTGTTCCTGCGGTCTGAAAAAGCCGGATGGCGCTGCGCTTATCCGGCCTACAAGAGCGAAAGACGCTTACCTTAAGCGATCTATTCGAAGAACACCGCAATTTTGTTAAACATGGTGGGATCGGACTGGTTGCGCGCCACGTTGGTGACGTCCTCCAGCTTGTCGATTTGCGCCATCATCTGCTCCAGACGCTGGTCATCGTTGACCAGTAGCCAGATGCGGCTGTGCTCGCTGCCCTGAATAGGCAGACAGAGAATGCCTTCCACGTTAAACGCCCGGCGGGCAAACAGCCCGCAGACGTGGGTCATGACGCCAGGGTGGTTGCGGACGGTGAGTTCCAGAATGACGTTATCATGTTGTTTCTGCATGGCTTATTCTCCCACCATCTCAGTATTTGCCGCACCCGGCGGCACCATCGGATACACTTTTTGTTCAGGGTCGATACGCACGTGGATCAGCGCCGGGCCCGGACGCGAGATCGCCGCCTGCAGCGCCGCGTGGGCATCCTCTTCCGCGTTCAGATCGCAGGTGTGCAGGCCAAAGCCGGCGGCAATCTGCATAAAGTTAATCATCCCCGGATAGGTCGCCGCAAACACGCCCTGCTTGTAGAACAGGCTCTGCTGCTGGTGCACCAGCCCCAGCGCCTCGTTGTTCATCAGGATGATTTTCACGTCTAACTGGTTTTCGGCCGCAGTTGCCATCTCCTGAATGTTCATCATCAGGCTGCCGTCGCCGGAGAAGCAGATGACCTTGCGGTCCGGATTCGCCAGCGCCGCGCCCACAGCTGCGGGCAGGCCAAAGCCCATGGTGCCGAGGCCGCCGGAGGTCAGCCACTGGCGCGGACGGTTCAGCGGGTAGGCCTGGGCGGTCCACATCTGGTGCTGGCCCACGTCGGTGGTGATAATCGCGCTGTCGTCCACGCAGGCGGCAACGGCGTTGATAAGACCATAGTGGCTCAGCGGGTCGCCTTCAGTTGGGATCGCACCCGGGAACTCGCGCTGCAGTTCGGCCACCAGCTGGCGCCAGTCGGCGCGATCGGTCGCGTCGGTTTGCGGGATCAGCTGCGCCAGCACTTCGGCCACGTCGCCCTGAATCGCCACGTGCGGCTGCTTGATTTTACCCAGCTCGGCGCGATCGATATCCACGTGAATGATTTTCGCGTTCGGGCAGAACTCCTCGGTTTTGCCAATCGCCCGGTCATCAAAACGCGCGCCCATAACAATCAGCAAATCCGCCTCTTGCAGGATGTAGTTGGTGCTGCGCGCGCCGTGCATGCCCAGCATCCCCAGGGACAGCGGGTGCGCTTTTGGCAGCATACCCAGCGCCATCAGGGTCATGGTGGTCGGCAGGTTGGCTTTTTCCGCAAACTGGCGGATTTCATCCGCAGCGTTAATCGCCCCGCCGCCCAGATAGAGCACCGGGCGTTTGGCGGCGTTAATCATGGCGGCGGCGTCGCGCACGCTCTCAGCGCTGAACTCCGGCGCGGGGGCACGCTCGCCCGGCTCCGGCAGAACGTCGATCTCGATCTCTGCGGTCTGGACATCCTTAGGAATGTCTATCCACACCGGGCCCGGGCGGCCGGACTGCGCAATGCGGAACGCATCGCTAATAACCTGAGGAAGTTCTGCGATGTCGCGAACTAAATAGTTATGTTTGGTGATGGGGATAGAGATGCCGTAGGTATCCACTTCCTGGAACGCATCGGTACCGATCATCGAGGACGGCACCTGGCCGGTAATGCAGATCAGCGGAATGGAGTCGAGGCGCGCGTCGGCGATGGCGGTGACCAGGTTGGTTGCGCCCGGGCCGCTGCAGGCCATACAGACCGCCGGTTTACCCTGCGTGCGCGCCATGCCCTGAGCGATAAAGCCTGCCCCCTGCTCGTGGCGTGCCAGCACGTGACGGATCTGCGTGCTTTGGCTTAACGCATCGTACAGCGGCAGCACCGTGCCGCCGGGGATGCCCGCAACCGTGGTGATGCCCTGTCGCTCCAGCAGATGAACGATCAGCTGCGCGCCGGTAAAACGCGTCTTGGTGGATGTTGTGCCCGAACTTGCCATGCTCCAGTCCTTTTCTTCTGGGCCGACTTTCCGGGGAGGGTCCTAAACGAAAAACCCCGCCCGGTTTGCGCCGGCGGGGTTTTGGATTCGTGTGTTGATCCAGTCCCTACGGCGCATTGCCGACGACCACCACCACACGCACGACGACCACTGCGGCTGGTTGCGCAGTTTTTAGTAGGGTCGAAGTGAAGATGGATGAAGTCATTGGGGACCTGTGTTTGGAATCATTGATGGAATTTATACAAACACAGGTTTTCGGGCGTGACAATGGAAATATTTTCATCTGCGCAAAAATGCGTCAGGGATCACGTTTCGTTTGTTGGGGGATGAAAACAAAAAACCCCGCCGGAGCGAGGTTTTTATCAGGATTTTGCGGTTGGTCGCCGCAGAACACACTGTGTTACGTCAACGCAAAAAGTATACGCGATCGAAGACGAACGCGCAATTCCGGCACGGATTTTGACGTTTTTGAGTATGGATCGCCTTCCAGATTTTGTCCACAAAATACTGTTCATACGTACAGTATTTATCTATACTGAGGGTGTTCGCAGTGAGCGAGGGGGCCGCAGTTCTACCGGCGCAACGAAGTCCTGGCTGAAACGGGTGGTGCCGTCAGTGCCTTAACCCCTGAAGTGAGCACACTGTGTTACGTCAATCCAGGTGCTGGCAACAGGCGGCGGAAAGGTACGCCAGCATCGTGCTCCTTTTAACCAAAAGGAGACGCGTATGAGCGTAGTGGATATGGTGATACTTATCCTCAAACTCATTGTTGCAGTACTGCAACTGCTTGATGCTGTCCTGAAATTCGTTCGGTAATTCAGGTTCAAGTCGCACCTGAGAGGGGCGGGCAACCGCCCCTCTTTAATAACGAGGGAATGCTATGTCGCGTCTGTTAATTGAGCCTGTCACGCCAGAAGAGCCGGGGTACATCGCCCTGAAGGCTGAAAGTATCGCATCGAATTTCAACATGCTGCGCAGGCTGGAAGAGAGCTGGCAGCGGGGTGAGAACCGCTTTAACGCGCCGGGTGAAAAGCTGCTGGGGGCGTTTCTCAACGGCAAGCTGGTTGGCGTGTGCGGTCTGAATCGCGATCCGTTCAGCCAGCAGCCGCGCGCCGGGCGTATTCGCCATCTCTACGTCAGCGAGAAGTGCCGCGGGCTGGGGATTGGCAAGCAGCTTTTGACCGTGGTGATGGTCGATGCCAGCATCTGGTTCGATTTCCTCAATACCCATGCGCCGGACGCTGCCTACGGATTTTATCGCCAGGCAGGGTTTACGCTGGTCTCGGACGAACCGCGGGTGACGCACCGCCTTTTTTGTGCGGTGTAACCGGCTGGCAGCTTCAGGACGTGAATGTTACAGTTGAGTGACAACTCATCACCCGATACGCCATGACCCTCACCGTATTCTGCATTTTACTCTTCGCCGCGCTGCTGCATGCCAGCTGGAACGCCATCGTCAAAGCCGGAACGGACAAGCTTTATTCTGCAATCAGCGTCAGCGGCTCCGCCACGCTGATTGCCCTGGTGCTGCTCCCCTTCTCTCCACAGCCCTCTGCCGCAAGCTGGCCGTTTTTGATCGTCTCCTGTGCCTTACAGGTGGTCTACACCGTGCTGGTCGCGAAGACCTATCAGGTTTCCGATATGAGCCAGACCTACCCGCTGATGCGCGGCACCGCCCCGCTGCTGGTGGCGCTGATCAGCGTGCTGGCGCTCGGCGATCGTCTCTCCTGGCTCGCCTGGTCCGGCATCGGGGTAATTTGCCTGTCGATTCTGGCGATGGCAATGAACGGGCGCATGCAGTCACGCAAGGGGATCTGGCTGGCGCTGCTGAACGCCTGCTTTATTGCGGGATATACGCTGGTGGACGGCACCGGCGTGCGGCTCTCGGAGACCGCGCTGGGCTATACGCTGTGGACCTTCTTTATGAACGGCTTCTGCCTGCTGAGCTGGGCGATGGTCGCGCGTCGGCGCGAGGCGTCCGGCTACCTGCGTCTGCACTGGAAAAAGGGGCTGCTTGGCGGGGTGGGGACCATGGGCTCTTACGGTCTGGCGCTGTGGGCGATGACGCAGGCGCCGCTGGCGGTGGTTGCGGCGCTGCGTGAAACCTCCATACTCTTTGGCGCGCTGATCGCATTTCTGCTTTTAAAAGAGAAGGTTGCGGGCCTGCGCATCGCGGCGGCGCTGGGCATTGCCGGCGGCGCCATTCTGCTGCGTCTGGCGTAAAGCACTGGCAACATTAGTTGCCGTTCTTGTTTACAAATCCTGCCTTTACCGGTTTTTCCATTCACCGCGACAATGCTTAAATTGTCATCTCTCTGTGGTAGATTCCTCGCGCATTTATGGGAATGCGCAGTCACTTATTCTTCATTTTTCTCTTTTGGCAAAAGTATTCAGCGACATGAAAAAGCAACGGAACGTTAACTTATTGTTGATGCTGGTGTTACTGGTGGCCGTCGGTCAGATGGCGCAAACCATCTACATTCCGGCGATTGCCGACATGGCAAAGGAATTGAACGTCCGCGAGGGCGCGGTACAGAGCGTAATGGCGGCCTACCTGCTGACCTATGGCGTTTCGCAGCTCTTCTACGGCCCGCTCTCCGACCGCGTCGGGCGTCGCCCGGTGATCCTGGTGGGCATGAGTATTTTCATGGTGGCGACGGTGATTGCCATTACTACCCACAGCCTGACCGTACTGATTGCCGCCAGCGCCCTGCAGGGCGTTGGGACCGGTGTTGGCGGGGTGATGGCACGAACCTTACCGCGCGATATGTATCAGGGCACCCAGCTCCGTCATGCTAACAGTCTGTTGAATATGGGGATTCTGGTCAGCCCGCTGCTGGCCCCGCTGATCGGCGGCCTGCTGGACACGATGTGGTCCTGGCGCGCCTGCTACGCCTTCCTGCTGGTGCTGTGCATCATTGTCACCTTCAGCATGGCGCGCTGGATGCCGGAAACGCGCCCGCAGGACGCGCCGCGCACGAAGCTGATCGCCAGCTATAAAACGCTGTTCGGCAACGGCGCGTTTACCTGCTACCTGCTGATGCTGATTGGCGGCCTGGCGGGCATCGCGGTGTTCGAAGCCTGCTCCGGCGTGCTGCTGGGCGCGGGGCTGGGCCTGAGCAGTATGGTGGTGAGTATTCTGTTTATTCTGCCGATCCCGGCGGCGTTCTTCGGCGCGTGGTTTGCCGGGCGACCAAACAAACGCTTCTCCACCCTGATGTGGCAGTCGGTGATCAGCTGTCTGCTGGCGGGTCTGATGATGTGGATCCCGGGGCTGTTTGGCGTGATGACCGTCTGGACGCTGCTCATCCCGGCGGCGCTGTTCTTCTTCGGCGCGGGGATGCTGTTCCCGCTCGCCACCAGCGGCGCGATGGAGCCGTTCCCGTTCCTCGCAGGTACGGCGGGCGCGCTGGTGGGCGGTTTGCAGAACATCGGTTCCGGCGCGCTGGCCTGGCTCTCGGCGATGATGCCGCAGACCGGGCAGGCTAGTCTGGGCCTGCTGATGACGCTGATGGGGCTGCTGATTTTACTGTGCTGGCTGCCGCTGGCGTCGCGTGTCCCGCATCACGAGCAGCCGGTTTAACCGCATGATGGCCCGGCTTCTCGCCGGGCTTTTCACAGACAGGGGCGATCATCGCCTGCAGTAACGGCTCTGGCGCAGGCCGCCAGGCGCCCTCTTCCCCGTCGTAAAACTGGAAATCCGCGTTAAGCGCATACGGGATTTTGGCCTTTTGCAGCTCGCAGGCCATAAAGGTGGCGAATGCGACTTGCGAGGCGGTTGGCGTAAAGCGGCTTGACTCCCCCACGCCCCAGCCCCCGACCCAGCTAACGTGCCCGGTTTTTTGCTGCCAGTGCAGCGCGGCATTGATGCGGTTACGGATTGCCGCTTTCTCTGCCGCCGTGCCGGACGTCCACGGGTATTTACCGCCATTCTTCAGCGGCCCCCACGGGAAAATATGCCACTCCGCCAGCAGATAGGTTTGGCTGTGCGCGGGCAGCTTCAGGCTGGATAACTCCTCCGGCGCGGCACGCAGGCGTGGCGCAATGAAGATCATGCGCTGCGGGTCGATGTCGTGGATCGCTTTAACGGTTTTTTCATAGACGCGGTTTAGCGACGCCAGATTGTGGTTAAGCTTGTCGGCAGGCTCATAAATGAGATCAAAACCCAGCAGCGGGTAGCTTTGACCGAAATAGTGCGCCACGGCAATCCACCAGTTGACCGTCTCTTTCTCGTTATCGGCTTTCGGGTCGTTTTTATATTCATCAGCCTGATAAGCGACTATCGGGATTACGCCATACTGCTCACAGGCTTCTACCAGCTTACGCAGGTGGATCAGCCGCGCTTCCGTCGGCTCGTCGGCCACGCGGATGCGCACGTGGGTAATGCCTTTAGCCCGAAAATCGCGGACCACCAGCGGATCGAATTCGCGTATGCCGCGCTCGGTGCGCGCCCAGTCCACATCCATCCCGACGCCAAGCTGCTGCGCATAACGGGCAGCCGTCAGCGGCGGCTCAGCGGCAATGGCCCAGCCGGAAGAGATCAGTAACGCGGTCGCTATAAGAGGCTTTAACACGGTTTACCCTGGATAAATCGAAAGCATTACCTGTATTTAGCATGCTTTTTCACATTTGGTGTAGCGCGAAAGCGTAATAATTCTTCAACCTGCCAGTTCTCTCAGCCAGCCGATAAAGGCGTCTATTTTCGGCCACTGACGGCCAGAAAGCGTCGAGACATAGTAGTGCTGATGGCATTTCAGGGTCTTGTCACCAAACGGGGCGATCAGTTCGCCCCGTTCAAGCCGTTTTTGCACCAGCCGCTTTCTCCCCATCGCGATGCCGACATGGTTGATGGCCGCAATAATCGCCAAATCCGACCGATCGAAGCCAATGCCCGACGATGGCGGCATATTTACCCCAAAATGCTGCGCCCAGCTCAGCCACTCATCCGTACCGGAATCATTGCTCCAGGCCTGACGGTCGTGCAGCAGCGTGCAGTGGCTAAGGTTATCGGGGTTTTTCAGCAGCTCATGCTCGCGGGCATACTGCGGCGAGCAGACGGGCAAAATTTCTTCGTCCATCAGGAAGTGATGAGACAGATGGTTTGGCGGCGTATCGTCGAAATAGAGCGCCAGATCGACGCCCGTTCGCTGCATATTGACGTAATCATTGCCGGTCAGGACGGTGAGCGATATTGACGGATAGCGGCGGGTAAAATCCCCCAGCATCGGCACCAGCCAGCACTGAGCGATCGACGGCCGGGAGTAGACCGTCAGCGTGCCGGACAGCGCCTGGTTTTTGATGTCCAGGATCTCCTGATTCAGGGTGTCGAGGGACGATTTTAGCGTCCAGTAAACGCGCTTTCCCTCCTGCGTCAGCTCGACTTTACGGTGCGAACGGACAAACAGCTGAATACCCAGCTCCTCTTCCAGCAGGTTGATGCGGTGGCTCACCGCGCTGGGGCTGAGCGACAGCTCCTCCGCCGCCAGCGCGAAGGATTCATGTCGAGCCGCCACTTCAAAGGTGTACATTTTCGACAGCTGCCAGCCGTTGAGCAGCCGGTTTCTGGCTTCATTTGCATCGGTCATCACAATTCTCACGCGTGGTTTCTGCGCTCAGCATACTGTTTAAGGGTGAATTTATGTGAACCTAATGCGGATTAAGTGCGTTTTTTAGAGCGCAGTCACTCAGTTGATTCAATCTGGCTCACCTGAACGCCAATTTATATCGTTTGTCAGCCCACGCCGCTTTTTCGTCCAATACCCCCAGATGACATAAGGGTGAGGTGAGATATGGGATCTCAGGTCTGGGTTGTGGCAACGCTGCTGGTCAGCATTGTGTTGATTGTTTTAACCATCGTTAAGCTGAAGTTTCACCCGTTCCTCGCGCTGCTACTGGCGAGCTTTTTCGTCGGCGCAATGATGGGAATGAGCCCGCTGGATATGGTAAACGCCATTGAGAGCGGGATTGGCGGCACGCTGGGCTTCCTGGCGGCCGTGATTGGTCTTGGGACCATTCTCGGCAAGATGATGGAGGTTTCCGGCGCGGCAGAGCGCATCGGGATCGCCCTGCCGCGCTGCCGCTGGCTGTCAGCAGACGTGATTATGGTGCTGGTGGGCCTGATCTGCGGCATTACGCTGTTCGTGGAAGTGGGCGTGGTCCTGCTGATCCCGCTGGCGTTTTCCATCGCCAAAAAGACCCACACGTCGCTGCTTAAGCTGGCTATTCCGCTTTGTACCGCGCTGATGGCGGTGCACTGCGTGGTGCCGCCGCATCCGGCCGCGCTGTTTGTGACCAATAAATTAGGGGCGGACGTTGGGACGGTAATCGTCTACGGCCTGCTGGTGGGCCTGATGGCCTCTCTGGTCGGCGGCCCGCTGTTCCTGAAGCTGCTCGGCAATCGTCTGCCGTTTAAACCGGTTCCGGCAGAATTTTCAGACCTGAAGGTGCGTGAAGAGCACACCCTGCCGTCGCTGGGCGCCACGCTGTTTACGGTGCTGCTGCCGATTGCCCTGATGCTGGTGAAGACCATCGCCGAACTGAATATGGCAAAAGACGGCACGCTGTATACGCTGCTGGAGTTTATCGGCAACCCGATCACCGCCATGTTTATCGCCGTGTTTGTCGCCTACTACCTGCTGGGCATCCGCCAGCATATGGGCATGGGCGCGATGCTGACGCACACCGAGCACGGCTTTGGCTCTATCGCCAACATTTTGCTGATTATCGGCGCGGGCGGCGCGTTCAACGCCATCCTGAAAACCAGCGGACTGGCGGACTCGCTGGCGCAAATTCTCTCGAACCTGCACATGCACCCTATCCTGCTCGCCTGGCTGGTGGCGCTGGTGCTGCATGCCGCCGTAGGCTCCGCCACGGTCGCGATGATGGGCGCCACGGCCATCGTCGCGCCGATGCTGCCGCTCTACCCGAACGTCAGCCCGGAGATCATCACCATTGCCATCGGTTCCGGCGCCATTGGCTGCACGATCGTGACCGATTCCCTCTTCTGGCTGGTGAAGCAATACTGCGGCGCGACCCTGAATGAGACCTTCAAATACTATACGACGGCGACGTTTATCGCCTCGGTGCTTGCACTTGGCGGCACATTCCTGCTTTCTTTCATTATCTGAGCGCGAAGAGACGTATTATGGAAAACGCAACTATCACCACTTTAACCGCACAGTTTCCTCTGGTTGAGGATCTGATTGCCCTGAAAGAAACCACCTGGCTTAACCCGAACACGACCACGCTTGAAGAAGGGCTGCCCTATGTCGGGCTGACCAAAGCCGACGTGGACGATGCCCATGCGCGCCTCAACCGCTTCGCGCCATATCTGGCGAAAGCCTTCCCGGAGACGGCCGCAACGGGCGGGATTATTGAATCCGAACTGGTCGCCATCCCGGCAATGCGGGCGCGGCTGGAGAAAGAATCTGGCAAATCCATTCCCGGCACGCTGCTGCTGAAAAAAGACAGCCATTTGCCGATCTCCGGCTCGATTAAAGCGCGCGGCGGTATCTATGAGGTGCTGACCCACGCGGAAAAACTGGCGCTGGACGCCGGGTTGCTGAGCGTTGAAGACGACTACAGTATCCTGCTGGAGCCGCGCTTTAAGGACTTCTTCAGCCAGTACAGCATTGCGGTAGGCTCAACCGGCAACCTGGGGATGTCCATCGGCATCATGAGCGCCCGCATCGGCTTTAAGGTGACGGTGCATATGTCCGCCGACGCCCGCGAGTGGAAGAAAGCCAAACTGCGCAGCCACGGCGTCATCGTCGTGGAATATGAGCAGGATTACGGCGTGGCGGTGGAGCAAGGACGCAAAGCGGCGGAAAGCGATCCGAACTGCTTCTTCATTGACGATGAAAACTCCCGCACCCTGTTCCTGGGCTACGCGGTGGCGGGCGAGCGTCTGAAAGCACAGTTTGCCGCTCAGGGCCGCGTGGTGGATGCCGATCATCCGCTGTACGTCTACCTGCCGTGCGGCGTCGGCGGCGGTCCCGGCGGCGTGGCGTTTGGCCTGAAGCTGGCCTTTGGTGACAACGTCCACTGCTTCTTCGCGGAGCCCACGCACTCCCCGTGCATGCTGCTGGGCGTTTACACCGGCCTGCACGATGAGATCGCGGTGCAGGACCTGGGCATTGATAACGTGACGGCGGCGGACGGGCTGGCGGTAGGACGCGCCTCCGGCTTCGTGGGCCGCGCGATGGAGCGCCTGCTCGACGGGTTTTATACGCTTTCCGATCAGAGCATGTACGACATGCTCGGCTGGCTGGCGCAGGAGGAAGGCATTCGTCTGGAACCGTCCGCGCTGGCGGGCATGGCCGGACCGCTGCGCGTGCCTTCAGATGCCAGCGTTACCCACCTGGTGTGGGCGACCGGCGGCGGCATGGTGCCGGAAGACGAGATGGCGAAGTATCTGGCTAAAGGGCAGTAATTCTGCCGGGTGGCGGCTGCGCCTTACCCGGCCTACGGTTCGCGGCAGTTGTAGGCCCGGTAAGGCGTAGCCGCCACCGGGCTTTAAAAGCTCACAATTTGCTGAATGTGAGTCACTGCGAAGAGTAAAGACAGCGACAGCACGGCCAGGGCGATGAGGAACTTATCCCGCACCGCCTTCGGCTGCACAAAGTCGTCCTGCGCTACGTCCATCAGGTTACGGCTGCGGGTATAGCGCCATAAAACGATTGCCACCAGCGCCAGCACAACAAGCGAGATCCAGAACGGCACCCCGGTGCGGTGCCAGTTGTGCTTAATCGCCAGGGCGATCAGCGCGCCATACCCCAGCAGCGTGCGCAGCCAGGCGAGTGACGTCCGCTCCGGCTGCAGGCCGGGGTCCGCTTCGCGTCGCGCTTTGCGACTATCCGCCATAGAACACCAGCACCATCACCACGCCCGCCACCGCCAGCAAAATCGCGCTGATGATGAGTAACCCGCGCGTATAGGGCAGATCCTGCTTCAGACGCATCGCCTTCTCATTGCGCAGCCAGCGCAGATAGCCGTAAATTGCCAGCACGCCCGCAAACAGGCACAGCAGCAGCGCCAGCACTTCACGAATCAGCGGCGTGGCGAAATCAGGCGCGAGCTGGTCGAGCCCCACCCCGGCGGCAAGGAACCCCAGCGCGGTGCGGATCCACGCTAAAAACGTGCGTTCATTAGCCAGCGAGAAGCGGTAGTCCGGCGCTTCGCCGAGGCGGGAAATTTTCATGAAGGTTCCTTGTCGTGCAACGGGCAGGCTTCAGCATAGCGTAAATCGACAAGGACAAGGAGACCGGCATCGGGCGATGCCGGTCAGGACGATCAGTGCAGCGCTGGCCAGTAATCCTTGTTGGCCTCGATCAGGTCATCCAGAATCGCTTTTGCGACGGACGCGCTCGGCACGGTTTTCGACAGGGTAATCGCCTGCCAGAGTTTCTGGTACGAACGCTGCTCCCAGGCATCCACCACCAGTTTTTCCACCGCCACCTGCTGGCTCATCAGCCCTTTCTGGAAGTGTGGAATATCGCCCACCGTGAGCGGCTCCGGTCCGTTATGGCCCACCAGGCAAGGAATTTCCACCATCGCGTCGGCATCAAAGTTATGGATGGCCCCGTTGTTGGGCACAATCAGCAGCATGCGTTCCTGGGTATTAAAGGCAATCGCGGTCGCCAGATCGACGATGTACGACGCGTGTTCGTCGATTTCCAGCTCACCGGCGGAGGATTTGCCCGCCTCGATAATCGCCCGGCATGAACTGAATACATGCTTCTCACGGTGGTCCATGACCTCATTGGCGCGGGTGCGTTCCGGGTTGGAATGCGCGACCACGTAGTCCGGGAACAGGTAATACTTCAGATAGGTGTTCGGCATGGTGTCCGGATCCAGCGCCTGCACGTCTTTGGCTTTGGCGAAGGTATCGTTCCAGCTCGCTTCGGTATGGGCATCGTCAGAAGGGGGAACATAGCCGTTTTTCGCCACGTATTCGCGCAGCTTCGGCATCAGATCGTTGCCTTTCAGGTCTTCAATCGACGTCCACCAGCCGAAATGGTTCAGGCCATAGTAGCGCACGCGCATCTCTTTACGGTCTTTCAGGCCGACAATCTGCGCCATGCGCCCTTCAATGCCGATTGGCATGTCGCAGATGTTGAGGATTTTGGCGTTCGGACGCAGGCGGCGCGTGGCTTCCGCAACAATCGCCGCCGGGTTGGAGTAGTTCAGCATCCACGCGTTCGGAGAGTACTGCTCCATGTAATCCACCAGCTCCAGCACGCCGCCGATAGAGCGCATGCCGTAGGCGATCCCGCCCGGGCCGCAGGTTTCCTGGCCCAGCACGCCGTGGCGCAGCGGGATTTTTTCATCCTTTTCTCGCATCGGGTATTTGCCCACGCGGATATGCGCCATCACGAAATCGACATCGCTAAACGCCGCTTTCGGATCGGTGGTGTAGCTGAATTCAATCTCCGGGGCCTGCTCCTTAAGGATGATTTTGCACGCTTCGGCGATGGTTTCCTGACGCGCGCCGTCGTTGTCATAGAACTTCAGGGCGCGCAGCGGGAAACGGTCACGGTTGGCTAACAGCATCAGGACGATACCAGGCGTAAAGGTGCTGCCGCCGCCTGCAATGACAACTGAGAATTTTTTCATGATATAGCCTCTGTCAGGGTGGTTTGTTCATTCGTTAAGGATGTTTTCATCAGCGATTCCAGCTGGTCGCGCACCTGAGGAACGTGCAGACCGACAATCACCTGAATGCCGTTGCCGCGTCGCACCACGCCGTGGGCGCCGAGGGCTTTGAAGACGTCATCGCTTTGCGTTTTCGCCATATCGACCAGGGCGATGCGCAGGCGGGTGGCGCAGTTGTTGATGCTGTCGATGTTGGCCGCGCCGCCCAGCGCCTGCAGGAACCCGGCTGCCTGCCCGACCTGCTGGCTGGCCGCGGCCGGAGCGGTGGTTTGCCCGCGTGCCGCCTTATAGTCGGCCTTGCTGTAGAGCTTGATTTCGCTCTCTTCCCGGCCCGGGGTTTTCAGGTTCAGACGCGCAATCAGCGTTTTGAAGACCACGAAGTAAACTCCGGTAAAGCAGACGCCAATGCCGATCTGGGTGAACACCGTCGAGGCGTGGTTGTGGAACATCGGGATCCAGTTTTGCGGCAGGAACTGGTCCAGCAGGCCGCCGCCCATGTTCCCGACCACGCCGAAGGTGTACATCACCGTTGCCATGGTGGCCGCCAGCACGGCGTGAACGGCAAACAGCAGCGGCGAGATAAACAGGAAGGTGAATTCGAGCGGTTCGGTAATGCCTACCAGCACGGCGGTAAGCGTGGCCGGGACCAGCAGCCCCGCGACCTTGACGCGGTTTTCCGGCGACGCGGTATACCAGATCGCCAGCGCAATCCCGACCGAGCCAAACACTTTGGAGTTGCCGTGCAGCGCGAACCCGCCCTCCGGGAAGAGGGTTTTCAGCGGCAGGGTGCTCTGGCTGAATTCCTGCAGGTGCTGCGCCCAGTAGACCTGAATCCCGCCTTCCACCGCCGCCGGGCCAAAAATGAACGGACCGTAGACGAAGTGGTGCAATCCGGTTGGGATCAGAATGCGTTCCAGGAAGGTATAGACCCATACGCCCAGCGCACCGGCAGAACGCAGGAACGCCTGCAGGGACTCGATGCCCATCTGCACTTTCGGCCAGCCCAGCAGCGTCAGCCAGGCGCAGGGGATCATGACAAAGAACGCGAGGATAACGACAAACGAGCTGCCCTGGAAAATCCCCAGAAACACCGGCAGCGGCTTGTCAAAATAGCGGTTGTGGATGGCGGTAACGATGCCTGAAATCACGATGGCGCCGATGATGCTGGTATCGAGCGTTTTAATCCCGGCAATCATCGCCAGCCCGCTTCCCGCTGTCGGTTCGGCGGAGAAGTCGACGCCGAAGAAGTGGCCCCAGGTCATCCCCATCGCGTTGATGAAGTAGTTCCAGGTCAGGAAGCTAATCAGCACCGCCAGACAGGCGCGGCCCTGGGCCTGCTTCGCCAGGCCAATCGGCAGGCCGACGGCAAAAATCAGCGGCATATTGCGGAACACCGCCCAGCCGCCCTCTTCAATGATGTGAACAATCTGCGCGAAAAGATGATCGGGGGCCGTTAAGGCTTCGCCGACAAACAGCGGGTTGCGAAGCATGATGGCGATTCCCACCACGATCCCGGCGAACGGAAACAGCAACACCGGGGTAAACATGGCACCGCCAAAACGTTGTATTTGACTGAGCATTTTTAAATCCTCATGAAACAACCTGTAGGGGTAGAGGCCTTTATGGTTTTTTGCTGGCCTGAGGTGAGCATAAGAACTTACTGATGCGCGAACATGGCGTGCCGCTGCGATTCGTGATCGCATTCATGGTTTTATTTTGACCAATCAGGTCTACTTTTTACGGTAAATATGGACATGTCAGGACGCCATCCACGCCCTGATAAGGGCAGAGAGGTCTACTGGTGATCTACAAATCGATTGCCGATCGATTGCGGCTACGGCTGAATTCATCGGACTACAACATCGGCAGTCCGCTACCGGGCGAGAAAGCGCTAGCGCAGGAGTTTGGCGTGGCGCGAATGACCATCCGCAAGGCGCTGGATCTGCTGGTGAGCTGGGGGCTGGTTGAACGGCGGCACGGCAGCGGAACGTTTGTGTCACGCAAAGACGTTCACCACGAAACCACCAACCTGACCGGGCTGGTGGAGGTGCTGCGTCAGCAGGGAAAAGAGGTGCAGAGCAAGGTCTTACAGTTCGAAGTGATGCCCGCCCCGCCCGCCATCGCCAGCCAGCTGCGAATTCAGGTGGATGAGCGGATCTACTTTTCCCGGCGGGTGCGCTACGTGGACGGAAAACCGCTGATGCTGGAGGACAGCTTTATGCCGGTGAAGCTGTTTCGCAATCTGTCGCTGGCGCATCTTGAAGGGTCAAAGTTTGATTACATCGAGAAGGAGTGCGGGATCACCATCAGCGGCAACTACGAGAGCCTGACGCCGGTGCTGGCCGATAAGCAGCTGGCGGGTTATATGAACCTGCCGGAACAGACACCGCTGTTGCGTATCACCTCCCTTTCCTACAGCGACAGCGGCGAGTTCCTCAACTATTCCGTGATGTTCCGAAATACCAGTGATTACCAGGTGGACTACCATCTGCGGCGCATCCACCCGGAAGATTTACTAGCTCATCCCCCAGAACAGCACCGCCAGTAGCTGCGGGGTGATGATGCGCAGGAACATCACCAGCGGGTAGACGGTGGCATAGGAGAGCGCGGCCGCGCCGCTGGTGGTGTGCAGGTTATTGGCAAAGGCCAGCGCGGGCGGATCGGTCATGGAGCCCGCCAGCATGCCGCACAGCGTCAGGTAGTTCATTTTGGCGAACATCCGCGCCAGTATGCCCACCGTCAGCAGCGGGATCGCCGTGATAAAGATGCCGTAGCCGACCCAGCTCATCCCTTCACCCTTGACCAGGGTGTCGACGAAATCCCCGCCGGACTTCAGCCCGACCACCGCCAGGAACAGCACGATGCCCAGCTCGCGCAGCGCCAGGTTAGCGCTTGGCGGCATAAACCAGTAGAGCTTACCAATGCAGCCGATACGCCCGAGAATCAGCGCCATAATCAGCGGCCCGCCCGCCAGGCCCAGCTTGAGCGCCACCGGGAAGCCCGGCACGTACAGCGGGATGGAGCCGAGCAGCACGCCAAGCCCGATACCGATGAATACCGGTAGCATCTGCACCTGCTGCAGTTTCTGCTGGGCGTTACCCACCATATCCGCGACGGCGTCGATGGAAGACGGGCGCCCAACCAGGTTGAGGATATCCCCGAACTGCAGGCTGGCCTCCGGGCTGGCGACCAGCTCGACACCCGCACGGTTAAGGCGGGAGATCACGACGTTATAACGCTCTTTTACCTGCAGATCGCGTATTTTTTTGCCAAGGACGTGCTCGTTAGTCACCACAACGCGTTCCACCCGCATATCGGTGCCGCGCGTGGAGAGCGAGGTATCCACTTCCTGACCAATCACCAGACGGGCATTGTTCAAATCTCCAGGCTGGCCCACCAGGTGCAGCAGATCGCCTTGCTGAATAATGGTGCCGGGGGCAGGCACCATCAGCATATCGTCGCGCTTAAGGCGGGAGCAGATAATATTGGCGCTGTTCAGGATCGGCACGTCCTGAATCGCCATATTGTTCAGGTTGGGGTTATCGACCCGAATGTTGATGGTTTTGATCGGCATATGGCCGTTGGTGAGCGTGGTTTCGTGGTCCTTCGCCTCTTTATCGACATTAATGCGAAACAGGACGCGGACCAGCCACATGGAGAGCAGAATGCCGCAAATACCAAACGGATAGGCCATGGCGTAGCTCATCCCCATCTGGTCGACGATGCCGGATTCGATGCCCAAATCGCGCAGGATTTGCTGCCCCGCGCCGAGCGCGGGCGTGTTGGTGACGGCCCCGGAGAAAATGCCCAACACCACGGGCAGCGGGATAGCAAAGATTTTATGCAGAATGGCGGTGACCAGCCCGCCCATCACCACAATGCCGAGAGCAAACAGGTTGAGCCGCAATCCGGAGACCCGAAGTGAGGCGAAAAAACCCGGCCCCACCTGAATCCCGATGGTATAAACGAACAGGATCAGGCCGAACTCCTGGGTAAAGTGGAGCATTTCGGCGCTCAGCACCAGCCCGAGCTGGTCGGCAAAGTGGCCAACAAAAATGCCGCCAAACAGCACCCCGCCAATCCCAAACCCGACGCCGCGGATTTTGATATTCCCTATCCACAGGCCAACAACAGCGACCAGGGCCAACACGCTGACGGTTAACGCGATATCACTCATGATCCACTTCCTTGGCATAACCTTACTTATGCTAAGGATTCTCTCAGAGCCGTGGGCGGTTGTATGGGCGATGGCGCACAAAAAAGCCCTGCCGGGGCAGGGCCTTGTGCGGTCTGTGAGCAGTGTCGGGTGGCGGCTGCGCCTTACCCGACCTACAGGTTCGGCGGGCTTGTTAACTATTCAACGCCGGCCGGTCGCTAATGGCGATACGCTGCGGCGCGATGGCTTCCGGTACGTTACGGGTCAGGTCAATATGCAGCAGCCCGTTGGTAAACGTTGCGCCGGAGACGTCCATATGGTCTGCCAGGGTAAAGCTCAGGCTAAACGGCTGATTAACCAGCCCTTGATGTAGCCATTTGGTCTCGGTCTCTTGTTTCTCCGGCGTACCTTTCACGGTCAGACGCGTGCCTTCGAGCTGAATATCCAGATCCTCCTGACGGAAGCCAGCCAGCGCCAGGGTGATGCGATAGTGGTTATCGTCGCTTTTTTCGATGTTGTACGGCGGAAACGTCTGTTGCTCGGCGGTGTTTTGCAGGGCATTAGCCAGTTTGTCAAAACCAATCCACTGACGAAGTAAGGGGGATAAATCGTAGTTACGCATACTAAATCTCCTTCTGAGAAGCGAGTTCGGCACAGTTTAATTTTGTGCGCAGTTGTTCCTGCAAATCCTGATGGATTCGCATATGCTCCCGTTACGGCAAGCAGGTCTGGGTGGGCCGCTCGCGCGACCCGCATAATTAGTTAATTTCGATACGACGCGGTTTTTTCTCTTCCGGAATCACACGTTCCAGTTCGATAAACAGCAGGCCGTTGACCAGGTTTGCACCTTTCACATGAATGTTCTCAGCTAACTGGAACTTGCGTTCAAAGTTGCGCTCAGCGATGCCCTGGTAAAGGTAGGTACGTTCTTTCTGCTCGGCCGTATGGGAACCTTTCACCACCAGCAGGTTGTCCTGCGCGGTGATCTCCAGTTCGTTTTCTGCAAAACCGGCGACGGCAATGGCGATGCGGTAGTGGTTTTCGTCAACCAGCTCAACATTGTATGGAGGGTAGCCGTTGCTCTGGCTTTGGTTATTTTCTAAATGGTTAAACAGGCGGTCAAAACCAATTGCAGAACGGTACAGCGGAGAAAGATCGAAGTTACGCATAAATAAAACTCCTGAAATCAGCGAGAAAAGTAAGCCTTCCACCATGGACAGGCCTTTACGCCCCCCGAACACCCATCAGGCGAGTTCGTTATCGGGTCGTATTCTTAAAATGGGTCTGCAACCGGGCTTTTCAAGCATGACAACTGCACTTTTTTTTGCACTTTCCTGCATCTCGCATAGACTGGGACAACAGCACAAAGGGTTAAATTGCGATGGCTGCCACAGTGCGGGGTTATCGGGCTATCCATTTTGGATAAGGCTCGCTATAACCCTGAGTTGCAGGTCTATGCAGTGCCATTAACGATGACTGAGTGATGATGAAAAATGTTCTGATAAAGCTGACGACGTTCAGCGGGGTAGTTTTACTTTGCGGGTGTTCGAGCGTGATGTCTCACACCGGCGGTAAAGAAGGAACATATCCGGGGACGCGCGCCAGCGCGGCGATGATCTCCGATGACGATACAAACTGGGGCACCAAATCCCTGGTTATCCTGGATATGCCGTTTACGGCTGTGGCGGACACGCTTCTGCTGCCGTGGGATTTATTCCGTAAGGACGACTCCGTGCGCTCACGGGTAGAGAAAAGCGAGCAGGAAAATCTGGCGACAAACGCCGTCATTCCGCCCGCAGAGATGCCGCCGCGCTAGTTCTGCGCGGTTTCCGCTAACCAGAGCTGACGGAAACCGTCCGTCTCTTCCATCCACGCAATAAAGCGCCCGTCCGGGGAAAATACGACGGCATCCGCAGACGGCGGATTGCCGTGATCGGACGTCAAAAACGTCACCGCTCCGGTCTGCGCGTCACAGCAGGCGATCCGGTTTTCGAGCACAAACCCAAGCCGATCACCCGCCGGATGCCAGTTAAACGCAGACTGAATATCGCTCCCGTTACGCGTCAGCTGGCGCGGCTCGCCGCCATCAGGTGAGATCAGCCACAGCTGCACAATGCCGTTATCGTCGCGCATCAGAAACGCGATCTGTGTCCCCTCCGGGTTGCTGCGAACCCAGTGACGCGGCACGTTCACCAGGCCCGGATAGGCCCTTTGATGCGTAAAGGTCAAACGACGCTGCTTCACCCCAGCAGGCGGGGCTGGCAGGGTCTCTGCGGTGCCCTGAAGCGGCGCATCGCCCGCCCGTTTCCAGCTCTGTTCATCTTCTGGCAGGTTAACAATAAACAGTTCAGGCACTTTCTCGCCCGTTGCAGACAGGGTATCGCCGATAAACGCCAGTCTGTCGTTGCCCACCCAGCCCTCTTCGTAGGCGCGGTTAATCTCGTCGCTGCCCGGCTGCGGGTTGGGCGTCGTGCGGCTGACCAGCACGCTCCAGTAAGTCCCCGGGTATTCACGAGGATGGTTTCCCGGCGGATTCACCGGGCCATAAGGCGCCGCCACGCCGACGTTGCGTAAATCAAGCTTCGCATCGCGCACGTGCAGCACGTGGTCGTTATAGGTAAAGCTGACAAGCTGGCCGTTCGGGCTGAAGACATGGACGTGGCTGCCGCCGCGCAGCGCGCCCGGGGTGAACGGTGAAGTGATATCCATTGCGTCCAGGTTGCTCATCTGCCCGTGATGCGCAATTACCCCCTGGCGATGATGAAAATCGTAGTGCCAGTCCGCATCCGGGTTTTTCGGGCCGTGGATAAAGACGTATTTCTCCTGCGCGGGATGAACGGTCACCACGCCAACGTGCGCACCGTCAGTGGCGCGATAAATCACCTCGACCTCGCTCGTAACAACATTAACCCGCTCGATGGTTTCACCGGTGAACGATGCACCTGACGGGCGCACGTCATAGACCAGCCACTGGCTGTCCGGCGTCCAGGTATTGATGTTAGTAAGCTGGTGGTTGCGGGAAGCGAAGGTGATTTGTTTCATGAGGATACCCTGATGCGCGGTTTTCGCATCAGGGTATCGCAAGCGGGTGTTTAGTTCAGCACAAACTTCTCAATGGCGTAAGCCACGCCGTCTTCGAGGTTGGATTTGGTGACAAAATTAGCCACTTCTTTCACCGACGGAATAGCGTTATCCATCGCTACGCCCATGCCCGCGAATTCAATCATCGCGATGTCGTTTTCCTGATCGCCCAGCGCCATGATTTCGTCCGGTTTGATGCCCAGCGCGTCGGCCAGCGATTTCACGCCGGTGCCTTTATTGACGCGTTTATCGAGGATTTCAAGGAAGTACGGCGCACTTTTCAGCACGGTGTATTTCTCTTTCACCTCGGCCGGAATGCGCGCAATCGCTTTATCCAGGATCTCCGGCTCGTCGATCATCATCACTTTCAGGAACTGGGTGGCCGGATCCATCTTCTCGGCTTCGCAGAACACCAGCGGAATGGTCGCCACGTAGGATTCATGTACCGTGTAGTAGCTGATATCACGGTTGGCGGTGTAAAGCGTATTGCGATCGAGAGCGTGGAAGTGGGAACCCACCTCGCGGGACAGTTTTTCCAGGAACCGGTAGTCATCGTAGCTTAGCGCGGTTTGCGCAACCGTACTGCCATCTGCGGCTTTCTGCACCAGCGCGCCGTTATAGGTAATGCAGTAGTCGCCGGGCTGATTCATGTGCAGCTCTTTCAGGTAGCTGTGCACGCCCGCATACGGACGCCCCGTGGTGAGGACCACATTCACGCCCTTTGCGCGTGCCGCGGCGATCGCGTTCTTAACGGCTGGAGAGATAGTGTGGTCTGGCAGCAACAGCGTGCCGTCCATATCGATTGCAATAAGTTTGATAGCCATGAGTTCCCCGGGATAAATGAGTGCTGCCTCATGCTAACGCGATTAAGCACACAAAAATAGAGCTACCTTGCGCAACAAAAGCCCCCTTTTACGCCTATCCCGAGGAACAAAGACCTACTCGCGGGTGAGAACGATTTTACCAAACGCACCGCGATCCAGATGCTCAAGAGCCTGTTTAAGCTCGTTAAAACGGTAGCGATGCTCAATCACGGGTTTCAACCCGGTGACATCCACGGCGCGGACGAAATCCTCCAGCGCCCGGCGGTGCCCCACGCCGATCCCCTGAATGACGGGAGATTTCAGCAACAGTTCGCCAGCAGAGAGCGAAATGTCAGACCCGGCCAGCACGCCAATGACCGAGATACGTCCATGAACGGCAACGGCGCGCAGGGAGTGCTTCAGGTTCTCACCCCCCACGGTTTCGATAATATGGTCGATACCGCGATCCTGCGTCAGCGCCAGCGCCTCTTCAGCCCAGTCGCCTTTCAGGCGGTTGATGCCCTGGCTGGCCCCCAGCTTTTTGGCCAGCGCCAGCTTTTCATCGCTCCCGGACGTAACAATGACCTCTGCGCCGTGCGCTTTTGCGATTTGCAGGGCGAAAATCGCCACGCCGCCCGTTCCCTGTACCAGCACCGATTGCCCGGCGCGCAGCTGACCGCGTTCCACCAGTGCGAACCAGGCGGTAAGCCCCGCGCAGGGTAAGGTGCTGGCCTCTGCGTCATCCAGGGTTTCCGGCGATGCCGCCAGCGCGTCTTCCTTCACAATCACATACTCGGCCAGCATTCCCTGGAAGTATCCACCGGACGTTCTATAGGGCAAATTGCGCGCGTCCGCCTGCGGCTTACCGTCGATCCACTCCGGAAAGAAGGTTGAGATAACGCGGGCACCGGGCTGGAAACGCGTGACGCCTTCACCAATGCTGTCGACGACGCCCGCCATGTCAGACGCCGGGGTAAACGGGAAGGAAAGCGGAATCGGCATCGTGCCTTCAATCACCATTTTGTCGCGATAGTTGAGCGCGACGGCATTCACCCTTACGCGCACTTCACCCGGACCGGGTTGGGGAATGGGCTCCTGAATAAGCGTGAGGCTCTCGCGCCCGAGGGCGCTCATCGTCCAGCGTTGCATTGTCTCGGTCATTTTTTTCTCCGGCCATCAAGTAATCTTTAATACTGACAGTCTACCGTTGACGCATGGTCGCCAGTGGCGATAAGTTTTCTCTATATTGACGCCAAAAAAGATACAATTCATGACCGACACGCTGAAGGATATCCCTGTTTTTGTGGCTGCCGTAGAGGCGGGAAGCTTTGCACAGGCCGCCATTCGTCTGCATTTGTCACGCTCGGCGGTAGGAAAAAGCATCGCTCGTCTCGAGGAGCGACTGGGGGTACGGCTGTTTCAGCGCACCACCCGGAGCCAGAGCCTGACCGATAACGGCGCCCTTTTTTATGAACGGTGCCTGCGTGCGCTGGAGGAAATTCGGGGCGCAGAGTCGCTGCTTGAAACGGGGAAACAGCAGGTCAGCGGCCGCCTGCGCGTTGCCATGCCGGTACTGTTTGGCCGCCAGTGCGTCGCGCCGCTGTTGATTGAACTGGCGCAGGAACACCCCGGGCTTGAGCTTGAAATGTCGTTCAGCGACCGCGTGGTGGATCTGGTGGAGGAAGGGTTTGATATGGCGGTGCGTAACGGCACGCTGCAGGACAGCAGCATGCTGGTCGCCAGAAAGCTGGGCGAACACCGCATGGTGCTGTGCGCTGCGCCGGATTATCTGCAGAACAAAGGCCAGCCGCAAAGCGTGGCTGACTTACCCCATCATACGGCGATTAACTATCTGCGCGCAGGCAGAGTGTTACCCTGGCAACTGATGAATAACGAAGGGACCTCGCACACCTTTACTCCCCGTTCATCGCTCAATATGGATGATTTGCAGGCCATCTGCGACGCGGCGCTGGCCGGGCACGGGATTGCCTGGCTCCCCTGCTGGATGGCCATTAAAGAAATTCATCAGGGAAAGCTCGTCCCGCTCCTGAAGCAGGCGCCGGATGTCCATTTTGACGTTCATGCCGTCTGGCAGCAAACGCCGCACCTGCCGCTGAGGGTGAGGATTGCCGTCGATACGCTCGCCAGTCGCTTACCGTCAGTGCTGTCGCAGGATATGCCCGCGCCCATAAAAAAGCCGCGCTAAACGCGCGGCCAGTTATTGTGCGGTATCACGTCGATTAAATATCGATATTTGCCGCTTTCAGGGCGTTCTCTTCGATGAAGGCACGACGTGGTTCAACCGCATCGCCCATCAGGGTGGTGAACAGCTGGTCTGCAGCAATCGCGTCCTTAACGGTCACGCGCAGCATGCGACGGCTTTCCGGATCCATGGTGGTTTCCCACAGCTGCTCCGGGTTCATTTCGCCCAGACCTTTATAGCGCTGGATCGCGAGGCCGCGACGGGACTCTTTCACCAGCCAGTCCAGCGCCTGCTCGAAGCTGGCTACCGGCTGACGACGTTCGCCACGTTCGATGAACGCATCGTCTTCGATCAGGCCGCGCAGCTTCTCGCCGAGCGTGCAGATACGACGGTATTCCGGACCGGTGACAAACTCGTGCTCCAGCGGGTAGTCGGTGTCGACGCCGTGGGTACGCACGCGAACGATCGGCTCGAACTGCCCGTCAGCGTTCTGCTGAACATCGCATTTCCACTGGCTGCCGTGCTGCTCTTTTTCGTTCAGATCGGTCACCAGAGCGTTCACCCAGCGGGTGACGGTCTGCTCGCTGCTCAGATCGGCTTCGGTCAGGGTTGGCTGATAAACCAGCTCCTTCAGCAGCGTTTTCGGATAACGGCGTTCCATACGCGTAATCATTTTCTGCGTAGCGTTGAACTCGGACACCAGACGCTCCAGCGGTTCACCGGCCAGTGCAGGGGCGTGCGAGTTCGCGTGCAGGGTCGCACCATCAAGCGCGATCGCGATTTGGTACTGATCCATCGCTTCGTCATCTTTGATGTACTGTTCCTGCTTGCCTTTCTTCACTTTGTACAGCGGCGGCTGGGCAATGTAGACGTGGCCACGCTCAACGATTTCAGGCATCTGACGATAGAAGAAGGTCAACAGCAGCGTACGAATGTGCGAGCCGTCGACGTCCGCATCGGTCATGATGATGATGCTGTGGTAGCGCAGCTTATCCGGGTTGTACTCGTCACGGCCAATGCCGCAGCCCAGCGCGGTGATGAGTGTCGCCACTTCCTGAGAAGAGAGCATCTTGTCGAAACGGGCTTTCTCAACGTTGAGGATTTTACCCTTCAGCGGCAGAATCGCCTGGTTCTTACGGTTACGGCCCTGCTTCGCAGAACCGCCCGCGGAGTCCCCTTCCACGAGGTACAGTTCGGACAGCGCCGGGTCGCGTTCCTGGCAGTCAGCCAGCTTGCCCGGCAGGCCGGCTAAGTCCAGCGCGCCTTTACGACGGGTCATTTCACGGGCTTTACGCGCCGCTTCACGGGCACGCGCCGCATCAATAATTTTGCCCACCACGATTTTCGCGTCGGACGGGTTTTCCAGCAGGTATTCGCTCAGCAGTTCGTTCATCTGCTGCTCAACCGCCGATTTCACCTCAGAAGAGACCAGCTTGTCTTTGGTCTGTGAGGAGAACTTCGGATCCGGCACCTTCACGGAAACCACGGCAATCAGGCCTTCACGGGCATCGTCACCGGTGGCGCTGACTTTCGCTTTCTTGCTGTAGCCTTCTTTGTCCATGTAGGCGTTCAGGGTACGGGTCATCGCCGCACGGAAGCCTGCAAGGTGGGTACCACCGTCACGCTGTGGAATGTTGTTGGTAAAGCAGTAGATGTTTTCCTGGAAACCGTCGTTCCACTGCAGCGCCACTTCCACGCCGATACCGTCTTTTTCGGTGGAGAAATAGAAGATATTCGGGTGGATAGGCGTTTTGTTCTTGTTCAGATACTCAACAAACGCCTTGATACCGCCTTCGTAGTGGAAGTGGTCTTCTTTGTTGTCGCGTTTGTCGCGCAGGCGAATCGAGACGCCGGAGTTCAGGAACGACAGTTCACGCAGGCGTTTCGCCAGGATGTCGTACTCGAACTCGGTGACGTTGGTGAAGGTTTCGAGGCTCGGCCAGAAACGCACCATGGTACCGGTTTTGTCGGTTTCGCCAGTAACGGCCAGCGGTGCCTGCGGCACGCCGTGCGTGTAAAGCTGACGGTGAATTTTGCCTTCGCGCTGGATAACCAGCTCCAGCTTCTGCGACAGGGCGTTTACTACCGAAACACCTACGCCGTGCAGGCCGCCGGAAACTTTATAGGAGTTATCGTCGAACTTACCGCCTGCGTGCAGGACGGTCATGATCACTTCCGCCGCGGAGACGCCCTCTTCCGGGTGAATACCGGTTGGGATGCCACGGCCGTCATCGGTGACGGAGACGGAGTTATCCGCATGGATGGTAACCACGATGTCTTTACAGTGACCCGCGAGCGCTTCGTCGATAGCGTTATCTACCACCTCGAATACCATGTGGTGCAGACCGGTGCCGTCATCCGTGTCGCCGATATACATACCCGGGCGCTTACGCACCGCATCCAGCCCTTTCAGGACTTTGATACTGGAGGAGTCATAAGAATTCGACATCAACGTTTCTCGCTCATTTCAACTTGGGTTAATCCGTTATTTTACCCTTTTCCACGGTAAACATCTTCGAATTTTCGTCCGACATGTCCATAACGTGTTCAGCGCTAATGGCGCTGACGAAAACCTGCGACTGCGTGGCTTTTAAGCGGCTGGCAAGCAGCCCGCGCCGCGCGTCGTCAAGTTCCGAGGCAAAATCATCTATCAGGTACAGGCAGCGTCGCCCGCTCTCGCGGGTGAGGAACTCCCCCTGCGCCAGGCGCAACGCACACATCAGGAGCTTGAGCTGCCCGCGCGACAACGTGTCTTCCACCGGCGCACCGTCGGCACGAATGCGGAAATCCGCCTTGTGCGGGCCGTGCGCGGTGTAGGTCAACATGCGGTCGCGCTCGAAGCTTCTCTCTAACACCTCGGCATAGTCCGTCTCTTTCTCCCAGCCGCGCTGGAAGGAGAAGGTGAGAGAGAACTCGGGTAAAAACTGTTTGCAGGTGTCGGCCATGTCTTCGGCAATACCTGCGCTGTATTCGGCACGCCAGTTGCTGATTTGTTCCGCAAGAGGGATTAACTCCATGTCCCACGGACGCAGCTGGGCGTAGCGCGTCACCTGGCGCAACGCGGCGTTACGCTGCTTGAGCAGACGCTTCAGGTTGCTCCAGGCGTTAAAGAATCCGGCTTCGTTGTGAAAGCATCCCCAGTCGAGGAACGCTCTTCTGTATTTGGGGCCGCCGTTGAGTAAAGTAAACCCCTCGGGCGTGATCAGCTGCATCGGCATCAGCAGCGCCAGCTCGGCCACCTTGTGGCCGTCGGTACCGTCGATGCGCACCTTGCTGTCGCCCTGCTTGTCTTTGGTCAGGCCGATGGCGGTCTCCCGCTCCTCGCCCTGCAAACGCCCGTGCAGAACAAAAGATTCCTGCTCGTGGCGAATCACGCGACCAATCTGCAAACTGCGAAACGCCCGACCGTGGCCGAGCGTATAGATGGCTTCCAGCACGCTGGTTTTGCCGCTACCGTTCGCGCCAACCAGGAAATTAAAGCCAGGGGATAAAGCGAGATCCGCGCTTTCGATGTTGCGAAAGTCGCGGATCAACAGACGGGTGAGCGACATTACAGTCTCATTGGCATGACAACATAGGCAGCCGACTGTGATGCGGCATCTTCAATCTGTACGCTCGAAACGGAGTCGGTCAGCAGGATGCGCACGTTCTCGCATTTCAGCGCGTTCAGCACATCCAGCACGTAGCTAACGTTGAAGCCGATTTCCATCTCAGCCCCGGCGTAGGTGACGTCCAGAATCTCTTCTGCCTCTTCCTGCTCCGGGTTGTTGGCGGTGATTTTGATCTGGTTTTCACTCACGTACAGGCGCACGCCGCGGAATTTCTCATTGGAGAGGATCGCGGCACGGGCAAAGGCCTGCTTGAGGCTGTCGCAACCGGCTTCCAGCGTTTTGTCCGGGTTCTTCGGCAATACGCGGCGATAATCCGGGAAACGGCCGTCAACCAGCTTCGATGTGAAGACAAAGTCGCCCACGTGAGCGCGGATGTTATTGCTGCCGATCTGCACGCGCAGCGGCGTGTCGCCACCGTCGAGCATACGCATCAGCTCAATCACCCCTTTACGCGGCACGATCACCGAATGGTTTGGCAGCGAGTCGCCAATCGGCATGGAACAGACCGCCAGACGGTGGCCGTCGGTCGCCACGGTACGCAGCTCTTCACCTTCGGTTTCGAACAGCATGCCGTTTAAGTAGTAACGAACGTCCTGATGCGCCATGGAGAACTGGGTGGCTTCAATCAGACGCTTCATCGTCGCCTGCGGCAGGGTGAATTCCACTTCGCTCTGCCAGTCGTCCAGGTTCGGGAAGTCCGCTGCAGGCAGCGTGGAGAGCGAGAAACGGCTGCGGCCAGAGCGCACCAGCATACGGTCGCCTTCCAGCTGCACGGCGATTTCAGCGCCTTCCGGCAGCCCGCGGCAGATATCAAAGAATTTACGTGCCGGAACCGTGGTCGCGCCCGCGTCGTGCGGCTGCGTCAGCGTAACGCGCGCGATCATTTCCATTTCCAGATCTGTACCGGTCAGCGACAGCGTACCGTCCGCGACCTGAAGCAGCAGGTTTCCGAGAATAGGCAGCGTTGGGCGGCCGCCTAATGGGCCACTCACCTGTTGCAGCGGTTTTAATAAATGTTCACGTTCAACGGTAAATTTCATAGCGTCACGATGATAATGTTCTGATTAGATTGGAAAAATCTTCTTTTATGTCGTGGCTTTCTTCGCGTAACTGCTCAATCTTGCGACAGGCGTGCAGCACGGTCGTATGGTCACGGCCACCAAACGCATCCCCGATTTCCGGCAGACTGTGGTTGGTTAACTCCTTTGCCAGCGCCATCGCCATCTGACGCGGGCGCGCCACCGAGCGGGAACGACGTTTAGACAGTAAATCTGCCACTTTGATCTTGTAGTACTCAGCCACCGTCTTTTGAATATTGTCGATAGTGACCAGTTTTTCCTGCAATGCCAGCAAATCACGCAGCGCTTCACGCACAAAATCGATGGTGATCGCACGACCGGTAAAGTTGGCATTGGCGATAACGCGGTTCAGTGCCCCTTCCAGCTCACGCACGTTGGAGCGCAGACGCTTGGCAATGAAGAACGCCACTTCACCCGGCAGGCGAATGTCATTTTCATCGGCTTTCTTCATCAGGATCGCGACGCGGGTTTCCAGCTCCGGTGGCTCGATCGCCACGGTCAGGCCCCAGCCGAAGCGGGATTTCAGACGATCTTCCACACCGTTGATCTCTTTTGGATAACGATCCGAGGTCAAAATGATCTGCTGATTGCCTTCCAGCAGGGCATTGAAGGTGTGGAAAAATTCTTCCTGCGATCGTTCTTTATTGGCAAAGAACTGAATGTCATCGATCAGCAGCGCGTCAACGGAACGGTAGTAGCGTTTAAACTCTTCGATCGCATTGTTTTGCAGGGCTTTTACCATGTCCTGAACGAAGCGTTCGGAGTGCATATACACCACTTTGGCATTGGGCTTGCGCGCCATAATGCCGTTGCCCACCGCGTGCAGCAGGTGCGTTTTACCGAGACCCGTGCCGCCATACAGGAACAGCGGGTTGTAGGCCCCGCCGGGGTTATCAGCAACCTGGCGAGCCGCCGCGCGCGCCAGCTGGTTCGACTTACCTTCAACGAAGTTATCGAACGTGTGTTTGACGTTTACGTTAGAGCGGTAGGTTGGCTCAGCCGGTGCAGGAACATTATCCCAACCCTGACGAGCAGGAGCGACGCGAGGAGCCGGCGCGGGTGCGGCCTGAGCAGGCGCAGCCACATTCACGGTTTCACGTACGGTTTGGGTGACCGGCTTTGTGCCCACTTCAAAGCGCAGCTGTGGGGCATCTGACCCGCAGAAATCGTTCAGCAGTCCATTGATGTTATTAAGGTACTTGTCCCTTACCCAATCGAGCACAAAACGGTTTGGCGCGTACAAAGCCAGCGTGTTATCGCTCAGTTCCGCCTGCAACGGGCGGATCCACATACTGAATTCTGTGGCTGGTAACTCATCCTGCAATCGGGCAAGACACTGCTGCCAAAGCGAAAGTGACACGGCGGACTCCACTCGAACAATAAAAGAAAACTATTGAATATTCATGATTGTTGGCGCACATCGGCATGACCCTGTGTAAAGGGGGACGTGCGAATTGCTATCTGCAATTTATCCTGACCAGGATCCTGGGATCCCGATCGGGACCGCGGATCATAGCCTAAACTGAGCCAGAGATCTTCTGTTTCTCACAGATTCTTCCCGATTTATCCACAGGAAGATCAGAAACCGGTTAAGTGTAAACGATCCTGGCGCGAGTGCCCCACGATTTAGCCCGCATATTGGAAAAATTAATGAGCACAGCCAATTTATTGCTTAAATGATCTAACGAAGATCCGGGACGATCCTTGCGCTTTATCGGTGAGCCCGTATAATCCTCGACCCGGCGCGTGATGCTCATCTTCCTGCGTCGTCCGTTGCTCATTTTCCACGCGAAAACGTGCGGAAATACGCGGGAAATAAGGAAAGAGAATTGACTCCGGAGTGTACAATTATTACAATCCGGCCTCTTTAATCACCCACGCTGAGGCGTTAGTCGTTCGAAACTCGTTCGGGTATACGCAAAAGTCAGTGAATTTATTCAAGTTTAGGTAGAAATCGCCATGAAACGCACTTTTCAACCGTCTGTACTGAAGCGCAACCGTTCTCACGGCTTCCGTGCTCGTATGGCTACTAAAAATGGTCGTCAGGTTCTGGCACGTCGTCGTGCTAAAGGCCGCGCTCGTCTGACCGTTTCCAAGTAATAAAGCTAACCCCTGAGTGGTTAAGCTAGCATTTCCCAGGGAGTTACGTTTGTTAACTCCCGCTCATTTCACTTTCGTCTTCCAGCAGCCACAACGGGCTGGCACGCCGCAAATCACCATCCTCGGCCGCCAAAATTCGCTGGGGCATCCCCGCATCGGTCTCACAGTCGCCAAGAAAAATGTTAAGCGTGCGCATGAACGCAATCGGATTAAACGTCTGACGCGTGAAAGCTTCCGTTTACGTCAGCACGAACTGCCTTCAATGGATTTCGTGGTGGTGGCGAAGAAAGGGGTTGCCGACCTCGATAACCGTGCTCTCTCGGAAGCGTTGGAAAAATTATGGCGCCGCCACTGTCGCCTGGCTCCCGGGTCCTGATAGCCCTCATTCGGGTCTATCAACGCCTGATTAGTCCGCTACTCGGGCCGCACTGCCGTTTCACACCAACATGCTCAAGCTACGGAATTGAGGCATTGCGCAGGTTTGGAGTGATAAAAGGCAGTTGGTTGACGGTGAAACGCGTATTAAAATGCCACCCTTTACACCCCGGTGGAGACGACCCCGTCCCCCCAGGACCCTTTGATACCAGAGAACACTAACGATGGATTCGCAACGCAATCTTCTTATCATCGCTTTGTTGTTCGTGTCTTTCATGATCTGGCAGGCATGGGAGCAGGATAAAAATCCTCAACCCCAGCAGCAGACCACGCAGACTACGACCACCGCAGCGGGTAGCGCCGCCGACCAGGGCGTACCGGCCAGTGGCCAGGGGAAACAGATTACGGTTAAGACCGATGTGCTTGAGCTGACAATCAACACCCGTGGTGGTGATGTTGAGCAGGCGCTGCTGTTGACCTACCCGAAAGAGCTGAAGTCTAACGAACCGTTCCAGTTACTGGAAACCACGCCTGAGTTTATCTACCAGGCGCAGAGCGGCCTGACCGGTCGTGACGGCCCGGATAACCCGGCTAACGGTGCGCGTCCACTGTATAACGTCGAGAACGACACCTTTGTGCTGGCTGATGGCCAGAACGAACTCGTTATCCCGATGACCTATACCGACGCCGCAGGCAACACCTTCACCAAAACCTTCACCCTGAAGCGCGGTGAGTATGCGGTGAACGTGGGCTACAGCGTACAGAACGCCAGTGCGAAACCGCTGGAGCTGTCGACCTTTGGCCAGCTGAAGCAGTCCATCAATCTGCCGTCTCACCGTGACACCGGAAGCAGCAACTTTGCGCTGCACACCTTCCGTGGCGCGGCGTACTCCACGCCTGACGCGAAGTACGAGAAATACAAATTCGACACCATTGCCGATAACGAAAACCTGAACGTCAGCGCTAAAGGCGGTTGGGTGGCGATGCTGCAGCAGTATTTCGCGACGGCGTGGGTGCCAAATAACGACGGTACCAACAACTTCTATACCGCGAACCTGGGCAACGGCCTTGCAGCCATCGGCTACAAATCTCAGCCGGTTCTGGTACAGCCGGGTCAAACCGGTAAGCTGGCCAGCACCCTGTGGGTTGGCCCGGAAATTCAGGACAAAATGGCCGCTGTTGCGCCGCACCTGGATCTGACCGTGGATTACGGTTGGTTGTGGTTCATCTCTCAGCCGCTGTTTAAGCTGCTGAAGTTCATCCACAGCTTCCTGGGTAACTGGGGCTTCTCCATCATCGTTATCACCTTCATCGTTCGTGGCATCATGTACCCGCTGACTAAAGCGCAGTACACCTCCATGGCGAAGATGCGCATGCTGCAGCCGAAGATTCAGGCAATGCGTGAGCGTCTGGGCGATGACAAACAGCGTCAGAGCCAGGAAATGATGGCCCTGTACAAAGCAGAGAAAGTGAACCCACTGGGTGGCTGCTTCCCGCTGCTGATTCAGATGCCAATCTTCCTTGCGCTGTACTACATGCTGATGGGTTCCGTTGAGCTGCGCCACGCGCCGTTCGCGCTGTGGATCCATGACCTGTCCGCACAGGACCCATACTACATCCTGCCGATCCTGATGGGCGTGACGATGTTCTTCATCCAGAAGATGTCGCCGACCACCGTGACCGACCCGATGCAGCAGAAGATCATGACCTTTATGCCGGTCATCTTCACCGTGTTCTTCCTGTGGTTCCCGTCAGGTCTGGTGCTGTACTATATCGTCAGCAACCTGGTGACCATCATCCAGCAGCAGCTGATTTACCGTGGTCTGGAAAAACGTGGCCTGCATAGCCGCGAAAAGAAAAAGTCCTGATCCGATAAGTTAACGCTAAAATAAGGGCGGTCGATTGACCGCCTTTTTTATTTGTATTGAACGAGAGCAACCATGAGCCATAACGACACTATCGTCGCCCAGGCAACCCCACCGGGACGCGGTGGTGTAGGCATTCTGCGTATCTCCGGCCTGAAGGCACGCGAGGTGGCCGAAGCGGTGCTGGGTAAACTGCCAAAGCCGCGCTACGCTGATTACCTGCCGTTTAAAGATGCCGACGGCACGCCGCTGGACCAGGGCATTGCGCTGTGGTTCCCCGGCCCGAACTCCTTTACCGGTGAAGACGTGCTGGAGCTTCAGGGCCACGGCGGCCCGGTTATCCTCGACCTGCTGTTAAAACGTATCCTGACCCTGCCGGGCCTGCGCATTGCCAAGCCGGGCGAGTTCTCCGAGCGTGCCTTCCTCAACGACAAGCTCGACCTGGCGCAGGCTGAGGCCATTGCTGACCTGATCGACGCCAGTTCTGAACAGGCGGCCCGCTCTGCTCTGAACTCGCTGCAGGGCGCATTCTCCGCGCGTGTGAATCACCTTGTGGAAGCACTTACTCACCTTAGGATCTACGTGGAAGCGGCTATCGACTTCCCGGACGAGGAGATCGACTTCCTCTCTGACGGCAAAATCGAAGCCCAGCTCAACCAGGTTATGGCCGATCTCGACGCCGTACGTGCAGAAGCGCGCCAGGGCAGCCTGCTGCGTGAAGGGATGAAGGTGGTGATTGCCGGACGCCCGAACGCCGGGAAATCGAGCCTGCTGAACGCCCTGGCGGGCCGTGAAGCGGCAATCGTAACCGACATTGCCGGCACCACTCGCGACGTGCTGCGCGAGCACATCCACATCGACGGCATGCCGCTGCACATCATCGATACCGCCGGTCTGCGCGATGCCAGCGACGAAGTTGAGCGCATCGGTATCGAACGCGCCTGGCAGGAGATCGAGCAGGCCGACCGCGTGCTGTTTATGGTGGACGGCACCACGACCGACGCCGTTGACCCGGCAGAGATCTGGCCGGACTTTATTGCCCGTCTGCCGGCCAAACTGCCGATCACCGTGGTGCGTAACAAAGCGGACGTGACCGGCGAAACGCTCGGTATCAGCGATGTGAATGGTCACTCACTGATTCGCCTGTCGGCGCGGACCGGTGAAGGCGTGGATGACCTGCGTAACCATCTCAAGCAGAGCATGGGCTTTGATACCAGCATGGAAGGCGGCTTCCTGGCGCGTCGTCGTCACCTGCAGGCGCTGGAAGAGGCGGCAAACCACCTTGTTCAGGGTAAAGCGCAGCTGATCGGCGCGTGGGCGGGTGAACTGCTGGCGGAAGAGCTGCGTCTGGCACAGCAGAATCTGAGCGAGATCACCGGGGAGTTTACGTCGGACGATCTGCTGGGACGGATCTTCACGAGCTTCTGTATTGGCAAGTAAGTTTTAGTCCACCCTCGTCCGTGAACGTTCACTAACCCGCATTAACTGCCTGTTAATGCGGGTTTATACTTTCCATACTCGTCCATAGTCGTGCGGGTTCATCCGCGATTTTTGTGTCCTGAATTGTGACCATCTTTAAATCCCTCGCGTGTCATTGTTTATTTTTTGAGCTAAAAATCACATCAAATGGACACAAAAAACGGTATAAAAAACGCTCAAATCTGCCTTCTCATGGACACAGTGAAAAAGAAGGCGTCAATAATCCAATATTAAATAATCTATTAGAAAGGATGCTCATGGACACACTGTAGAGGTGAGATATGGCACTTTCAGATACCAAACTACGCACACTTGCCCCCAGAAACCGCCCTTGGCAACTTGCCGATCATGACGGGCTGGTGATTGAAGTTCTTCCCACCGGACGAAAAATCTGGCGTTTCCGCTACCGCTTTGACAACAAATCGCAAAAGATCACGCTGGGCGAATACCCGGCTTTCTCACTTGCAGAAGCGCGGCTTTGGCGTGAAAAGTGCCGCTCAATGGTTGCCCATGGCATCAATCCCGCGCAGAAAAAGCAGGAAGAAAAGCTTAAACAGAAAGACCCAACGACAGTCAAAACATTCGCCAAACGCTGGCTGACCGATATCGTTGAAAAAAGTAACCGCGATCCGCGCAACATCACTCGCGTTATCGAGAAGGACATCATTCCCATCATCGGGAAGCTGGAACTCGAAGAACTCACAACTGCCCATATTCAGGTCGTGCTCGACCGCATCAAGCAACGAGGTTCGGATCACGTCGCGCTACTGACGCGAAACGTGCTTAAACGCATGCTGGCCTATGCGATTTCCAGGGGAATCATATTCAACAACCCGGCAGCCGCTATCGAGGCCCGTTATATCGCACAAGCAACAAGCCGCGACGTGGCGCTAACCGCAGAAGAGATCGGAATCCTATTACGGGGGATCTACACCTCTAACATGAACCGACGCCACAAGCTGGCTTTGCACCTGCTGATCATCTGCATGGTGCGTAAATCGGAGATGATTGAAGCGACATGGAGCGAAGTTAACTTCAACGCGCTGGAATGGCGTATCCCCGGCGAAAGAATGAAGATGGATAACCCGCATATTGTTCCGCTGTCAAAGCAGGCGCTGGCGATGTTCGAAGAGCTAAAATTTCTGGCCGGAGATTCTCCATACGTCTTCCCCAGCCGAAACGACCACCGACGCCCAATCTCCAAAACAACGCTTAACTGCGCAGTGCGTACACTGGATCTGAACGTCAGGGATTTTGTTATTCATGACTTCCGGCGTACTGCCAGCACATTGCTCCATGAGCAAGGCTACAACTCAGACTGGGTGGAGAAATGCCTGGCGCATAAGATCGGCGGCGTTCGCGGTGTTTACAATCGTGCGGAGTACCTGAATCAGCGCCGGGAGATGCTTCAGTCCTGGGCGGATTTTGTTGATGCGCAGATTGAGGAGGGGCGGAAAGTGGTTATCGGGAAGTTTGGGAAGGCTTATGAGATAAACATTAGAAACAGATAGTTAGGAAAAATTCAGTCTAAAATAGCTTAGTATGAGAATCACCTTCACCTTAAGAAAGTTACATAACAGATTGAAAAATTTAAATTTTTATAAAAATAGAAAGGTTGAGAAATTTACGTACGATGTGCATAATAGGCTCATTGGACGTACCTAATTTAATGAGCTAACACATTGAAAAAGCAGAGCAAGAAAAATATTAATGAGTATCTTAGCGTTACAGATCGTAACCCCCTCCTATTGCAGGGAGATGCCCTTTCTGTTCTGAAGTTAATTCCTGATAGCTCAGTTAATTGCGTCATTACTTCGCCTCCGTATTGGTTACAAAGAGAATATGAGAGTGGAGGTCTTGGCCAAGAAAGGAAGAAAGAAGATTATATTGCAAGCCTTCTTCTAATTTTCTCTGAAATTAAGAGAGTGTTAACTAATGACGGTTCTTTTTGGCTCAACATAAACGACACTTATAATAAGAAAAGTTTATCAGGAATTCCCTGGCGTGTCGCCATTGCTATGATGGATGAGCAAGACTGGATTTTGCGCAATGATATCATCTGGAACAAACTTAAGGGTGGTATGGATAGTTCAAAAGACAGATTAAATAATATCCATGAAAATATTTTTCATTTTGTGAAAAATGCAAAATATTACTACAACATTGATGCTATCAGAACAACTTCACGGAAAGCATCCATAAAAAATGGCGCTGTAGTATCAGCAACTGGCATCACTGGTGTGAATTATAAGAGAAGAATTGAACTATCAACCACACTATCTGACGAAGAAAAAAACCTAGCATTTACAGCTCTTGAAAATATCCTTGAAGAAATAGCCAAAAATAAAATATCTGATTTCCGAATGGTTATTAGAGGACAGCATAGAATTACACATTCAGATAGTGAGAAGATTTCTGGTCGAGCTCGAGAACTGCGAGATAAAGGATTTTATTTCCTTAAATATCATCCAAAAGGAAGTAAACCTAGCGACGTATGGGAAATCCCCCCTGAGGATGCTCAAAAGCGAGGAGCTCATTTTGCTCCATATCCTGAAGAGGTTTGTATAATTCCTATATTATCAACATGTCCTCCTAATGGCATAGTTCTTGATCCTTTTGTTGGAACAGGCACAACAACGGCTGTTGCTTGTAAGTTAGGTTATAGATCAATCGGTATTGATATTTCTAAAAGCTATTTAAACATTGCTGAAAAACGAGTTAAAAATACATAAAAATAGGAGATGATTATGTCTGACAATGATTATGATGTTAATAGTTATACATTTAGTTTGATCACCCAAGGTCGACATAAATTCTATTCTTTAACACTATATTCTGATGTTCTAGCTGAAACTTGTTTTGTGACAACAAGATATGAAGATCCCTTAGAAGGTTTTCAACGCCGACTAGATCAAAGACGGGCCCAAGAAATTGCGGACTATATTGATAGTGGTTTTGGTACAATCCCTAATGCTGTCGTGCTATCTGCACAGCCAGAAGCAGAATTAACTGTCAAAAAAGGTGGGCGTGCATTAACGATAAAAATGCATCCAAAAGCATTTCTAGTTTTGGATGGCCAACACCGAGTGTGGGGTTATAAATTAGCGAAAAGTAAACTACGTATCCCAGTAGTAATTTATACAGGATTAACAAAAGCAGAAGAAACAAGGTTATTTATTGATATAAATACAAAACAAAGACCTGTTCCAAGTGAGTTACTGCTCGATATTAAACAACTCGCTGAATTAGAAGGCGATACAGAAAGTCTTCTTAGAGATTTATTTAATCAGTTTCAGAAAGACAAGTTTAGTGTATTAAATGGATTATTAAGCCCTAATGAGAAACTTAAAGGTAAAATAAGCAGAACTACTTTTAACACCAGTTTTTCAAATATAATTGGCGTTCTTGGAAACAAAGATACAACAGAATTATACTCTATATTTAACTCTTATCTGGGAGCCGTTATGGATATTTTTGAAAAATCAGGAGTTAAAGATGAAATAACAACGCCAAATATTTTTAAAGCAATTATTTCATTTTTCCCAGAAGTCGCATCCAGAGTTAAATATAAATTTAATGCAGAATACAGCATTGATAACTTTTCTGAAATAATTCAACCTGTTATGCCCGCACTAAACAAAGGCATAATATCGAAATCTAAACGCTCTTACAAAGTACTCCTTGATACACTAAACAACTCATTGACAAAAAATTTCCAACTTTAAGGAAATATTACTATGTCAGCGGCATCTGATGTATTAAGACCATATTACATTGATGGTTTAGCAAACATGAGTGGTGTTACAGACACCACCTTTAAAACATGGATAGAATTAGAGCCTCAAATTCTTGATAGTTATGATGAGACTATTAAAAAATTTACATTTTATATAGGTGATAAAGAGAAATTACTACGCTCAATTGCTTTTGATATTTCCAGAATGTCAATTGCCACATTTGAATCCATATATTACATATCTTCGGAACACGAATTACCACGATCCACTGCGTGGCCATTAATAAGATCTTATTATGCGGCTTTTTTTGCAGCTCATACTATTTTAAGAATATTTGGTTATGCTGTCATTCAATTAGAAAAAGGTCAGTCTGATAAGTTAGGAAATGCATTAAAATATCATGCAATTCCACCGAAGAGTAGCATCGGTGACGGCCTTCATTTAGTCATTTTCCATAAAGATCTGACATCATTCTCCATACAAAAGTTAAATAACGGCTCTCATGAAGACACTTGGTTAGTTCTTTCCGAATTATTAACAAAAATCTCTACAGATTTTTTAATAGACAAAAATCCTGTAAGCAATCAAAAAAAACAAGATCTTTTTGGAAAGATTGACACCCTAGTAAAAATAATGAAGTCACATCCTTGTCATCATCGTGCAAATTGGTTGTCCAGACTTCGGAATGAGATTAACTACCAGCACAAACATGGAACCTGGTATCCACATGAAAAATCTAAGAATTTCAGAGAAAATGTGTTCAACAATTTAAATTCATGGTGTAAAGAACCAAGAATCCAACTTAATGAAAAAGCTCACCAACTAGATAAGTATACTCAAGCTTGTACATTTCTCGTATCATTAACACGAGAACTTATATACGATATATTAGATAGAAACCCCTCAGATGAATCATTTTTGAAATCATCAACAGTTAAAGCATTAAAACAAGCTGAAAATAAAAAAATCGAATAGTACATTAGAGGGTGCTTATTATAAAGCGCCCCTCTAAATAGGATGATAAATATCATATCTCATATAAATATGAAGTATTAACATACCTTAAAGAAATCATCATTTTGCTTAATTATAAAACTTTCAAATCCCAAAAACAGTTTCCCGCATCTTTCCGCTTCCCCACGCTCTACCCTATCCCCAACTCTTAGCAGTACCCCTAAAAGCTTCCTGTTCTAAGACGAACTGCGACCTGTAAGAAGCGCCTTTGGCGGTCAGCCCCCCGGTCAACCAGGGAACGAAGCGTAGTCTGAAACTGACCTCCTGTCTCGATACAGGTGACCACACCCTATATCGCTACCCTGTTGCAAGCGTAGCGACAGACAGAACGCTGTAGAGAAGTCGGACGGCATTGCCGAAGGCTTTGCGTCCGTACTTCCTGCTGAATGTGCAAAACGCGGCGTCACTTTTAAGAGCGCAAGCGAGTAAAAGTGACGCCAGCGCGCAGATCAGCTTCAACCCAGCTACTGCCTGCAATTCCACTGCAACAAACAGGCTGACACTCAAACAGATGTCAGAAATTCACTTACCCAGAGGAGAAACCAGCACTACCGAACCGATACCGGAGGACAGGTCATTTTACCTGTGGGGATATACCTGCCTGAGCAGGCGGCTGCATTCGTGCATCACCGTACCCCGTCATACCTCATCCGCGCATTCTCCGGCGCACCGGTATCGTTCAGCACAGCACGCTGTGCCCAACCGCGCGTCGGAGAATTGAGTGGAGAATAGCTATGTCGAAACTTACAAAACGCATGGAAAAACTCGCCCTGCTGGCTGGCGGCAGTTTTAAAACAGTCCATGATCGCCTCCGTATCGCCGGGCGTTTAAGCCAGCATCTGCACAAGCTGAATATCCAGATTCAGGATCTCCAGCATATGAAATCGTCACATATCGAAAGCTACGTGATGGCACGACGGGAAGCAGGAATTACGCCACGCACGCTACAAAACGAGATGGCCGCCCTGCGCACCATCCTTGCTCAGTCTGGACGTCAAAAATTTGCCCAATCGGAGCGCATCAGCAATAAAGCGCTCGGGCTGGGTAACGCCAGCCGGGCAGGAACGCATCTGCCATTAACCTCAGAACGCTGGTTGTCGGCGCTGTCTGCTTTTCATGAAAAGGATGAAGGGCTGGCTCTGACGCTGGAGCTTGCCAGAGCAATGGGTTTGCGTTCACAGGAAGCGGTGCAGTGTTGTCAGTCTCTGAAGACATGGGCCGCTGCGTTAGAGCGTGGAGAAAATCGATTGCAGGTGGTTTTTGGCACCAAAGGATCACGTTCCCGTCAGACGGTGGTGCTCGAACCTGAAAGGCTACGCAGCATCATGAACCAGGCTATCCCCCTGATGACACAACGCGGGGGACGTTTGCTCAATAAACCCGATCTGCGCACCGCAATGAATTACTGGCGTGGCAGCGCAGTTCGCGCAGGACTGACTGGCCCCTATGCACCACACAGTCTGCGCTATTCATGGGCGCAAGAGGCGATGGCGCACTACCAGCGACAGGGGCTGAGTATAAAGGAAGCCAGGGCGATGGTTGCGATGGATCTCGGTCATGGCGATGGTCGAGGGCGCTACATCCAGCAGGTGTATGGGAGGCAATCATGAGCTATTACGTTTCTGCCGTATCCGATCGGGCACGCAATAACTGGCCGAAAATATTTGAACAACTTGGCATTTTCATTCCACCAAATCATCGGCATGGCCCGTGTCCCTGTTGTGGGGGTAAGGATCGCTTCAGGATGGATGATCTGGAGGGGCGCGGCACATGGTTCTGCAATCAGTGCGGCGCAGGTGACGGACTGGATCTGGTTTCCCGCTTCTTCGGTTGCGCACTGGTTGCGGCCGCCGGAATGGTGCAGGACATGGATCCTGTACCGCTGGTTCCGCCAGCCAGGGAAAAATCACAGGCTTTGAATATGGAATCGCGTATTAAGACACTGCTTCGTCATTGCGAATCCGGAGAAGCGCCGTATCTGACAACGCGAGGCTGGCGACGAGCCCAGTGGCTTCTGACTGAGCGTAGTAGCCGGACAATCTGCGGCGTGCATTTCGGGGCGGGTACGCTGGTATTGCCAATTCGAAATACAGGCGCGCAGCTGACAGGTGCGCAGTTCATTCATCCAGGAGGGAAAAAGTACCTGCTGCCCGGTAGCCATCTGAAGGATTGTTTTTGCCCGGTACATCAGGCGAGCCGCAACGGTAGACAGGAACCCTGGGCACCGGACAACAAACCACTGGAAGGCATCATCATTACCGAAGGATATGCAACCGCGCTTGCGGTCTCATGCCTTCATCATTTTCCGGTCGTTGCTGCCCTGTCGGCACACAACCTGAAAAATGTGGCCATCGCTTTCCGGGCGCAGTGGCCTGAATGCCACCTTATCCTGGCTGGCGATAATGATTGCAGTCAGGAGAAAAATACCGGGTTGCTGAATGCAACCGCCGCTGCCGAGGTAGTGAAGGGCTGTGTGGTTCTCCCTGCAGACACCACATTGAGCGACTGGGATGAATTTTACCGTCACTACGGTGAATCCATTTCCCGGATTGTGTTCAACCAGCAGCTTCCTGCAAATCTCAGGTCGTAAGCCATGACAGCATCAGACCGTACTCTCACCACCACCCTTCCGCTGCGCCGGGGCTCGGAAGGTTTTAACACGAGTCAGGATTATCTGGTTAAAGGACTCATTCCCGCCGGGGCGCTGTGCAGTATTTACGGCCCCGGCGGCTCTTTTAAATCCTTTCTGGCGGTATCGCTGGCGTGCCATATTGCCAGCGGTACGTCATGGGGCGGAAGGCGAGTCAATCAAGGGGCTGTGCTGTTTATCGCCGGAGAAGGAGGAACCGGTGTATCGCGGCGGATCCGCGCCTGGGAACTCAGCGTTAATGACGAGATGGCGCTCGATAACCTGTTTCGCGTCGACTGCCCGATCTTTCCAGCCGCTCCGGGAAGCATCGAGCAGGAGATCCTGGCGGCAAAGGACATTCAGAACATGACCGGAATGCCGGTACGGCTGATCATCCTCGATACGCTGGCCCGCTGTTTTGGTAACTCAGATGAAAACACCGCGCGGGATATGGGCGCATTTATCCAGGGTTGCGACGCCATTCGGTATCATACGCGCGCAGCGATGATGATCGTTCATCACTCGGGTAAGGATCAGGAACGGGGCGCACGCGGTTCAAGTGCTTTTCAGGCCGCGCTAGATGCCGAGTTTAACGTCAGGCGCGAGGGACGTCGCAACGCTATCACCCTGAGTTGTACAAAGATGAAAGATGCGGAGATGCCGGAGGTCACCGCCTACGATCTTGAGGAAGTCGTTATCTATACCGATAGCGATGGCGAACCAGTGACCTCACTGGTGCTGAATGACGAGCCCAGGCAACCTGACGATGACTTACTGAGTAGTGGCATACCACCCGACGTTCCTCATATCACCCGCAACCATACGGCGTTATGGCGCTGTATTAACCAACGCATCAGCCAGAATAAGCCTTGTACCCGCGCGCTCTTGCGCGACGATCTACGCGCAAAGGGAATTAACGTCGAGAAGAAATTTTCGCGCTGGCTGGAGAAACTGCTGCGCGAGCAACTGATTGTGCTCGATGGAAAACAGATCCGGCTCCCGGATACGGGGGAATGATGGTGGAACCCGGAATATGTGGTGGATACACTGGCAGGTACTCGACTCCCCCCACATTATTCATCTTTAACAGCGAAAGATGGGGGATGCCCTTTCAACCCGTGCCATTGCTGTGCTCATGGAATTCACCTCAGAGAATATGGGGGAGCCAGCCAGGAAAAAGTAGGTGGGGGAATCAACCACAACATCTGTCCCTGATGCTGTGGTCGCTGTAAGAATTACTGAGGTAATTTCTCGTCTCTAAGCCGTCTGATCTCATCCTCTTCAAAAGCATCCCTTAATAGTTGTAGCTGGTCGGCAAGGATGAGAAGCAACGCATAATTCGGGCCGATATCGTCAGGATGCTCAAGCATCACATGCACCAGGACTCGCGAGCGATCGACCAGTTCTCTGGCTGAGGGTTGTTCTACGGTGATTTTCATAGATACCTCCGGCCGAGGCTGATGCAATGGGAAATTCAGGGACAGGACACATACGCAGCGCTCCGCTTCGTGATAAGCAGGTTAACGCCACCACCGGAGACGCCAGGCTCACTGGTGGTGACCCAGACAGGGTTGGCGTACCGGTTATCACGACCCGGCGCTTCTATCGAAGCCCCTGCCTGAGCCACCATTGAAGGGGCGAGCGCAGGCCGCGCCAGTAGCACTGCAAACATCGCTACCGACACTCGTGATAATTCGGAACGCCAATTCCGGTTGCGGTTTTGCCGCAACGTGGGGACTATAGCGCAAGTCAGTACGCAAAAACTATGCTTATCGCCTCATAACAGAGGGCTTATGCGTGCCGCATAAAATCTTATATTCAGTTATTAAGAAGGCAAGATTCATTGGCAAAAGCTATTGCCACTACAGAGTCAGCCTGCTAACTATGTTGATTGTTTGCTAATGGTGATGGCCATGACTACCGAATATACCGTTGTTGAATCTGTTCCCTCTGCCGAAGATTTTTGTCGTTTACGAAGTATATCAGGGTTGTCAGCACGACCGCTTGAGGCTGCCAGGGTGGGTTTGCCGAGAAGCTGTTATGGCGTACACATTCTCTGGCAAGGAGTGCCTGTCGGCATGGGGCGTATCGTTGGAGATGGTGCATTAAACTTCGAGATAGTCGATATAGCCGTCGACCCCGCCCATCAGGGGCGTGGACTTGGCCGAATCATTATGGAAAAAATTATTCGATGGCTGGACAGCAACGCTTATAAAGGGGCTTATGTCTCTCTGGTGGCTGATGTACCGGAACTCTACGCGAAGTTTGGTTTTGAGTTAGTCCGGCCGGAAAGCGAAGGAATGGCGAGAGTCTGGGGGTAATGTTGTCATCTGGATCAGCAAACATCCCGCTTTTGTGTCCTTGAATGTGCCCATAGCCATGACTTCAAAGTAACGTATCGCTGATAGATTAACGAGTTAGCTCGATTTTCCAGCTTCTGTATTGTTCCCGCTAATCCATGGTGATTTCCTCCTGGGAAATCACCATTGTCCAAATGGCAACTCGCCTAATCCCTTTTCACCCCCTATCCTGCATGCCTGCATCTATGGGGGGTTTATGGCGCGTTTTCTGTTTTGTAGTTTCGCATTAGTTCTGCTTTATCCGTCCGGTATTGATATGTATCTGGTGGGATTACCGCATATCGCCCGCGATCTGGGCGCCAGCGAAGCGCAGCTGCATATTGCGTTTTCGGCCTACCTCGCGGGGATGGCGTCGTCGATGGTCTTTGCCGGGAAGATCGCGGATAAAGCAGGCCGTCAGCCTGTCGCAATCGCCGGTGCCATCGTTTTTGCCCTGGCGTCCCTTCTCTGCTCACAGGCGCAAAACAGCACCGTGTTCCTGACCGGGCGCTTTATCCAGGGCATCGGTGCGGGCGGTTGCTACGTGGTGGCGTTTGCCATTTTGCGCGACACCTTAAGCGCCCAGCGTCGCGCCAAAGTGCTGTCGATGCTGAACGGCATTACCTGTATCATCCCGGTGCTGGCCCCGGTCGTGGGCTATCTGATCATGCTGAAATTCCCGTGGCAGAGCCTGTTCTGGACCATGGCGACCATGGGCGCGCTGGTGTTTGTCCTGTCGATTGCCGTGCTGAAAGAGACCCACCCGGGCTCGCAGAATACCGGCCATACCGCAACCCTTCACCCGGCAGAGAAGCTTCTCAACCGCTTTTTCCTCAGCCGTCTGGCCGTGACCACGTTAAGCGTGGCGGTGATCCTGACCTATGTAAACGTTTCCCCGGTGTTGCTGATGGAGACCATGGGCTTCGATCGCGGTGAGTATTCCACGGTGATGGCATTAACCGCGATGGTCAGTATGGCCGTTTCGTTTTCGACGCCGTTTGCGCTGAATATCTTCCGCCAGCGCACGCTGATGGTGACCTCACAGGTTTTATTCCTTGCCGCAGGCGCGATCCTGGCGACCACCAGCTCACATGCGGTGATGCTGGTGGGCATTACGCTCATTTGCGCCGGGTTCTCGGTTGGCTTTGGCGTGGCGATGAGCCAGGCGCTTGGTCCCTTCTCGCTGCGGGCAGGCGTGGCGAGTTCGGTGCTGGGGATCGCGCAGGTCTGCGGCTCGTCGCTGTGGATTTGGCTGGCAGCCGTAGTTGGCCTGAACGCGCTGAATATGCTGATCGGGGTTCTGATTGGCTGTAGCATAGTCTGCATTACCTTACTTATGGTCATCCAGTCCGCGGCGCACTATGAAGAAGCCCATCAGCAGTCTCGATCTTAACCTGTTGCTGTGCCTGCAGCTTTTGCTGCAGGAGCGCAGCGTTACCAAAGCGGCGAAGCGGATGAACGTGACGCCGTCGGCGGTGAGTAAATCACTGGCCAAGCTGCGTGACTGGTTTGACGACCCGCTGTTTGTCAAAACGCCGTTAGGGCTGCTGCCGACGCCGCTGACGGTGAGCCTGGAGCAGGATCTGGCTGACTGGATGCAAATCGGCAACCAGATCCTCGATAAATTCCATCATGATTCTCCGGGCGGGCTGACGTTCGTGCTGGCCGCGGAAACGCCGCTGATGCTGATCCGCTTCAATACCCTGCTGGAGCAGGTGAACCAGCGCTATCCGCAGGCGACGGTGAAAATGCGCCAGTGGGATTACGACTCGCTGGACGCGATTACGCGTGGCGAGGTGGATTTGGGCTTCACCGGGCGTGAAACGCATCCGCGATCCCGCGAGCTGCTTAAGCTGATGCCGTGGTTTATCGACTACGAAATCCTGTTCAGCGACCGCCCCTGCGTCTATCTGCGCGAGGATCATCCGGCGCTTCAGCAAGAGTGGAATCTGGAGACCTTCCTGCGCTATCCCCACATCAGCATCTTCTGGGAACGCAGCGATACCTGGGCGCTTGATGAAGTGTTAAAGGAGATGGGACGCGATCGTACTATCGCCATGAGCCTGCCAGGCTTCGAACAGGCGATGTTTATGGCGGCGCAGCCCGGCCATCACTATATCGCCACCGCGCCGCACTACTGTCACCACTACAATGAACTCCACCAGCGTAAGCTGATCGCGCTTCCGATCCCCATTGATGAGGAGCAGGCGGATAAATTGACCGTGCCCTTCACGCTGATCTGGCATAAACGGAACAGCCATAATCCCAAAATTCTCTGGCTGCGGGAGACCATCAAGGCGCTGTACGGTGCGAGCGATCCAATTTTTGCCTAAGAAAATGTAAAGTTCGGTCCTAAGGCTTCTCTTACTTCCATTTACTGATTAAAACAGGAGGCAAGTTAAGCGATAATCATGTAACCGTTTAACCGATTACGACCATTATCAAGGAGCGAAAAATGGCTACGCACTTTGCAAGAGGGATACTTACAGAAGGACGTCTCGTATCGGCAAGAATTTCTTCAGCCTGTCACCGTGAAGCACTCACTCTTCCGGAGCATCGCAGGTCGCGGTTTTTAGCGTCCCGAGCGCTTCTCGCAGAACTGATGTTTATGCTGTACGGCACCAGCGAGCTGCCGGACATCATTACCCAGCCAGAAGGCCGCCCGGTCTTTGCGGACCCGGATCTCCCTCGTTTTTCCATTGCCTACACGGGCAATATCATTGGGGTCGCGCTAACCACCGAAGGGGACTGTGGGCTCGATATGGAGCTTCAGCGCGCGACGCGCAGCTTCCACGGTGGTAACGCGCATCAAGACTATCCGCTCTCCAGCAATGAGAAGCTGTGGGTACGCAACCAGAACGATCCTGTTGAAGCCAGAGCCCAGCTCATTACCCTGCGCCAGAGCATTCGCAAGCTCTGCGGATGCGCCTCAGACGACGCCAGCCTGCTGCAGCTGTTGCCTGGTTCCGGACGTCTGCGCGCCGCCCAGGCCACGCTGGTTGAAGCGCTCTGCGACGCGGAGGATGTGCTCATCTGGTCCATCGCGGTGACCCCCGCCATCGAACGCATGAAAATCTGGGAATTTGACAGTCAACAGGGATGGCGTAGCCTTCCTGATGTGCCCGAGCGCGCCAACGAGCCCGCCGCACGTCTGATGCGATTAACCAGTTTACCGGCAGAAAAAGCATTCACCCTTAGCTGATCCAATCAGGGTCATCATGATGAAACAGGAGTAATCATGTCTGATACGTTGAAAGTTGTTACGTTACTGGGAAGCCTGCGCAAAGGTTCATTTAACGGGATGGTAGCCCGCACGCTGCCACAGCTGGCACCTGCAGGTATGGAAATTAGCGCCCTGCCGTCTATTGGCGATATTCCGCTTTATGATGCTGACGTACAACAGGAAGAAGGGTTCCCGCAGAGCGTTGAGGCGCTGGCCGAACAGATCCGCCAGGCTGACGGCGTGGTCATCGTCACGCCAGAGTACAACTACTCTGTACCCGGTGGTCTGAAGAATGCCATCGACTGGCTGTCCCGTTTACCTGAGCAGCCGCTGTCAGGCAAACCGGTGCTGATCCAGACCAGCTCCATGGGCGCGATTGGCGGCGCGCGCTGCCAGTATCACCTGCGTCAGATCCTGGTCTTCCTCGATGCGATGGTGATGAACAAGCCGGAATTTATGGGCGGAGTGATTCAGAACAAGGTCGACCCGCAAACGGGTGAAGTGGTGGATCAGAGCACGCGCGACCATCTCTCTGGCCAGCTGACGGCGTTCGGGGATTATATTAAGCGGGTTAAAGCCTGATAAAAAAGCCCGGTGGCGCTAGCGCTTACCGGGCCTACACTCGTCAGTAGGTCAGGTAAGCGAAGCGCCACCTGACACCACAAACCGCACCTTAGTGCGCGTCAATAAACACAATCTTCAGTACAAACAGCAGCGCCACAACGATGACGCACGGGCTGAGGTCGCGGAAGCGGCCGGTACCGATCTTCATTACGCAGTAAGAGATAAAGCCCAGCGCGATACCTTCGGTAATCGAGAAGCTGAACGGCATCATCACGGCGGTAATAAACGCCGGCACCGCTTCGGTTAAATCATCCCACTTCACGCGAGACAGGCTGGAGGTCATCAGCACACCCACGTAGATCAGCGCACCCGCTGCAGCGTACGGAGGCACCATGCCCGCCAGCGGCGAGAGGAAGATCACCAGCAGGAACAGAATACCCACGACAACCGCCGTCAGGCCGGTACGGCCGCCCACGGAGACGCCGGAAGAGGATTCAATGTAAGCGGTCACAGACGAGGTCCCGATAAATGAGCCGGTCACAGAGGAGATACTGTCCACAAACAGCGCCTGCTTCATGCGCGGGAATTTGCCTTTCTCATCTGCCAGACCCGCTTTGTCGGTCACGCCGATCAGCGTACCGGAGGAGTCGAACAGGTTCACCAGCATGAAGGAGAAAATCACGCCCGCCAGGCCCAGGTTCAGGGAACCCGCCAGATCAACATGACCAACAACGGTAGAGACGCTCGGTGGCGCGGAAACGATGCCGTTATAGTGAACGTCGCCCAGCATCCAGCCCAGCAGCGTGGTCACCACGATGGAGACCAGCACCGCCGCATGAATATTGCGGGAAGCCAGGATGGCGATGATAAAGAAGCCCAGCACGCCCAGCAGCACGTTATGCGAGGTCAGGTGACCGATGCTCACCAGCGTATCCGGGTTCGCCACGATCACGCCGGCGTTTTTCAGCCCCATCATCCCGATAAACAGACCGATACCGCTAGTGATGCCCACGCGCAGGCTCACGGGAATGTTCGCAATCATCCAGTAACGCACGCGGAAAATGGTCAGCAGCAGCAGGCCAATCGCACCCCAGAAGATGGCGCCCATACCCACCTGCCACGGCAGCCCCATCGCCTGAACCACCACGAAGGCAAAGAACGCATTCAGACCCATCGCCGGGGCCAGCGCGACCGGCAGGTTAGCGAACACACCCATCAGAATGCTGCCGAGGGCCGCGATCAGACAGGTAGTCACGAAGACGGCGCTGGTATCCATGCCAGCAACGCCCAGAATTTGAGGGTTAACAAAAACGATATAGACCATCGTCAGGAAGGTGGTGAAACCGGCGATCACTTCGGTGCGTGCCGTCGTGCCGTGCTCGCGCAGTTTAAACACGCGCTCAAGCAGACCCTGACCAGATGTCTGGGTAGTGTGTTGTTGACTCATCATCAATTTCCGAACAAGGAGGGAAAATTCGTCGCTATCCTATACCAAAATGCGACAATAGTGGCGGTTACGTGATACTTTTTTCATTGAATTTGCTTATACGGCAACGATTGCGTTCCGGTGAACTGCCGTACGTAAACGTTAAACTGGTTAAAAGGGAAAGGCATGTCCGGAATTGAAGCGGTATTTTTCGACTGCGACGGTACGCTGGTCGACAGTGAGGTCATTTGTTCCCGCGCGTATGTCGCCATGTTCCAGGAATTTGGCATTACGCTGGAACTCGACGAGGTGTTTAAGCGCTTTAAGGGCGTGAAGCTCTACGAGATCATCGACATCATTAACGAAGAACACGGCGTCGTTCTGGATAAAACGGCTCTGGAACCGGTGTATCGCGCCGAGGTTGCACGCCTGTTCGATTCGGAGCTGGAGGTGATTCCGGGCGCAAACGCGCTGCTGGATGCCATGACGGTGCCGATCTGCGTGGTCTCCAACGGGCCGGTCAGCAAAATGCAGCACTCGCTCGGCAAGCTTGAGATGCTGCACCACTTCCCGGAAAAACTGTTCAGCGGCTACGATATCCAGCGCTGGAAGCCGGACCCGGCACTGATGTTCCATGCGGCAAAGGCGATGAACGTTAACGTAGAGCATTGCATTCTGGTGGATGACTCGTCTGCGGGCGCGCAGTCGGGGATTGATGCGGGGATGGAGGTGTTTTACTTCTGCGCCGACCCGCACAACAAGCCGATCGATCATCCAAAAGTCACGACCTTCACCGATCTGGCGCAGCTACCCGCGCTGTGGAAGGCGCGCGGGTGGAATATTACGCGTTAAGCCGCCCCTCCCGGCAGGGAGGGCGACAGGTTTATCTGAAGAGCTTTTGAACAAACTCAGCATACGCCGGACGCCAGACGTCCATTTCGTGGTTCAGACCGGGGTACATTTTATAGTCGAATTTGATGCCCTGCTTTTCCAGCTCCGCTTTCAGACCGGCGATATCTTTGCCGGTCACCGAATCGCGCTCTCCCACAACGACGGTGAAGTTATGCAGCTGCCGGTTAATGGCCTCAGGCTGCTTAAAGCGTGCGGCCACGCCTTCGTCAGGCACGGTTGTCGTGGTAACGCCGCTGAACGTTCCCAGCCAGCCGAAGCTCTCCAGATGATTCATCCCGGAGACCAGCGCCTGATAACCGCCCTGTGACAATCCCGCCAGTGCCCGGCCTGCCGCATCTTTACGCACGTTGAAGCGTGTATCCACCAGCGGAATAATCTCGCTCATCAGTTCACGGTCTGCGGCTTTCGCATTGAGCGGATAGAAAGACTTCCGTCGTTCTACCGGTGGGAAGTTCTCGGGGATGGCCTCAGTGCTCTCCGTCTCGGTGTCGGGTACCACCACCAGCATCGGTTTGATTTTCCCTTCGGCCATCAGGTTATCCATGATTTGCGGCAGACGGCCCTGGTCGATGGCAGAGAGCCCGGTATCCCCAAAGCCATGGTAGAAGTAGAGCACCGGTAAGGGTTCCCCTGTGCCGTTGTAGCCAGGGGGAGTCCATACATAGACGCGGCGCTCTGACTTGAGCGACGGCGAGTGCCAGGTCAAGGTCGTCAGATCGCCATGCGGTACAGGACGATCGTCGAGAATACTGCCCGGAACCAGAATCAGGCTGGTGTTCACCTGCCGCTGGGGTTTTTGATAGCGGCTTCCCGTGTCAACTGAACGGAAACCATCGATGTCGAAATAATATTCGTACAGATTCGGTGCCATCGGCTCGCTTTTCCATGACCAGACGCCATTTTTCTCTTTCGTCATATCATGGGAAACCTGGCTTTCAGGCATTGACCCCGTCACCACGGAGACTCGCGTTGCGCCGGGTGCAAACTGGCGAAACGTAATGCTTTTATCCGCATTAACCTGGGTCACATAGTGGCTGACCGGGGTAGTCTGGTCAGGTGTGACCGGCAACGGTGCGGCAATCACGTCTGTTCCAGTACCGATCCCGATGCTGATGGCCATCGCCAGGCACGCTAATGAATTTTTCATATACCATCCTTTGCTGTTTTTTCGTCTCACGTTAGCGCGTTTCGAACGTCAGGCAACGGATGAAGGGGAAAATTGTGATTACCCTAGAAATAACAACGCCGGTGAGTACCGGCGTTGTTATCAGATGACAGGATTACTCTTTCGGATCTTTACCCGCCAGCAGCTTGTCCAGCTCGTCGCCGCCCACGTGACGGAAGTCCTGACCCTTCACGAAGTAGAAAATGTATTCGCAAATATTCTGGCAGCGGTCACCGATACGCTCGATAGAGCGCGCGCAGAACAGGGCCGTCAGCACGCTCGGGATCGTACGGGAATCTTCCATCATGTAGGTCATCAGCTGGCGCACGATGCCTTCATACTCCTGATCGACCTTCTTGTCTTCACGGTAGATACGCACCGCTTCGTCCAGATCCATCCGCGCAAAGGCATCCAGCACGTCGTGCAGCATCTGCACGGTGTGGCGGCCCAGTGACTCCAGGCTGACCAGCAGCGGCTGATGCTGCTGAGAGAACTTCTCCAGCGCGGTGCGGCAGATTTTATCGGCGACGTCACCAATACGTTCCAGCTCGGCGATGGTTTTGATGATCGCCATCACCAGACGCAGGTCGCTCGCCGTCGGCTGACGTTTCGCGATAATGCGCACGCAGGCTTCGTCGATAGCCACTTCCATCATGTTGACGTTTTTATCGCCTTCAATGACGCGCTTCGCCAGCTCGCTGTCCTGGTTGTGCATCGCCGTAATCGCATCAGAAAGCTGCTGCTCGACCATGCCGCCCATGGTCATCACCTGGGTGCGAATGCTTTCCAGCTCTGCGTTGAACTGGCCGGAAATGTGTTTATTAAGATTGAGGTTGTCCATGGTTTCTCCACATGCACTAAGGCAAATCAACCGTAGCGGCCAGTAATATAATCTTCGGTTTGTTTCTTCGCGGGCTTAGTGAACAGATCGTCCGTGTTACTGAACTCAATCAATTCACCCAGGTACATAAACGCCGTGTGATCGGAGCAACGCGCAGCCTGCTGCATGTTGTGGGTCACGATAACCACGGTGTAATCCTGCTTCAGCTCGGTGATCAGTTCTTCAATACGACCGGTTGAAATCGGGTCCAGCGCTGAACACGGCTCATCCAGCAGCAACACTTCCGGGCGAATCGCAATACCGCGCGCAATGCACAGACGCTGCTGCTGACCACCTGAGAGAGAGTACCCGCTCTGGTGCAACTTATCTTTGGTTTCGTTCCATAATGCGGCCTTGGTCAAAGCCCACTGCACGCGCTCATCCATATCGGCACGGGAGAGCTTTTCAAACAGACGAACGCCAAAGGCGATGTTGTCATAAATAGACATCGGGAACGGCGTGGGTTTCTGGAACACCATCCCCACTTTCGCGCGCAGCAGGGCGATATCCTGAGCCTGGGTCAGAATGTTTTCGCCGTCGAGGATGATTTCCCCTTCAGCGCGCTGCTCCGGATAGAGCGAATACATTTTGTTAAAGGTACGCAGCAGCGTGGATTTCCCACAGCCGGACGGACCGATAAATGCCGTGACCTGGTTCTTCGCGATATCCAGGTTGATGTTCTTCAGGGCATGGAATTTGCCGTAGTAGAAGTTCAAATCACGAACCTGAATCTTACCCGGGGCAGTATCAACCATACTCATTGACTCATTTCCTCATTCGGCGCCGCGAGCTGCCGCGCCGTAAAAAATTAACCGTGTTTCTTCTTCGCGAAAATGACGCGCGCCAGAATGTTCAGCAACAGTACGCAAAGGGTAATGATCAGCACCCCGGCCCAGGCCAGCTGCTGCCATTCCGCGAAGGGGCTCATCGCAAATTTAAAGATCGTCACCGGCAGGTTGGCGATCGGCTGCATCATGTCCGTGCTCCAGAACTGGTTGGAGAGGGACGTAAACAGCAGCGGTGCCGTTTCACCCGCAATACGCGCCACCGCCAGCAGGATACCTGTCATGATCCCGGAGACCGACGCCTTCAGCGTAATCGCAGAGATCATCTTCCATTTTGGCGTACCCAGCGCGTAAGCCGCTTCACGCAGGCTGTCCGGCACCAGTTTTAGCATGTTCTCGGTGGTTCGAATCACAATCGGCACCTGCAGCAGCGCCAGCGCAATGACGCCCGCCCAGCCGGAGAAGTGTTCCATCTGCGCCACCACCACGGTGTAAACGAACAGACCCACGACGATAGACGGGGCTGACAGCAAAATGTCGTTAATGAAACGAATCACTTCCGCCAGCAAGGATTTACGACCGTATTCCGCCAGGTAGATACCCGCCATAATGCCCAGCGGCGTGCCGAAGACCGTGGCCCAGAGGATCAGCAACCCGCTGCCCGCCAGGGCATTCGCCAGGCCACCACCCACCGTGTTCGGCGGCGGCGTCATTTCGGTGAACAGCGAGAGTGACATTCCGTCAATCCCGCGAACGACCGTTGAAAAGAGGATCCAGACAAGCCAGAACAGACCGAATGCCATCGTCGCCATAGAGAGCGTCAGGGCAATGCGGTTTTTCATGCGGCGTCTGGCCTGCATTTTGCGGCGGGATTCCGCCAGTTCAGCAGTAGCTTGCATTTCGAGAGTGGCCATTAGCGTGCTCCCTCATTTTTAGCGAGACGCATAATCATCAGCTTGGAAATCGCCAGAACAATGAAGGTAATAACGAACAGAATCAGACCCAGCTCCATCAGCGCCGCAACGTGCAGGCCGGATTCCGCTTCCGCAAATTCGTTTGCCAGTGCAGAGGTAATACTGTTGCCCGGCATGTAGAGCGACGCGCTGTCGAGCTGGTAGGTGTTACCGATGATAAAGGTAACCGCCATGGTTTCACCCAGCGCACGACCTAAGCCCAGCATCACGCCCCCGATCACCCCATTTTTGGTGAACGGAAGAACAATGCGCCAGATCACTTCCCAGGTGGTGCAGCCGATACCGTAGGCCGACTCTTTCATCATCACCGGCGTTTGTTCGAACACATCGCGCATCACCGCCGCAATGTACGGAATAATCATGATGGCGAGGATCACACCCGCCGCCAGAATGCCGATACCGAAAGCCGGGCCAGAGAACAGGGCCCCCACAAACGGAATGGCAGAGAGGACGTTACCCACCGGTTCCTGGAAGTACGTGGCGAACAGCGGCGCAAAGATAAACAGGCCCCACATGCCGTAGACGATACTTGGGATGGCCGCCAGCAGTTCGATGGCGATACCCAATGGGCGACGCAGCCAGCCCGGCGCCAGCTCCGTCAGGAACAGGGCGATACCGAAACTTACCGGAACCGCAATCAGCAGGGCGATGAACGAGGTCACCAGCGTGCCGTAAATCGGCACCAGTGCACCGTAGATATCGTTCGGCGCATCCCACTCTTTACTCCACAGGAAGGAGAAACCGAATTTCTGGATGCTCGGCCAGGAGGAGAAAATCAGAGACACGATAATGCCGCCCAGCAGCAATAGCACAATCAGCGCAGCCAGTTTGACCAGCGCGCTGAAAATCATGTCACCTTTTTTACCCGGAGGGTTAAATGCAGGCTTGGTTGCAGCCATAAATTACTCTTCTGTTTGAGACGTTTTTACGAATATGCCCGGTGGCGCTGACGCTTACCGGGCCTACAGAGTAAACCGTAGGGCGGGTAAGCGCAGCGCCCCCCGCCATCTTCGTTAAATATATCCTGTTAGTACAGCGCTTTACCGCTGCTGTCTTTCACGTTGGTTTTCCATGCAGCGCGAATCTGCTCAACCACGTTGTCTGGCAGGGTGGCGTAATCCAGAGCGTTAGCCTGTTTGCCGCCGTTTTTGTATGCCCAGTCGAAGAACTTCAGCACTTCAGCGCCCTGTTCAGGTTTCTTCTGCTCTTTGTGCACCAGGATGAAGGTGGTAGAGGTGATTGGCCACGCCCCTTCGCCCTTCTGGTTAGTCAGATCCTGCGCGAAGGATTTGCTCCAGTCAGCGCCTTTGGCGGCGTTAGCAAAGTTCTCTTCGGTCGGGCTAACCGGTTTGCCGTCGGCAGACACCAGTTTGGTGTAGGACAGGTTGTTCTGCTTCGCGTACGCATACTCTACGTAGCCGATGGAGCCAGGCAGACGCTGTACGAACGCGGCGATACCGTCATTACCTTTACCGCCCAGACCGGTAGGCCAGTTAACGGTAGAGCCGGAGCCGACTTTAGATTTCCACTCTTCGTTCACTTTCGCCAGGTAGCTGGTGAACACGAAAGAGGTACCAGAACCATCCGCGCGGCGAACCACGGCGATGTTCTGGGAAGGCAGCTTCAGGCCTGGGTTGAGTTTGGCGATCGCTTCGTCATCCCATTTTTTGATTTTGCCCAGGTAGATGTCACCCAGGGTTTTGCCGTCCAGCACCAACTCACCCGACTTCACGCCCGGCAGGTTGATCGCCAGAACCACGCCACCGATCACGGTAGGGAACTGGAACAGGCCTTCCTGAGCCAGTTTGTCATCAGACAGCGGAGCATCTGATGCGCCGAAATCAACCGTGTTCGCGGTAATTTGTTTTACGCCACCGGAGGAGCCGATACCCTGATAGTTAACCTTGTTACCGGTTTCTTTCTGGTAGGTATCCGCCCATTTGGCATACACCGGCGCAGGGAAGGTTGCACCAGCGCCAGTCAGGCTTGCTTCTGCAAATACAGAGAACGCGCTCAGAGATAAGGTCGCGGCGACAACAGTTGCGACAGTGGTACGCATAACTTTCATAATGTCTCCTGCAAGATTTTCGTAAATCGTTGTTTAGTGGCTACGATGAGCAAAATAGGACAAACAGGTGACAGATAAATGTACGAATTATGACAGTTTTATGACAATGCAGGCGTTAAAAATAACTCATTGATAATAAATGATATTTATTCAGGATGGCGTCATAGATTTGTCATACAGAAAGGGATAAGCCTGGTACAAAAGGGGGAAAATGACAACGGCTGTCATAAACAGCCGTCGGGTGATTAATGTTCAATTTCCAGCGTGACCGTCGCGTACGCTTCAAACGTTCCAGGTTTTGGCTGAGCCCCCGTTGCGCTTGCAGGCGCAGCGGAAAAGGTAAGCGAATTGTTTTCGGCGCCGTTGTTGTTTTCGCCCCTATCCATGTCCATCCTGCCGCCGTTGACGCTGACCTGACGATCCCACTTGTCGTATACCACAATGCCTACATCATCATTGCCGTTGACTTTCATCATCGTGGCATCGGCGTCAACAGGGTCTCCATGGAAAGTGGAGTAGACAATATTCTCATCCAGCATGCCTGTGCACTGTACCTGAATCGTCTTTTTTACCTTGTGACTCGTCACGGCGGTGCCTTTGGTAGCGGAAAATTCCGGGGCCGGGATTTTGCCAAAATCTATCTCAAGCGTCTGCCCGGGCGCTATCTCGCAGTTTTGCGGCACGACGATATCGCCAGCGATTTTGATCTCTGCCATTTTTTCGGTGCTGGAGGTCGAGGAGGCCGCATCCAGCCCTCCATAAAGATCGGCGACTATCGTACCTGGCACACTCACCCGGCCAATAAACGGCTTGTTAATTAAGAATGATATTTTTATTTGTGAACCGGTATTGAGTGTTGGTTCGCTCCCTTCCTCGCCAGGCGCATAACAATAGGAGCTATGAGACATTACGTTTGGTTCTGCGCTGAAAGGTACCGGTATATATTCTCTGCCAAGCACAAGTATCGACGTGGCGATGCTGAGGTTGTTATTAAGGGTAAAATAGGTATACCCGTTCTTTACCACATCTTCACTTAACGGCGATCGTGCGGTGTAGTAGATTTGGCGAAAGCCCGTAGAGTAATGCGTAAGACAGTTGCATTGCGCTTTGTAACTCGTAGATGAACTGAGCGTTTCCAGATCCCTGATCTCTGTACCTGCTTTATTTTTATCCGCCGGGATCGACTGCCCGTTCAGATTAAGGTTATAGATATAAGCGCCACCTTCGGAGTGACAAATCCCGTCGCCCGTGGTGTACGCCTTGCATACTGGCGTCATAAATATTATCAACGCGCTTAAAAACAGAGGTGTCCTGAATTTCATCTTATTTCCCTATTGGCATACTGCCGATATTTGTATCAGTTCAACGCCTTCTGGCGGGGTAAAATGGTAGTTAACCGGGCAGGTCACCGTGTTATCTGCACCCCACTTCAGGACAAACGCCCCCTCTTCCGGCATGCCGGACAGATAAAGCTCGCCATTTTCGCCCACAATGCCGGTTACGCTGCCTTGGGGTAAATCAGCCGAGGCCATTGCGCCAAACGGCACCGGTTTGCCACTCTTCTGCCGCACATTGAACAGGACGCGATAGCCCACGTGAGTGACAAACTCCGCCCGTACCACCGCGCCGCGCGTCGGGATAACGCTGAGGATACTGTTGTCGATTTCGACGTTGGCCTTCGCAAAGTAATCGCTGTCGATCTCCACTCTGTTTTCATCGTAGGCATTGAGCTGCGTCTGTACCGTATAGCCGCGCCAGTCCGTCGCCTTACCCGTACCATTCTCCAGCGCCAGGCCTGAAGCTCCCGGGGCTTTAACCAGCGCGACGGTTTCCCCCAGCTCCTGAGAGAAAGTTATGCCATCGCTGTGGGCCAGAATCCCGCCCTTCATTCCATAGTTGAGGCGCTGGTTGTCCTGGGTATAGTCGTAACTGGCGTTTACCGAACCATATGTGCCGTCATAGCCCACCCCTGCGCTGTTGTTGTAATCTTCGTTATCCGCATCGTAAGACTGCTGAACGTTCCAGGAGAGGTTGTGCGCATCCAGCGCGTTACCGCTCAGCCCCACCTGGTGCATCCCTTTTCCATGGTTGTTTTGGGTGTACCCATAGTTGACGTAGCTATCATGCAGCCAGCCTGACAACGGTATGGAGAGAGAGAGCATAAAAATCTGTTCGCTTCCCTGGCTGTCGCTGATGTCAGTGTCGGTGCTATTTTGGGCCGAGGTGAGTGAATCGGTGTAGTTCCAGGAGACGTTCCAGGAAATAGAGCGCCAGCTATTGCTGTAGCCCAGCTGCACCAGCCGCTCGACTTCATTCGTCTTCCAGTACTGCTGGCGGCTAAGGGTAAGATAAATATTTCCCATCCCGTCGCCAAAGGTCTGCGTCCATGTTCCCTCCAGACGGCTACGTCGGTTACCTGTCGTCCAGAAGTCGCTCTCGTTATTCTGCCGGGACGCCCATTCGTTCAGGGTGTAGTAGCCCTCTGTGGAGTAGCGGTAGCCCACCAGCCGAAACGTTGTGTTAGTTTCATCAAAACGTTTGGAATAGAGAAAACGGTAAGATTGCCCGCTTTCGTCATCGTCCTCAAACCGCGCGCGGGCATGCGTTACGTCCAGCGAAAGGGCGCCCAGCGAACCCATATCTTTCCCCACGCCAAGCGCGGCGGAGGTGTAATCGCTGGTTCCCTGCACGCCCCCGTAGAGGGTAATACCCGCAGGAAAACCGTGTAACACCTGCGCCTGAAAAACGGTCGGCTGAAAATCGTTTTGATCGCGCAGTTCACCCGCGCTGATATCGACATCGGTTTGGTCTTCACGCTTCAGGATCGCCAGTGAGGCGTAAGGCTGGGTAAAATGTTGCTCGCTGCCATCCTCTTCTTTGATGGTAACATCCAGATCGCCACCCGAATTGGTAGTGTTTAAATCCTTGAGCGCAAACGCTCCCTGCGGTACGGCAGACTGGTAAATGATGTAACCGTTTTGCCGCACAATAACGGTCGCATTGCTTTTCGCCACGCCGCGAACCACTGGCGCAAACCCCGTCAGGCTCGAAGGCAGCATGTCATCATCCGTGTAGAGACGCATACCACGCAGTTGCGTGCTGTCAAACACGTCGCTTGCGGTCCACGTATCCCCCAGCATGATTTGGCTGCGTAACGCGGCGATATCGCTCTGTAAATAGGTATTGATCGAATGATACGAAGACTCGCCATCGGCCACGTTTAGCGTACTGTAGTTACGTAAACGCCATGCCCCCAGGTTGGCACCGTTGCGCAGGTTCAGATAATAAAAATCGTCGTTAACATCCTCGTTCGAATGCACCGTGCTGGAGCCGGAAAAATCGTAGTTCACCATAAGCGCATTGATGCCCTCATCCCAGCGTGAGGGACTGATATAGCCGCGCGCCGATACATCAATATAGATTTGCGGCAACGTGACGTTAAGCTGGAGTTTATCCGTATCAAACGTCCAGGTTGAGCCGGGAACGAGCGGCGCGGGGTTCAGACAGGCTTTGTCATCTATGTCGTTAAGGGCCTTGATAGCCGCCACTTTTACCCCAAGCTCAGCGAGCACGGTTTTGACGTCTGAGAAGCAAGGATGAAGGTTGCTGGTGGCAGTATCTTCGACAAAGGTTACCTCCCGGCGGTCAACATATTCGCCGTTAACATGAATACTGACCTTATAGTTCCCGGCAGGTAGATTGTTCGCGCGGTTAAACTGGTGGATATCAACGTCCACAGGATGATCGATTTCAAGCAACGCAGGGTTAAACATATCCCTCGCTGCCGTCTCGGCGGATAAACCAAGCACCACCCCGGAAGCAAACGCGATGAAAATACGGGAACACTCCATAAATAAACCATCCTTTGCTTAAAGCGCTGCTTTTAAATCCTGACTAATCGCACCGAAATCATTCACATACCGCCACACCAGCGCATGGCCATTCACGCCTTCCGGTAAGGGTAAACGCAGGGTTTCAAAGGGATGGACGATATTGAGTGGCACATCTTTGCCGTCCACTGTCACATTCATAACGTTGATATTTAGCGGCGTGGGATTTTCAACTACCAACTGCCGATTTTCTCTGTGCCACTTCACCTGCGTGGCGGCGCGCTCCGGGGTGATGTTCAACGAGGCCGGACGCCAGAACAGCTTGATACGTGTCTTGATGGCGATTTCCATCGCGTTCGGCTTATTGCTCGCCGGGGGAATATTTTTGATGTTCAGCCAGAACACCGACTCCCGATCCTGCGGTAAATTGCCCTCGGTTTTCATAATGCGCAGAATTTTTTCCTGCCCAGCCTCCAGACGAGATACCGGTGGAATGACGGTAAACGGTGGTTTTTTCGCGGTTCCTGTATTATTGAAGGGGTCAACCCATGTTTGAATAAGATAAGGGATAGCCGCTTCGTTATTTTTGACAGTAATGGTTGTGTCGGATTTATCACTCAAATAAATCACTCGTGTGCCACCAATAACCACACCTGCCGATGCCAGTGTAGAAATACCCGTAAGACAACACGCTATTAATACATTCACTATACGCCCTGGCATAATCCAATGTCCTTATATATAAAGGAGCCTGTTAATAAGTTCTTAACAGACTCCGAATCCATAATCGCTGATTATTTCAGATATTCAATAGTAAACTGAGAGTCAGCATTCGCAGTACCCGGCGTCACTGTTGCCAGAGTCTGGACGAATTTCGCCTTGAATCCCATATCCGCTTTACCATCAGCAATGGCAACGTATTTAGAATTGTTGTACAACGGGATCGCGGTATCATCGCTCAGGTTGAACAGTTTAATCGCCACGCCCGTCGCCGCAATGGCATCGCCGCTGCCAGTGAACTCGCCATCCGTACCACTTTCGCCGTTCACCGGCGTACCGATTGAGAGATAACCTTTACCGATGGTATCTTTATCTTCCGTCCCGTCAAAGCGTACTGCCGCCTGAGTATAGGTTGCCGGGCAGCCTTCCAGACGGATGTGGAAATCTTTAACAGACGCGGTGGAATCAATACCTGCGAAAGTAGTGGCCGCCACACGACCAATATTAACAGTCTGGTTGCTGGTATCAGTCGTGACTGTACAGGTAGAATCAATCACCTCGCCACGGAAATGAACAGTACCGTCAGCCGCTAATGTCGCACCTGAAAACAGGGCGGAAGATAAAACCAGCGAAGTGGCTATAACGTTTAATTTCATGAAACTCTCCATAATTTATATTATTTGTATGCGTTTCATTTACACATTCAAATAAAACACACCATCCTTTAAAGCGTGGCGATAGTACAATTCATTCCTGCCCTATGACAAACACGTTTTCTCTCATGAAATATCTTTAAAATAAAATAATAAAAACGAAAAATAAAAAACCCCTTACAAATAAGAATAAAAAATAATTAAAAAATGCTATTGATGCCTCTTTTCTGTTTTTTTGAGAATTTATCAATATCTTTTCTTTGCCACCGCTAAATAAGATTATTTTTTAAGCAGAAATCGGCGAGACAATCAGATGACGCAATAATGTAAGGAAACATGAAAAAAGAAACAGGCTGCGATAAAAAGAAGTAATCGCTGAGGGGAGGACTATAAGGCTGCCAGAATACTGGCAGCCTCGGGTAGGCTGGAGATTATTCTACGGTAACGGACTTCGCCAGGTTACGCGGCTGGTCAACGTCGGTGCCTTTGATCAGCGCCACGTGATAGGCCAGCAGCTGCAGCGGAACGGTGTAGAAGATCGGCGCAATCACCTCTTCCACATGCGGCATCTCGATGATGTGCATGTTGTCGCTGCTGGCGAAACCGGCATCTTTATCAGCAAAGACGTACAGCACGCCGCCACGGGCGCGGACTTCTTCGATGTTGGACTTCAGTTTTTCCAGCAGTTCGTTGTTCGGTGCCACGACGATAACCGGCATATCCGCGTCAATCAGCGCCAACGGACCGTGTTTCAGCTCGCCTGCCGCATAGGCTTCAGCGTGAATGTAAGAGATCTCTTTCAGCTTCAGCGCGCCTTCCAGCGCAATCGGATACTGATCGCCACGGCCCAGGAACAGGGCGTGATGTTTGTCAGAGAAATCTTCCGCCAGAGCTTCAATGCGTTTGTCCTGAGAGAGCATCTGCTCAATACGGCTCGGCAGCGCCTGCAGACCGTGAACGATGTCATGCTCAACAGAGGCATCTTCACCTTTCAGACGCGCCAGTTTCGCCACCAGCATCAGCAGAACCGTCAGCTGAGTGGTAAACGCCTTGGTGGAGGCCACGCCGATTTCGGTACCCGCTTTGGTCATCAGCGCCAGATCGGATTCACGCACCAGCGATGAGCCCGGGACGTTACAGATGGCCAGAGAGCCCAGGTAACCCAGCTCTTTAGACAGTCGCAGCGCAGCCAGGGTATCCGCCGTTTCACCAGACTGGGAAAGGGTGATCATCAGGCTGTTACGACGCACCGCAGATTTGCGATAGCGGAATTCAGACGCAATTTCCACATCACACGGCACGCCCGCCAGGGATTCAAACCAGTAGCGAGAGACCATACCGGAGTTGTAGGAGGTGCCGCAGGCCACGATCTGAATGTGCTCAACCTTGCTGAGCAGTTCATTCGCATTTGCACCCAGCTCGCTCAGATCCACTTCACCGTGGCTGATGCGCCCGGTCAGGGTGTTTTTGATGGCGTTTGGCTGCTCGTAAATCTCTTTCTGCATGTAGTGACGGTAAGCGCCTTTGTCGCCCGCGTCGTACTGCAGGTTAGATTCGATCTCCTGGCGCTTCACCTGCTCGCCTTTGGTATCGAACACGGTCACGCTGCGGCGAGTCACTTCGGCGATATCCCCCTCTTCCAGGAAGATAAAGCGGCGGGTTACCGGCAGGAGCGCCAGCTGGTCAGAGGCGATAAAGTTTTCACCCATGCCCAGACCGATAACCATTGGGCTACCGGAACGCGCAGCCAGCAGCGTGGACGGATCGCGGGAATCCATGATCACCGTACCGTACGCACCGCGCAGCTGAGGGATAGCACGCAGCACCGCATCACGCAGTGTACCGCCCTGCTCCAGCTCCCAGTGCACCAGGTGAGCAATCACTTCGGTGTCGGTTTCAGAGACGAAGGTGTAGCCGCGCGCTTTCAGTGCTTCGCGCAGCGGTTCGTGGTTTTCGATAATGCCGTTGTGCACAACCACGATGTGTTCAGACACATGCGGGTGCGCGTTGCCTTCAGACGGTTCGCCGTGCGTCGCCCAGCGGGTATGCGCAATACCGGTTCCCCCGTGCAGCGGATGTTCTTCCGCGGCCTGGGCCAGCATCTGCACTTTACCGAGACGACGCAGACGGGTCATATGACCTTCTGCATCGACGACAGCCAGACCGGCAGAGTCGTAACCACGGTATTCCAGACGACGTAAACCTTCGAGAAGGATTTCAGCAATATCACGCTGCGCAACTGCGCCAACAATTCCACACATAATTTATATTCCGAATTTAGGCATTATGCCTGCGTTGTCGCTGACCTGTATTTGCCCTTTCCGGGCACCCCGAGCCTTGTAGAGAGTGGGGTTATTTTTATGGGTACTGCTTGTGGGGGGAGATATATATTTATCTCCTCTCCCGGGTTTGCCTGATGACGGCTACGCCTTATCAGGCCTACTCAATCGTAGGGCGGGTAAGCGTAGCGCCCCCCGCCTTGTTGTTACTTTTTCTTCACCGGGCGTTTCCAGCCCTGCTTGCTGACCTGCGGAACGCGGCTTAATACCAGCTCGTTCTCGGCCACATCGCGCGTTACGGTTGTTCCAGCGGCAATGGTCACCCCGTTACCCACGGTAACAGGCGCCACCAACTGCGTATCGGAGCCAACGAACACGTCATCACCAATGATCGTTTTAAACTTATTGGCGCCGTCATAGTTACAGGTAATCGTCCCTGCACCAATATTCACGTTATTGCCAATTTCCGCGTCGCCCAGATAGGTCAGATGACCGGCTTTAGAGCCTTTACCCAGACGCGCTTTTTTCATCTCCACGAAGTTACCCACGTGAGCGCCTTCCAGCAGCTCAGCACCCGGGCGCAAACGCGCAAACGGGCCGATGGTACAGGCCACATCCAGACGGGCATCTTCCACCACGCTGTACGGGCTGATTTCACAGTCGTCACCAATGACGCTGTTTTTGATCACGCAGCCAGCGCCAATTTTGACGCGGTTGCCCAGCGTGACGTGACCTTCGAGGATAACGTTAGTATCAATTTCAACGTCGCGCCCGTGAGATAACGTGCCACGCAGATCGAAACGCGCCGGATCGCGCAGCATCACGCCAGCCAGAAGGAGTCTCTCGGCCTGTTCGGACTGATAAACGCGCTCAAGACGGGAGAGTTGAAGACGGTTGTTCACCCCTTCGGTTTCGCTGATGCGCGCCGGATGGACCGCCGCAATCTCGCGCCCTTCCAGGTATGCCATCGCAATAATGTCGGTGATGTAGTATTCACCCTGGGCGTTATTGTTATTGAGCTTCGACAGCCAGCGCTTCATATCCGCACCATTGGCAATCAGGATACCGGTGTTGATCTCCTGAATCTGACGCTGCGCCTCGCTGGCATCTTTATGCTCAACAATACCCGTAACGTTGCCGTTTTCACGGGTGATACGGCCATAACCGGTTGGATCGTCCAGCACGACGGTTAATAAACCGATGCCGCCCTGCGGTTTGGCTTCACGCAGGCGAGTCAGCGTTTCAACGGAGATCAGCGGGACATCGCCGTAGAGCATCAAAATGTCTTCGTCATCCGCAAAGAAGGGCGCTGCCTGCTGCATGGCATGGCCTGTACCCAACTGCTCGGCCTGAAGCACCCAGTTGAGCTTGTCGTCGCTCAGCGTCTTTTTAAGCAGATCGCCGCCGTGGCCGTAGACCAGGTGGACCTGACTGGCGCCCAATTCATTCGCTGCATCAATGACGTGCTGCACCATTGGCTTTCCTGCAAGCGTGTGAAGCACTTTAGGCAGGTCGGAATACATGCGGGTCCCTTTGCCTGCGGCAAGGATCACCACGCTCATCGCACTGTTTGACATACGCATCCTGACGGTAGTTTGAGTGAGAAGTAAAAACGTTTGATGCTTAAAATTCTACATCTTTTTCATCATGAATTAAGGCCGAAAAAAAAAGCCAGCCTGGTATCCAGACTGGCTTTTGTGCTTTTCAAGCCGGTGTTACATCGCTTTTTTGGTCAACTCGATAACGCGCAGTTTCGCGATCGCTTTGGCCAGCTCCGCAGACGCCTGAGCGTAATCCACGTCGCCATGAGAGCTGCTAATGTGCTCTTCAGCCTTACGCTTCGACTCCAGGGCTCGCGCTTCGTCGAGATCCTGGCCACGAATAGCGGTATCGGCCAGAACGGTCACACTACCAGGCTGCACTTCAAGAATGCCGCCGGACAGATAGATAAACTCTTCGTGACCGAACTGTTTAACGATGCGGATCATACCAGGCTTAATGGCGGTGAGCAGCGGTGCGTGACCCGGGAAAATACCCAGTTCACCTTCACTACCCGTTACCTGGATTTTCTCGACCAGACCAGAGAACATTTGTTGCTCTGCGCTGACGACGTCCAGGTGGTAAGTCATTGCCATATCACCCTCCGATTAAGGCGTTAAAGTTTTTTGGCTTTTTCCACAGCTTCTTCGATGGAACCAACCATGTAGAACGCCTGCTCTGGCAGGTGATCGTATTCGCCTTCCATGATGCCTTTAAAGCCACGGATGGTGTCTTTCAGGGAAACGTATTTACCCGGAGAACCGGTGAATACTTCCGCAACGAAGAACGGCTGGGACAGGAAGCGCTGGATCTTACGCGCACGTGCTACCACCAGTTTGTCTTCTTCAGACAGTTCATCCATACCCAGGATGGCGATGATGTCTTTCAGTTCCTGGTAACGCTGCAGCAGGGACTGTACGCCACGCGCGGTGTCGTAGTGTTCCTGACCAACAACCAGTGGATCCAGCTGACGGCTGGTGGAGTCCAGCGGGTCAACGGCTGGGTAGATACCCAGAGACGCGATCTGACGGCTCAGTACCACGGTTGCATCTAAGTGCGCAAAGGTGGTGGCTGGAGATGGGTCAGTCAAGTCATCCGCAGGTACGTATACCGCCTGAACGGAGGTGATAGAACCGGTTTTGGTAGAGGTGATACGTTCCTGAAGAACACCCATCTCTTCCGCCAGTGTTGGCTGATAACCTACCGCTGAAGGCATACGACCCAGCAGTGCAGATACTTCAGTACCGGCCAGGGTGTAACGATAGATGTTATCAACGAACAGCAGAACGTCACGGCCTTCGTCACGGAACTTCTCAGCCATCGTCAGGCCGGTCAGCGCAACGCGCAGACGGTTTCCAGGTGGCTCGTTCATCTGGCCGTAAACCAGGGATACTTTGTCCAGAACGTTGGAGTCGGTCATTTCGTGGTAGAAGTCGTTACCCTCACGAGTACGTTCACCTACGCCCGCAAACACAGAGTAACCGGAGTGCTCGATCGCGATGTTACGGATCAGCTCCATCATGTTTACGGTTTTACCTACACCCGCACCACCGAACAGACCCACTTTACCGCCCTTCGCAAACGGACACATCAGGTCGATAACTTTGATACCGGTTTCCAGCAGTTCCTGAGAGCTGGACAGCTCTTCGTAGGAAGGTGCCGCGCGGTGGATAGCCCAACGCTCTTCTTCACCGATGTCGCCTTTCATGTCGATTGGCTGACCCAATACGTTCATGATACGACCCAGTGTTGCTTTACCTACCGGGACTTCGATCGGGTGCTCAAGGTCTTTTACTTCCAGACCACGACGCAGACCGTCGGAAGAACCCATCGCGATGGTACGCACGATACCGCCGCCGAGCTGCTGCTGAACTTCCAGCACCAGGCTCTCGTTACCATTCTGTACCTCAAGCGCGTCGTACACGCGTGGTACGGCGTCCTGAGGGAACTCGACGTCCACCACGGCGCCGATTACCTGGACAATCTTTCCAGTAGCCATCTTGAATCCTCTACGTAATTCGTAAACCTGGTTAAACCGCGGCGGCCCCCGAGACGATCTCGGTGAGTTCCTGAGTAATGCTGGCCTGACGAGCTTTGTTGTAAACCAACTGCAGCTCTTTAATCAGGCTGCCGCCATTATCGGTCGCGGCTTTCATCGCCACCATTCGTGCGGCCTGCTCGCTGGCCAGGTTTTCTACAACGCCCTGATAAACCTGAGATTCAACGTAACGACGCAGCAGGGTATCCAGCAGCGGTTTCGGATCGGGTTCATACAGGTAATCCCAGGCTTTTTGCTTCAGCTCGTCATCTTCTGATGCCGGTAACGGCAGCATCTGAGTGAGCGTTGGAACCTGAGACATGGTGTTAATGAATTTGTTGCTGACAACGTACAGTCTGTCCAGACGGCCTTCATCATAGGCCTGCAACATCACTTTAACCGGGCCGATCAGTTCGGACAGGGACGGGTTATCACCCATACCGGTCACCTGAGCGACAATGTTGCCACCAACGGAGTTAAAGAAAGAGACGCCTTTAGAGCCGATCATTGCGATATCGCACTGAACGCCTTTTTCAGACCATGCTTTCATATCCGCCAGCAGTTTTTTGAACAGGTTAATGTTCAAGCCGCCACACAGACCACGGTCGGTCGACACCACCAGGTAGCCCACGCGCTTAACGTCGCGTTCTTCCAGGTAAGGGTGTTTATATTCCAGATTACCGTTTGCAAGGTGACCAATCACTTTGCGCATGGTTTCTGCATAAGGACGGCTGGCCGCCATGCGATCCTGCGATTTACGCATTTTGGAAGCGGCGACCATCTCCATCGCTTTAGTGATCTTTTGCGTGTTCTGGACGCTTGCGATCTTACTACGTATCTCTTTTGCGCCGGCCATGAGCTTCTCCTCAATGCCAGGCGGCTTGTCCTGAGACAAGCCGCCGGACGATTACCAGGATTGGGTTGCTTTGAAGGAATCGAGGATAGCTTTCAGCTTGCCTTCGATTTCGTCGTTATAGCCACCGGTCTGGTTGATCTCTTGCATCAGCGGAGCGTGATCACGGTCGACGTAAGCCAGCAGAGCGGCTTCGAAGCTACCGATTTTCGCCAGTTCCACATCTTCGAGGTAACCGCGTTCAGCCGCGAACAGTACCAGGCCCTGCTGAGCAACAGACATTGGTGCGTACTGTTTCTGCTTCAGCAGCTCGGTCACTTTCTGACCGTGGCTCAGCTGTTTACGGGTTGCTTCGTCCAGATCGGATGCGAACTGAGAGAACGCAGCCAGTTCACGATACTGTGCCAGCGCGGTACGGATACCACCGGACAGTTTCTTGATGATCTTGGTCTGTGCAGCACCACCCACACGGGATACGGAGATACCCGGGTTAACCGCCGGACGAATACCGGAGTTAAACAGGTTGGTTTCCAGGAAGATCTGACCATCGGTAATGGAGATTACGTTGGTCGGAACGAACGCAGAAACGTCACCCGCCTGGGTTTCAATGATCGGCAGCGCGGTCAGAGAGCCCGTTTTACCCTTCACTTCACCTTTGGTGAAGTTCTCGACGTATTCCGCGTTAACGCGGGAAGCACGCTCCAGCAGACGAGAGTGGAGGTAGAATACGTCGCCAGGGAACGCTTCACGTCCAGGTGGACGACGGAGCAGCAGGGAAACCTGACGATAAGCAACAGCCTGCTTAGACAGGTCATCGTATACGATCAGCGCATCTTCACCGCGGTCACGGAAGTATTCGCCCATTGCACAACCGGCGTATGGTGCCAGGTATTGCAGTGCAGCAGATTCAGAAGCGGTCGCCACAACAACAATGGTGTTAGACAGCGCGCCGTGCTCTTCCAGTTTACGAACCACGTTAGAAATGGTGGACGCTTTCTGGCCGATAGCCACGTACACACATTTGATGCCGGAGTCACGCTGGTTGATGATGGCGTCGATTGCCATCGCGGTTTTACCGGTCTGACGGTCACCGATGATCAGTTCACGCTGACCACGACCGATTGGGATCATGGCGTCAACGGACTTATAACCTGTCTGAACAGGCTGATCTACGGACTGACGGTCGATAACGCCTGGTGCGATAACTTCGATTGGGGAGAAGCCATCGTGCTCAACCGGACCTTTACCGTCGATTGGCGCACCCAGGGTGTTAACAACGCGACCCAGCAGGCCACGGCCAACCGGTACTTCCAGAATACGGCCAGTACACTTAACCTTCATGCCTTCGGCGAGGTCAGCATATGGACCCATCACAACTGCACCAACGGAGTCGCGCTCCAGGTTCAGTGCGATAGCGTAACGGTTACCCGGCAGGGAAATCATCTCACCCTGCATACAATCGGCCAGGCCGTGGATGCGGATAACACCGTCACTTACAGAAACAATAGTACCTTCGTTGTGAGCTTCACTCACAACATTGAACTGAGCAATGCGCTGCTTGATCAGTTCGCTGATTTCGGTGGAATTCAGTTGCATGCTCCAGTCCCCTTAAGACTGCAAGACGTCTGCAAGGCGCTCAAGACGGCCGCGTACGCTGCCATCAATGACCATATCACCCGAACGGATGATTACGCCTGCCATTACAGACTTATCGATTTTGCAATTCAGCTTAACTTTGCGTGACAGACGTTTTTCCATCGCGGCGGTAATTTTCGCAAGCTGTTCGTCACTCAGTTCAGTCGCAGAAGTCACTTCGACTTCAGCGGTAGCTTCACTAAGGGCACGTAAGTGCTCAAACTGCTCGAGAACATCCGGGAGCACACGGAGACGACCATTTTCTGCCATCACCTTAATCAGGTTCTGGCCGTTGGCATCCAGTTGCTCTCCGCACACGGCGATAAACGACGCGGCGAGAGTTTCAGGTGCTAACGCACCGGAAAGCAACTCGGCCATTTGTTCGTTTTTCGTCACCTCAGCGGCAAACGCCAGCATATTCTGCCAGCGATCGACATTTTGGTGTTCGATAGCAAAGTCAAAAGCTGCTTTGGCGTAGGGGCGAGCTACCGTAACAAATTCAGACATCAGCCCCTCCCTCCTTACAGTTCAGCGACAAGTTTGTCCACGATGTCGCTGTTAGCAGCTTCATCCACGGAACGTTCGATGATCTTCTCGGCGCCAGCAACAGCCAGAATCGCAACCTGCTTACGCAGTTCTTCACGAGCACGTTTACGCTCAGCTTCAATTTCAGCCTGAGCCTGTGTCACGATTTTAGTACGTTCCTGTTCTGCTTCAGCTTTCGCTTCGTCCAGGATCTGCGAACGGCGTTTGTTAGCCTGTTCGATGATAACCTGAGCTTCCGCTTTCGCTTTTTTCAGCTGGTCTGTCGCGTTGGCCTGTGCAAGGTCCAAATCTTTCTTAGCGCGTTCTGCAGAAGCCAGACCGTCAGCAATTTCTTTCTGACGTTTTTCGATGGCTGCCATTAAAGGCGGCCATACATACTTCATGCAGAACCAGACAAAGAGAATAAACGCGATGGCCTGGCCGAGGATTGTTGCGTTCATGTTCACAGCACAATACCTCTTTAATATCTGTGGCTTAGGGTTTTAAAACTACTACTACGCGACAGCAAACATCACGTACAGACCCAGACCTACAGCGATCATTGGGATAGCATCCACCAGACCCATAACGATAAAGAACTGAGTACGCAGCAGAGGAATCAGATCAGGTTGACGCGCAGCGCCTTCCAGGAATTTGCCCCCGAGGATGCCGATACCGATCGCAGCACCGATAGCCGCCAGACCCATCATCACAGCGGCAGCCATGTACAGCAGATCCATATTCAGGTTTTCCATGACAGTCTCCAGTTTGTTTCAATTAAAACGTAGTAGTGTTGGTAAAAAATCAGTGCTCTTCAGACGCCATCGACAGATAGACGATCGTCAGAACCATGAAGATAAAGGCTTGCAGCGTAATGATCAGGATGTGGAAAATGGCCCACGGCACATTCAGAACCCACTGTGACCACCACGGCAGAAGACCCGCGATCAGAATGAAAATCAGCTCACCCGCATACATGTTGCCGAACAGTCGCAGACCCAGTGAAACAGGTTTGGACAGCAGGCTAACGCCTTCCAGGATCAGGTTGACCGGAATAAACGCCCAGTGGTTGAACGGCTGCAAGGTAAGCTCTTTCACAAAGCCGCTTACGCCTTTCATTTTGATGCTGTAGAAAAGAATCAGGATAAACACGCCCAGCGCCATCGACAGGGTGATGTTCACGTCCGCAGACGGTACAACACGCAGTGCAGGCAGGCCGAAGATGTGCTCGCCAATAAACGGCAGCAGATCGATTGGCAGCAGGTCCATCAGGTTCATCAGGAAGACCCAAACGAACACGGTCAGCGCCAGCGGAGCAATCAGCTTGCTCTTGCCATGGTACATGTCTTTGACGCTGCCATGGACGAAGCCGATGATCATTTCGATGAAGGTCTGGAATTTCCCTGGTACACCGCTGGTCGCTCGTTTAGCAACACCGCGGAACATGGCCAGGAACAGAAGACCCAAAACCACCGAGAAGAACATGGAGTCGATGTTGATCGTCCAGAAGGTGGCCGGGGGGTTATGTGGATCCACCAGCGAGAATGTACGCAGGTCCAGCTGAAGGTTATTCAGATGGTGACCTATGTAATCCTGCGGCGTCATATTTTCTGAAGCCATGATGCCTTTTACCCTTTGTTATTGATTACAGCTGGAGCCAGAACTTGTACCACCAGCACCAAAACCCACGTTGCTATCAGCGGCATGAAGACCACTTTCAAAACCGCCAGCGCCATCACCAGTAGAGCAAAGGTCAGCAACACCTTACACACTTCGCCGAGGGCGAAGGACCAGGCCACGCGGCCTTTGGCAGGTGTATGCGCCTGATGACGCCAGGCAAAAATCATAAACAACACGTTTGGCAGCACAACCGCCAAACCCCCGCACACGGCGGAGATGCCCCAGAAGGGGTCTTTGAGGCTAAACAGCAGTCCACTTGCTATCACAGCCAGAAACTGAATGAACAGAAGCTTACGAGCAACGTTTCTACTCAAGAGCGACACAGACATCACGTTTTTACTCCTGCTCCCTTCGAGGTATGCCGCGTGTCGTATAAAACGTCCTTTAAGGCTCAGAGTCAAGCATCAAAAAGCGGTCAAATTATACGGTGCGCACCCGTGATTTCAAACATTAAGTAGCGAAAAGGTGAATAAATGTTTAAATATTTTTCCCCACCGCTATTTTTTAACTTTCGCTGAAAGCGTCAACCTTCGCCCAAAACTGCAAACAGCGCGAAAACGTTGTCGATAAAGCGTGCACGAGATCACAAAACACACATTTGCGATAAGGTTGTATTTATCAAAGGCGCAAATCGCAGAAATTTATCCTTATGAAAGTAAACGCAAAATGTCGCAACTATTTTCAAAACAGCCCAGTACACAATAAAAACCATTTATTGACATTCTTAATAAATAATTAACATTGCGTTCTGGTTACTGCCTTCCACTTTTAGCAGACTTATATTTTCAAAGATGACTATCTTCTCGGTGAATAACGATTGCTTCGTTAACCGGAAGAAAAACCTTAGTGAAGCAGAGGTTAAAAGCTCCTCGGTAAATCCCTGGTAGTTGTGCTGTTTTTTAACATGATAAGAACAGCACGAATTCCACATTTTTTATTAATTTTTTAAAAATTGTTTGGCTTAATTATCACCAGGTGACGTTCGCCTTCGAGCTGAGGAATCTGTAATTTCTCAATAGACTCGACAGCAAAACCGTCCGGAAGCTGTTCAATCTCATCGCCTGGCAACTGCCCTTTCAGCGCATAAAAGCGGCCATTCTCCGCAGGTAAGTGCTTGCACCAGCTCACCATATCGTTGAGCGACGCAAATGCGCGGCTGATAACCCCGTCAAACGGCGGCTCTGCCGGGAACTCCTCTACCCTGCTCTGCACGGGCGTGATGTTTTCAAGCTTCAGCTCATGCTGTACCTGGCGTAAAAAGCGCACGCGTTTGCCAAGACTATCCAGCAGCGTGAAATGGCTCTCAGGGCGAACAATCGACAGCGGAATACCCGGCAGACCAGGGCCCGTCCCCACGTCGATAAAGCGTTCACCTTTCAGCCAGGGAGCAACCACGATGCTGTCGAGAATGTGGCGAACGAGCATCTCGTTGGGGTCGCGAACAGACGTCAGGTTGTACGCTTTGTTCCATTTGTTCAGCATATCGACATAGGCCACCAGCTGATTTTTCTGGTGATCGGTGAGCGAAATACCTGCCTGATCCAGCAGACGAGAGAGTTTGTTGAGCACGGTGAATACCTGTTGAGAGTTTTTTTGCCCGGTGGCGCTGCCGCTTACCGGGCCTACGAATAAGTAGGGCGGGTCAGCGAAGCGCCACCCGCCAAAAGCAATGTCAATTACGCGCTACGGCGCAGCATGCCCTGCTTTTTCAGCCACACCAGCAGGATCGAAATCGCCGCCGGGGTCACGCCCGAGATGCGGGATGCCTGACCGATCGACACCGGTTTGTGATCGTTCAGCTTGGCGATCACTTCGTTGGAAAGGCCCGTCACCTGGCGGTAGTCCAGCATTTCCGGCAGCAGCGTGTTTTCGTTACGCTGCTGTTTTTCGATCTCATCCTGCTGACGGGCGATGTAACCTTCGTACTTCACCTGGATCTCGACCTGCTCTGCCGCTTCAGCGTCTTCCAGGCCCGGCGCGAACGCGGTCAGTTTGACCAGGTTCTCGTAGGTGACTTCTGGACGGCGCAGCAGATCTTCACCGCTGGCTTCGCGCGACAGCGGCGCGGTTAAGTGAGCGTTCACTTCAGCAGCGGTTTCCGCCTGCGGATTCACCCAGGTGGTTTTCAGACGCTGACGTTCCTGCTCAATGCGCTCCAGCTTCTCGTTGAAGCGCGCCCAGCGCTCGTCATCGACCAGACCCAGCTCGCGACCCATTTCGGTCAGACGCAGGTCGGCGTTATCTTCACGCAGCATCAGGCGATATTCCGCGCGAGAGGTAAACATACGGTACGGTTCTTTGGTACCCAGCGTGCAGAGATCGTCAACCAGCACGCCCAGATAAGCCTGAGAACGCGCCGGAGCCCAGCCCTCTTTCTCAGCAGAGAAGCGCGCGGCGTTCAGACCGGCAAGCAGGCCCTGTGCAGCCGCTTCTTCGTAGCCGGTGGTGCCGTTAATCTGACCCGCGAAGAACAGACCGTGGATGAATTTGCTCTCCAGGGTCGGCTTCAGGTCACGCGGATCGAAGAAATCGTACTCAATAGCGTAGCCAGGGCGAACGATTTTTGCGTTCTCCATACCCTGCATTGAGCGAACAATTTGCATCTGTACGTCGAACGGCAGGCTGGTGGAGATGCCGTTCGGGTAAATTTCGTTTGAGGTCAACCCTTCCGGCTCCAGGAAGATCTGGTGCTGGTTGCGATCGGCAAAGCGCATCACTTTGTCTTCGATCGACGGGCAGTAGCGTGGACCGATCCCTTCGATCACGCCGGCGTACATCGGGCTGCGATCGAGGTTATTGCGGATCACGTCATGGGTTTTCTCGTTGGTGTGCGTGATGTAGCACGGCACCTGCTGCGGATGCTGTGCCGCATTGCCCATAAACGAGAAGACCGGCATTGGGTTATCACCCTGCTGTTGCGCCAGCACGCTGAAATCGATGGTGCGCACATCAATACGCGGCGGCGTACCGGTTTTCAGGCGGCTGACGCGCAGCGGCAGCTCGCGCAGACGGCGAGACAATGGGATAGACGGCGGATCGCCTGCACGGCCGCCGCTGTAGTTATCCAGACCAATATGAATTTTACCGTCAAGGAAGGTACCCACGGTCAACACCACGGCTTTAGCGCGGAATTTGAGGCCCATCTGGGTCACGGCGCCCACGACGCGATCGTTCTCAACGATAAGATCTTCAACCGCCTGCTGGAAGATCATCAGGTTCGGCTGGTTCTCCAGCGCGGTACGTACCGCCTGGCGATAAAGTACGCGGTCTGCCTGAGCACGGGTCGCACGCACAGCGGGGCCTTTACTGGCGTTTAGTATCCTAAACTGAATGCCTGCGTGATCGATCGCTTTCGCCATCAGGCCGCCAAGTGCATCCACTTCTTTTACCAGGTGTCCTTTCCCAATGCCGCCAATCGCCGGATTACAGGACATTTGTCCCAGCGTGTCGATATTGTGTGTCAAAAGCAGGGTCTGCTGACCCATTCGCGCTGCGGCCATTGCGGCCTCAGTGCCTGCGTGACCCCCGCCAATGATGATGACGTCAAAAGGATCCTGATAAAACATGGTGGTCTGCCTCGCGTAAAGCGGTAAGAAAATGGATTGAAGCCCGGGCCGTGGATTCTACTCAACTTTAGTCTTTCGAGAAAGCATTGGGATCCTGGGCTATTAAAAAGAAGATCTTTTTATTTAGAGATCTGTTCTATTGTGATCTCTTATTAGGATCGCGAACCCGTGTGGATAAGTGCGATCTCATAAAGAAGATCATGCAGTTAGAAAGGATCGTTTGCTGTGAATGATCGGTGATCCTGGACCGTATAAGCTGGGATCAGATCGCGACTTTATACACAGGCCAAAAACGGCGCTACGGTTGTTCTTTGGATAACTACGGGTTAATACGAGCTTTTAACCAGAGTTATCCACATCTGTTCGCGCGATCTTTAATCGTTTTTGAGTAAATTTTTCCATTCCGCGAGCCAGATCTCGGCTGGATCCTCCGGAATGTCATGATCGAGGATGTTGATCTTGAGCGTTTCACCCAGCTGTTTTGCTCCGCAGGAGGTCACAGCGGCTTCGACTTTCTCTATTGCCCCGCAAAAGGTGTCATATTCACGACTGCCGATCCCCACTGCGCCAAAACGGACGTTTGACAGGTCGGGCTGCTGTTCCAGCAGTTCGTCATATAAAGGTTGCAGGTTGTCCGGCAGATCGCCCGCGCCGTGCGTGGAGGTGATCAGCAGCCAGACCCCGTCAGTCGGGAGATCTTCCAGCAACGGGCCGTGCAGGGTTTCCGTAGAAAAGCCCGCCTCTTCCAGCTTTTCAGCCAGATGTTCCGCTACGTATTCTGCACCACCCAGGGTGCTGCCGCTGATAAGGGTAATGTCCGCCATTGATCGCTCGCTCAGATAAAGAGACGGCCATTGTACGCTGTGAACGAGCTGGGATCTACCTGTGGAAAATGTGGGAATGGATTTGCCCGATCACGGGCGGATGGTACGCATGATCGGGTTTTGCAGGGAGATCAGTGTCTCGGTGGACTGAATTTCATCGATTGTTTGGATCTTGTTGATAAGTACCTGCTGGAGGGCGTCGATGGATCGGCACATGACCTTAATAAAGATGCTGTAGTGCCCGGTGGTGTAGTACGCCTCGGTGACTTCATCCAGCGCGTTTAGCTTCGCCAGGGCGGAGGGGTAGTCTTTTGCGCTTTTTAGAATGATGCCGATGAAGCAGCAGACGTCGTAACCCAGCTGCTTCGGGCTGACGTCAATGCGCGCGCCGGTAATGATCCCCGCCTGCTTCATCTTCTCTACGCGAACGTGGATGGTGCCCGGACTGACGCCAAACTGCTTCGCCAGTTCGGCGTAGGCGGTACGGGCATTGGCCATTAACGCCTCCAGAATGCCGCGGTCGAGATTGTCGATCTGATAATTTTCCATAGCTTTTTCTTATGAAGATTAATGAATCACTCTATTCTAGCGCCTTATTTTATCGAATCAAAAGTGAAGGCGGCTTTTTGTTGATGGGTTATTGAATAAGGTGCCATTTCTGTTGCTTAATCAATATCAACAGGACGCAGGAGTATAAATAATGAAAACCGCTTACATCGCAAAACAACGCCAGATCAGTTTCGTAAAATCCCATTTTTCCCGCCAGCTTGAAGAGAAGCTTGGGCTGATTGAAGTCCAGGCACCGATCCTCAGCCGCGTGGGTGACGGAACGCAGGATAACCTCTCTGGATGCGAAAAAGCGGTACAGGTGAAAGTGAAAACGCTGCCAGACGCCCAGTTCGAAGTGGTTCATTCACTGGCGAAGTGGAAGCGTCAGACCCTGGGACAACATGACTTCAGCGCGGGCGAAGGGCTCTACACGCACATGAAAGCCCTTCGCCCCGATGAAGACCGCCTGTCTCCCATTCATTCCGTTTACGTTGACCAGTGGGACTGGGAGCGCGTGATGGGTGATGGCGAGCGCCACGTTGGCACGCTGAAGTCTACCGTTGAGGCGATCTACGCCGGGATCAAAGCGACCGAAGCGGCCGTAAGCAAAGCGTTTGGTCTGGCACCGTTCCTGCCGGAAACGATCCACTTTGTACACAGCCAGGAATTGCTGACCCGTTTCCCGGATCTGGATGCCAAAGGCCGCGAGCGGGCGATCGCCAAAGAGCTCGGGGCGGTGTTCCTGATTGGGATCGGCGGCAAGCTGTCTGATGGCAAACGCCACGACGTTCGTGCGCCGGATTATGATGACTGGAGCACCACCGGTGAGGGGGAATTTGCCGGTCTGAACGGCGATATTCTTGTCTGGAACCCGGTGCTGGAAGACGCATTCGAGCTTTCTTCTATGGGGATCCGCGTGGATGCTGAGGCGCTGAAGCGCCAGCTGGCGGTGACTGGAGATGAAGATCGTCTCAAACTGGAGTGGCACCAGGCGCTGCTGCGTGGGGAAATGCCGCAGACGATTGGCGGCGGTATCGGCCAGTCCCGTCTGACCATGCTGCTGCTTCAGCTGCCCCATATTGGTCAGGTGCAGTGTGGCGTCTGGCCGCAGCAGGTGCGTGAAAGCGTCGGTTCTCTTCTGTAATTAACGCTGCCAGCGTCTGAGCAGGCGGCTACGCAACCCGGTATCAAAGCGCCAGATATGATCGAAGATGCGCATGATGCCGGGTTTTCCATGGGCGGACATCGCCACCGCATGAAAACGGTGCTGATGCACACGCTGTAATTCCTTCACTTTATTGACCACGTCATCCGGCAGCCGCTGGGCAATAAAATCGGATATCACTACCGCGTCAGCGTCATACCAGTCGCCGCCCTGCATCCGCTCTACGATGCTGCGAAAACAGCTGGCCAGATCGGTTCCGCCGCGAAAGCGCTGGCTCAGGAAGCGGATTGCCTGCTCGATCCCCTGCTGGTTCGTCAGCTCATAGCCCACGACTTCGCTGGAGAACAGCATAATGAAGCAGCGACGGCGATCGGCGAGCGCCACGCGCATCAGCGCCAGACAGAACGCCTTTGCACACTGCTCGTTAAACCCGCCCATGGAGCCGGACGTATCCACGCAGACAATAAATGGCCCGCGCGGCTGTTCGTCAAAATCCTGATGAATGACCGGCCGCTGGCTGATTTTCTCGCGCCAGGCTTCGCCGTGCAGCCGGTAGGTGAGGAGCTGTTTTTCCACCAGCCGACGGTAAAACTCATACTCCAGCTCGGTCATCCCCAGCGTGCTCAGCTCCGTGGGCAGCAGGCGCAGAATATCATCGCTCTGCTGGAGCCCGTCGACCTGCTCCGGTACGGTGGCCGGCTCACGCACCAGGGTACGGAAGGTTTCCATCGGGGCATCTTTCTTTGGAACCGACTTTGCCTCCCTTGAACGTCCCAGCTGTTCTGCAAGCTTCATCAGCTCGGGCTGCTGCGCCAGAAAATCGCCGTACTTGACGATCAGCTGATAGTCCCCGCGCCGAAGCTGGCCCGCGCTCATGTCCCAGAGACGCCCTGCCGCGTTCTCATTTTCCACCAGCACCTGCTCAAGCTGGCCGCTTAAGGTCATGCGTTCCTGAACTTCACTGAGCAGCTGTTCGCGCTCTTCATCCAGCAACTGCTGGTTTAGCGTCGTGGCCTGCACCACCAGGCTGAGACGCCAGCGCTGTAAGAAGAGGGTGTGCAGTGCGGGAGTGAACGTGGCGTTGTCCGTGACCAGCCCCCGGGCCTGGCTGGCAAACGGGGAGTGGACCTTGTCGAGCAACGTCAGGGTTTGCGGAAGCTGGACGATAAACTGCGACGTGGAAAGTCGCTGGCACTGCTGATAGCAGGCCACTTCTTCCGTTAACTCAGGGGGGACTTCGGTCTCTTTAAACCGTTGACGCAGGTTATCCCGCCAGCGCGGAAGATCGTCGGTCATCGCCTTTTTGAGCTTCGGAAATTTTTCAAAGAAGGCCGCCAGCTGCGGTGAAGCCAGAAGGGTGATCACCACTTCTTCGATCAACCCTTCCTCGCTGACGGCCAGCATGACGTTAAGCGTATCCAGGGTTAGCATTGACGCGCCTGTTTGATCTGCGCGCTGACGTCCTGCAGGCTGGCTTCGATGCGGCCTAACCAGTCGCTATGGATAAAGAGGCATTTTTGCTGTTCGCTAAAGCGGGTGTGCTGCTGGTGCCATTCGGTGTCCAGCGCGTCCAGCTGCTGCTTAATCTCTTCGGGGACGCTCTCAGAGGCGGTTCCCGGAAGCGCAAGACGCGAGCCCTGCAGGCTGACGTCGCGGATCACCAGGTGCTGGCTGCTGTCCACTTCCATGGTCAGCGGCTGCGCGAAACCGATGCCGTTGAGCTTTCCACGGATCTCTCCGCCCTTATCCAGCCACTGCGCCAGCGCCTCGCGCTCAATCGTCACGTGCACCACCTGCATGTCATGCAGCTTGAGCGGCTGCTGGAGCAGCAGGGTCAGCGTCGTGCTGGTGAGTTCGGCGGGTAATTCATAGTGCGGTTTGCGGGCGAACATCCCCCCCAGGCGATTCACTTTCAGCGCGGTTTTATCACTTTGCTGCTGCTGAAGCTGGATGCGCCGCTGGGCAATCGCCCCCAGCTGATTGAGCATCGTCTGCTGTCCCCAGGCGTGTCCGGTCATCAAAACGTCGAGCTGCTGCTGCATCAGATTCATGCCTTCCGCGTCGTGCCAGAGGCAGTCTTTCAGCAGGATCAGATCGATGGGCGCAACGGCATCGCGACCGCTGAACAGGGCGCTGGCCTGCAGCAGGCGGATCGCTTTTTTCCAGCGGCGATCGGAGACATAGGGGGCAGAGGGCAGTAAATCAAGCTGCTGGCGCAGCATGAAGATCAGCTCGAAGACGGAATCAGGCAGCTTAATTTTACCGATCTCTTCCTGCCACTGGTAATACTCCTCGTCTGATACCTGCAATGACGCTGCTACCGGGTTCTCGTTCTCATCCTGCTGGCTGACCAGCATGGAACGGAAGTTGGACTTATCCTGCACTTTGTCCAGCCACAGGCGGATCAGCATACGGTCATACAGCGCTTCCAGGCTGCTGTCGGCTTCAGGCAGTTCGTTTGAGGCGGCCACCAGCAGGCGCATCGGGATTTTCTCTTCACTGGCGCCGTTGCGGAACCGACGTTCGTTTATCGCCGTGAGCAGGGTGTTCAGAATGGCCGGGCCGGCTTTCCAGATCTCATCAAGGAAGACAATTTCTGCCTCAGGCAGATACCCCGTCGTCAGGCGCTCGTAGCGTCCTTCATCTTTCAGCGCCTGAATGGAAAGGGGGCCAAACACCTCTTCCGGGGTGGAAAAGCGGGTCATCAGGTATTCAAACGCGCGGGCGTTCTTAAAAGCAAACTTAAGCCTGCGGGCAATCAGGCTTTTGGCGATGCCCGGCGGCCCAAGCAGAAACACGCTTTCACCGCTCAATGCTGCCAGTAAACAGAGGCGAATGGCGTGGCTACGCTCGAAAAGGCCTTTCTCCAGCGCGCTGCTGAGGCGGGAAATTCTTTCTGCTAATAAATGTGAGTGAGCCATAATAGTTTTGCATCCTTTCGCCGTCGTGGCGGCCAATTGAAGCGAGTATAGACGTTTCAGTCAGGGCTGGTAATAGGCTGAAGTGCGGCGCAATTTTCTTTGCGCTACATTAATGCGGTTGCATTTAGGGGTACGATTTTGCAATGAATCGTGCATACTGTGCGCTTTTTGTGGGCCAAGGGACCAGGAACACATTTGTTATTTAAACGAAAAGACTAGTCTATGAGCACTGATAATAAGCAATCATTACCCGCAATTACGCTTGCGGCGATCGGGGTTGTCTACGGTGATATCGGCACCAGCCCGCTTTATACGCTTCGTGAATGTTTGTCCGGCCAGTTTGGCTTTGGTGTTGAGCGCGATGCCGTGTTTGGCTTCCTGTCCCTCATCTTCTGGCTGCTGATTCTGGTCGTTTCCGTTAAGTATCTCTCCTTCGTTATGCGCGCTGATAACGCGGGCGAAGGCGGTATCCTGACCCTGATGTCCCTTGCAGGGCGCAACACCTCCGCCAGAATGACCTCCGTGCTGGTGATTATCGGCCTGATTGGCGGCAGCTTCTTCTACGGAGAGGTGGTTATCACGCCCGCGATTTCGGTCCTCTCGGCGATAGAGGGGCTGGAGATCATCGCGCCACAGCTTGATACGTGGGTGGTCCCGCTGGCGATAATCGTGTTGACGCTGCTGTTTGTGATCCAGAAGCACGGTACCGGGCTGGTGGGAAAACTGTTTGCGCCGATTATGCTGGCCTGGTTCCTGATCCTGGCGGCGCTCGGTTTACGCAGCATTATCGCGAACCCGGAAGTGCTGCATGCGCTGAACCCATACTGGGCCGTGCATTTCTTCCTCGAATACAAAGTAGTTTCCTTCGTGGCGCTGGGGGCGGTCGTGCTCTCCATCACCGGTGTGGAAGCGCTGTATGCGGATATGGGTCACTTCGGAAAGCTGCCTATCCGCGTGGCCTGGTTTTTGGTTGTGCTGCCGTCGCTGGTGCTCAACTACTTCGGCCAGGGCGCGCTGTTGCTCAAAAATCCAGAAGCGATCAAGAACCCGTTCTTCCTGCTGGCACCTGACTGGGCGCTGGTGCCGATGCTGATCCTGGCGACGCTGGCGACCGTCATTGCCTCTCAGGCGGTGATTTCCGGCGTGTTTTCTCTGACGCGCCAGGCCGTGCGTCTGGGGTATCTCTCACCGATGCGCATCATTCATACCTCAGAGATGGAATCGGGCCAGATCTACATCCCGTTCGTTAACTGGCTGCTCTACTTCGCTGTTGTGATTGTGATTGTCAGCTTCGAGCACTCCAGCAACCTGGCGGCGGCGTACGGTATTGCGGTAACCGGCACCATGGTGCTGACATCGCTTCTCTCCACCACGGTGGCGTACCGTAACTGGCACTGGAATAAATTCCTCGTGGCGATGATTCTGGTGGGCTTCCTGTGCATTGACGTACCGCTGTTCTCCGCGAACCTCGACAAGATTGTCTCCGGCGGCTGGCTGCCGCTGACGCTGGGGCTGGTGATGTTCATCGTCATGACCACGTGGAAAAGCGAGCGCTTCCGCCTGCTGCGCCGTATGCATGAGCACGGGAATTCTCTGGAGGCGATGATCGCTTCTCTGGAGAAATCTCCGCCGGTCCGCGTGCCGGGCACCGCGGTGTATATGTCTCGCGCCCTGAACGTCATCCCGTTCGCGCTGATGCATAACCTCAAGCACAACAAAGTGCTGCACGAGCGCGTGATCCTGCTGACGCTGCGCACCGAAGATGCGCCTTACGTTCATAACGTGCGTCGCGTGCAAATCGAGCAGCTCTCCCCGACCTTCTGGCGCGTGGTGGCAAGCTACGGCTGGCGCGAAACGCCGAACGTGGAAGAGGTGTTCCACCGCTGTGGTCTGGAAGGCTTAAGCTGCCGCATGATGGAGACGTCGTTCTTTATGTCCCACGAGTCGCTGATCATCGGTAAGCGCCCGTGGTACCTGCGCCTGCGCGGCAAGCTGTATCTCATCCTGCAGCGTAACGCCCTGCGTGCGCCTGACCAGTTTGAGATCCCGCCTAACCGCGTGATAGAGCTGGGTACGCAGGTCGAGATTTAAGTCCTTTCCAAAATGCCGGGTGGCGCTGCGCTTACCCGGCCTACCAAACCCGTAGGCCCGCGCAAGCGAAGCGCCGCCGGGCAATTTCCCCCACAATATTTCACTTAGCGAAACGTTTCGACGTCGATCACAAATCTGTTACGTCATGGTGGTTTTCTGAACATTTCTGGCGCTACACTCCTTTTAGCGAAACGTTTCGCCAGTGGAGCAAGAAAATGAAGAAAGGCACTGTACTCAACTCAGAAATTTCGTCGGTTATTTCCCGTCTTGGGCATACCGATACGCTGGTGGTTTGCGATGCAGGCTTACCGGTTCCGCGCAGCACAACCCGTATTGATATGGCGTTAACGCAGGGTGTTCCTTCGTTTATGCAAGTACTGGACGTGGTGACCGCGGAGATGCAGGTTGAGGCGGCCATTCTCGCGGCGGAAATCAAACAACATAATCCGCAGCTCCACGAAACGTTGCTCAGCCATCTTGAGCAGCTGCAACAACACCAGGGAAACACCATCGAAATTCGTTACACAACGCACGAACAATTCAAACAACAAACCGCAGACAGTCAGGCGGTGATTCGCAGCGGGGAGTGTTCCCCGTATGCGAATATCATTCTCTGTGCTGGCGTCACCTTCTGAGGCCATCATGGACGCATTACTGCAACTCAAAGGGATCGATAAGTCGTTCCCAGGCGTAAAAGCCCTCTCCGGCGCGGCGCTGAACGTCTACCCCGGGCGCGTAATGGCGCTGGTGGGCGAAAACGGCGCCGGCAAATCCACCATGATGAAGGTGCTGACCGGTATCTATCAACGCGATGCCGGTTCACTCCTCTGGCTGGGTAAAGAAACCACCTTCACTGGCCCGAAATCTTCTCAGGAAGCGGGTATCGGCATTATTCACCAGGAGCTGAACCTGATCCCGCAGCTCACCATTGCGGAGAACATCTTCCTCGGCCGTGAGTTCGTGAACCGCTTCGGCAAGATCGACTGGAAAACCATGTATGCCGAAGCCGACAAGCTGTTGGCGAAGCTGAACCTGCGCTTTAAGAGCGACCGGCTGGTCGGCGATCTCTCCATCGGCGATCAGCAGATGGTGGAAATCGCGAAGGTGCTGAGCTTTGAGTCGAAGGTCATCATTATGGATGAACCGACCGACGCCCTGACCGATACCGAAACCGAATCCCTGTTCCGCGTTATCCGCGAGCTGAAATCGCAGGGGCGCGGGATTGTCTATATTTCTCACCGCATGAAAGAGATCTTTGAAATCTGCGATGACGTCACCGTCTTCCGCGACGGGCAGTTTATTGCCGAGCGACAAGTGGCCACGCTGACGGAAGATACGCTCATCGAAATGATGGTGGGACGCAAGCTTGAAGATCAGTATCCGCATCTGGATAAAGCGCCGGGTGAGATCCGCCTGAAGGTGGATAACCTCTGCGGCCCGGGTGTGAACGACGTGACCTTTACCCTGCGCCAGGGCGAGATCCTGGGCGTGGCGGGCCTGATGGGCGCGGGACGTACCGAGCTGATGAAAGTGTTGTACGGCGCACTGCCGCGCACCAGCGGTTATGTCACCCTCGACGGCCATGAAGTGGTCACCCGCTCCCCGCAGGATGGTCTGGCGAACGGCATCGTCTATATCTCCGAAGACCGCAAACGCGACGGCTTAGTGCTGGGCATGTCGGTAAAAGAGAACATGTCCCTGACCGCGCTGCGCTATTTCAGCCATAGCGGCGGCAGCCTGAAGCATAAAGACGAGCAGCAGGCGGTCAGTGATTTTATCCGTCTCTTTAATGTTAAAACGCCGTCGATGGAGCAGGCGATTGGCCTGTTGTCCGGCGGGAATCAGCAGAAAGTGGCAATTGCGCGCGGGCTGATGACGCGCCCGAAAGTGTTGATCCTTGATGAGCCAACCCGCGGCGTAGACGTGGGGGCGAAGAAAGAGATCTATCAGCTGATTAACCAGTTCAAGGCCGACGGTCTGAGCATCATTCTGGTCTCTTCCGAGATGCCAGAAGTATTGGGCATGAGCGATCGCATTATCGTCATGCATGAAGGGCATCTCGGCGGTGAATTCACTCGCGAGCAGGCCACCCAGGAAGTTCTGATGGCTGCCGCTGTGGGCAAGCTTAATCGCGTGAATCAGGAGTAAGAAGATGACTATCCAGGCTGTTTCTGGTCGCCGCTATTTCACAAAGGCGTGGCTGATGGAACAAAAATCGCTCATTGCCCTGCTGGTGCTGATCGCGATTGTGTCGACCATGAGCCCGAATTTCTTCACCGTAAATAACCTGTTCAACATTCTGCAGCAGACGTCTGTGAACGCCATTATGGCGGTCGGCATGACGCTGGTGATTTTGACCTCAGGGATCGATCTGTCCGTCGGTTCCCTGCTGGCGCTCACCGGTGCGATCGCCGCTTCGCTTGTCGGGATTGAAGTCAACGCGCTGGTGGCCGTGGCCGCGGCTCTGGCGGCAGGCGCGGCGATTGGCGCCGTCACCGGCGTGATTGTGGCAAAAGGCCGCGTTCAGGCGTTCATCGCGACGCTGGTGATGATGCTGCTGCTGCGCGGGGTGACCATGGTGTATACCAACGGCAGCCCGGTCAATACCGGCTTCACCGATAACGCCGATCTGTTTGGCTGGTTCGGTATCGGTCGCCCGCTGGGTGTCCCGACCCCGGTCTGGATCATGGCTATCGTCTTCCTGGCGGCGTGGTACATGCTGCACCATACCCGTCTGGGTCGTTATATCTATGCGCTGGGCGGTAACGAAGCGGCAACGCGCCTGTCCGGGATTAGCGTTAATAAAGTCAAAGTTATCGTGTACTCCCTGTGCGGTCTGCTGGCGTCACTGGCGGGCATCATCGAAGTGGCGCGCCTCTCTTCCGCGCAGCCGACGGCGGGTACGGGGTATGAGCTGGATGCTATTGCAGCAGTGGTTCTGGGCGGTACGAGTCTGGCGGGCGGTAAAGGTCGCATTGTTGGGACATTGATCGGCGCACTGATTCTCGGTTTCCTGAATAATGGTTTGAATTTGTTAGGTGTTTCCTCCTATTACCAGATGATCGTTAAGGCAGTGGTGATTTTGCTGGCGGTACTGGTAGACAACAAAAAACAGTAACTGACGACACTACAGGACATCTTAGATATGAACATGAAAAAACTGGCTACCCTGGTTTCTGCTGTCGCGCTGAGCGCAACCGTAAGTGCTAACGCCATGGCGAAAGATACCATCGCGCTGGTTGTCTCTACCCTGAACAACCCGTTCTTCGTCTCCCTGAAGGATGGAGCGCAGAAAGAAGCGGATAAACTGGGCTACAACCTGGTGGTACTGGATTCACAGAACAACCCGGCGAAAGAGCTGGCTAACGTTCAGGACTTAACCGTTCGTGGTACCAAAATTCTGCTGATCAACCCAACCGATTCTGATGCCGTAGGCAACGCCGTGAAGATGGCAAACCAGGCGAAAATTCCTGTGATCACCCTGGACCGTCAGGCAACCAAAGGCGACGTAGTGAGCCATATCGCGTCTGACAACGTGCTGGGCGGCAAAATCGCGGGTGACTACATTGCGAAGAAAGCCGGTGAAGGCGCGAAAGTCATCGAACTGCAGGGGATTGCCGGTACGTCTGCCGCCCGCGAGCGTGGCGAAGGCTTCCAGCAGGCGGTTGCAGCGCACAAATTCAACGTGCTGGCTAGCCAGCCGGCAGACTTCGACCGTACTAAAGGTCTGAACGTCATGCAGAACCTGCTGACCGCACATCCTGACGTGCAGGCGGTATTCGCTCAGAACGACGAAATGGCGCTGGGTGCGCTGCGCGCTCTGCAGACTGCAGGTAAATCTGATGTGATGGTTGTCGGATTTGACGGCACGCCGGATGGTGAAAAAGCAGTAAACGATGGCAAACTGGCTGCGACCATCGCTCAGCTGCCTGAGCAGATTGGCGCGACTGGCGTTGAAACTGCCGACAAAGTGCTGAAGGGCGAAAAAGTTCAGGCTAAATACCCTGTTGACCTGAAACTGGTTATCAAGCAGTAAAAGGCGAATCAGGCCGTCACTGGCGGCCTGAGGGACACCAATAAAGAAAAGTGTGGCATACGCCACCGGGTAACACCGGTGGCGCTCTCAGATGGACAACCCAACCATGAAAACCGCAGGCAACCTCGTCGTCCTTGGCAGTATCAATGCCGATCACATTCTTAACCTTGAATCGTTCCCTACACCGGGCGAAACCGTCACGGGTAACCAGTATCAGGTCGCATTCGGCGGTAAAGGGGCAAACCAGGCCGTCGCTGCCGGTCGCAGCGGGGCGAATATTGCGTTTATCGCCTGCACGGGTGATGACGATACCGGCGAGCGCGTACGCAAGCAGCTGGCGAGCGACAACATCGATATCGCACCTGTCAGCGTTGTTGCAGGGGAATCTACCGGCGTGGCGCTGATTTTCGTCAACGCAGAAGGTGAGAATGTCATCGGTATTCATGCTGGCGCTAACGCAGCGCTGACGACGGAGCGCGTGGAAGCGCAACGTGCAATCATTGGCGGCGCCGAGGCCCTGCTGATGCAGCTGGAGTCGCCGGTTGAAAGCGTGCTGGCCGCGGCCAAAATTGCGCATGAAAATCATACCACTGTCGTACTTAACCCGGCCCCTGCCCGTGTATTATCTGACGAGCTGCTGGCGCTGGTGGATATCATCACGCCGAACGAAACCGAAGCCGAAAAGCTGACGGGCATTCGCGTAGAAAACGATGACGATGCCGCGCGAGCCGCGCGTGCGCTGCACGACAAAGGCATCGGAACCGTGATCATCACCCTGGGCAGCCGTGGGGTATGGGCAAGCGTAAACGGTGAAGGCCGTCGCGTGCCGGGCTTTAAGGTGAAGGCGATTGATACCATCGCAGCGGGAGACACCTTCAATGGTGCGCTGGTGACCGCGCTGCTGGAAGGCAAGAAAATGGATGATGCGATCCGCTTCGCGCATGCCGCTGCCGCGATTGCGGTGACGCGCAAGGGCGCTCAGCCATCCGTTCCGTGGCGTAAAGAGATCGATGAATTCTTAAGTCAGCAGGGGTAACGCTTGGCCACAATGAAAGATGTCGCCCGCCTGGCGGGCGTTTCTACCTCGACGGTTTCTCACGTCATTAATAACGATCGCTTCGTCAGCGAGGCGATTCGGGAAAAAGTCGAAGCGGCAGTAAAAGATCTCAACTATGCGCCGTCTGCACTGGCGCGCAGCCTTAAGCTCAACCAGACGCGTACGATCGGTATGCTGATCACCGCCAGTACCAACCCCTTTTATTCTGAGCTGGTTCGCGGCGTGGAGCGCAGCTGCTTCGAGCGTGGCTACAGCCTGGTGCTGTGCAATACCGAAGGGGACGAGCAGCGCATGAACCGTAACCTGGAAACGCTGATGCAAAAACGCGTCGACGGGCTACTGCTGCTGTGTACCGAAACGCACCAGCCGTCGAAAGAGATTATCCAGCGCTATCCCTCCATTCCCACGGTGATGATGGACTGGGCGCCGTTCGACGGCACCAGCGACCTCATTCAGGATAATTCTCTGCTGGGGGGTGATATGGCCACCCAGTATCTGATCGATAAAGGCTATACCCGCATTGCCTGCATTACCGGTCCGCTGGACAAAACCCCGGCGCGTTTGCGTCTGGAAGGATATCTCGCCGCGATGGCGCGGGCGGGACTTTCCGTGCCGGAAGGGTATCGTATTACCGGTGATTTTGAGTTTCACGGTGGTTTTGAAGCGATGCAGACGCTGCTGGCGCAACCGCAGCGTCCGCAGGCGGTGTTTATCGGCAACGACGCCATGGCGTTTGGCGCCTATCAGGCGTTATATCAGGCCGGTTTGCGCGTTCCCCATGATATGGCGGTAATCGGCTACGATGATATCGAGCTGGCCAGCTATATGACGCCGCCGCTCACCACCATTCATCAGCCAAAAGATGAACTGGGCGAGCTGGCCATCGATGTGTTGATCCACCGAATGGCTCAGCCCACGCTGCAGCAGCAGCGCCTGCAGCTTACTCCTGTTCTGATGGAACGCGGTTCGGTTTAGCTTTCTCTTTGTGACGCTCTTTAATCAGGTTTCGGCCGTCTTTCGGTTTTAACAGCATAAAGACCAGCGCTGAAACGACGGTGAGTGCGCCCATGGTGATAAAGGTATAGTGGAACTGCTCGACGGTGTTCGCGCTGTCGAAACCTTCATAAAACCGCAGTACCGCCGCGCTCACTGCAACCCCTAAACTGATCGACAGCTGCTGTGTGACTGCCAGCACGCTGTTGCCGCTACTGGCGTTCTCGTCGGTCAGATCCGCAAGGGTGATGGTGTTCATCGATGTGAACTGCGTCGACATCGCCATGCCCAGCACAAACAGCGGCAGGATCAGCATCCAGACGGGAAGCGAGGCGGACTGCAGCGAGAACTGCGCAATCATCAGACCGATAAAGACCGTCACGCCAACCAGCGTTTTGCGATAGCCAAACCAGCGTAGCACCTGCGTCACGGTCGATTTTGCCAGAATCGAGCCCATCGCCGTGGGCGCCATCATGCAGCCGGCAATCAGTGCCGGATAGCCGAAACCAACCTGCAGCATCAGCGGCATCAGGAACGGTACGCAGCCCGTCCCCAGACGCGAGGCAATGTTTCCCGCGATCCCGACGGAAAACGTTCGGGTGTTGAAGAGCCCAAGAGAGATTAACGGCATCGGATGGCGGCGCGCATGACGTATATAAAGAAGGAAAAGCAGAATCCCGGCGAGGATAACGGAGAGCGCCATCCACGTCGCGACGATCTTCTCGCCAAACAGCTCCATCCCGCTGGAGAAGAGCACCAGGCTCAGGCCAAACAGGAAGAAGCCGCCCATATCGAAACTGCGCCTTGGCGTGGTGAAGTTCGGCATATATTTGCGGGCATACAGCAGCCCCGCTACGCCAATCGGAATATTAATCAGGAAGATCCAGTGCCAGCTTGCCCAGGTGACAAACACGCCACCGAGTACCGGGCCAAGTATCGGCCCTACCAAACCCGGCATGGTGACGAAGTTAAGCACGGGAAGCAGTTCGCTTCGAGGGTAGGCTCGTAATAAGGCAAGGCGCGCCACGGGCATCATCATCGCGCCGCCAATGCCCTGTAATACGCGGAAGATAACCAGCTCCGTTAAGGACGAGGAGAGCGCACAGGCCAGCGAACCGAGCGTAAAGAGCGTTACGGCCAGCATGAAAACTCTGCGGGTGCCGAAGCGGTCGGCCAGCCAGCCGCTAACAGGGATCAGCATCGCGACCGTCAGGGTATAGCTGATGATGGCGGACTGCATCGCCAGCGGGGAACGGTTGAGGCTTTGCGCAATAGCGGGAAGCGCGGTGTTGAGGATGGTGGCATCCAGTGCCTGCATAAAAAACGCCATGGCTGCAATCCACGGCAATCCGGCCATGCTGCGCGCTTTTTTCTTTGTCATTTATTTACCTGCTGGTGGGTTGGCGCAGCCAGCAATGCCTGGCACGCACTCAGGGCTCGCTGCCCGTCGCTTTCCTGAATGGCATCCACTATCGCCTGGTGCCATTCCAGTTTTACCACGTCGTCTTGTGTAATAGAGGTAAAGTAAGTGTGGTACACCGAATGGAATAACGAGGCAAAAGAGGTGAGGAACGGATTGGCGCTCATCATATAGATATGTTCATGCCAGGCCATATCGACCTCAACCCAGCGTTCGCGGTTGAAGTGTTTTTTCAGGAACACCATCTCTTCCATCAACGCATTAAGCTGCGCTTTCTGCTCCGCTGTTCCAAGCGTGGCAGCAAGCAGACATGCCTGAGGCTCAAGGCTACTGCGCATTACCAGAAAGTGATCGATCACCTGATGAAAGTTGTCTTCTGTCATCCACCAGGATAGCAGCTCCTGATCGAGAAAATTCCAGTTACTCTGTGGCATCACGCGTGTGCCAATACGAGGACGCGGAAGCACCATTCCTTTCGCCGTCAGGGTTTTCACCGCTTCGCGCACGGCGGTACGGCTCACCCCAAACTGCTCACCCAGCTCCATTTCACCCGGCAGGATGCTTCCCGGGGCATATTTACCCGCTAAAATCCGCTGAGCCAGCTTTTCGGCCAGCACATAAGACAGGTTTTTTTGGGCGGCCAGCTGTTGCGCGCTTAATGGCATCGCTTTTATTCCTTAAAGATTCATGCTGATAATTATGCCACCGTGAATGTGATTGTGGTTGCAGATACATCAAATAGAACAATTTGTAGCTTGATTTCACCTCTATTGGTGAAAAAAAACGCGGATGGAAACTTTTTTTAAATTTCCTCTTGTCACATCAGAATAACTCCCTATAATGCGCCTCCACTGACACGGAACAACGGCACACACGCCGCCGGGTCAGCAGAGAATAGCGAAAATAAACGCTTGACTCTGAAGCGGGAAGGCGTAATATGCACACCCCGCGCCGCAGCGAAAACGAAGCGGCACTGCTCTTTAACAATTTATCAGACAATCTGTGTGGGCACTCAAAGTGACATGGATTCTTAACGT
>NZ_JBMKGI010000014.1:0-128569 GCF_049238885.1 Enterobacter cloacae complex sp. BZL2005 | reverse complement strand
CTAAGACATCAATCATCTGCTCTCCAATGACTAGTCTAAAAACTAGTATTAAGACTATCACTTATTTAAGTGATATTGGTTGTCTGGAGATTCAGGGGGCCAGTCTAGGTAGAGTCATTTATAGATGTCATATTTTCCTGCCTGAACAGTGAAATTCGTTAAGTGAAATTACGAGATAGCGAGAAAAAGTGTCAGGCGGGAAAAGGTGAAGATATGGATTATTTCGCTGCGACATAGCGTTCTGTGATGGACATTACAATTTCAACTAACGCTGAATAATCACATGCTTTTACTAATCATCTAATTTTTAAAGATTAAAAGTGTGATGACTGTCGTTCATGACTTTTTAGTATGGATTTTCCGTGTTTATCCATATGGATTTTGACAATTTTTAAGCAAAAAAAACCTCTGCCCAAAAGCAGAGGTCCAGACCCGATGCGGGCTATCGCGCCAGCCAGCCGCCATCGACCGCCACGGTGTAGCCGTTGATATAGTCCGATGCGGACGAGGCCAGAAAGACCACCGGCCCCATCAGATCGCCCGGAAGCCCCCAGCGCCCCGCCGGAATGCGGTCGAGGATTTCCGCGCTACGCTGCTCGTCCGCACGCAGCTGCTGCGTGTTGTTGGTCGCCATGTAACCCGGCGCAATCGCATTCACATTGATGTTGTGTTTCGCCCACTCGTTTGCCAGCAGGCGGGTCACGCCCATCACGGCGCTTTTGGAGGCGGTGTAAGACGGCACGCGGATACCGCCCTGGAACGAGAGCATGGAGGCAATATTCACGATCTTGCCGCCGTTCCCCTGCGCGATAAAGTGCTTTGCCGCCGCCTGGGACATGAAAAATACGCTCTTGATGTTCAGATCCATCACGTCGTCCCAGTCGCGCTCGCTGAAATTGATCGCATCTTCACGGCGAATCAGCCCGGCGTTGTTGACCAGAATGTCGATGTGACCGAATTCCGCCACCGCGCGATCCAGCAGTTCAGGAATGGCATCGATTTTACGCAGGTCGGCGGTCAGGCTCAGGAAGCGGCGGCCCAGGGCCGTCACGCGCTCGAGGGTTTCCGTCGGTTCAACGATATTAATTCCGACGATATCGCAGCCCGCTTCCGCCAGGCCTAACGCCATCCCCTGACCCAGCCCGGTGTCACACCCGGAAACCACCGCCACTTTTCCCTGCAGAGAGAATGCATCCAGAATCATGTTTATTCCTTACTCTTTCAGAGCCTGTCACTCACAGGCAGGTTTATGCGTCACTGCCCGCGACTAGCGCAGATCGCTGACCGCAACATGGTCCATATCATCAAAGACCTGGTTTTCACCCACCATTCCCCAGATAAAGGTGTAGGCTTTTGTCCCTACGCCGGAGTGAATAGACCAGCTCGGCGAAATCACCGCCTGCTCGTTATGCATCACGATATGGCGCGTTTCCTGCGGCTGTCCCATCATGTGGAACACGCACGCGTCCTCATCCATGTTGAAGTAGAAGTAGACTTCCATGCGGCGCTCGTGGGTATGGCACGGCATGGTATTCCACAGGTTGCCCGGCGCAAGTTCGGTCAACCCCATGCTGAGCTGGCAGGTCTCCAGCACGTCCGGCACGAAGTATTTATTAATGGTGCGGCGGTTGCTGGTGAGGTTGTCGCCCAGCGTCACGGGCGCGACGTCTGCCGGGGTCACCTTTTTGGTTGGACAGGTGGCGTGGGCCGGCGCGCAGTTATAGTAGAACTTCGCAGGCCTGCTGGCGTCGATGCTGGCAAAGACCACGTCTTTTGCCCCTTTACCCACGTACAGCGCCTCGCGATGGCCAATTTCATAGCACTGTCCGTCTACGGTGATGGTGCCCGGCCCGCCGATGTTAATCACCCCCAGCTCGCGACGCTCGAGGAAATAATTTACGCCCAGCTGTTTACCGACCTCACCGCCCACGGAGACGCTTTTCGTGACGGGCATTATTCCGCCCACAACAATGCGGTCGATATGGCTGTAAACCATGGTGTACCTGTCAGCCTCGAATATCTGCTCGACTAAAAATGCCTTACGCAGCCCCTGCGTATCCAGCGTTTTGGCGTGCGCGCTGTGGATGCTTTCTCTGACGTCCACGGTAACCTCCAGATGTGGTCATGCCCGAAGGCGGGAAGTAAAACGAAACAGCGTTCCGTTTTACTTAATGAGCACATACTATCGGCATAAAGTGGGCTTTTCAATTATATTTAAAACAACGTTTCATTTTTATTTTTGTTTATCGCGGAATTGATGCCCGGATCACGCTAAAACCGTCGGGAGATAAAGATCACGATAAAAAAAACCTCCCGGAGGAGGTCTTTTTTTAATGAGGAAAATTAGCGTTCAATGGCCAGCGCCACCCCTTGTCCGCCGCCTATACAGAGCGTGGCAATCCCTTTGCGGGCGTTGCGCTTCTTCATTTCGTGGACCAGCGAAACCAGGATCCGGCAGCCGGACGCCCCGATCGGGTGCCCCAGCGCGATCGCCCCACCGTTTACGTTGACCCGCAGCGGATCCCACTCCAGCATTTTTCCGACGGAGATCGCCTGCGCGGCATAGGCTTCGTTCACTTCGATCAGATCCACATCAGAAAGCTGCCACCCCGCACGCTCCAGACAGCGACGGGTCGCATAGACCGGCGCGATCCCCATTAACGCAGGATCCACGCCCACGCTGGCGAATGCCTTAATGCGGGCCAGCACGGGAAGATCGAGTTCGAGGGCTTTGCTTTCGCTCATCATCATGACGGCCGCGGCGCCGTCGTTAATGGAAGAGGCATTTCCCGCCGTGACCGAGCCCTGCATTTCAAACGCAGGATTCAGCCTCGCCAGCCCTTCAGCGCTGGCGTCGGTGCGCGGCTGCTCATCGGTATCCACAACGATAACCTCGCCCCCCTGACGCTGCGTGCTGACCGGGACAATTTCGTCGCGAAAACGGCCGGAATCAATCGCCGCACGCGCTTTTTGCTGCGAGCTTAGCGCATAGGCATCCTGCACCTCACGGCTGATGCCGTACTCGCGCGCCAGGTTTTCCGCCGTTACGCCCATATGATAATCGTTGAAGGCATCCCACAGCCCGTCATGCACCAGGCTGTCGAGCAGCTGACTGTTACCCAGCTGTGCGCCGGTACGGCTGTCGGTCAGGACGTGCGGCGCGCGGCTCATATTCTCCTGCCCGCCCGCAATGATCACGTCCGCCTCACCACACTGAATGGCCTGCGTCGCGAGATGCAGCGCTTTTAATCCTGAACCACAGACGTCGTTGATGGTGATAGCGGAGACGGTATTGGGCAGTCCGCCCTTCAGCGCCGCCTGTCGCGCAGGGTTTTGCCCGGCACCGGCCGTGAGGACCTGTCCCAGAATCACCTCATCAACTTCATGTGCTGCGATCCCGCTACGTTCTACCAGCGCTTTCACCACCACGCTGCCCAGGTCAACCGCCGAGTGACGCGCGAGCGCTCCCTGAAAACAGCCGATAGCTGTACGCAACGCACCCACTATTACGACATCTTTCATCACGACCTCTGTGTTAAATGACATGACGATAGTAGAGGATTGTTACTGGCAATTATCTTAATTGTTTAAAAATAGTGAGTTTAATCACAAGGATCAGCGTGCATCCTGCAGATACTGCCGCAGCCAGCTTCCGGCAACGCCGGGAGGGGATCGTTTATTCCACAGCAGATCGATGCCGATCGCCCGCGGCCAGCCGGGAACATTGAGCTGTACCAGGGATTTCGCGGCGGCAAATTCCTCCACCAGCGCGCACGGCAAGACGCACCAGCCAAATCCCTGTACCGCCATACTCAAGAGTAACAGGTAATTCGGGGCTGACCAGACGGGCCCGCGCGCGATCTCCGCCTCACGCTCAAGATAGGTGCTCAGCCGCAGCTCTCGCCAGCCGTGCAGCTCGTCACGCTGAACGTCATCCTGCCCGGCCAGCGGATGCGCGGTCGCGACATAGATCGCCATGCGGGTCTGCATCGGCAGCCGGATGGCGCCAATATCCGTAGGATAACCGTCTCGCGCTTCGGTGAGGCCAATCTGCGCGCGCTCCTTTTGCAGCAGATCGATCACGTCCTCCTCCTCGCCAATCAGACATTCGAATTCCGTATGGGGAAAGCGCGCGTCAAACTGCTTCATCATCTCTTCCAGCACATCCGGGTTGAGGGTATCGGAAAGGACAAACGTCAGACGCGCCTCCGTTTGCGCCGTGAGCGACACCGCCAGCTCATCCAGCCGCGTGCTGGCGGCGAGAATAGCCTGCACGTAGCCCAGCACCTGTTCCCCCTGGGCCGTTAACACCGGCTGGCGGGCCGAACGGTCAAACAGCTCAAATCCCAGATCGGCTTCAAGGTTGGCAATGGACGTGCTGACCGTCGACTGGCTTTTACGCAGCCGGCGTGCGGCCGCAGAGAAAGAGCCTGCTGCAACGGTCTCGACAAACGCGGTCAGGGCTTCGGGTGAATAGCGCATAACCTATCTACTTTTACGATGGATACTATCTTTAATATATCAGCTTTAGCGATAAAAATAGGCCACATCAACGCCCATACTGGCGAATTAACGAGGTCTATCGCTATGCAACATCAGGATGCACTCCAACGTAAACTGCCGGAGCGGATCTTTCATGCTGTCTGTTTTGAAGGGATTGCGACGGCGATCCTCGCCCCTACCGCGGCGTGGCTTATGCAGCGTTCCGTGGTGGAAATGGGTGGGTTGACCATTATTCTGGCCACCACCGCCATGCTGTGGAACATTATTTATAACGTCGGCTTCGACCGTTTCTGGCCTGTTCAGCGCGTCAAACGTACGGCAAAAGTGCGTGCGCTGCATGCGCTGGGGTTCGAATGCGGCTTTATTGTGATAGGCGTGTCGATTGTTGCCGCCGTGCTGGGCGTCACCCTGCTGCAGGCATTCACACTGGAAATAGGTTTCTTCCTGTTCTTCCTGCCGTACACCATGTTCTATAACTGGGCGTACGATAATCTGCGTGAGAAATTTCTTAAGCGCAGCCAGCAACGACGCGCCCTGGCAGGCTGAACCGCCTCTGGCCGGACGCCCGTTCCGGCCCGACGTCTTCGAAGCAACTGCGCTCTTAAGGCATAACTATGGTAAATTGCACGCCATTCTGATGGTTTGATAGTTGATACGTTGCTCTAATGTCGAAAATTTGGTCAAAAGATGAGACTCTCTGGAGTTTCGCTCTCTACGGCACGGCCGTGGGCGCAGGAACGCTCTTCCTGCCCATTCAGCTGGGCTCCGCAGGCGCAATCGTCCTGTTTATTACCGCCCTCGTGGCCTACCCCTTAACCTACTGGCCGCACAAAGCGCTGGCGCAATTTATCCTGTCGTCGAAAACAAAAGGCAACGAAGGGATCACCGGCGCCGTTTCGCACTATTACGGCAGGAAGATCGGCAACCTGATCACCACGCTCTATTTCATCGCCTTCTTTGTGGTGGTGCAGATTTATGCGGTGGCCATCACCAACTCGTTAACCGAGCAGCTGGCAAAACACCTGACGGTAGACACCACCGTTCGCGTGCTGGTTAGCCTGGGCGTGGTGCTGGTCCTGAATCTGATCTTCCTGATGGGACGGCATATCACGATAAAAGTGATGGGCTTCCTGGTGTTTCCGCTGATCGCCTATTTCCTGTTTGTCTCGCTCTACCTGATCGGCAGCTGGCAACCCTCGCTGCTGACCAGCCAGATGGCCGTCGATCGCCATACGCTGCACCAGGTCTGGATTTCGATTCCGGTGATGGTGTTTGCGTTCAGCCACACGCCGATTATCTCGACGTTTGCCGTTGACCGCCGCGAGAAGTTCGGGGACGAGGCCATGGCTAAATGCAAGAAAATCATGAAGGTGGCATACCTGATTATCTGCCTTAGCGTGCTGTTCTTCGTCTTCAGCTGCCTGCTCTCTATTCCGCCGTCGTATATTGTGGCCGCCAAAGAGGAAGGGGTGACAATCCTGTCTGCGCTGTCGATGATGCCCTCCTCACCGGCGTGGCTGGGGATTTCCGGGATTGTCGTGGCGATTATTGCGATGTCGAAATCGTTTCTCGGCACCTATTTTGGGGTGATTGAAGGGGCGACGGAGATCGTGAAGTCGTCGCTGAACCAGGTGGGCGTGAAAAAGAGCCGCGCCTTTAACCGCGCGATTTCCATCATGGGGGTGTCGTTAATCACCTTTGCCGTCTGCTGCATTAACCCGAACGCCATTTCGATGATTTACGCCATCAGCGGCCCGCTTATCGCCATGATCCTGTTTATCATGCCGACGCTGTCGACGTATCTGATCCCCTCCCTGAAACCGTACCGTTCCATTGGCAACCTGCTGACGCTGATTGTCGGGGTGCTGTGCGTGTCGGTGATGTTTGTCGGCTAATTCCCTTTCCTGCCCGGCGCGCTGCCGGGCAGGCCATTCAACCCCGGCCTCCTGCTTACAGCGGAAAAGGCCTGTCCTGCACCACCGTTTTCATGACAAGCGTTGAGCGAAGATGCTGCACGCCGGGCATAGCGGAGAGCTTCTCGTCGTAAAGCTTCTGGAAAGCGGAAAGGTCGCGGGTCACGACGTGCATCAGATAATCAGGATCGCCAAACAGGCGCTGGGCCAGCACGATCTGCGGGATCTCTTCCACCGCCTCTTCAAACGCGCTGACCGCCTTGCGGTCCCCCTCTTTCAGCGTCGCGAACACTATCGCCAGGAAATTAAATCCCATTTTGGCGGGGTCGAGGCTGGCACGGTATCCCGTTATGGCCCCGCTTTGCTCCAGCGCCCGCACGCGACGATGGCACGGCGAAAGGCTCAGATTCACCCGCTCAGCCAGCTCGGTAAGCGACAGGCGGCCGTCAGACTGCAGCTCAGCAAGAATTTTTCTATCGATGCTATCCATGTGGAAGATTTTCTCATTTTCACCGTGTTATGAGCATAACATTGAAAGCCTATTTCGCAGTGTTAGCGATATTCTTTTTCGCAACGTATAACGCACTGCGGGAGTATTTCAGGACGATGGAAATGAGTATTGTGGCCGGCTTTTGGGTGGTTTCGTTTCTGCTCATCATGACCCCGGGGGCCGACTGGGCCTACGCCATTAGCGCCGGAATTAATGGACGCCGCGTGGTCCCGGCGGTGATGGGGCTGATGTCCGGGCATCTGCTAGCCACATTGATTGTGGTGGCAGGCGTGGGGGTATTGATTGCTCAACATCCGCTGGCGTTAGCCGGGCTGACCGTGGCGGGAGCCCTGTATCTCCTGTGGCTTGGCATAACGTTATTGCGTCACCCGGCCGCACCGGAGAAGGCCACCCAGCATGCGGGTAACTGGACGCAGTGGGCGATGAAAGGACTCTGCATTAGCGGCCTTAATCCGAAGGTTTTTTTGCTGTTCCTGGCCCTGCTTCCGCAATTCACAGACCCAACCGGAAGCTGGTCGATAGCGATGCAGATGTCTGCGCTTGGGATGATGCACCTTATTACCTGTACCCTGGTCTATCTGCTGGTGGGGTATGGTTCGAAAGCGGTGCTGGCGACCCGGCCACAGGCGGCCCGTCTGGTGAGCAGGGCATCGGGAGGGTTGATGGTGCTGATCGCGCTGGTACTGCTGTTTGAGCAGGTGAGATAAAAAAACACCGGCCATCGCCGGTGTGAGTTACGCCCGAATGTCGTCATATTCCCGCGTTTTATCAAACTCATGTTTCGCGAACGGGCACAGCGGGATAATTTTGCGGTTCTCACCGCGCATCTTCTCCACCACTTTCGCCACCAGCTGTTTACCGACGCCCTGCCCTTTCAGGCTCTCATCCACATCGGTGTGCTCGATAATGCTCAGGTGCTCGCCGGTTGGCACGAAGACAATCTCCGCGACCTGGTTGCCGTTCGCATCATTCACGTAAAACTTGTTATGGCCTTCCAGAATATCCATGGTTCCTCGCTTATTTTTGGCGATACTTCAGCGCACCGCTCGGGCAGGTATCAATCACGCGTACAACCGTTTCAACGTCCACTTCATCGGGAATAATCCACGGTTTACGTTTCAGATTAAACAGCTTTGCGCTCCCACGCACGCAGTTACCGGAGTGTTTGCAGATCCCGGTGTTGAAGTAGACGTCAATTTTCTCGCCGGTATAGGCCCGGTAACCCGCATCCAGTAGCTCTTTATCCATGACATTGCCTCTGTAATTATTATCGTGCTGAATGAAGAATAGCCTGACGGGATCCTGATGGCTATATACCCGTCATACTTCAAGCTGCAGGTGCGTTGGCTGCACTCACTCACCCCAGTCACGTACTTATGTACGCTCCCGGGGATTCGTTCCCTTGCCGCCTTCCCGCAACTCGAATTATTTAGGGTATAACGCCGAAAACGAAAAGCCAGGTCACAACTCTTTTAGTGCCAGATTGCGTCCGCTATTGGCCCATGTCAGGCTCGGGAAATGTCACTTTTACATAACATCCGCAGGTTGAATGAAACGCAGACTCTCTTTTCAGGTAAAGCTGTTTTTAGCGCTGGTGTGCTTTTCCTGCCTGCTGTTAGTTCTGCTGGGAACGATCCTGTTTCATTTTATTGACCGACAGCTCCATCACGATCTCGGCCAGCGCGCCCGGGTGCAGGCCAGCCAGATCGCGCTGATGCCGGGTCTGGCGGCCATGGTTGCGGCCAGAGATATTCCGGGGATAGCCCGGTTAATTCAGCCGCTACGCGCCGAAAGCGATGCCAGCTACATTGTGATTGGCGATACCGAGGAACAGCACCTCTATCATTCGGAATCCCCGGAGCGCATAAATTTACCGATGATCGGCGGGGATAATGCGGAAGTATTACAGGGCAAAACCATTATTTCCGTGCGCCAGGGCGGGATTGGGGTTTCACTGCGCAGCAAAGCGCCGATCTTTAACGCGCAGCACCAGGTGATTGGTATTGTCTCGGTCGGCTATCTGACCTCCTATATTGCCAATATTAATGCCCGCATACTCTGGCAGTCCGGGCTGTACGGCGCGGGGCTTCTGCTGCTGCTGTTTATGTTCTCCTGGTTGTTTACCCGCAATCTCAAAAAACAGATGTTCCGACTGGAGCCGAAAGATATCGCTCAGCTGGTTTTGCAGCAGCGCGCGCTATTAGAAGCCATGTATGAAGGGGTATTTGCCGTCAATGATGAGAAGCAGCTGATTTTAATTAACCGCGCCGCACGAGAGATGCTGGATATCCGGCAAAGTGAGAAAGCGCTTATCGGCAAACCGCTGGAAGACGTTCTGCAGACGTCGCCGGGCTTTTTATCCCAGCGCTACGCCTCGGTGAGCAGCGGTAGCCACGACCAGATTGCGGTGCTGAACCAGCGGGAGGTGATCGTCAACCGCGTCGCGATTGAGGTCGAACCCGGCGTTGAAAGCGGCTGGGTGTACAGCTTTCGCGACAAAAATGACATCAACACCCTCAGCAGCCAGCTCAGTCAGATCAAGCGCTATGCGGATAACCTGCGCATTATGCGCCACGAGCAGCTGAACTGGACCGCCACGCTGGTGGGCTTGCTGCAGATGAAACACTATGACGAGGCGATTCGCTACATTCAGGTGCAGTCCGAAGGCGCGCAGCGCGTGCTGGACTTTGTCTCCGCCCGTTTTTCCTCTCCCGCGCTGTGCGGGCTGCTGCTCGGAAAATACGTCAGCGCCCGCGAAAAAGGGATCGAACTGCTGTTTGATCCCGCCTGCCAGCTCACCCGCATGCCTGCCACGCTCAACGAAACGGAGCTGATGTCCATTATTGGTAACCTGCTGGATAACGCGGTAGACGCGACCCTTAAGGCTCCGGTCCCCGCGCCGGTGGAACTCTACATTTCTGACCGAAACCAGGAGCTGCTGATCGAGGTGGCCGACCGGGGCTGCGGGGTGGAGGATGCGATGAAGCCGCATATTTTCCGCCAGGGATTCAGCAGCAAGCCGGAACGTGAAAACGACATTGTGGGTACCGAGCACGGTATTGGACTGTATCTTGTGGCAGGATATATCGACAAGGCTGGCGGCAGCATTGAGATTGCCGACAACACGCCACAAGGGACTATTTTTTCTGTGTTTATTCCGAATGGGCAAAAGCATGACCCGAGCACTTGATGTTGTGATCGTTGAAGATGAGCCGCACCTGGCGGAGCTGCATCGCGAGTATATCGAGCAGAATTTTCATTTGCGCGTGGTGGGCATCGCCGCGTCGATTGAGCAGGCATGCCGCCTGATTCGTCAGCATCAGCCGCGGCTTATCCTGCTGGACAACTATCTCCCGGACGGTAAAGGCGTGGAGCTCATCGATAACCCGCTGCTGAAAAGCTACGAATGCTCGGTGATCTTCATCACCGCCGCCAGCGATATGCAAACCTGCAGCCACGCCATGCGCAGCGGCGCGTTTGACTACCTCATCAAGCCCGTCTTTTTCCAGCGCCTGCACGCCTCGCTGGAGCGTTTTATGCGCTTCATCCACACCGTACAGCAGGTGAAGGTGGTCGACCAGCATGCGCTGGATCGCCTGTTTCATCTGCCTGCCGCGGAAGCCTCCGTAACGCCGTCCACAAAGGGCATTGAACCCCAGACGCTGGAGCGGATAAAACGCCTGTTCGCCGAGCATCCCGACAGCGCGATGTCGGTTGAAGAGGTGGTGGAAAACGTGGGGATCAGCAAAACCACGGGGCGTCGCTACCTCGAATACTGCGTGGAGAGTGGGTTAATCAGCATTGAAATGCTGTACGGCAATATTGGTCATCCTCGCCGGTTATACCGCAAAGCCCCCGATAAACCGTAATCCGCAACCGTTCGTTGGCTAACGTTCGCGGATTTTATGGTGTTAATTGCTGAAACGACGGCGACAATCACACTTCGGAATCATTGCCCTCGCCTCCCTATTGTCGGAGGCGCGCTTTACGCTATGTTGACAATTAGTTCCTCAAATGTAACTAAAAGGTTAACTATAATGTCGAACACGTTCCGAATTTCTCTGCTTACCGCTACCGTACTGTTCTCTGCTTCTGCACTTTCTGCCCTGCCGCAGGGTTATCCTGCTGAGTATCAAAAAGTGGTTGATGCCGCCACGAAAGAGGGCAAGGTTGTCATCTATTCCACTACCGACATCAAAGCTGCCGGGCCGCTGATCCAGGGCTTCGAAAAAACCTACCCGGGCATTAAAGTCGAATACAACGACATGAACAGCACCGAGCTGTACAACCGTTTCATCAGCGAACAGGCTTCCGGCGGCGTGAGCGGCGACGTGGTCTGGAGCTCCTCGATGGACACGGGTCTGAAGCTCGCCACCGACTACGCCATGGAGTACAAATCTCCGGAGCAAAGCCAGCTGCCGAAATGGGCGGTCTGGAAAGATAAGGCCTACGGCACCACCTATGAGCCGGTGGTCTTTATCTACAACAAGCGCCTGATCCCGGCCGGTGACGTGCCGGATTCTCACGCCGCGCTGGCGAAGCTGATTGCCAGCCAGACAGACAAATTCAAGAACAAAGTCACCACCTACGATATCGAAAAATCGGGTCTGGGCTTTATGCTCTCGGTGCAGGATCACAACGCCGATCCGAACTACTTTAAGACCCTGGCCGACGTCGCCAAAGGGGGCCTGTCGGTGCAGTCGTCTACCGGCACCATGATGGAGCGCGTCTCCTCCGGTGAAAACCTGATCGGCTTCAACATCCTCGGTTCCTACGCGGAAGCGCGTGCGAAGAACGATCCGTCACTCGGCATTGCCTATCCGAAGGATTACACCCTGGTGCTGTCGCGCGTGTCGTTCATCAGCCAGCAATCGCAAAACAGCAATGCCGCGAAGCTGTGGCTGGACTACGTGCTCTCTGAACAAGGGCAAAGCATTCTGGCCAACCAGGCGGACATTCCCTCCATTCGTAACGATATCGAAGGGAAAAATGATATCGACGGCCTGACCAAAATCCTCGGCAACGCGCTGAAGCCGATCCCGGTTGATGAAACGCTGCTGGAATACCTGCAGCCGAAAAAACGCCTGGAGTACATCAAAGAGTGGCGTACCGCCGCCGGTAAATAAGCGTCTGAGCGCGGCGCTGGCCGCCGCGCTCCCTTATCGACTGAGTTCGTTTTTCTGGGCTGCAACACCAGGGATACCCCATGAATACATTACGCAGAAAGTGGCAAAGCCTGCCGCGAGGCATCGTCGTGCTGATAACCGCCCTGGTTATCTACACGCCGCTGTCGTTTATCGTGATCCAGAGCTTCCTGTCCGCGCCGTTCTTTTCGCCGTCAAAAGAGTGGAGCTTTGAATCATTTGATTTTATTTTCACCGATCCTGATTTTTATAAGGCCCTGAAAAGCGGCTTTATTCTGGCTTTCGGGCTGGTCTTTATCTCTATCCCGCTGGGCGGCGTGCTGGCGTTTCTGATGGTGCGTACCGACCTGCCCGGTCGCCGACTGATTGAGCCGCTGATCCTGGTCCCGATTTTCGTTTCACCGATGGTGCTGGGCTTCGGCTACGTGGTGGCCGCCGGTCCGGTGGGCTTTCTCTCCCAGTGGGCGGAGGCGCTGATTGGCTTTGTGCCGTGGAATATCTACGACATGTCGAGCATTGTGGTCATTGCCGGCCTGACGCACGTCCCGCACGCCTATCTGTATATCTCGTCAGCGCTGCGCAGCGTGGGCTCCGACGTGGAAGAAGCCGCGCGCACCGCGGGCGCGTCGCCCTGGCAGGTGATGACCTCCGTCAGCCTGCCGATGGTGCGCCCGTCTATTCTGTACGCCACCGTGCTGCTGTTCTTCCTCGGGCTGGAAGTGTTCGGCCTGATGCTGGTCCTCGGCGATCCGGAAGGCAACATGGTGTTGGCGACCTATCTTTATAAGCTGACGAACAAGATGGGTACCCCGTCCTATAACCTGATGGCGGCGGTTGCCGTGGTGCTGATCTGCATCACCATCCCGCTGGTGATGCTCCAGCGTCGCCTGATGCGCACCGCCAACCGCTTCGTCACCATGAAGGGCAAGGCCTCGCAGGCCCGGGCTCTGCCGCTGGGTAAATGGCGCTGGGTGGCTGGCGCGGTGATTGCCTTCTGGCTCACCGTCACCATTGGCGTTCCGTTGCTCGGCGTGGTGCTGCGCGCGTTTATCTCCAACTGGGGCGTGGGCGTTTCGCTGTGGGACGAGCTTTCTCTGAACACCTTCCGCACCATCTGGGCGCAGCCCAACCTGCTGCGCGCCATCGTCAACTCCATGGCGATTGGGGTGATTGGCGGCGCGCTGGCCGTGGTGTGCTACCTGTTTGTCGGCATTGCCATGCACCGCAAGCCGGATAACACCACGCGTTTCCTGGACTACAGCGTGCTGGTGCCGCGCGCCGTGCCCGGTCTGCTGGCGGGTCTGGCCTTCCTGTGGGTGTTCCTGTTCCTGCCGATGTGGCTGGATAACTCGCTGAAATCCGGCTGGCTTTCCGGGTTTGCCTGGACCGACTGGATGCGTGAAAACGTCATCGTCTGGCTACGCTCGCTGCGCAGCACCATTTTCAGCGTCTGGCTGGCCTATACCGTGGTGTGGATGGCTTACGGGCTGAGGCTTATCTCTTCCACGCTGCTGCAGGTAGGGCCGGAGCTTGAAGAAGCCGCGCGCAGCACCGGGGCGACGCGCGGGCAGATCACCCGCCACGTCACCATTCCGCTCTCTCGCTACGGTCTTATCGGTTCGTGGCTGCTGATGTTCCTGATCTTTGAGCGCGAATATTCAACGGGTGTGTATCTGCTTTCGCCCGGCACGGAGACCATCGGCTCGATGCTGGTTTCCCTCTGGGCCGCGGGTGCCATCGATATCGTGGCGGCGCTCTCTTTCATTAACATCCTGCTTGTCGTGGTAGGTCTGGGCATTGCCCTTCGTTTCGGAGTGAAAATACATGATTGAATTAGCGGTTGACGATCTGCACTTAACCTACGGCGACAATCCTGTTTTAAAAGGTGTCTCCATGAACCTGAAGCGCGGCGAAGTGGTCTCCCTGTTAGGCCCCTCCGGCAGCGGCAAAACCACCCTGCTCCGCGCCGTCGCGGGTCTGGAAAAACCGACCCAGGGGTCGATTGTCATTGGCAACAATAAAGTTTACGACGGCACGCCGCGCAGTGAGGTCCCGGCGGAAGAGCGTAACCTGGGGCTGGTATTCCAGTCCTATGCCCTGTGGCCGCACAAAACCGTGTTTGAGAACGTGGCCTATCCGCTCAAGCTGCGCAAAGTCCCGGCCAAAGAGATCCAGCAGCGCGTGCAGGACGTGCTGGACCAGCTGGGTCTGGGCCATCTTGGCAAACGTCACCCGCACCAGCTCTCCGGTGGGCAGCAGCAGCGCGTGGCGATTGGCCGCGCGCTGGTCTACAACCCGCCGGTGATTTTGCTGGACGAGCCGCTTTCCAACCTCGACGCCAAGCTGCGCGAAGAGGCCCGCGTGTTCCTGCGCGAGCTGATTATCAAGCTCGGGCTATCGGCGCTGATGGTGACGCACGACCAGAACGAAGCGATGTCCATTTCCGACCGCATCCTGCTGCTGAACAACGGCAAAATTGAGCAACAGGGTACGCCGCAGGAGATGTACGGCTCGCCGAAGACGCTGTTTACCGCCGAGTTTATGGGCAGCAACAACCGCCTGCACGGCAAGGTCACCGACGTGCGCGACGGCAGAGCGCGCATCGAAGGAAAAGGCTGGGTGCTGTGGGGCCAGGCGGGCGAAGGGGTACAGAGCGGTAATGACGCCACGGCGGTGATCCGCGTCGAGCGCGTGGCGGTGGTCGAGGGGCCTGGGGAAAATCAGCTTGAGCTGCCGCTGCTCACCAGCATGTACCTCGGCGACCGCTGGGAGTACCTGTTCCGCACGGTGGGAGATGATTTTGTCATTCGTGCGTATGGGCATGAGGTTCGGGATCCGCAGCACTGCCATCTTTCGCTGCCGGAGAAGCATGTTTGGGTGTTCCCGAAAGGGTGATGAGTCAATAATTAATCTGCCATGGCCCGGTTGCGATTCGCTTACCGGGTCTACAAAATAAAGAAATGCGCTGATGCCAGGATTGGTGGCGCTAGTTATTATTGTTAATGCATTCCGACTTAAATATTTACCTGACTCTTCTTTCCATCCCTACGCATAACGGATTAAGGCTCCATATCAAAATGTTATTACAGAGCATATAAAGAAAATTTATGCATCATATCCAGCATTTTTGAAAACTGATTGAACATGCTCCGTCAGTCCAACAAGATCTTCATAGGCGATTGGGCCAAAATCAGGATAATGGTTTTCAATATACTCGTTAACATCTTCCATACCTTCACTGACTCTGAGATTCTTAACAAATGTAGGCAAAATACGATGATTAACACCAGTACCATACTCTTTCGGATGATGGGTCATACACCACTCAACTTTACCTTTATATGATTGAATCGCATCTTCCAGTAAGGCGATAACTTCTGGAACCTCTTTTTCAAAACGAAAACTGGTATAAGGAGGATACTTAGAGCGATCAATTTTTTCAAAATGGTCATTTATCCATTCATCTTCAATACGGCTCTGATAATGTAACCACTCCAGTTTTCCAAGAGAACCAATGAAGTCCAACAAGATTGTTTCTTTCTTACCTATCGGAAACATTATTTTAACCCCTGTAATTTATCAGAGATCGTAACACTTCCCTGATTTATAGATTTGATATGTTTTTCCCAATCTCCTTTAGGAATTGGTTTTAAGGACACTCTTGGATCGTAAACATACTGACCATCGGTATAAACCTGATGAAATGCTTGTTCATGTACAATTTTTCCATTTTCATACACATTTAAGTTGTACGGAGTCGTCGGCCTTGCTTCAATAATTTTCCCGTGCCCGCCAGCTGCATCGAGAAGTTTAGGTGCGATATCTGAGCAATCCGTACAATCTGTATTGCCTATCCAGGCAATAAACTTAGGTTCGTTCATTTTTTCAATAACACTCTGATTGGCTGGATAACCGGGATTTTCAGGGCGAACATTTTCAAGACCGGGGATCTTCTCGTTCTGATAGAAAAGATCATCCAGTGAAGGAGAATCCGGAACCGGCGTAGTTGTCGTCCAGCCATTATTGTTTGACGCTCCATCACCGTTGGTATTACCAGTATGATTTATCCCTCCGGTTGCTACACTATTCTTCCCTGTGTTGGAGGGCACATTTCCAGTTACAGTCTGGTCGCCACCAGTGTTTGATGGTCCCGGGTTGATGACCTGCGTACCACCAGTACTGGTGATCGTCTTACCTGTCAGGGACTCATAGGCCGCTTTCTGAGCATTATTTAACTGACTGAGCTGGGAAGGATCATTGAGCGAGGCCACATAGATCAGATGCAACTGCTCATCTTGTGACAATGTATCCATTGCTGATGTGGATGCACCAATGCCCAGTAAAGCACCCAGACCACTGGCAACCAGGCGATCACGGCAAGCAGAAATTTTCAGACATCCCTGTGCAGCCAGTTTACCGCCCTGTATAACGACACCCAGCGAGTTATTCTCAACCTCCACCTTCGCCGTTTCCGACGCCGTCGCCGCCATGGAGACACTACCATCCGTCACTGCTGCGCCCGCCAGACCACCTGCGATACTCACGAGGCTACTGACCAGCCGTTTCTCCTCTGCTGCCAGGTCACTGGATTTTTTATCGCCATACAGCGCGCTGACCAGATGGTCGGTCATCGCCGAGGCCGTAATGGCACCCATGGCACCGGCCTTCAGACCAGCAGCACTGCTCCCCCCACTCAGCTGCGTCAGCGCCGCAGCCACAATACCGTGCAGCGCGGCACGGGCTGTCGGATCTTTCTGCTCCTTGACCAGGGTCGCCAGAAGAGGGGCCGCCCCCGCTGCCGCACCTGCCTTCAGGTTACCGCCAAGCGCACCTGCCAGTAATCCCGCAGCTGCGCTGCCCTTAGTCCAGAAGGCACTCCCCGGACCGTACTCGGTATTCTGATATCCGGGCTGCGTCTTCAGGAACGCTTCCTGCTCCTGCGGCGTATCGCCCTGCAGTTTTCCTTCTGACGCCAGCTTCGCGCCCAGCGCCGCATTGGGGGTAAACTTAACGGCTGATTAAACGATCCCGGCACAGTGGCCGGGATCTGTGTCATTTAGACAGTGGTTCAAGGCGAAGAAGATGAGACTTTGCCTTCTCTATAAGCTGTAAAAACTCATCGCATTGAAATTCAAGAATATTACTTTCATCTGGATAAATAATAATATTCACTGATTTCCTGTCTTCTGATAGTGAGATTTCACCCCACTGGACTCGATTAAAAGACAATTCAGCATAAAGATCTTCCCGATCAACTGAACTACCTACGCTATATTCCAACATATGAGACCTCTATTTAGTTGGTGGTTCACGGAAGCCAATTAATCTTGAACCATCAGAATTAAATCGTAATGCTCGTCCATCAGGAGCTGTAGCTTCAACAACAGTAATCCTTTGTTTATTTTCAAAAACCACTCGGGATTCAATCTTAGTATTTGGATTGTTTAATATTTCGTTAACTATATTCTGAGCTTCCTGATTAAGAACTGACGCTTTTTGACTGGAATAAGAATATGCGGAACCTTCTCTTCCGCCATGCTTTTGTAGTGCTCGTCCGGCATCAGTCAATCCATTTCTGTTAGATGCTGAAGCGGCCTCATTAAGGCGATCTTTTGATGGGGCAGTAGAAGCCCTGTTATTCCGAGCATTCTCCTCATCCTGCGGCTCCCAGCCCCCCGGCGTGCCTGATCCCGCTCCCCCAGTTCTGCCTTTTCTTCATCCGTCCAATTTGCGCCAGTATTTGGCTGTTCTTTATCATTAGTCAGCGCTTCACCGATTGCTACACCTGCACCAGTGGCGGCAGCAGTCCCGCCTCCTGGCCCAAACCCACCACCTTCCAGCAATGGATTTCTGCATGCCCACGGCTCCTGTGCACACATTGCGCTGTTCAGCGTGTTATTCTCAACAACAACTCTTTCCTGTGCATTCCGGCAGGAACAACACATTTTTCCCTGTTCAGTCAGTGACTTACAGGGTGTTTTTGCTAAGGTACATCTGCTGCTGCAACTTTTTTCGCTGTTAAGCGTTTCAAGGGGTTAAAGGCTGATAAAACGATCCCAGCCATTGAGCTGGGATCGTTTTATCAGTTACTGTTTGTTAAATGCTCGTTTCGCCTCATTTAAATTCGAAGAGTTTGCCCCGCCAGAAAAATCTGGATCAGCCGATTGTACAGGGTCATCTTCCCACCCACATACAGGGCAAATTTCATAACAACCCAGCTCATCAATTGTTTTATTTCCACAGCATGGACAAGGATAAGAGCCATTATTCATCATTGTTTTTTCCAATATTCGAGACCTTTCTCTGGTTTAAACATTGTACGCGGTACACCATTTATATCTTTTGAAGCAAAGACATTAGTCGCAGGATTGTAATACAGCGTGTCTCCGTTAGGGCGAGTTTTAGTTAAGGTACCTTGCGGTGGGGTTGTCATAAAATTATGGGCAGCATCAACATATTGCTTAGCATTCTGATACTCAGGAAATTCTTTCCCATGTTTTGTCCAGTGTCCATAGGCATTACCCACAGGTTTTGCTTTCTTGGTTTCTGTCCAAATCTGAGTATCTTTAGATTTACCACCAATCGGAACAGCCCCAATCCCAAGACCAGCAGTTCCAGGAAGCGGCTTACCATCTTCGTCAAACAACACCCCAGGCCTGGCAATGTTGTAGACTTTTGGGAGGCGGTCGCCGTGCTCTTTCTCAAGCTCTTCCTCATCATGGCCAGGACTCAGCGTGTTATTCTCAACCTCCACCTTCGCCGTTTCCGACGCCGTCGCCGCCATGGAGACACTGCCATCCGTCACTGCTGCGCCCGCCAGACCACCTGCGATACTCACGAGGCTACTGACCAGCCGTTTCTCCTCTGCCGTCAGGTCACTGGATTTTTTATCTCCATACAGCGCGCTGACCAGATGGTCAGTCATCGCCGAGGCCGTAATGGCCCCTATGGCACCAGCCTTCAGGCCATCCGCACTGCTCCCGCCACTCAGCTGCGTCAGCGCCGCAGCCACAATACCGTGCAGCGCGGCACGGGCTGTCGGATCTTTCTGCTCCTTGACCAGGGTCGCCAGCAGAGGGGCCGCCCCCGCTGCCGCACCTGCCTTCAGGTTACCGCCAAGCGCACCTGCCAGTAATCCCGCCGCGGCACTGCCCTTAGTCCAGAAGGCACTCCCCGGACCGTACTCGGTATTCTGATATCCGGGCTGCGTCTTCAGGAACGCTTCCTGCTCCTGCGGCGTATCGCCCTGCAGTTTTCCTTCTGACGCCAGCTTCGCGCCCAGCACCGCATTGGATTCCCGCGCTTTCTGCTCCGCATACTTGCCGTAAGCATCCAGCGCAGAGGTGGCCAGCGCCGCGCCTTCGCTCTGGACCGCCAGGTTATCCCTGACCTTCTGCACATCACCGTTCACGTCCACGCCGTGGTGGGCGTCAGCCGTATCACGGTTCAGGTCAGCAATATCCTGTTTCTGTCCCGCCGGGTTGCGAATGACAATGCTACCGCCACTCACCGCTGATGAGGTCGTGCCGGTGTGGCTCTCTTTTGCCTGGCCCGTACCGATGGCCGGTGCCAGGTTGCGGTTTTCACCGTTCCCGCTGCCGCCCGCGCTGCCGGAAAGCGCCACCGTGTAGCCGTTGCCGCTGGTCTGGCTCTCGTTGTGGAGATTACTGAAACCCAGCGTACCGGTGTCGAGGCTATTTTTATCTGCAGACGCCGTGGATGCAATCACCGCGCCGTCAAGCTGGGTATGATTTCCGGTGGTGACGGCAAAGCCGCCCTTGCCTGCGAATATCCCGCTCTGTTCAGCGACGCTCTTACCATTCTGGGTGATATTCTCACCGATGCACTGACGCTACCGGAAAAGGCACCATAACACAGTGGCGGTATGCACAGACTGAGGGACGCGCCTGACGAAGACTGCTTGCTGTCATAACTGGCTGTATCCTGCACGCTGCTGATGGTGAGATCGCGTCCGCTGTTCACCGTAAGCTGTTCATCAGCATGGACAACGCTGTTCGTATTGCGCTGTGACTGGCTGTTTTCCTTACCCTTATACTGTGACGCTCCCAGCTCCACCGAGATGCCGTTTTGTGCACCAATCAGGCTCACACCGACACCAACGCTGAACTGGCTAACGCTGTTTTTACTCTCAGAGAGGGTTGTGTTCTGGGAGGCAGACAACAGAATATCGCGCCCCGCATCCAGCGCCACGTGTTTACCCGCGATCTGTACCCCCATACCGGCAATGTCATTTCCGGCACGAACAGAGACATTCTCGCCGGCATTAATGGTGGTGCCCTGCGTGTCGGTACTGTGGTAACGACTGTCCTGAGAGGACGTCCCCGCCGTTAAAGACACTTTAGCCTTGACGAGCGACGAGTCCGACATAGTGCCCTGCGCTGCGGGCAGCCGTCTCTGCGGCTTTAGCAGCCTCAACAGCCCAGCCGCCAGCAGATGCCGTCACACCATACTGGGCGCTGCTGCTGTGGTTTTCACCGTCGCGGGTATCCCGGCTCCCCCCCATGAGGTCATTTTCGCCACTGAGTGAGACCGATTTACCGGCACGGATATCCGTACCTGACAGGGAGAGACCGTTACCGGCCTGCGCGACAAGGGTCTGCCGGGTTTTCGGGGAGATTAAGGTCGCACCGGAAAGGGTAATGGTATGAATAGTGAAACAGGGTCCGGCGCCGGTAACAGGCAGCGGTCTGGCGGGCGCGGGGCGAGGAATACTCCGCTCCAGCTCCTCACGCTGTTGCTGGCTCTTTAATAACAGTTCCTCCTGCTGCTGACGCACTGTGTCCCGGTCAGCAGGAGTAAGGGGGGCTGCATGGCTCAGAGAACAAAAATAAAACGAGCAAAAAAAGACGGCTTTGCTGTAATAGCGCATATTAAAGGATAATAGTTTTTGTTTTCCTCAATATGCCAGCTCTGGCGCAATAGGGAATAGTCTCAAAAAGAGGGCTACTATAATTGGTAGTAATATTTGCGTTAAGTTTAAAAAAACCGTTATGACGAAGTGCGTCATATCGGAATTTTTTATTATTGCCTGATTGTTTCTTCTTTCAAAAAATTTTAACCACCCCTTCCAATAGTTAGATATAAACATGAGCTAGCAGCGTAGATTAAATTATCCGTTGCATTCATCGTGCTGCAAATTCTGATGACACCTGATAACTCAGTGCTGAATATGGAGGCATGCGTGATAACTTCGTTGAAGCGATCAAACAACAGCATGACGATACCTGGATGGAAAAGGATGGGCTGGTTAAAAAAATAGACAGAGGAGGATCACATCAAGAAATTCTGGAGCGGGCGAAGGGAATCGAACCCTCGTATAGAGCTTGGGAAGCTCTCGTTCTACCATTGAACTACGCCCGCTTTGAGGTGCGTAAGGCATTATAGACCTTACGCACCTTCATACAAGCCTCTTCACAACTAACCGGCGATTAAATAATCACTTAGCACTTCGGTTTGCTGCCGGGCGCAGGAAGATAGCGCTGCGGATCGATGGCCGTCGCCTTGTAGCGAATCTGGAAATGCAGCTTCACTGAATCCGTACCGGTGCTGCCCATGGTGGCAATCTTCTGCCCGGCTTTGACGTTCTGCCCGTTGTTGACCAGCATCGTGTCGTTGTGCGCATAGGCCGTGATGTAGTCTTCCCCATGCTTAATCATGATCAGGTTACCGTAGCCGCGCAGCTGGTTACCCACGTAAACCACCTTCCCGGCTCCGGAGGCATAAACCGGCGTACCGCGCGCAGCGGCGATATCAATACCCTTGTTGCCACCTTCAGAGAGTGAGTAAGGGGCGACCACTTTACCGCTGGCAGGCCAAATCCAGCAGCGCTGTCCAACCGGCGGCCATGACGATTGCGGCACCTGATAGGACGGCGTCACTTTGGCGGTTTTGCCTTTCGAAGAGGATTTTTTACCGGAGGACGATCCGCCGCTAACCTTCAGCTGCTGCCCCACCTCGATGGTGTAGGGCGGAGAAAGGTTATTCAGCCGCGCCAGATCCTTCACGCTGGTTCCCGTTGCGCGCGAAATCCGGTACAGGGTGTCCCCGCGTTTGACGGTGTAGACCGAACCGGAATAGCTTCCCGTATCCGAAGATTTGCTCCCTGAACAGCCCGCCAGTAATAGCGTCAGCGTCAGGCAAAAAATAGCGGTAAGGGGTTTTCTCGTCAGGCTTCCTGCAAACAAAACAGATCCTCGGTCAGCGTGAATGGCGCACTATGATAACAGCCAAAACGAACAGGGGTCATGCCCTTTTCCGCTCTACGAGCCAAACCGTTCGTATAAGAATGCAGTATAATGCTTCGGCTGATGGTGCTGAACCACTCGGCAATTTGGCACTGGAGCATCAATGAGTATTCAAGAACACGTTATTTTGGTAAACGACCAGGGAATGGTGATTGGCACTCAGGAAAAATATGCCGCACACACGTTACATACCCCGCTGCATCTGGCGTTCTCTTCCTGGCTTTTTAACGCAAAAGGCGAATGTCTGATCACCCGACGCGCCTTAAGCAAAAAAGCCTGGCCCGGCGTCTGGACCAACTCCGTCTGCGGCCACCCGCAGTCGGGCGAAGAGACAGTCCAGGCGATAATCCGCCGCTGCCGCTTCGAAGTGGGCGCAGAACTGACCGATATCACCGCCGTCGCCCCTGAATTTCGCTATCGGGAAACCGACCCGTCCGGGATCGTGGAAAATGAAATTTGCCCGGTATTCGCCGCCCGCATCACCAATGACGTGACGATAAACGAAGATGAAGTGATGGACTATCAGTGGGTTGAGCTTGATGCGCTATTCCGCGCGCTGGACGCGACGCCCTGGGCCTTTAGCCCATGGATGGTCATGGAAGCGACAACCGCCCGCGAAAAACTTAAAGCCTTCGCGGCGCAATAAAAAAGCCCCTTTCGGGGCTTTTTTTACATCTTAACGTCTTACTTGACCGGGCGCATCGCCGGGAACAGGATCACGTCGCGGATGGTGTGGCTGTTGGTGAACAGCATCACCATACGGTCGATACCAATACCCAGACCCGCCGTTGGTGGCAGGCCGTGCTCCAGCGCGGTCACGTAGTCTTCGTCGAAGAACATCGCTTCGTCGTCACCAGCCGCTTTCGCGTCAACCTGATCCTGGAAGCGCTGAGCCTGGTCTTCCGCATCGTTCAGCTCGCTAAAGCCGTTGCCGATTTCACGGCCACCGATGAAGAATTCGAAGCGGTCAGTGATCTCCGGGTTCTCGTCATTACGACGCGCCAGCGGAGAGACTTCCGCCGGGTACTCGGTGATGAAGGTCGGCTGAATCAGGTGCGCTTCGGCCACTTCTTCGAAGATCTCGGTCACGATACGGCCCAGACCCCAGCTCTTCTCAACCTTGATACCGATGCTTTCGGCGATCGCTTTCGCAGAATCGAAGTTATCCAGATCGGCCATATTGGTTTCCGGACGGTACTTCTTGATCGCTTCGCGCATGGTCAGTTTTTCGAACGGCTTGCCGAAGTCGAAGACTTCTTCACCGTAAGGAACCTGCGTGGTGCCCAGAATATCCTGCGCCAGGGTACGGAACAGGGATTCGGTCAGCTCGATCAGATCTTTGTAATCCGCATACGCCATATAGAGTTCCATCATGGTGAACTCTGGGTTATGACGAACGGAGATCCCTTCGTTACGGAAGTTACGGTTGATTTCGAACACGCGGTCAAAACCACCAACCACCAGACGCTTCAGGTACAGTTCCGGCGCGATACGCAGGTACATGTCCAGGTCTAGGGCGTTGTGATGGGTGATGAACGGACGCGCAGACGCGCCGCCAGGGATCACCTGCATCATTGGGGTTTCCACTTCCATAAAGTCGCGGTTCACCATGAACTGGCGGATACCGGCCATGATCTGGGAGCGAATTTTGAAGGTCTTGCGGGATTCATCGTTAGAGATGAGATCCAGGTAGCGCTGACGATAGCGCGCTTCCTGATCCTGCAGGCCGTGGAATTTGTCCGGCAGCGGGCGCAGGGCTTTGGTCAGCAGACGCAGCTCGGTGCAGTGGATAGACAGTTCACCGGTTTTGGTTTTGAACAGTTTACCTTTCGCGCCCAGAATATCGCCCAGGTCCCACTTCTTGAACTGCTCGTTGTAGATGCCTTCCGGCAGATCGTCACGGGACACGTACAGCTGAATGCGGCCGCCAACGTCCTGCAGGGTCACGAAGGAGGCTTTACCCATGATACGACGGGTCATCATGCGGCCCGCAACGGCCACTTCAACGTTCAGCGCTTCCAGCTCTTCGTTCTCTTTCGCGTCGAAGTCAGCGTGCAGTTGGTCTGAGGTGTGGTCACGACGAAAATCGTTCGGGAACGGCACGCCCTGCTCGCGCAGCGCTGCCAGCTTCTCGCGGCGGGTTTTCAGTTCGTTGTTAAGATCGACTACCGCGTCAGCGCCCTGTGCTTGTTGTTCAGACATGTTGGTTCCTCATAACCCTGCTTTCAAACTTGCTTCGATAAATTGGTCCAGGCTGCCGTCCAGCACCGCCTGCGTGTTGCGGGTTTCAACCCCGGTACGCAGGTCTTTGATGCGGGAGTCATCAAGGACGTAAGAACGGATCTGGCTGCCCCAGCCGATGTCAGACTTGTTGTCTTCCATCGCCTGTTTCTCAGCATTTTTCTTCTGCATCTCCAGCTCATAAAGCTTCGCTTTCATCTGCTTCATGGCCTGGTCTTTGTTCTTATGCTGGGAACGGTCGTTCTGGCATTGCGTTACCAGCCCGGTTGGAATGTGGGTAATACGCACCGCAGATTCCGTACGGTTAACGTGCTGGCCGCCCGCGCCGGATGCGCGGTAAACGTCGATACGCAGGTCCGCCGGGTTAATTTCGATATCAATATCTTCATCCACTTCCGGGTAAACAAACGCGGAGCTGAAGGAGGTATGACGACGGCCGCCGGAGTCGAACGGGCTCTTACGCACCAGGCGGTGAACGCCCGTTTCGGTACGCAGCCAGCCGTAGGCGTAATCACCGATGATCTTAATGGTCACGGATTTAATACCGGCCACTTCACCTTCTGACTCTTCGATAATTTCGGTTTTGAAGCCGCGCGCTTCGGCCCAGCGCAGATACATACGCATCAGCATGCTGGCCCAGTCCTGCGCTTCGGTACCGCCGGAACCTGCCTGAATATCGAGATAGCAGTCAGCGCTGTCGTATTCGCCGGAGAACATGCGACGGAATTCAAGCTGCGCCAGCTTCTCTTCCAGCACGTCGAGTTCTGCTACAGCTTCGTTAAAGGTTTCTTCGTCGTCGGCTTCGACGGCCAGCTCCAGCAAACCGGAAACATCTTCCAGCCCCTGGGCCATTTGATCCAGCGTATCTACGATAGCTTCGAGAGAGGAACGCTCTTTACCCAGCGCCTGTGCGCGTTCAGGTTCGTTCCAGACGTCCGGCTGTTCCAGCTCGGCGTTTACTTCTTCAAGACGCTCTTTCTTGGCATCGTAGTCAAAGATACCCCCTAAGAACGTCAGAGCGCTCCGTGAGGTCCTGAATACGGTTTTTTACCGGATTAATTTCAAACATGGTCTGTTTTCTTTTATGGACTTGTCAAAATGCGGTGATAAGAGCGGGATTGTACCGAATCCACGCCCTTTTTTATAGAGATTACTGCCGCTAAATTGGCCAGATATTGTCGATGATGATCTGAAGGGTGCGGTTACCGCGAAACTCGTTGATGTCCAGTTTGTACGCCAGCTCGACCTCGCGCACGCCGTTGTCCGGCCATACCGCCGTGTCAACGTTAAAGGCAATGCCGTCCAGCAGCGGGCCGCCGCCGACCGGCTCAACCATCACCTTCAGATGACGTTCGCCGACGATGCGCTGCTGCAGCAGGCGGAAACGGCCATCGAACAGCGGTTCCGGGAACATCTGCCCCCATGGACCGGCATCGCGGAGCATTTGCGCCACGTCCATCGTCATCTCAAGCGGTGAAAGCTCGCCATCGGACACCACTTCACCCTGCAGCAGGGCCGGGTCAATCCAGTCGGTGACCAGCTCGCCGAACAGGCGCTGAAACTCGTCGAATTTCGCCTCTTCCAGCGACAGGCCTGCCGCCATCGCATGGCCGCCGAACTTGATCATCAGGCCCGGATACAGCGTATCGAGACGCTCCAGCGCGTCGCGCATATGCAGGCCCTGAATCGAGCGGCCAGAGCCTTTCAGCGTGCCGTCGCCCGCGGGGGCGAAGGCGATCACCGGGCGGTGGAAGCGCTCTTTGATGCGCGACGCCAGAATGCCGACCACGCCCTGATGCCACTCGGGATGGTACATTGCCAGGCCGCCCGGCAGCGTATCGCCGCTGCGTTCAAGTTTTTCACACAGGGTCAGCGCTTCGGCCTGCATTCCCTGCTCAATCTCTTTACGTGTCTGGTTCAGGGCGTCCAGCTCGTTGGCCAGCACGCGCGCCTCACCGAGGTTGTCGCACAGCAGCAGCGCGACGCCAACGGACATATCGTCCAGTCTTCCGGCCGCGTTCAGGCGTGGACCGAGGGCAAAGCCCAAATCGCTTGCCGCCAGCTTGAGCGGGTCGCGGTTGGCGATTTCCAGCAGCGCCTTGATCCCCGGACGGCACTTGCCCGCTCGGATACGGCTTAAGCCCTGCCAGGTCAAAATACGGTTATTGGTATCGAGCGGGACCACGTCCGCGACGGTACCCAGCGCCACCAGATCGAGATATTCGGCCAGGTTCGGTGCGGCAATACCGCGGGAGTCGAACCAGCCCTTATCGCGTAATAGGGTACGCAGCGCCAGCATCAGATAAAACGCCACGCCTACGCCCGCGAGGGATTTCGACGGAAAATCACAGTCGCGCAGGTTGGGGTTAATAATCGCGTCGGCGGCAGGCAGCGTTTCACCGGGGAGATGGTGATCGGTAACCAGCACCGGGATCCCCAGCGCGTGGGCATGATCGACCCCCGCATGGGAAGAGATCCCGTTATCGACGGTCATGATCATCTGCGCACCGCGGGCGTGGGCCTGATCGACCACTTCCGGGCTGAGTCCGTAGCCGTCTTCAAAACGGTTCGGCACCAGATACGTGACGTTATCGCAGCCCAGCGCGCGCAGGCTGAGCACGCTCAGCGCGGTGCTGGTTGCGCCGTCGGCGTCGAAATCCCCTACTACCACAATACGCGTGTTCTCACGCAGGGCGTTGTAGAGCATTTCAGTGGCTTTTTCGATGCCGTTCAGCTGCTGCCAGGGCAGCATCCCTTTTACGCTACGTTCAAGATCCTCAGCACGACGCACGCCGCGGCTGGCGTAGAGGCGCTTCAGCAGCGGCGGGAGATCGTCCGGCAAATCAATCGGTTCAACCGCCTCGCGGCGGCGCAATTTTATCGGGGCTTTCACGCGGATTATTTACCACTAACCTGTTTCTGGTGCGCGTCGAGGAACTCTTTCATCTCTTTTGGTCCCTGATAGCCCGGAACGACGTACCCGTTGCTCAGGACAATCGCTGGCGTACCGCTCACGCCAAACTGCACGCCCAGCGCGTAGTGGTTAGCGATATCAATGTCGCAGGAGGCCGGCTTAACGCCTTTGCCGTTCATCGCGTCGTCAAACGCTTTGTTGCGGTCTTTTGCACACCAGATGGCCTTCATGTCCTGCTCCGGCTGGCTCTGCACGCCCGCGCGCGGGAAGGCCAGGTAACGCACGGTAATACCCAGCGCGTTGTAGTCTTTCATCTCTTCATGCAGCTTGTGGCAGTAGCCGCAGGTGATATCGGTGAAGACGGTAATAACGTGTTTTTCCTGCGCCGCCTTATAGACGATCATCTCTTTTTCGAGCGCGTTCAGGTTTTTCATCAGCAGCTGGTTGGTCACGTTGACCGGCTGCGCGCCGCTCACGTCGTACATTGGCCCCTGAATAATGTGTTTACCGTCTTCGGTGACGTACAGCACGCCGCTGTTGGTCAGTACCGTTTTCATCCCGGCGATCGGTGCTGGCTGAATATCGCTGCCGGTGACGCCAAGCTTAGCGAGCGACTGTTTGATAGCGGCGTCGTCAGCATGGGCGAAACCGGTAAAGGAGGCTGCCAGCAGGGTGAATAGCGCGAAACTCTTTTTCATAGTTGATCCTGTTACAATTCGTCGGCACTCACGCACGAGGGTGGTGCTGTTGGTGTAGCTGCCGCAGGCGTTCCGTCGCGACATGGGTGTAAATTTGCGTCGTGGAAAGATCGCTATGTCCCAGCAGCATCTGCACCACGCGTAAATCCGCGCCGTGGTTGAGCAGATGCGTCGCGAAGGCATGACGCAATACGTGCGGCGAAAGCTTTTCACTGTCGATACCGGCCAGTGTGGCGTAATGCTTGATGCGATGCCAGAACGTTTGCCGCGTCATCTGCTGTGCGCGCTGGCTCGGAAACAGAACGTCGATAGACGCGCCGTTGAGCAGCCACGGGCGACCGTGCTCCAGATACGTTTCCAGCCAGTAAACCGCCTCTTCGCCCAGCGGAACCAGCCTTTCCTTGTTTCCTTTACCGATGACGCGCACCACGCCCTGACGCAGGCTGATGTCGCTCATCGTCAGGCCAACCAGCTCCGAAACGCGCAGGCCGGTAGCATACAATAGCTCAAGCATCGCTTTATCGCGTAACTCCAGCGGCAGGTCAACAGCCGGTGACTGTAATAATCTCTCAACTTGTGCTTCGCTGAGATCTTTCGGCAGCCGCTGCGGGAGCTTAGGGGATGCCAGCAGCGCGCTGGGATCGTCTTCGCGGATCTTCTCACGGTAGAGATGCTGGAACAGCCGACGCATGGCGCTGAGCAAGCGTGCAGAGCTGGTGGCTTTGTATCCCCCTTCTACACGTTCACCGAGCAGCGCCTGCAGGTCGTCGCTTTGCGCGCTCGCCAGCGAGAGCTGCCGACGGGCCAGCCACTCCACCAGCATGGTAAGATCGCGCCGGTAGGCGCTGAGCGTATTCTCGGCCAGATTTTTTTCCAGCCACAGCGCGTCGAGAAACTGTTCAACGAGTGCGAGATCCTTTTCCACATCAGCCCCTTTGATTCTGCAGTCAGGCCATTATGCCTGATTGTGACCGGTTTCTGGTACACTACGCGCAAAGTCAAAGCATGAATTGAGATAGTTACGCGATGAATATTGGTCTGTTCTATGGTTCCAGCACCTGCTACACCGAAATGGCGGCAGAGAAAATTCGCGACATCATTGGCCCGGAACTGGTGACGTTGCATAACCTGAAAGATGACGCGGTCGCGCTGATGGAACAGTACGATGTACTGATCCTGGGCATCCCAACCTGGGATTTTGGTGAGATACAGGAAGACTGGGAAGCCATCTGGGATCAACTCGACTCAGTCAATCTCGACGGCAAGATCATTGCCATGTACGGCATGGGAGATCAGCTGGGTTACGGGGAATGGTTCCTGGACGCACTCGGCATGCTGCACGACAAGCTGGCGCCGAAAGGGGTGTCTTTCATCGGCTACTGGCCAACCGAAGGTTACGAGTTCACCAGTAAAAAGCCGATTATTGCCGACGGCGAGCTGTTTGTTGGGCTCGCGCTGGATGAAACCAACCAGTACGATCTTAGCGATGAACGCCTGCAAAACTGGTGCGAGCAGATTCTGGGCGAAATGGCAGAAAAGTTTAGCTAACGCCTATTACCCCTGCGTCGTCTGTTGCAACAGCATCCGGCGCAGGTCTCGCCACTCGGCAGCATCCATACTGTCAGCCGCCAGCCAAAGATGCTGGCAACGCCCGCCGTCCACCTTGCGTAACCGTAACATCATGCCGCAGTTGAGCATCCAGGGCATCCCGAGAATATCCCACTCTTTTCCCTGCCAGCGCAGGCGGGAATCCATCAGTAATTTAATCTCTCCCTGACGGGCATTAATACGACGCTGGCTGCGTACGCTGTCAAAAACGACAAACGACAGTAACAGCAGCCACAGCGGCGTATAGCTCAGCGGCCACGGCATCAGTAACACAAAGGCCGCAACCAGGCCGTGGAGCAATAAAGACATCCACTGCGAGCGCCACGAGACGCGAAGATCAGATTGCCACAGGACCACGTTCCCGATTCCGTGTTTGAATTAATTGCACCATCCGTTGCAACTCGGTGTCGGCGGGTTTGCCGTGGTTCATCAGCCAGTTGAATAAATCCGGATCGTCAGATTCAAGCAGGCGAACAAACAGACGCTTATCGTCGTCGCTTAAGGTGTCATACTCATATTCGAAGAAAGGCATGATGGAAATATCAAGTTCACGCATGCCGCGACGGCACGCCCAGTGAATACGGGCCTTGTTGTTAATATCCATGTTCAGTTTCCTGCATTACGTTTGGCACAGTCGGTACCCCATTCGGTGTTCTTTATTTCTCTACGGGGACACCAGCTAGTGTAACGTGTTTTTGACCGTTTCATTACTGGAATATTGCGATCAACAAGCAGGCTTCCAGAATAATCCCTACAAACACAGCGGATTACACTATTTTGCGTGGCGCTACGCAGAACCGGTTTATGGCACAAATGGCCTGTTGAAAGCGCTTGCATTGCCTGCAGGCTCTTTTACCATTAGGCATTATCAAAGCGTTAAGCAATTCAGGATATCGTTATGGCCTTTACACCATTTTCTCCTCGCCAGCCCGCCGCCTCTGCGCGTCTGCCGCTGACGCTTATTTCTCTTGATGACTGGGCGCTGGCAACGCTCACCGGTGCCGACGCCGAAAAATATCTGCAGGGCCAGGTGACCGCCGACGTCAGCCAGATGACCGAACACCAGCACCTGCTGGCCGCCCATTGCGACCCAAAAGGCAAAATGTGGAGCAACCTGCGTCTGTTCCGCCGTCAGGACGGCTTTGCCTTTATTGAGCGCCGCAGCCTGCGAGACGCCCAGCTCAAAGAGCTGAAAAAATACGCGGTCTTTTCCAAAGTCACCATTGCCGCAGACGACGAACATGTCCTGCTGGGTGTGGCCGGCTTCCAGGCGCGTGCGGCGCTGAAAAACCTGTTCAGCGAACTGCCGGATGCCGAAAAGCCGCTCGTCAGCGAAGGCGCCACCTCAATCCTGTGGTTTGAACACCCGGCGGAGCGTTTCCTGTTAGTCACGGATGCGGCAACTGCCGAACGCGTGACCGAAGCGCTGCGCGGCGAAGCGCAGCTTAACAACAGCCAGCAGTGGCTGGCGCTGAACATCGAAGCGGGTCTGCCGATCATTGACGCTGCAAACAGCGCGCAGTTTATTCCTCAGGCAACGAACTTACAGGCACTGGGCGGCATCAGCTTTAAAAAAGGCTGCTACACCGGCCAGGAGATGGTCGCGCGTGCGAAATTCCGCGGGGCAAACAAACGCGCGCTGTGGACGCTGGCGGGACATGCCAGCCGCGTCCCTGAAGCGGGTGAAGATTTAGAGCTGAAGATGGGTGAAAACTGGCGCCGAACCGGCACCGTATTAGCCGCCGTACAGCTGGATGATGGACGTCTTCTGGTGCAGGCCGTTATGAGCAACGACATGGAAGCTGACAGCGTGTTCCGCGTGCGCGATGATGTGAACACGCTGAGCATCGAGCCGCTGCCGTATTCACTGGAAGAGTGATGCTGTATCGCCCGGTGGCGCTGCGCTTACCGGGCCTACTTATCCCGTAGGTCGGGTAAGGCGAAGCCGCCACCCGACGAAAAATTACACCTGCCCCACGTACAAATAAATCGCCAAAAAGTGGCACACGCTGCCGCCCAGCACAAAGCCGTGCCAGATAGCATGGTTGTACGGAATGCGCTTGCAGACGTAGAAAATGACGCCGAGCGAATACACCACGCCGCCTAAGGCCAGAAGCGTTACGCCCCCTATCGACAGTTTGATTGCCAGCTGGTACACCACGATCAGCGACAGCCAGCCCATGGTCAGATAGGTGACCAGCGACAGCACCTTAAACCGGTGCGCGATGGTGAGCTTAAACAGGATCCCGAGCAGCGCCAGGCTCCAGATAATGATCATCAGCCCGCGCGACAGCGGTGAGTTGAGCCCCACCAGCAGAAACGGCGTATAGGTACCTGCAATGAGAAGATAGATAGCGCAGTGGTCAAATTTCTTGAGCCACATCTTGGCCCGCTGATGCGGGATCGCGTGATACAGCGTCGAGGCCAGAAACAGCAGGATCATGCTCCCGCCATAGAGGCTGTAGCTGGTAATGGCCATTGCGCTGGCATTGGCATCGACCGCCTGCACCAGCAATAACACTAAACCGACAATCCCAAACACCAGGCCAATGCCGTGGCTGATGCTGTTGGCTATTTCCTCAGCCAGCGAATATCCCTGTGCGATTAATGGTCTGCTCACCATACAAAACTCCGGGAAAACAAAAGATGATTATTCATCGCATCACTATGCTAACTGAGAATGATTCCAGTGAACACCTGTTAGCTAAAATAATTTCACTTCAGGATTTATACCTAAAAATCATAGGTATAAATGAATTTTTCACCTAACATTTGTTCACATTAAAATTTAACCATTAAGAATCAAGAGCATAAAAATGGATCCTGCCGTCTGGCCGCATGTTATGATGGATACATGAGGTCTGAATAAGAGTTATGCCATTGTGAGTATGTTCACCCACTCCGCCATTGCCAGTCTCAATAACCTGGAGATGATGGTCTACAACTATGTCATTAAAAACCGTGACAAAGTCATGTACATGACCATCCGCGAGCTGGCGGATGCGGCGGGTGTCTCGACGACCACTATCCTGCGCTTTTGCCGCAAGCTTAACTGCGAAGGCTACTCGGAGTTTCGCGTGCGCTTTAAGCTCTATCTCGAGCAGAATGAACCCCAGCAGGCGAACTTTGGCGCCAGCGAAATTATCAGCTTCTTTAAAAGCGTAAATAATGAAGAGTTCGACGCGTTATTAGATAATGCGGTCGATATTATTTTATCGTCGGAACGCATTATATTTGTCGGCGCAGGAACGTCAGGCTCGCTGGCAAAATATGGCGCACGTTTCTTTTCTAATATCGGAAAATTCAGTAACCATATTGATGACCCTTATTTCCCGGTCACCAATGACATGGCGAAAAATGCGCTGGCGATTGTGCTCTCCGTCTCGGGTGAGACCGAGGAGATCCTGCGCTTCGCCAGCCAGTTTAGCCTGCATCACTGCAAGGTGCTCTCCATTACCAGCCACGAGCACTCGCGTCTCGCAAAACTGGCGGACTTTAATCTCTCCTGGCACGTTCCCCAGACGCGTATTGCAGGCGTCTACGATATCACCACGCAAATTCCCGTCATCTATATTCTGGAATCTCTCGGCCGTAAGCTGGCGAAGAAACTTGCAGAATAAAACATCCTGTTTTTTTGATGTGACAAATCACATTATGCCCAATTTGTTATATCGTGACATTTAATTTCGCTTTGCTAGACTCGATGCCAATAAGCCATTTATTGAGAATAGCAGCGATGAAAAAATTGACCTTACCAAAAGATTTTTTATGGGGTGGCGCGGTTGCCGCTCACCAGGTTGAAGGCGGCTGGAACAAAGGCGGCAAAGGGCCAAGCATTTGCGACGTATTAACCGGCGGCGCACACGGCGTGCCGCGCGAAATCACGCAGGACGTGGTGCCGGGAAAATACTATCCCAACCATGAAGCGATTGATTTTCACGGCCATTACAAGGAAGACATCAAGCTGTTTGCCGAGATGGGCTTCAAGTGTTTCCGCACCTCGATTGCCTGGACGCGTATCTTCCCGAACGGTGACGAAACGCAGCCAAACGAAGAAGGGCTTAAGTTCTACGACGACATGTTCGATGAGCTGCTGAAATACAACATCGAACCGGTGATCACCCTCTCCCACTTCGAAATGCCGCTGCACCTGGTGAAGGAGTACGGCAGCTGGACCAACCGTAAAGTGGTCGATTTCTTTGTGCGCTTCGCGGAAGTGGTCTTTGAGCGCTACAAAAACAAGGTCAAATACTGGATGACCTTCAACGAAATCAACAACCAGCGCAACTGGCGCGCCCCGCTGTTCGGCTACTGCTGCTCGGGCGTGGTCTATACGGAACATGAAAATCCGGAAGAGACCATGTACCAGGTCCTGCACCACCAGTTTGTGGCCAGCGCCCTGGCGGTGAAAGCCGCGCGCCGCATCAACCCGGAGATGAAAGTCGGCTGCATGCTGGCGATGGTGGCGCTCTATCCGTACTCCTGCAAACCGGAAGACGTGATGTTCGCCCAGGAGTCCATGCGCGAGCGCTACGTCTTTACCGACGTCCAGCTGCGCGGCTACTACCCGTCCTACGTGCTGAACGAATGGGAGCGTCGTGGCTTCTCCATCAAAATGGAAGCGGGTGACGAGCAGATCCTGCGCGAAGGCACCTGCGACTACCTGGGCTTCAGCTACTACATGACCAACGCGGTGAAGGCGGAAGGCGGCACCGGCGATGCCATTTCCGGCTTCGAAGGCAGCGTGCCGAACCCGCACGTGAAGGCGTCCGACTGGGGCTGGCAGATTGACCCGGTGGGCCTGCGCTATTCTCTGTGCGAACTGTACGAGCGTTACCAGAAGCCGCTGTTTATCGTTGAAAACGGCTTCGGTGCCTACGACAAGGTGGAAGAAGACGGCAGCATCAACGATGACTACCGCATCGACTACCTGCGTGCCCACGTGGAGGAGATGATCAAAGCCGTCACCCACGATGGCGTCGATCTGATGGGCTATACGCCATGGGGCTGTATCGACTGCGTGTCGTTCACCACCGGCCAGTACAGCAAGCGCTACGGCTTTATCTACGTGAACAAGCACGACGACGGCACGGGCGACATGTCGCGTTCCCGCAAGAAGAGCTTCGAGTGGTATAAAGGCGTGATTGCCAGCAACGGCGAGGCGCTGTGATTTTTTGCCCGGTGGCACTGCGCTTACCGGGCCTACACGAATAGGAGGCCGGGCCGCCACCCGGCTTATTTCCCGCCCGCTAACTCAATAAAACTCCCCGTCACGTACGACGCCTTTTCGCTCAGCAGCCAGACAATCGCCTGGGCGACCTCTTCCGGCTGGCCGCCGCGCTGCATCGGCAGTAACGCTTTCACGCGGTCCACTCGCCCCGGTTCTCCGCCCGAAGCATGAATATCGGTATAGATCAGGCCCGGACGGACGCAGTTGACGCGAATGCCCTGCGCCGCCACCTCCAGCGACAGCCCCGTTGTCAGCGAATCCACCGCCCCCTTGGACGCGGCGTAATCCACATATTCACCCGGTGCGCCCAGGCGGGACGCCGCGGAAGAGACATTCACTATCGCCCCGCCCTTGCCGCCATGTTTGAAGGACATGCGTTTTACCGCTTCCCGGCAGCAGAGGAAGTAGCCCGTAACGTTGGTCGCCAGGACGCGGTTAATACGCTCGGCGGAGAGATTCTCGATGGTGGATTGCTCAAACAGAATCCCCGCATTATTGACCAGCGCGGTCAGCGGCTCGCCTTCACGATCGAGGCTTTCAAACATCGCCAGCACCTGAGCTTCATCACTGATGTCTGCCCGAACGGCAAAGGCTTTACCGCCCGCCTCAACAATCTGGTTGATCACATCCGTTGCGGCCTTAATGTTGTGATGATAGTTCACCGCCACGGTGTAGCCTTCGCGGGCCAGCTGCAGCGCAGTGGCCTTCCCTATGCCCCGGCTGGCGCCGGTCACAAGTGCAATGCCCATTTTCTTCTCCCAATAAAAAAGCCGGGTGGCGGCTTCGCCTTACCCGGCCTACGTTACTACATCAGCAATGTTACTGGTATTCGCTCATCGGCACGCAGGAGCAGAACAGGTTACGGTCGCCGTAGACATCATCAAGACGCTTCACGGTCGGCCAGTATTTGTTCGCCACGCCTGCCGGGAAGACGGCCAGCTCGCGGGAATAGCCGTGGTTCCACTCGGCCACCAGCTCGTGCTGGGTGTGGGGAGCGTTGACCAGCGGGTTATCTTCCAGCGTCCACTCGCCGTCCTGCACGCGGTCAATTTCCATGCGGATGGCCAGCATCGCGTCGATAAAGCGGTCCAGCTCGGCTTTACTTTCGGACTCCGTTGGCTCCACCATCAGCGTGCCCGCAACCGGGAACGACATAGTAGGCGCGTGGAAGCCGTAGTCGATCAGGCGTTTGGCAATGTCCAGCTCGCTAATGCCGGTCTGCTCTTTCAGCGGACGAATATCGAGGATGCACTCGTGCGCCACGCGACCGTCGCGGCCGGTATAGAGCACCGGGTAGGCAGACTTCAGGCGCGTCGCAATGTAGTTGGCGTTCAGAATGGCCACCTGGCTCGCCTGCTTCAGCCCTTCCGCGCCCATCATGCGGATGTACATCCAGCTGATTGGCAGGATAGAGGCGCTACCGAACGGTGCCGCAGAGACCGCGCCCTGACGGGTCAGCATGCCTTCGATCTGAACCACGCTGTGGCCCGGCACAAACGGCGCCAGGTGCGCTTTCACGCCGATTGGCCCCATGCCCGGGCCGCCACCGCCGTGCGGGATGCAGAAGGTTTTGTGCAGGTTAAGGTGCGACACGTCTGCGCCGATAAAGCCCGGAGAGGTAATGCCCACCTGCGCGTTCATGTTCGCGCCATCGAGGTATACCTGACCGCCGAACTGGTGCACCACTTCGCACACTTCACGGATGGTCTCTTCGTACACGCCGTGGGTGGACGGATAGGTCACCATGATGCAGGAGAGCTTGTCGCCCGCCTGTTCGGCTTTCGCGCGCAGGTCAGCCAGGTCGATGTTGCCGTTCTTATCGCACGCGACCACCACGACTTCCATGCCCGCCATCTGGGCTGAAGCCGGGTTGGTGCCGTGAGCGGAGCTTGGGATCAGGCAGATATCGCGATGGCCTTCGTTGCGGCTTTCGTGATAGTGACGGATTGCCAGCAGGCCGGCATATTCACCCTGCGCGCCGGAGTTCGGCTGCATGCAGAGCGCGTCGTAACCGGTCAGCTTCACCAGCCAGTCGGAAAGCTGGTTAATCATCACGTGATAACCTTCCGCCTGCTCCGGCGGGCAGAACGGGTGCAGCTCGGAGAATTCAGGCCAGGTGATCGGGATCATCTCTGCTGCAGCATTCAGCTTCATGGTGCAGGATCCCAGCGGGATCATCGCCTGGTTCAGCGCCAGATCCTTGCGCTCCAGAGAGTGCATGTAACGCATCATCTCGGTCTCGCTGTGGTAGCGATTAAAGACCGGGTGCGTCAGGATGGCGTCGTTACGCTGCATGCTGTCCTGAATGGAGCGGCTGTCGAGCGCAACTTCTTTGTCGAGCGCGTCAATGTCCAGACCGTGCGCGTCACCCAGCAGCACGCTGAACAGGTTCAGGATATCGTCACGGGTGGTGCTTTCATCCAGCGTAATGCCGACGGCGTTGTGGATGTCGCTGCGCAGGTTGATCTTTGCCGCGTCCGCGCGGGCCAGCACGGCCGCTTTGTCCGCCACGTCCACGCACAGCGTGTCGAAATAGTGGGTATGGCGCAGCTTAAGACCTTTTTGCTGCAGGCCGCAGGCCAGAATATCGGCCAGGCGGTGAATGCGGCTGGCAATGCGTTTCAGGCCTGCCGGGCCGTGGAACACGGCGTACAGGCTGGCGATGTTTGCCAGCAGAACCTGCGAGGTACAGATGTTGGAGTTCGCTTTCTCGCGGCGGATATGCTGCTCGCGGGTCTGCATCGCCATGCGCAGCGCGGTATTACCGGCAGCGTCTTTGGAGACGCCGATAATGCGGCCAGGCATGGAGCGTTTGAATTCATCCTTCGCGCCGAAGAACGCCGCGTGCGGGCCGCCGTAGCCCATCGGCACGCCGAAGCGCTGCGCTGAGCCGAATACGATATCCGCGCCCTGTTTGCCCGGGGCCGTCAGCAGCACCAGCGCCATAAAATCGGCGGCAACGCTGACAACAACCTTGCGGGATTTCAGCTCGGCAATCAGCGCGCCGTAGTCGTGCACTTCGCCGGTGGTGCCCACCTGCTGCAGCAGCACGCCGAAGACGTCCTGGTGATCCAGCACTTTGTCAGCGTCATCGACGATCACGTCAAAGCCGAAGGTTTCCGCACGGGTGCGCACCACGTCCAGCGTCTGCGGATGCACGTCCGCCGCCACGAAGAAGCGGTTGGCATTTTTCAGCTTGCTCACGCGCTTCGCCATCGCCATCGCTTCGGCGGCGGCGGTCGCTTCATCCAGCAGAGACGCAGAGGCGATATCCATACCGGTCAGATCCAGCGTTACCTGCTGGAAGTTCAGCAGCGCTTCCAGACGACCCTGGGACACTTCTGGCTGATACGGCGTATAGGCGGTGTACCAGCCCGGGTTTTCCAGCATGTTGCGCAGGATCACCGGCGGCAACTGCACGTTGGTGTAGCCCATGCCAATGTAAGACTTATAGCGCTTGTTCAGGCTGGCGATAGCCTTCAGCTCCGCCAGCGCGGCGAACTCCGTGGTGGCTTCCCCCACCTGAGGCGGCGTGGCTAGCTGGATGTCTTTTGGCACAATCTGGCCGATCAGTGCGTTTAATGAATCCGCGCCAACCGTCTTCAGCATCTCCTGCTGTTGCTGAGCATCCGGCCCAATGTGACGTTCAATGAAGGCGCCACGGTTTTCAAGCTGGCTTAAAGTCTGTGTCATGAGCGATGGTTCCTGAAACGTGCAGTGAATCGTAGTTATCTGTAACGCTGTTGCCCGGTGGCGCTAACGCTTACCGGGCCTACGTTGATCTCCAGGCCGGATAAGCGCAGCGCCATCCGGCACAACGTTATTCGTCTTCCAGTAGTGCTTCGTACGCGGTCGCATCCAGCAGCGCGGCAACCTGGGATTCGTCGCTGGCTTTGATCTTGAAGATCCAGCCGCCTTCATAAGGCTCGCTGTTGACCAGCTCAGGGGAGTCGCTCAGCGCGTCGTTGACCGCAACAATCTCACCGCTTACTGGTGCGTAGATGTCTGATGCCGCTTTTACGGACTCCGCCACGGCGCAGTCGTCGCCCGCGCTCACGGTCGTGCCCACGTCAGGCAGGTCAACAAACACCATGTCGCCCAGCAGCTCCTGCGCGTGCTCGGTGATCCCGACGGTGTAAGTGCCGTCCGCCTCTTTACGCAGCCACTCGTGTTCTTTGCTGTATTTCAGTTCTGCTGGCACATTGCTCATTGAAGTTCTCCTGATAAAAATAGTTAGGCGACCGGCTTACCGGCGCGAACAAAAATCGGTTTGGTCACGTTGACCGGCATTTCGCGGTTGCGGATTTGCACCACCGCCGTTTCGCCAATGCCCGCCGGCACGCGTGCCAGTGCAATACTGTAGCCCAGCGTCGGTGAGAAGGTTCCGCTGGTGATCACGCCTTCGCGAGGATTGCCGTCAGCATCGGTAAAACGTACAGGCAGTTCGCCGCGCAGCACGCCTTTTTCCTTCATCACCAGGCCAACCAGCTGTTCAGTGCCCTTCTCGCGCTGCATCTCCAGCGCTTCACGGCCAATAAAGTCACGCTCAGCCGGTTCCCACGCGATGGTCCAGCCCATGTTGGCGGCCAGCGGAGAGACGCCTTCGTCCATCTCCTGACCGTAGAGGTTCATGCCCGCTTCCAGACGCAGCGTATCGCGCGCGCCCAGGCCCGCAGGCTTCACGCCCGCCTCCACCAGCGCACGCCAGAAATCAGCGGCCTTTTCGTTCGGCATCGCAATTTCGTAGCCCGCTTCACCGGTGTAGCCGGTGGTGGCGATAAACAGATCCCCCGCCTGCACGCCGAAGAACGGCTTCATGCCTTCGGTGGCTTTACGTTGCTCATCGTTGAACAGAGACGCGGCTTTCGCCTGCGCGTTAGGCCCCTGCACGGCGATCAGCGACAGGTCATCACGGACGGTGATGTCGATGGCATACGGTTCGGCGTGTTGGGTGATCCAGGAGAGGTCTTTTTCGCGGGTGGCGGAGTTTACAACGAGGCGGAAGAAATCTTCGGTGAAGTAGTAGACGATAAGGTCATCAATCACGCCGCCCGAGGCATTCAGCATGCCGGTATAGAGCGCTTTACCCGGCGTCTTCAGTTTGGCGACGTCGTTTGCCAGCAGATAACGCAAAAACTCCCGGGTGCGGCTACCGCGCAGATCGACAATCGTCATGTGGGACACGTCGAACATACCGGCATCGGTGCGCACCGCGTGGTGCTCATCAATCTGCGAGCCGTAGTGCAGCGGCATCATCCAGCCGTGGAAGTCCACCATGCGGGCGCCGCACAACACGTGTTGTTCGTACAAAGGAGTCTGTTGAGCCATCTTGTCCTCGTTGAAAAATTCACCGTGAAACCCGGTATCGGCCCCGCGTTCGGGCACCGACGCAAACGTTCTCTTTTACCTGAACTTACCACCGAAAACGGCGGTTAACCATAAGGCAAAACAGGTCATCACATTAGCTTATGACCAAAAAACGCTGAAAAGCCTACAGAGTTATCCACTGGAAAAATGCGATTAACCCCGCACAAAATTAACAATGATCTAACAGGATTTAGCACATGGTGATATTTCGTGCGGAAAAACGGGCCGAATTTCCGTAACGAGAAAAACACGACATTAGATTATCTAATGCGAAAAATGACGTGAAATTAGAATATTTCAAACGAGGGAATTTCCCCGGCGCAGAGGCCGGGAAAAGAAAGTGTGACAGGGGTCTACATTAACGCAGCCAGTCCGGGAGGTCGTTCAGACCCATCGCCTGACGGAGGAGTTGGGGTTTAACACCCGGAAGGGTGTCAGCAAGCTTAAGGCCGATGTCGCGCAGCAATTTCTTCGCCGGATTTGACCCGGCAAACAGCTCGCGGAAGCCCTGCATACCCGCCAGCATCATTGCCGCGCTGTGCTTGCGGCTGCGCTCGTAGCGACGCAGGTAGAGATGCTGGCCGATATCTTTGCCTTCACGATGCAGGCGACGCAGCTCTTCTACCAGCTCCGCCGCGTCCATAAAACCAAGGTTGACGCCCTGCCCGGCCAGCGGATGGATGGTATGCGCCGCATCGCCCACCAGCGCCAGACGGTGCGCCGCAAACTGGCGCGCGTAGCGGCCGGTTAACGGGAATACCTGATGCTCGCTTTCAAGCGTGCACAGGCCAAGGCGGTTATCAAAGGCCACGCACAGCGCCTGGTTAAAGGCCTCCGGCGTCGCCTCATGCATCTGCTGGGCTTTTTCCGGCACCAGGGACCAGACAATTGAGCACAGGTGCGGATCGGGAAGCGGCAGGAACGCCAGTATGCCATCGTTGTGGAAAATCTGGCGCGCGACGCCGCCGTGCGGCTCTTCGGTACGGATCGTCGCGACCAGAGCATGATGGCGGTAATCCCAGTACGTCAGCGGGATATCGGCTTTATTACGCAGCCAGGAGTTGGCACCGTCAGCACCGACCACCAGACGCGCGGTCAACATGTCGCCACTCTGCAGGGTGATAAACGCCTCGTTTTCGCCCCACGCCACCTGCTGGATCTGCGCAGGCGCAATCAGCGTCACGTCGCTGCACTGCTGTGCTTTCTGCCAAAGCGCGTGGTGGATCACCGCGTTTTCAACGATGTGCCCCAGATGGCTATAGCCCATGCTTTCATCATCAAAAGCAATATGACCAAAGCTGTCTTTATCCCACACTTCCATGCCGTGATAGCAGCTGGCACGGTGTGCCACAATATCTGACCAGACGCCAAGGTGCGTCAGCAGCTTTTCGCTGGCCGCATTGATCGCCGAGACGCGGAGTTCAGGCGGCGCATCCGATGCAACGGGCTGAGGCTGCTTTTGCTCCAGCACCGCCACGCGCAGGCCGCTGCCCTGTAATCCGCAGGCCAATGCCAGTCCAACCATTCCGCCGCCAACGATGGCGACATCAACATTTTGCACGGTGATAACTCCTTAACGCGCGACCCAACCCAGGGTCCGCTGCGCCAGCACGTCACGTGCCGGAATGAATAATTCCATCGCCATCAGCCCAAGGTTGCGACCCGCAACCAGCGGTGCCCAACGATTGGCAAAAAGATGGACCAGACCATCGGTCACACCGATGGTGGCCTCTTTATCCGCCTGTCGGCGCGTCTGGTAATGACTCAGCACCGAATACGCCCCACAGTCTTTTTGCTCGCCCCACGCCTGCGCCAGAGATTCGGCCAGGCTCATGACATCGCGTAAGCCAAGGTTGAAACCTTGCCCCGCGATGGGGTGCAGCGTCTGCGCAGCGTTACCGACAAGCGCCAGACGATGGGAGATAGACTGAGAGGCTGTCGTCAGCGAAAGCGGGTAGACCGTCCGCTTGCCGGCATGGGTAATACGCCCCAGCCGCCAGCCAAAGGCTTTCTGCAGCTCGGTACAAAAACGTTCGTCGGACCAGGCCTTAACCTCTTCCGCCTTATCCTGCGGGTGACACCAGACCAGGGAACAGCGCCCGTCCGACATCGGCAGCATCGCCAGCGGGCCATGCTGCGTAAAGCGCTCAAAGGCCCTGCCGTTGTGGTCAGCTGCGGTAGCGACGTTCGCAATGACCGCCACCTGCCCGTAAGGCTGCTGGCGCCACTCCACGCCACACTGGGTGCCGAGCGACGAGCGCGAACCGTCCGCAGCGACCAGAAGCTGGCCTTCAAGGACGGTACCGCTTTCCAGGGTCACGCTGACCGACGCGTCACTCCGACTCACGCTGGCCACGCGCGCGGGACAATGCAGCGTGACGCCCGGCGCGTCCTGGAGCAGGCGGAACAGACGTAATCCGACGTCGTGCAGCTCAACAACCTGACCCAGGGCATCAATCCGGTAATCCTGCGCGTCCAGCGTGACAAAGCCTGCATGGCCGCGATCGCTGACGTGAACGGTCCCGATCGCCGTAGCACGGTCGGCAATCGCCTGCCAGATCCCAATGCGGGAAAGCTGCTGGCAGGTGCCCTGCGCCAGCGCAATGGCGCGGGCATCAAAACCGGGGTGGTTCGACGCCTCTGGCGCAACGGCTTCTACCAGGTGCACCGGAAGCTGGCCCTGCGTCATATGCGAAATGGCCAGCGCCAGCGTGGCCCCGGTCATGCCGCCGCCCACGATAATCACGCTCATGCGCGCGCCGCTGCCATCAGCGCCTCGATATCGTCAGCGTTTTTCACGACGCTGGCGGTCAGGTTTTCGTTACCGGTTTCGGTAATCACGATATCGTCTTCAATACGAATGCCAATCCCGCGGTATTCTTCTGGCACGTCGGCATCCGGCGCGATGTAGAGACCCGGCTCCACGGTTAACACCATGCCCGGCTCCAGCACGCGCGAACGGTCGGTGCCGTATGCGCCAACGTCATGCACGTCCAGCCCCAGCCAGTGGCTCAGGCCGTGCATGAAATACGGTCGGTGCGCATTTTCAGCAATCAGGGTGTCGACATCCCCTTTCAGGATCCCGAGCCTGACCAGACCGGTAATCATGATGCGCACCACTTCGCCGGTCACTTCCTGCATGGAAGTCCCCGGACGATACAGTTTGAGCGCTGTCTCAAGGGATTCGAGAACAATGTCGTAAATCGCGCGCTGTGCCGGCGAGAATTTACCGTTTACCGGAAAGGTACGGGTGATGTCCCCCGCATAGCCCTGATATTCGCAACCGGCGTCAATCAGCACCAGATCGCCGTCGCGCAGCGCACTTTCGTTTTCGGTGTAGTGCAGAATGCAGCCGTTTTCCCCGCCGCCGACAATGGTGTTGTAGGAGGGATAGCGCGCGCCGTGGCGGTTAAATTCGTGGTGAATTTCGCCTTCCAGCTGGTATTCGAACATCCCGGGACGGCATTTCTGCATGGCGCGGGTGTGTGCCAGCGCGCTGATTTCGCCCGCGCGGCGCATCACATTTAGCTCTTCCTCAGACTTGAACAGGCGCATCTCATGCACCACCGGACGCCAGTCCGTCAGCGTGGCCGGTGCGGACAGGTTCTGGCGCGAGCCTTTGCGCAGCTTATCCAGCGCGGTGAAGACAATCTCATCGGCGTAGGCATATTCGCCCTGCGCGTGATAGAGCACGTCGAGGCCGTTAAGCAGCTGGTAGAGTTGCTGGTTGATTTCGCTAAACGCCAGCGCACGGTCAACGCCCAGCTTCGCCGGCGCGGCCTCCTGGCCCAGGCGGCGGCCAAACCAGATTTCGGCCGTCAGGTCGCGCACGCGGTTGAATATCACGCTGTGGTTGTGGGTGTCATTGCTTTTAATCAGCACCAGTACCGCTTCCGGCTCGTTAAAGCCGGTGAAGTACCAGAAATCGCTGCTCTGGCGATAGGGATATTCGCTGTCAGCGCTGCGCGTCACTTCAGGCGCAGCAAAAATTAGCGCGGCGCTGCCCGGCTGCATTTTCGCCAGCAGCGCCTGACGGCGGCGCGAATACTCTTGACTCGAGATAACCATGACACCCTCCTGTGCGTTATTTTTCTTAATGTAAGGTTGGCTTACGAACTTCCGGTGCGGTCGGCTGTGAGCGCGTAAAGTTGTCGTGGCACAGCAGTGCCGCCACGCGCACGTACTCGATGATCTCTTCGAGAGACATTTCCAGCTCTTCCTGGTCTTCGTCTTCATCGTAGCCAAGCTGGGCAATGTTGCGCAGGTCGTCGATCGCTTCACCCGCTTCGCCGGTCACTTTATCCAGTTTAGGCTGCGTGACGCCCAGCCCCAGCAGATAGTGGTTTACCCAGCCGGCCAGCGCATCGGCGCGATCGAACACGCTGACGTCGTCGCCGTCAGGCAGATAAAGCTGAAAAAGGAAGCCATCGTCTTCCAGCGAATCGCTGATGGCGGCGTGCATTTTACGCAGCGCTTCCGCCAGCTCGTGACCAAACGCCAGCCCTTCATTCGTGAGGTCGTGGATCAGCGGCTGCCAGGAGCTGTCGCTGTTTCCGCCGCACAGCATGCCACTGATCAGACCGTGCATTTCGGCAGGGGTTAAACCGACTCCCTGCTGGTTCAGTAACTGGTTTAAATCCTTGTAACCAGGCATTTCGTTCTGTATAGACATGCGCATTCGTCATCATTGGGGGGAAGTTTCATGATATGCTACCACTTTGGACCCTGGTGATACCAGAAAAGGGCTTGTATCTTCACATCAGGGTAGCTATAGTGTCGCCCCTTCGCAGCCCCCGGGGCCGTAAGCGAAGGCAGCGCAGTCAATCAGCAGGAAGGTGGCATGTCTGCACAACCCGTCGATCTCCAGATTTTTGGCCGTTCACTGCGAGTGAATTGTCCGCCTGAACAAAGGGATGCTTTGAATCAGGCTGCGGACGATTTGAATCAGCGGTTGCAAGATCTAAAAGAACGCACTAGAGTCACAAATACTGAGCAGCTGGTTTTCATCGCCGCGTTGAACATCAGCTATGAACTGACTCAGGAAAAAGCGAAGACCCGCGACTACGCGGCAAGCATGGAGCAGCGCATAAAAATGCTCCAGCAGACCATAGAACAAGCATTGCTTGATCAAGGTCGCAATCCCGAAAGACCGGGACCCAAGTTTGAATAACACTTCTCAGTTGACTATGGTAGAGTAACTGTGAAGACAAAATTTCTCTGAGATGTTCGCAAGCGGGCCAGTCCCCTGAGCCGATATTTCATACCACAAGAATGTGGCGCTCCATGGTTGGTGAGCATGCTCGGTTCGTCCGAGAAGCCTTAAAACTATGACGACACATTCACCTTGAACCAAGGGTTCAAGGGTTACAGCCTGCGGCGGCATCTCGGAGATTCCCTCTTTCTTCTTCTACCGACTACCATGACTCAATTCCCTGAAGTTTCGCCTTCACGCCAGGACATCCGTCAGCTCATTCGCCAGCGCCGTCGTGCGTTAACTCCAGAACAGCAAGCGCATTTTGCCCAGCAGGCCGCCGCCCGTATGATGGCGTATCCCCCTGTCGTGATGGCGCGCACGGTTGCCCTGTTTCTGTCATTCGATGGCGAACTGGACACCCAACCGCTGATAGAGCAGCTCTGGCGCGCCGGAAAAAAGGTGTACCTGCCGGTGCTGCACCCGTTCAGCGAAGGCAACCTGCTATTTTTGCACTATCACCCGCACAGCGAGCTGGTGATGAATCGTCTGAAAATCACCGAGCCGAAACTCGACGTGCGCGACGTGCTCCCGCTGTCACAGCTGGACGTGCTGATTACGCCGCTGGTGGCGTTTGATGAGCAGGGACAGCGCTTAGGTATGGGCGGCGGTTTTTACGACCGGACGCTGCAAAACTGGCAGCAGTATGGGTTGCAGCCGGTAGGCTACGCGCATGATTGCCAGGGCGTGGAGGCGTTGCCGGTGGAGAAATGGGATGTGCCGTTACCGGCGGTGGTGACGCCCAGCAAAATCTGGGTCTGGTAGGATAAAGCCGGGTGGCGGCTGCGCCTTACCCGGCCTACATAAATCCTCAAACATTGTAGGTCGGGTAAGCGTAAGCTCCCCCCGACACCACAGACCGCACCATCAGTAAAGCAGACGCGCGCGAATCGTCCCTGGAATGGCCTTCATGCTCAGCAACGCTTTCTCGGCCACATCGTCATCCGCTTCGATATCAATGACCACATAGCCCATCTGCGAGTTGGTCTGCAGATACTGCGCGGCAATGTTGACGCCCTGCTCGGCAAAGATCTGGTTGATCGCGGTGAGCACGCCTGGACGGTTTTCGTGGATGTGCAGCAGACGACGACCGCCGTGCAGCGGCAGAGACACTTCCGGGAAGTTCACCGCAGAGAGCGTAGAACCGTTGTCGGAGTATTTGCTCAGCTTACCTGCCACTTCCAGACCGATATTCTCCTGCGCTTCCTGCGTAGACCCGCCGATGTGTGGCGTCAGGATCACGTTGTCGAACTCGCACAGCGGAGAGGTGAACGGATCGCTGTTGGTGGCGGGCTCCGTTGGGAAAACGTCGATGGCCGCCCCTGCCAGATGCTTACGCTTCAGCGCATCGCACAGCGCAGGGATATCGACCACCGTGCCACGCGCGGCGTTAATCAGCAGTGAGCCCGGCTTCATCAGCGCCAGCTCTTCTGCGCCCATCATGTTTTTGGTGGACGCATTTTCCGGCACGTGCAGACTTACCACGTCACTCATGTTCAGCAGGTCAGACAGGTGTTGAACCTGGGTGGCATTGCCCAGCGGCAGCTTGCTTTCGATATCGTAAAAATAGACATGCATACCGAGAGATTCCGCCAGAATCCCCAGTTGGGTACCGATGTGGCCATAGCCGATGATACCCAGTTTTTTCCCACGGGCTTCGTAGGAGCCCGCAGCCAGTTTGTTCCAGACGCCGCGGTGTGCTTTGGCGTTAGCCTCCGGAATGCCGCGCAGGAGCAGCAGCAGTTCGCCAATCACCAGCTCCGCCACGGAACGGGTGTTGGAGAACGGGGCGTTGAAGACAGGAATACCGCGTTTCGCAGCAGCATTCAGGTCAACCTGGTTGGTACCGATGCAGAAGCAGCCGATAGCCACCAGCTTTTCCGCCGCGGCAATCACATCTTCAGTCAGGTGAGTACGGGATCGCAGGCCAATGAAGTGGGCATCACGGATGGACGCTTTCAGCTCTTCGGTATCGAGCGCGCCTTTGTGAAATTCGATGTTGGTGTAACCTGCCGCACGAAGGCTATCGATTGCTTTTTGATGCACGCCCTCGACCAGCAGGAATTTAATCTTGTCTTTCTCCAGTGATACCTTTGCCATTTACCCGACCCTGTTTTTGTCTGAACTGATGTTGTGCTGGATATAAATCCGCTGTAGCCAACATATCAAAAAAAACTATTGCAGCAATATGAACGTTTGCGTCAGTACGCTGAAGGAAAGTCATACAGCGCAAAATGGCAGAGGAAAATGCTATGGAAATTTACAAACGCGGAAGGATCGGCAAAAGAGGCATAAAAACGTGACACAAGTCACCGAATTTAGCGTTTCAAAAATTTTTTAGCGGGGGGAGGACTCCCCCCGTCAGATCATTTTACGATGGTTTTCACGCCGTCAGCGGTGCCGATCAGCGCCACATCCGCGCCACGGTTGGCGAATAGCCCTACGGTCACTACGCCTGGAATGCCGTTGATGGCGTTTTCCAGCGCAATCGCGTCAAGAATTTCCAGACCGTGAACGTCGAGGATCACGTTGCCGTTGTCGGTCACTACGCCCTGACGATATTCCGGACGACCGCCCAGCTTGACCAGCTGACGGGCAACCGCGCTGCGGGCCATCGGGATCACTTCAACCGGCAGCGGGAAATTACCCAGAATGTCCACCTGCTTGGAGGCGTCGGCGATGCAGATAAACTTGTCCGCAACGGAGGCGATGATTTTTTCGCGCGTCAGCGCCGCGCCGCCGCCTTTGATCATCTGCATGTGGCCGTTGATTTCATCCGCGCCATCAACGTAAATCCCCAGACGATCCACTTCGTTAAGATCGAAAACGGTAATGCCGAGGCTTTTCAGCTTTTCCGTGGAAGCATCAGAGCTGGAAACCGCGCCCTCGATCTGCCCCTTCATCGTGCCCAGCGCATCGATAAAGTGTGCCGCGGTTGATCCCGTACCGACACCGACAATGGTACCCGGCTGTACGTACTGGAGAGCGGCCCATCCTACTGCTTTTTTCAGTTCATCCTGCGTCATGATCGTTTTGCCTGTGGTGTGAAAACTCAGGGCGCATTATAGAACACGTCGAATGGAATTCGTCTGCCACAAAGGGAAAATTGTGTCATAGTGCAGAATAAGCAAAATTAAGGAGCCAGCCAGAGCAATGAAACGTCCGGACTACAGAACACTACAGGCACTTGATGCAGTTATTCGTGAACGAGGCTTTGAGCGCGCGGCGCAAAAGCTTTGCATCACGCAGTCCGCCGTCTCTCAGCGTATCAAACAGCTTGAAAACATGTTCGGCCAGCCGCTGCTGGTGCGTACCGTGCCGCCACGTCCAACAGAGCAAGGGCAAAAGCTCCTCGCTCTGCTGCGTCAGGTTGAACTGCTGGAAGACGAGTGGCTGGGTGACGAACAAACGGGCTCTACGCCGCTGCTGCTCTCTCTGGCGGTCAACGCCGACAGTCTGGCAACCTGGCTGCTGCCGGCCCTGGCACCGGTCCTCGCAGACTCCCCTATCCGCCTGAATTTGCAGGTTGAAGACGAAACCCGCACCCAGGAGCGCCTGCGTCGCGGTGAAGTGGTTGGAGCGGTCAGTATTCAGCCTCAGGCGCTGCCAAGCTGCCTTGTCGATCAGTTAGGCGCCCTGGACTACCTGTTTGTGGGTTCAAAAGCCTTTGCGGAACGCTACTTCCCCAACGGCGTCACCCGCGCGGCGCTGCTGAAAGCCCCTGCCGTGGCCTTCGACCATCTGGACGATATGCATCAGGCGTTCCTGCAGCAAAACTTCGACCTGCCGCCGGGCAGCGTGCCGTGCCATATCGTGAACTCGTCAGAAGCCTTCGTGCAGCTTGCACGCCAGGGCACGACCTGCTGCATGATCCCGCATCTGCAGATTGAGAAAGAGTTGAAAAGCGGTGAGCTGATTGACTTAACGCCGGGGCTGTATCAGCGTCGGATGCTCTACTGGCACCGTTTTGCGCCGGAAAGCCGCATGATGCGCAACGTCACTGACGCGCTGCTGGCGTACGGGCATAAGGTATTGAGACAGGATTAAAAAGAAAAGCCGGGTGGCGGCCACGCCTTACCCGGCCTACAGATTACTGAGCCGGTTTCGGCTGTGCTGCAACAGGTTCAAGCTGGAACACCACATCCACCTGATCGTCGAACTGGATTGTCGGCTGCTCGTAAGTTTCCTGAGCGGATACCGGCGCTGCGTCAGCCTTCATCATACGAACCATTGGGCTTGGCTGGTAGTTAGAGACGTGGTAACGCACGCTGTAAACCGGACCGAGCTTGCTCTTAAAGCCAGAAGCCAGCTGTTCCGCCTGGTGAATGGCATCATCGATCGCCGCTTTACGCGCTTCGTCTTTGTACTTCTCCGGTTGCGCAACGCCCAGCGACACTGAACGGATCTCGTTCAGGCCCGCCTTCAGCGCACCGTCCAGCAGCGAGTTAAGCTTATCCAGCTGACGCACGGTCACTTCAACGGTACGCACCGCACGGTAGCCTTTCAGGATGCTTTTGCCATTCTGGTAGTCATAATCGGGTTGAGTACGCAGGTTCGCAGAGTTGATATCTTTTTTACCGACACCGTTCTGCTCGAGGAAAGAGAGGTATTGCGCAACGCGATCGTCAGCCTGCTTCTTGGCCGTCGCTGCATCTTTCGCCGCCACATTCACCTCAATTGCCAGGGTTGCAACATCGGGTACCGCGTCCACGCTTGCGGTGCCTGACGTGACGATGTGCGGGCCATCCGGCAATTCGCTTGCCTGCACCGACACCGCACCGAAACTCACTAATGCCGCCAGGGCCATCACTTTAAACTTCACTGTCATTCCTCCATGTTGCGAAGAGTGCCCCAATAACAGGGCGCATGCCAGCAAGCTTAGCGGGTCTTATTCAGTTGTCCATAAGACAAGGATTAGTTGAACAATTCCTGGACATGATGAATCCCCTCTTTCGCCAGCTGGAAAGCGATAAACCACATCACCAGGCCGACCAGGGTATTAATGATGCGCTGGGCTTTAGCCGTACGCAGGCGGGGCGCCAGCCATGCCGCCAGAATGGCGAGACCGAAGAACCACAGGAAAGAGGCACTGACCGTACCGAGCGCAAACCAGCGTTTCGGCTCAACGTCCAGTTGACCGCCCAGGCTGCCCAGCACGACGAAGGTGTCGAGATACACATGCGGGTTAAGCCAGGTCACCGCCAGCATGGTGACGATAATCTTCCAGCGCCCCTGCTTCATGACCTCCGCGCTCGCCAGTTCGAGGTTGCTGCTCATTGCCGTTTTCAGCGCGCCGAATCCGTACCAGAGCAGAAACGCCACGCCGCCCCAGGTGACCAGCGCCAGCAGCCACGGAGACTGCATCAGCAGCGCGCTGCCGCCAAAAATCCCGGCACAGATCAGCAGCAAATCGCTTACCGCGCACAGCAGGGCAATCATCAGATGGTACTGGCGGCGGATGCCCTGATTCATCACGAACGCATTTTGCGGGCCGAGGGGAAGGATCATGGCTGCACCTAAGGCAAGCCCTTGAAAATAATAAGATAGCATGATGATTTCTCGCAGAGTTGTTCTGGAAGCTGACTATACTGCGCGAATCACATTAGATGAAATGGATAATATTAATTGGGTATTAGCGGAGCTTATGAAGGTAAAGCCCGGTGGCGCTAGCGCTTACCGGGCCTACAACGTCGGGGGATTACTCGGCGGCTTTCTCGCGTTTAAGATTCACGTCCATCTGCGGATACGGGAAACTGATGCCATTGGCGTCGAAGTCGCGCTTAATGCGTTCCAGCACGTCCCAGTATACGTTTTGCAGATCGCTGCTTTTGCTCCAGATACGCACCACAAAGTTAATGGAGGAAGCGCCGAGTTCATTCAGGCGAACCGTCTGCTCTTTGTCTTTCAGAATGCGATCGTCTGAAGCAATGATATTGGTAATCAGCGACTTCACCTGATCGATGTCGGAGTCGTATGCCACACTGATAATCAGTTCGTTACGACGCACCGGCTCACGGGAGAAGTTGATAATGTTGCCCGCGATAATTTTCCCGTTCGGCACGACCACGATGCGGCCATCGACGGTACGCATAGTCGTTGAGAAAATCTGCACCTGCAGCACGGTTCCGGCAATGCCGCCAAGGTCAACGTATTCGCCGGAGCGGAACGGACGGAAGGTCACCAGCAGCACGCCTGCCGCCAGGTTTGAAAGCGAGCCCTGCAGTGCCAGACCAATGGCCAGACCGGCCGCACCGAGAACGGCAATGACGGAGGCGGTTTGCACCCCCACACGGCCCAGCGCGGCAATCAGCGTGAAGGCGATAATGCCGTAGCGCACCAGTGCGGAGAGGAAGTCTGCCACCGTGGCGTCAATGTGACGGGCCAGCATTACGCGGTTAACCGTATTCGAGACAATACGCGCCACGATCATCCCGACGATGATGATGGCTATCGCCGCGACGATGTTCACGGCATAGCTCAGCAGCAGGGCCTGGTTGCGCACCAGCCAGTTACCGGCGTTATTGATGCTGTCTACAACATCGAGTTGTTCCATTTATTCTTCCTTTTGTTAAACCAAAACACAAAATCCATCCCCCATGGAGACAGGCAGGTCAGTAAAGGGTAAACAAAAAGCACCGGTTTTGCCAAACAGATCACAAAAACAGGGCTGGCAGGGTATTGAAAAAGCATAAAAAAAGGCCCGCATTTGCGGGCCTTCTGATGCTGTTAGCAGCTCAAATTACAGAACGTCGATCGCGTTCAGTTCTTTGAAAGCCTGCTCCAGACGGGTCACCATGGACGTCTGCGCTGCGCGCAGCCATACGCGTGGATCGTAGTATTTCTTGTTCGGCTGGTCTTCGCCTTTCGGGTTGCCCAGCTGGCCCTGCAGGTAAGCTTCGTTCGCTTTGTAGTACTGCAGGATACCGTCCCAGGTTGCCCACTGGGTGTCGGTGTCGATGTTCATTTTCACAACGCCGTAGCTTACGGAGTCTTTGATTTCCTGAGCAGAAGAACCGGAACCGCCGTGGAAGACGAAGTTCAGGCTGTTGTGCGGCAGGTTGTGTTTCTTGGAAACGTATTCCTGAGAATCACGCAGGATGGTTGGGGTCAGAACTACGTTACCTGGTTTGTAAACGCCGTGTACGTTACCGAAGGACGCTGCAATGGTGAAGCGTGGGCTGATTTTGCTCAGCTCGGTGTAAGCGTAATCAACGTCTTCTGGCTGGGTGTAAAGTGCAGAAGCGTCCATGTGGCTGTTGTCCACGCCATCTTCTTCACCGCCGGTGCAACCCAGTTCGATTTCCAGGGTCATGTCCATTTTGGCCATGCGCGCAAGGTACTTAGAGCAGATTTCGATGTTTTCGTGCAGTGACTCTTCAGACAGGTCGATCATGTGAGAAGAGAACAGTGGCTTACCGGTTGCCGCGAAGTGTTTTTCACCCGCGTCCAGCAGACCGTCGATCCACGGCAGCAGTTTCTTCGCGCAGTGGTCAGTGTGCAGGATAACTGGAACACCGTAGTGTTCAGCCATCTGGTGAACGTGGTGCGCACCAGAGATAGCGCCCAGGATTGCAGCACCCTGAGGAATGTCAGTTTTCACGCCTTTACCTGCGATGAACGCAGCGCCGCCGTTAGAGAACTGAACGATAACTGGAGCTTTAACTTTAGCAGCAGTTTCCAGTACGGCGTTGATGGAGTCGGTACCCACGCAGTTAACTGCTGGCAGAGCGAAGTTGTTTTCTTTAGCTACCTGGAACACTTTCTGTACGTCATCACCAGTGATAACGCCAGGTTTTACGAAATCAAAAATTTTAGACATGTTGCTTAGTCCTGTATCTTCGGCCGTTAGAAAAGGTGCGAGCTCTTAAAAGCGCGCTGAAAATTGGGCAGGTTTCCCTGCCCTTGAATGGCTTACTTCTTAGCGCGCTCTTCGAGCATTGCTACTGCTGGCAGTACTTTGCCTTCCACGAATTCGAGGAATGCGCCGCCACCAGTGGAGATGTAGGAGATCTTGTCAGCGATACCGAACAGGTCGATTGCTGCCAGGGTGTCACCACCGCCTGCGATAGAGAACGCTTCGCTGTCTGCGATTGCGTTAGCCACGATTTCAGTCCCTTTGCGGAAGTTCGGGAATTCGAACACGCCAACAGGACCGTTCCACAGGATAGTTTTTGCGTTTTTGAGGATTTCAGCCAGTTTCTGTGCAGAAACGTCGCCCAGGTCCAGAATCTGCTCTTCGTCTTTGATGTCGTTTACAGATTTCAGGGTCGCGGTTGCGGTTTCGGAGAACTCGGTCGCGACGCGAACGTCAGTTGGAACCGGGATATCACAGGTACCCAGCAGGCGTTTGGCTTCGTCAACCAGGTCTGCTTCGTACAGGGATTTACCGACGTTGTGGCCCTGAGCGGCAACGAAGGTGTTCGCGATACCACCGCCAACGATCAGCTGGTCAGCGATTTTAGACAGAGAATCCAGAACGGTCAGTTTGGTAGAAACTTTAGAACCACCAACGATAGCGACCATCGGACGAGCAGGCTCTTTCAGTGCTTTACCCAGCGCTTCCAGTTCGTCAGCCAGCAGAGGACCGGCACACGCTACGTCTGCGAATTTACCGATACCATGGGTAGACGCCTGAGCACGGTGAGCCGTACCGAATGCATCCATCACGAATACGTCGCACAGTGCAGCGTATTTTTTGGACAGGGTTTCGTCGTCTTTCTTCTCGCCTTTGTTGAAGCGAACGTTTTCCAGCACAACCAGCTCACCGGCTGCAACGTCAACGCCGTCCAGGTAATCTTTCACCAGGCGAACCGGGTTGGACAGTTTGTCTTTCAGGTAATTAACCACTGGCAGCAGAGAGAACTCTTCGTTGTACTCGCCTTCAGTTGGACGACCCAGGTGGGAGGTGACCATCACTTTCGCGCCCTGCTTCAGAGCCAGCTCGATGGTTGGCAGAGATGCACGGATACGCGCGTCGCTGGTCACTTTGCCATCTTTAACCGGTACGTTCAGATCGGCACGGATGAAAACGCGTTTACCAGCCAGATCCAGATCGGTCATCTTAATTACAGACATGGTGAATCCTCTCGTTGATTCTTAAAGTTTTGCAGACGCACGATGCGCCTTACCTGAAACCTTGAGCAGCCATTGCTAACGTGGTGTCGAGCATTCGGTTAGCAAAGCCCCATTCGTTATCACACCAGACCAGCGTCTTGATAAGGTGTGCGCCACTGACCCTCGTTTGCGTGCCATCGACGATGGCGCTGTGCGGGTCGTGGTTAAAATCTACTGAGACCAACGGTAATTCCGTATAGTCAACTATACCATGAAATGCCCCCTGTGCCGCTTTTTGCAGCAACAGGTTGACTTCACAGGCTTTTACCGGTTTTTTCACCGTCACGCTAAGGTCGATCGCGGTGACGTTGATCGTCGGGACGCGCACGGCAATCGCCTCAAAACGATCGTTGAACTGCGGAAAAATTCGGGTAATCCCAGCAGCCAGCTTTGTATCCACCGGAATGATTGACTGGCTCGCTGCACGCGTGCGCCGTAAATCCGGGTGGTAAGCGTCAATGACCTGTTGATCGTGCATGGCGGAGTGAATCGTGGTCACGGTGCCGGACTCAATGCCATACGCATCGTCTAACAGTTTGATGACCGGAATAATGCAGTTGGTGGTACAGGAGGCGTTGGAAACAATGCGGTGTTCGGCTTGCAGCTCATGCTGGTTGACGCCAAACACGACGGTCGCGTCGAGGTCGTTACTGCCGGGATGGGAGAACAGGACTTTTTTCGCACCTGCCGCGAGATGCGCTTCGCCATGTTCGCGGTTGCCATACACACCGGTACAGTCAAGCACCACATCCACACCCAGTTCACGCCAGGGAAGCCCGGAGATGCTGTTCTCATGCAGCACACGAATAGCGTCATCACCCACAAAAAGCTGATCTCTTTCCTGGCGCACATCCCAGGCAAAGCGTCCGTGGCTGGTGTCATACTTCAACAAATGCGCCATACCCGCAGCATCCGCCAGTTCATTGATTGCCACCATGGTCATTTCCGCCCGACGTCCGGATTCATACAAAGCACGAACCACATTACGCCCGATGCGACCGAAGCCGTTAATCGCTACGCGTACGGTCATAGATCTCCTGCAAAGCAATCCCTGAGTTTGAGGTGGCTGAAAGAGTAATCCAGCTACGCCCGAAGGGGAATCCTTGCTGTCACAAACTGCGATTGATTGGTCATTTGTCGAACATTTAATCGACTGAAACGCTTCAGCAAGAATAAGCGAATCGGGGAATAAAAGGAATGTCTGTCCAGATGAATAAGCGAGCTATATGACTTGCGTCACATTTTAGGTGGAATAATGCTTACAAAAAAGCCGGGTGGCGCGCTAGCGCTTACCCAGCCTACTTTCGAGCCATTTGTAGGCCCGGTAAGCGTAGCGCCTCCGGGCAAAATGGTGATTACAGCAGTTCTTTCGCCTTCGCGACCACGTTCTCAACGGTGAAGCCGAACTCTTCGAACAGCAGTTCTGCCGGAGCAGATTCACCGAAGGTGGTCATACCGACGATAGCGCCGTTCAGGCCCACGTATTTGAACCAGTAGTCAGCGATACCCGCTTCCACTGCCACACGCGCGGAAACCGCTTTAGGCAGTACGGATTCACGGTAAGCAGCATCCTGCTTGTCGAACGCGTCGGTAGACGGCATGGAAACCACGCGCGCCTTCACGCCTTCGGCAGTCAGTTTTTCCCATGCGGCAACAGCCAGTTCAACTTCAGAACCGGTAGCGATGAAGATCAGCTCTGGCTGGCCCGCGCAATCTTTCAGCACATAACCGCCGCGCGCGATATTCGCCAGCTGCTCTGGGGTACGTTCCTGCTGTGCCAGGTTCTGACGGGAGAGGATCAGCGCGGTAGGACCGTCCTGACGCTCAACGCCGTATTTCCACGCCACCGCGGATTCAACCTGGTCACATGGACGCCATGTGCTCATGTTCGGGGTCACGCGCAGGGAAGCCACCTGCTCTACCGGCTGGTGAGTTGGGCCGTCTTCGCCCAGACCGATGGAGTCGTGGGTATAGACCATCACCTGACGCTGTTTCATCAGCGCCGCCATACGCACGGCGTTACGCGCATATTCAACGAACATCAGGAAGGTAGAGGTGTACGGCAGGAAACCACCGTGCAGGGAGATACCGTTGGCAATCGCAGTCATACCGAATTCACGTACACCGTAATGGATGTAGTTACCGGCAGTGTCTTCGTTGATTGGCTTAGAACCGGACCACAGGGTCAGGTTAGATGGCGCCAGGTCAGCGGAGCCGCCGAGGAATTCAGGCAGCAGAGGACCGAACGCTTCAATGGCATTCTGAGACGCTTTACGGCTCGCGATTTTAGACGGGTTCGCCTGCAGCTTAGCGATGAATTCGTTCGCTTTCGCGTCGAAGTCAGACGGCATGTCACCTTTCATACGGCGGGTGAATTCAGCCGCTTCCTGTGGGAAGGCTTTCGCGTAAGCAGCGAACTTCTCGTTCCATGCCGCTTCTTTCGCCTGGCCTACTTCTTTTGCATCCCACTGAGCATAGATCTCAGATGGGATTTCGAATGCAGGGTATTTCCAGCCCAGCGCTTCGCGGGTCAGGGCGATTTCCGCATCGCCCAGCGGCGCGCCGTGGGAGTCGTGCGTACCCGCTTTGTTCGGAGAACCGAAGCCAATGATGGTTTTGCACATCAGCAGGGACGGTTTGTCCGTCACAGCGCGCGCTTCTTCTACTGCACGTTTAATCGAGTCAGCATCGTGGCCATCAACGCCACGCACAACGTGCCAGCCGTAGGCTTCGAAACGTGCAGCGGTGTCGTCAGTGAACCAGCCTTCAACGTGACCGTCGATGGAGATACCGTTGTCGTCATAGAACGCAACCAGTTTACCCAGCTTCAGGGTACCTGCCAGGGAGCACACTTCGTGAGAAATGCCTTCCATCATGCAGCCATCGCCCATGAACGCGTAGGTGAAGTGGTCAACGATGTCGTGGCCAGGACGGTTGAACTGCGCCGCCAGGGTCTTCTCAGCAATCGCCATACCCACAGCGTTTGCAATACCCTGACCCAGCGGGCCGGTGGTGGTTTCTACGCCAGCGGTGTAGCCCACTTCCGGGTGACCTGGAGTTTTGGAGTGCAGCTGACGGAAGTTTTTCAGCTCTTCGATAGGCAGATCGTAGCCGGTGAGGTGCAGCAGGCTATAGATCAGCATAGAGCCGTGGCCGTTTGACAGCACGAAGCGGTCGCGGTCAGCCCATGATGGGTTCTGCGGGTTGTGGTTCAGGAAATCGCGCCACAGAACTTCGGCGATATCAGCCATACCCATAGGGGCCCCTGGGTGGCCGGATTTGGCTTTCTGTACTGCGTCCATGCTCAGCGCACGAATAGCATTAGCAAGCTCTTTACGTGAGGACATTTTAACTCCAGATCGGACTGTTAAAGGCCATGCCCTTGACGACAGCGCGTTTTGGGCTACGCCGGAAAAAAGTGCCAACAATGTAACCCAAGCCGCAAGTCATGTACATGGAGCATTCTTTTGCTTGTTAAGAAATCTCTGGATCATGCTCGCATGTTGCGCAATCTGCTCGCCCGGCCCTGTAGATATTCCTTATACTTAGCCCGACACCGGCTTCGCTGACGGTGCACTTTTCGGATTTTATTCAGATTAACGAGTACGGAAGCAACCTCATGAAAATGCGTGCAATAGTGCTGGCCCTGGGTACAACGCTCCTGCTGAGCGGCTGTCAGAATATGGACTCTAACGGTCTGATGACGTCAGGCGCAGAGGCCTTTCAGGCCTATTCCCTGAGCGATGCGCAGGTAAAAGCGCTGAGCGACCAGGCCTGTAAAGATATGGACGGAAAAGCCACGCTTGCGCCGGCTAACAGTACCTACACGCAGCGTCTGAATAAGATTGCTTCCGCGCTGGGCGATAACATCAACGGCCAGCCGGTGAACTACAAGGTGTACATGGCGAAAGACGTCAACGCCTTCGCGATGGCAAACGGCTGTATCCGCGTTTACAGCGGGCTGATGGACATGATGACCGACAACGAAGTGGAAGCGGTCATCGGCCATGAAATGGGCCACGTTGCCTTGGGCCACGTGAAGAAAGGGATGCAGGTAGCCCTGGGCACCAATGCCATCCGCGCAGCGGCAGCATCTGCAGGCGGTATCGTTGGCAGCCTGTCGCAGTCACAGCTGGGCGACGTAGGTGAAAAGCTGGTGAACTCTCAGTTCTCCCAGCGTCAGGAGTCCGAAGCGGATGACTACTCCTACGATCTGTTGCGCAAACGCGGCATTAATCCATCCGGTTTAGCCACCAGCTTCGAAAAACTGGCCAAGCTGGAAGCGGGACGTCAAAGCTCTATGTTTGACGATCACCCTGCCTCAGAAGAACGCGCACAGCATATTCGCGACCGTATGGCCGCAGACGGAATTAAATAATTTCAGAAGGAGGCAGTTTTGCCTCCTTTTTATTTCGCATGAATTGTTAACTTAACAGCACGTATCGATAACACCCCTGAAAGCCCCGCCAAATCTGCCCTGTCACATCGAAACACCTGGTCACATAATTATTGCAAAGGTCACTTTTTCCGGTAATTATCCCCCCTGCAGTTATTCAATTAATATATCCAGACAGAGACGTTCCCTCCGTGAAAAAAGAATTATCATTAATTGCTTTAAGTTTATTTGCCGCATTACCTGCCGCTGCAAGCCAGCAATCCGACAGCCAGGGTTTTATTGACGACAGCCATCTGGACCTGTTTTTACGCAATGCGTATATCAGCCGTGATTATCATCAGGGCCAGCAGGACAAAGCCGAATGGGGTCAGGGGATCATCGCCACGTTTGCATCCGGCTATACCGAAGGACCGGTTGGCTTTGGTGTGGACGGTATTGCTCAATACGGCGTGCGCCTGGACGGCGGCCGCGGCAAGAGCGGCGCGGGCGGCATCGACTTCTTTAAGCAGGAAGACGACGGCCGGGCAAAATCCGATCTGGCAAAGTTTGGCGCAACCGCCAAAATGCGCATCTCGAATACCGTACTGAGCTACGGGAATCAGCGACCAGAATTGCCTATCGTGAATGCCGACAGCTCCCGCCTGCTGTTTGAAAGCTATACCGGCACCATGCTGACCTCAAAAGAGATCGATGGTCTGGAAATCAACGCCGGTTATTTCACGGACGAGCAGCGTAAAAGTGACGACCGCCACGACAGCGGGCTGAAGAGCCTCTCCTTCGGCGGCGCGAGCTACCAGTTCAACGACCAGTTCAGCGGCGCGCTTTACGCCTCTCACAATGAAGAGGTGATGAACAAGCAATATCTGGGCCTGAACTTCAAACAGCCGTTCAGCACCGGGCAGCAGCTGGTGCTCGACTTCAACGGTTATAACTCCCGTCTGGACCAGAGTTATGCGGACAGCCTCGACACGGGCCGCAGCAACGCTATCTGGAGCCTGGCGGCGAGCTACATCTGGGATATTCACACGTTCAAAGTGGCGTACCAGCAGAGCAGCGGCAGCACCGGCTACAACTACGGCGGCTACCGCGACCAGGGCGGCGTGGGTGATGGCGGTAACACCATCTGGCTGGCAAACTCCTACTGGTCTGATTTTAACGGCGAAGATGAACGTTCCTGGCAGGCATCCTACGGTCTGGACTTTGGTGGCCTTGGCCTGCCGGGTCTCAGCTGGACCACCGCCTACGTGCGCGGGGACAACATCAAAACCGCAGAAACCAGCAACGGCAAAGAGCACGAGTGGTTTAATCAGATCCAGTACCAGGTGCAGGAAGGCCCGGCGAAGGATCTGAAACTGAAACTGCGCTATTCCGTACTGCGCGTCTCCAGCAACGCCAGCGATTATAACGTGGGCGGGGACGAGATCCGCGCTTACGTGGAATACCCGTTTAACGTCTTTTAAAGGCAATAAAAAACCTCTCCAGGGAGAGGTTTTTTATTACGCCAGAAGAGGCTTATTCGCCTTTTTTGGCTGCCTGGATGTAGAGCATTTCCAGAGCCAGGGTCGCTGCGGCCAGCGCAGTGATCTCGGACTGGTCATACGCAGGCGCCACTTCCACCACGTCCATCCCGACAATGTTAAGATCCTTCAGGCCGCGCACCAGCTTGATGGCACGGTCTGAGGTCAGGCCGCCGATCACCGGCGTACCGGTACCCGGTGCAAATGCCGGATCCAGGCAGTCGATGTCGAAGGTCAGATACACAGGCATATCACCCACGATCTGCTTCACCTGCGCGAGGATGTCATCAACACCGCGATCGTTAACCTGACCCGCATCCAGCACGGTGAAGCCGTTGTCTTTGTCGAATTCAGTGCGAATACCGATCTGCACGGAGTGGTTCGGGTCGATCAGACCTTCGTTCGGCGCGGTGAAGAACATGGTGCCGTGGTCAAACTCACAGCCGTTGGCGTAGGTGTCGGTGTGGGCATCGAAGTGCACCAGCGCCATTTTACCAAAGTGCTTCGCGTGGGCGCGCAGCAGCGGCAGGGTCACGAAGTGGTCGCCGCCGAAGGAGAGCATGCGCTTACCGGCAGCCAGCAGCTTCTCGGCGTGGGCCTGCAGCTTTTCGCTCATCTCACGCGCGTCGCCAAAGGCGTACACCAGGTCACCGCAGTCCACCACATTCAGACGCTCGCGCATGTCGAAGTTCCACGGGAAGCGGTTGTGCTCCCAGGCCAGGTTAGTGGAAACCTGACGGATCGCCGCCGGGCCATGGCGGCCACCCGCACGGCCTGACGTTGCCATGTCGAACGGCACGCCGGTGATCACCCAGTCCGCATCACTGTCGTACGGCTGGAAGTTCATCGGAAGGCGTAAAAAACCAAACGCGTTAGATACCAGAGAGTTATCGTACTGATGACCTAAAGTGCTCATGTCCTGTCCTCGTATCATAGATAGACGATCGTTGCTAAAGGTGAAAAAAAATCCCTTCCGCGTCGTTAAGCCCGACGAGGAAGGGATCGTTTCATATCGTAATGCTGTATGGCGCTAAGAATAGCGCCTGAATCCATTAAATTCAAGCGACTCATAAATACAACATATATAGACAACCCATCCTATTCATCAAATAAAATCATAGCCATAAAAATATTATAATCTTTACAATCCATATATTTTCCAAGTGAATATTTAATTCATCCCACCATCTATTTCGCCCTTGTAATTCAAAGGAAAAAACGCCTCATACCATATTCATACATACATAAACAGCATGAGACAGTCTCAATTCGGAATTTATTTAGTTTCATCCTGTGGTTTTCTCTTTTTTTACTCCCTACAATCCCGCCGCTTTATTAAAATTTATGTCTAAATGGAATTATCTATGAACAAATATTTAAAAATTGGTCTTTTTACCATTCTGGCGGGAGCGGGTTCTGCAGCAGCGGCAGAAGATGGCACAATTACCTTTGACGGAACGATCAGTGACGCCACCTGTATTATTACAGGCGGTGACGCACAGGGTGAATCCACCTCTCCTGATTTCACCGTGCATCTGCCAAGCGTCAGCACCACCGCGCTGGCCACTGCGGGTCAGCGCGCGGGAGACACGCCATTCTTCATTAAACTGAGCGGCTCAAATTGCACCAACAACAAAGTCGCCAGCGTCTTCTTCGAACTGGCACAGAGCACCAATATCAACACCGCGACCGGTAACCTGAAAAACACCGTTACCACGGGTGGTGCCGATAAAGTTGAAATCGGTCTGTTAGATTCCAGCAAAGCTGTTTTGGATTTGAATACCGCAAACAATAACCCGAAAACAGCAGTCATTTCGGGTAATACCGCTCGCTTCGACTACTGGGCGCAGTACGTTGCCACCGGCGGTGCGGCAACAGCCGGTAAAGTCACCACTGACGTCATTTATTCCATTAAGTATCAGTAAGACCTTTGAGCAGTGGGAGTGATCCCACTGCTTTCCCTGCCACATTTAGGAACGTTGAGCCTGATGGTCAGTAATATTCTCAAAGTAATGTTAATGGTGACATTGACGTGGTTCCCCTGCGCCAACGCCACTATACAAATTTTAACAACTCGTGTGGCATTCAATGCAAACGAGAGTGAACAAACCGTTCGCGTAAATAACCTCAGTAAAAACCCGGAGCTGGTGCAGGTCTGGCTTTCCAGCACCGACAAAACCGATGGGACGGAGAAGGAGAATCTTCCGTTCTTTATCAACCCTCCCGCTGCGCGCGTTAACGTTCAGAAAGGGAAAGTTTTCCGTATATTCCAGACAGAGGAAGCCGCAGGAAAATACCCGAAAGATCGCGAAACCCTGCTCTGGCTAAACGTATTGGATATTCCACCTGAACTGCCGGAAGAGGCGGATCGGAATCAGATAAAAATGGCGTTCCGCACGATGATCAAATTTTTCTATCGCCCTGCGGGCCTGAAAGGCAATCCCATGCAGGCGGGCGACGATCTGAAGTGGGAACTGCGTAAAGTGGCAAAGGGCTACGACGTGGTGGGAACCAATAACTCGCCTTTCCACGTGAGCATGACGAGCGTGTGGCTAACGAATGCCGACAATAAAGACATTGAGATCCCCGGTGACATGATTGTCCCTTATGGAACGCTGGTTTATCACTTTCCGCAGGTGAGCGCAGTGAGTGGACGCGGCATATTTAAATACAATTATATCACTGATTTAGGCGCATATATTAAGCGCACCTATAACTTTTAACTTTTTATACGTTCTACCTTTCGGAAGGTCAAATGTCCGCACGCCATAATAAATACAGGCTTCTCAAAAAAGCGAAAAGTACCCTTGGCCAGATAATGATTCTGGCATTGTGCATTTCAGGCCAGGTTAACGCAGAAACAGAAAAAAAAGCGGTAAACTTTTCTCGCGGCTTTATGAATTTCTATGACAGTGGATTAGACCTTAGCCAGTTCGACGGGGTAGATAAAATCCAGCCAGGTGATTACAAACTGGAAGTATTTAGCAACTTGCGGAAATTAGGAACCTGGCCCATTTCATTTATTCCGGCAAACAATACGCAGGGCGTAAATGCCTGCATGACGCCGGAAATGATTATCCGCTTTGATGTCGATACCAGCAAACTGCCGGAAAACTGGAAGACGGGCCGCTGCCTGATCCTCGAAACGCTTATCCCCGGCGCGACCGTCACCTACAACCAGGATGATGAGCGCCTGGATGTCACCGTTCCGCAGGCGATGCTGCTCAATACACCAGAGGGTTATATCAGCCCTGAACTATGGGATGACGGTGAACCTACCCTCATGGCCTCCTACGCGCTGAGTGGTTCAAGCACGCGCAACCGTGAGTTAGGTGAAACCAGCAACTATCTCTTTGGTAACCTGCAAACCGCTATGACGCTCGGAGCGTGGCGTTTTGTAACCTATGACACCCTGAACCTCGGCAATGATATTGAGGATGAAGGGGTCGATCATCTGCAGGCATTTGCCAGCCGGGGAATTGCGGCCTGGCAATCTGAAGTGGTGCTGGGCGATCTCAACACCAGCGGGGAGATGTTTGATACAACGGCTATTCGCGGCGTCAGACTCGCCACCGACGATCGCATGCTGCCGGATTCCGTGCGCAGCTATGCGCCTGTCGTTCGTGGTTTTGCCAACAGCAACGCGACGGTCACCATCAAGCAGTCTGGCAGTACCCTCTATGAAAAAGTGGTTCCCCCTGGCGAGTTTGCCATCAGCGATCTCTATGCAACGGGCTACAACGGCGATCTGGAAGTCACCGTCAAAGAGACCGATGGCACCATCAATACCTTTACCGTCCCCTACTCCAGCGTTCCGCAGCTGCTGCGCGAAGGCTATTTTCGCTATTCGGTCTCCTCGGGTGAAATCCGCAACACATTTCTTGCCGATGATCCGTGGATGACGGAAGGCACGCTTCAGTACGGTTTGCTTAATAATCTGACCGGTTACGTAGGCGCTCAAACCGCGTTTGATGGCGATTACAACGCCCTGCTGGGTGGTGTGGCTATCAATACCCCGCTGGGGGCATTAGGCCTGGACGTTACCCGCTCTTATACGAACTTTAACTCCAGCACCGGGAGCGATGACTGCGGCTCACTGTGTGACATGTCCCTGCGTATCAGCCTTGCTAAAAATCTTTCCGAAACCGGGACAAATTTCAGCCTGGTGGGTTACCGCTACTCCAGTAAAAATTACTACTCGCTGTCGGATGCCGTCAGCGTGAAGCAGGCGCTGGAGCATGGTAACGACCGATATTTACCCGAACGCTATCGTGAACGCCTGGAAGCAAACATCAACCAGATGCTGCCTGCGGGTTGGGGAAGTTTCTACGTCAGTGGTTTCATCGGCAACATCTGGAACGATGAACTGGGCCGCACGGAAAAATCCAACTACGCGCTGGGATACAACAACCGGTTTGGCTCGTCGACCTGGGGCATTTCGCTTGGCCGAACCAACAATGAAGACGGTGGTCACGACGATACGATCTACCTGAGCGTATCTATGCCGCTCGGCCATCGTTATGAAAAACAGGCTCGCCTGGGAGCAAACTTTAGCTACAACAGTGATGAGGCCACCATCCGCACCTCGCTCAGCGGCTCGGCCGGCGAGCGATCGCAGTATGGCTTTAGCGGCTATTTCAGCGAGTCCAGCAGGCCGGAAACCAACTTCGGTACCAACCTGTCTTATGTGGGCGATAGCGCTTCCGGCGGCGTCGCGTTCAGCCAGTCCCTCCATAGCTTCATGGGCGGTTTGAACATGAACGGTGGCGTGGTTGTGCACCGTGGCGGTATCAATTTGACCCCAACGTTAGGCGACACCATTGGCGTGATAGAGGCCAAAGGCGCTGAAGGGGCAAGAGTTTACCCTGATTCAAATGCGGTCATTAAAGATAACGGCTACGGGATTGTCGGCTATCTGACGCCTTACAGATACAACGATGTCTTCATTGATCCAAAAGGTACATCAATGAGTGTCGATGTAGAGGATACGCGTAAGAGCATTGTGCCAACCGCCGGTGCCGCCGTGCATATCAAAATGGAAACACAGCAGAAGCAACAGACCTTTGTGCGCTTCACACATGCCTCCGGGCAAAAGATCCCCTTCGGCGCATCCATTACCGATGGTAGCAATACCACGCTCGGTATGGTCGGACAGGGTGGCCTGGCAATGCTGACCTTACCTGAACCTGGCAAGCCGATCGTTATTAAATGGAATAGTAATAAGGTGATGAACGCGTGCTCAGCAGAAGTCAATCACCTTTCTGATAACAGAAACACCCGCAACATGAATAAAGCCGCCTCCTTTAATGCAATAGATATTCTCTGCAAAGGCCTTTAACAGAAAATGAATAAATACATTACTACTCTGCTTTATCTCGTTTTATTATCCGTTTTATGGATGTTTACCCTTGAAGCAAAAGCCTCAGCGTGCAGACTCGAAGGCGTGGAAAAGGTTTTAAATATTACAGACGACATTACGTTAAACCCTGCGGATAAAGGCTCCACTGGAACGGTCTTATGGTCGAAAACGTATACTGCACCTAACATCAAATATATCTGTGATGAATCAACGCAAACGCAGTGGCACACCGCTTACAGCCGAAATTATCTCTCTTCCTCGGTAGATAAAGTCTATACAACCGAAATTCCGGGTATCGGTATTCGGATGAAATGGCCAGCCAACGCAGGAAACACCTGGGTGCCGGGTAACTCCGGCTCTCCGGTGACCTGCAGCCCGAGCTGTTCTATCGACAACAGCACCGTATTGGTAGAATTCGTGCAGATAGGTAATATTAATCAGGGAGAATCCGAGATCCCTGCCGGCGAAATGGTTAACGTAAAAGTCAAACCTTTGCTCACGCCAGAGGATGCGCTTCGTATTCTTACTATCAATTTCTCAGCGCCAATTAAAGTAAATACGCGTTCATGTTCCATTTATCCCTCGTCGACCAACGTCGATTTGGGGACCTACAGTATTGCTTCATTCCAGAATACGCTAAATTATCAAGGTGATAAAAAGGACTTTTCTATTACCATCACATGCCCGGAACAGGCACAAGTTGGCTTAACTTTCTCTTCCCTGATCACTACCAAATTCGCATCAATGAACGGTCTTTTGGGCGTCGAGACCGGCGAAGGCTACGCGAAAAATTTCGCGATAATGGTTTACGAAAAATCCAGCCCTTATGTCTCATCGGCCCTTGTTCTTGGAAAAGAATACCCTTTCCAGGTTTCATCCCGCTTAACTAAAAACTATCAGGCCCAGATATTCGTTCCTGCCGAGGTTAATCGCGAAAACTCATTAAGTGCTGGCAGGGTGGTCGGCGCAATTCAATACACCATGGCTTTAAGATAATTATCAAGGAGAGATTCGTGCTTCAGCGTTTTTCAAAATATGCACTTTTATTAGTGCCGTTCATTCCTGTGGCTCACGCTACGGCGGCACTCCCTGGTCAGCAAAATAAACAGGAACTGGATCGTCTTGAAAGACAAACCAGCCAGGCATTAATAGAAGAAGCCAAGCGGACCGAGCAGTTAATCCAGCAACAAAAAAAAATGCGCGAAGCCGGAGATGAAACCCTGGCCAGCAGCGACTCGAACTGGAAATTTCAGGTCAATCATATTGTCATCCTTGATGATACGCAGTTTGACAACTCACCGCAGCGTCAGGCGATTATCGATCGCTATGAGGGCAAAATGCTCGGTCGAACAGAAATATTTGAACTGGCCAAAGAACTGACCGATTTTTATATTTCTCGTGGTTATGCCACGACGCTGATTGGTGTTGAGCCCGGTAATATCAAAACGGGCACACTCTCTCTGCGGGTGATGTGGGGAAAAATACACGATCTTAAGGTTAACGGGCAACCGCCGTCCTTCCGTGAACGCACGCGCATGTTCACTGCCTATCCTTTTGCGAAAGACAAGATTCTGAACATGCAGGATGTCGATCAAATGGTCGAAAACCTGCTGCGCGTTTACCCTAACGACAATATTGAAATTCAACCGTCTGTTATAAACAGCTATTCCGATCTTAATCTGCTGCACGTGCCTGCATTCCCTCTTTCGGTCACCGCGGGTCTTAACAACTCTGGCTTTAAGGCTGACGGCTGGCAGCAGTATTATGGCAGCGTAACCGCTAAAAACATTGCCGGCATCAATGATATTTTCAACGTTTATTATTCATGGAATAACCTGAAGAATAACCAGGATAATCAGGATTCGTGGTCAACGAGTTACAGCATCCCACTGGGTTATTGGTCGTTTGACGCGCTTTATTACAAATCCAGCTACGACAAAACGCTTGCCGGCAATAACGCCAGCTACGCTTCTGACGGAGATTCTGACCGTGCTTCTCTGCGTGTCAGCCGCATGCTCGGCCGTAACGCCACGGGTAAAACCAGCTGGTGGGCAAAAGTTGAAAGACGTAATAGCAACAACAGCATTGAAAACCAGCGTATAGACGTCAGCTCTAAAACCTATACCTCCATTTCGTCGGGCGCTACCTGGGTCGGCGCTCTGATGAACGGCTGGTTCTATGGCGATGTGGGCGTGACGGCAGCGGTTCCCTGGTTTGGTTCCGCCTGGAAAAACGATGCCGACCTTAAAGGGTTTGACCTTGATTACGTCAAGTACAACGGCATTGCCAGCTGGACGCGTCCGCTTTTTCAGTCTGGCCGTTTAGGTGGCGTGTATGAACTCAACGCAGGGTTCCAGTACACCCCGAACGTACTGGTTAGCGATGCAAAATTAACGCTGGGCGATGAATTCACCGTACGCGGCTTCAAGGACGATAGCCTGCTGGTTGATAGCGGCGGCTGGATCGCCAATACCCTGCAGTTTCCATTCGATGTTGGCGTCGGCGGTATCTATCAGCTTATTCCCTATGTAGGTTATGACCTGGGCTTTGCCAAAGATAATTGCCCGAAAGGCGTCAACGTATGTGATAGCCAATTCATGATGGGTGGCTCTGTCGGGATTAAAGCTACCGGTAGCCATTTTTCAACGTATGTCCTCGCGGGCTGGCCTATAAAAAAACCAGATTCACTGGAAGAGAATACCGTCGATAACACGGTCGTTTATTACAAGATGGAAGTAACGTTCTAATTTAAGGAATTTTTATGAGCAATAATAAAACCTCAAAAACGAAGCTAACCGTAGGGAATTTGCATAAACACCTTTGCCCACTTTTTATTTCAATAGCGGGTATTCTCGCAGCTAATGCCGAAGCCGCAACGGTGCCGGATGCCAGCCAGAGTAAAGGGCCAACAATGGGTCAGGCGGCTAACGGCACACCAGTCGTGAATATCACCGATCCGAATGCGAAAGGCGTCTCGCATAATAAATTCGACCAGTTTAACGTTGATAAAAATGGCCTTATTTTTAACAACAGCATGCAGGATGGTGTGTCTAAGATCGGGGGTTACACGGTTAAAAACGCCCAGCTTGAGCATGAAGCAAAAGCAATTATCAGTGAAGTGACGGGAGCCCAGGCGTCCTATATTAACGGGACGATGGAAGTCTTCGGCAGAAAAGCGGACGTGATCGTTGCTAACCAAAACGGTATTAGCGTTAACGGCGCCACCACCATTAATGCCAACAGCCTGACGCTGAGTACCGGTAAGGTGCAGATGAAAGAGGACGGCAACTATAAACTAGCTGTTGAAAAAGGCACCGTGTCTCTCACAGGACAAGGCATTTCTACCGAAGGGCTAAGCTACTTCGACATTGTCAGCCGAAGTGCAAAACTGGAAGGTGAAATTGCCGGCCAGGCGGACGTTAAGGTAGTTGCCGGGCAGAACGATTACGATCTCTCCAGCCGCCAGCACACGACTCGCGCCACGGGTGACGGCCATACGCCGGATGTCGCGATTGACGGTCGGGCGATGGGGTCAATGTACGGTGGTAAAATTCAACTTATCAGCACCGAATCCGGCGCAGGCGTCCGTCATGAGGGCAGTATTATTGCCACGGGTGACATTGAGATCAGTGCGAACGGCGACGTGACGCTGACAGGTTTACGCAGCGATAAAAATGTCACTGTCAGCGGCAACAATATTGCCCTGAACAAAAACAGCAGCGGCACCGGAAGTACAGAAGCGCAAAATAATATTATCCTGCATGCGCTCTCTGGCATGACGGTGAATAACGACGTTATCTCCCGTAACGGCACAATCCGAATTGATGCCTCAACCCTGCTGCAAAATACGGCTGCTATCATTGCGCAAAACAGTGCCACAACAGCGGTACCCGCCATTCAGATTAATGTTGCCGGGCAGTACACCCTTTCCGGAAAACTAAAAGCGCTGGATGCTAACGGCGCTGTCATTTCCGGTGGCGTCGTGACGTTAAAAAATGGCGATTTTGTCGTCATCCAGAATGGCCAGCAGGTGCCCTTCAGCACCCTCGTCTCCGATGCGGAGATCGTCAGCAACAGTGGTAATGTCAACATCACCGCGGGCAGCATGACTAACAATGAAGGCGTTATTCTCGCGAAGAAAGGGACGCTGCAGTTCAACCTGACCGGTGCGTTTGAAAACAAGGGTTCCGTCAGCGCCACAGGGGATATCTGGATTGCATCAGGTTCAATGAAGAACAATGGCATCCTGTATGCCAGCAACGCCCAGACGCTGTCTGTCGGCCATCTCGACAACGCAGGCCGCCTCTACGCGGATAAAAACCTGGTTATGACCGCCAGCGCCCTGAACAACAGTGGTCATATTGGCGCTAATAGCGGGGAGATGCGCATTAAGGTCAACGGTGAGGTTTCAAACAGCGGCACCCTGAGCGGTAACGATGCGCTGATCTTCATTGATGCCGACGGCAACATCGTCAACGACGGCACCATTGCCAGCAACAAGCATGACGTGACGCTGGCATCCGGCGGCGACACGCTCAGCAATACCGGACGTATTGCAGGACGTAATGTCTCCACCCAGACCCGTAAAGCCAGTGCAACCGTCAGTAACAGCGGCACCATCAGTGCCAGCGAGAAACTGGCCATCGCAACCGCGAATCTGAAAAACCAGGCCGGCACGCTGAGTGCGACCACTGACATGCAGCTTGATGTCAAAAAAGAGCTACAGAATAGTCAAAAAGGCAGCATTATTGCCGGGAAGAACCTCACCATAAAGGGTGACGGCGCGCTGGCAGTACACAATGACGATGGGCTGATCCAGGGCGATAATATCAATGCCAGCGGAATTTCCAGCCTCTCTAACACCCATGACGCGCTGATCGCGGCAAGAGAAAACCTCTCCGTTACAGCGACATCGTTGCTTAACGACGCCTCAACCATTCAGGCCGGTAGCCTGACGCTCGATCGCGTCAGCACCGTCGATAACCTTAACGCCGCCACGCTGTATGCCAGCAAGACGCTGCAACTTACCCATCTCAACACGCTGAATAACACCGGCAGTTTTGTGATTTCTGACGGCACGCTGTCACTGTCCGATGTGAACACCCTCAATAACACTGAAGGTGCAACGCTATTCGGTGCTGGAAATACCACGCTGAGAAACGTAGGTACCCTTAATAACAGCGGCGCATCGATGATTAAATCGGATAATGCGCTCTCGATCGCGACGACCACGACGCTTAATAACAGCAGCGATGCAGTGATTGCCTCTGAGGGCAATCTGAATATCAGCGGCGTGAAGACGTTAAACAACCGCTCGGTGATCATCGGCAATGGCAATATCGCGATCGATGCCGTTGAGGAGCTGAAAAACGACGGTGTGGTTCAGGCAGGTCTGGATCTGATTATTCGCAACGTCAAAAACCTGGCCAACACAGGTGAAGGGCATGTTTTAGCTGCACTGCGTAACCTGACGATTGAAGACGTTGAGTCGCTCATCAACAGCGACGGCGCGGTCATCTCCGCCAATATGCAGACGGTGCTGAACGCCATCGGCGTTCTGACCAACCGCACGGCCGGTGTCATTCAGGCTGTAAACGGCCCGCTGGAGATTGTCGCCAACACGTTGAGCAACATTGGCAGCCTCACCGCAGAGGACGGGCAGCAGTCGGTGTCCACTCTCGTGGCGGGCGGCGACATTACGATCAATGCGCAAAACATGCTTAACACCGAACAGGCGGTGATTGTGTCGACGCAGAGCGATCTGTCAGTTAATGTCGCTAATAATCTGATCAACGCCAATGCAGCGGTACTATCGGGTGCCAACAATACGAACCTTAACGTAGCGGGCGGGACGATTAGCAACGAAAAAAATGCCCTGATCGCCGGGAATAACATCACGATTAATGCCTCGCAGCTGAATAATCATGATTCCGGCACGACCTCTGCCAGAAACGACCTCAACATCCATACCGGTTCATTCAATAACATCAATGGCATCCTCGAAGCGGGTCATGATTTATTGCTCAAGGTAAAAGACTCCATCGCGCTGAATGACAATAACCGCAGTATTCGTGCAGGTCATGATATGACGCTCAGCACGGAAGGTACGCTGTACAACAACACCATGATGGAAGCCATCGGCAACCTGACGCTCCAGGCAGACGGTAAAGTGATCAACAGCAAGTCTGTGGTCACGGGGGGTGATTTACACATCAACGCTAATGAGGTAATGAACAACAGCAACAGCCTGCTCTGGTCGTTAGGGAAGATGGATATTAATGCCCACGACGGTGCCTTTGTTAATGACTATAACGGTAACGTGCTGAGCATGGGTGACATGTCGCTCATCGCGAAAACGATTATCAACTCCGCCGGGATCATTCGCTCCGAACAGAACATCAATATTGATGCGGCCTCTCTGGAAAACCAGAGCACCTATACGGGTGGCACCATTTCGCAAACCCAAACGCAGGATGCCGTGGGTCAATGGGCCGGTATTGATAATGTGATGACGCAGGTCAGGATTACCACGGTTCTGCACATCCCGGTTCTGGCGTCAGATATCGCTATGAGTAAGCTCGGCGAAATCAGCGCCGGGAAAGATATTAATATTAACCAGCGCGGCATTTTCGACGAAAAAGAGGTTAAAAATAACGGCGGCCTGATCCAGGCGGGACGTGATATCACCATCACGGGTAATCTGCTGAACTCGCCAACCTATACCTCCGAATCCATGTATGACTATCTGAATCTCATCCTTGAGCAACCGATAGTACTGACCGACTACTGGAAGGTGGCAGCAGAGCACTACACGACGCTGACCTTCAACTCGCTCTATCAATACCTTGATTTCATCTTTGGTGACGGCGCACCTGCAACCAAAAGCGGTACCCAGGATCCAAACAGAGAGCGTAGCTATAAATCGCTTCTCGACGCCGCGAATGACTCAACCCAGCTCAACTACGTCATGAGCAAAGTGTTTGGTGAAACGTGGAATTCGCAAGATTACGCGACCCTGAACACGGCATGGCATAACCTGGTAAGCAATGACACCAGCATTACCCCTCTGAAGACGAATATGATCTACTTCGTGCCTTCAGAAAAAGGTGAAATCACGGCGGGTCGTAACTTTACGCACAATGGCGGCACGCTGGATAACGGCCTGGCTAACGCTGGCACAATCAAAGAAAACGCCAAAATTGAGAATATCGACGTGGGTGACTACACCATCGACACCGCCGTCGCGGGCTATGATGTTGCCATCAATACCAAAAAGCTGAATGAACTGGCCATGGGGATCAGCCCACTGCCGACCATCAAGGATTTGGTCTCTCTGCCGGGCATGTTTGAAGTCACTGACGAATTCAAAAAAGCCTCTGAGGCGGCGAAAAACGGTACCGAATACAGCGGCCCGGCCAACCACATCATTCCGATTTTCGAAACGCGCCCGGAAATGATCGATCAGAGCAAGTACAGCGGCTCTGACTACTATTTCGACAAGGTGGATTACACTACCACCGAAACCGTTAACGTCATTGGCGATAACTACTTTATCTCCGAACTGATTCGTCGAGAGATCAGCCGCTCCGTAGGCAGCATGTTTGCGATACGAGACGGTCTTGAAGGCGATGCGCTGGTACAAAACCTGATGGATAACGCCGGTATTGCGGCGAAAAACAGCGATCTAAATCTGGTGGTGGGGCAGCCTCTGAGCGAAGAGCAGCGCAATGGGCTAACCCAGGATATCGTCTGGTTCGTGAGCCAGAACATCAAAGGGACGGAAGTGCTGGTGCCGGTGGTCTACCTTTGCCCTGAAACCCTTAGCCAGCTGGCTAACGGTGATATCAGTAAAGGCACAGCGTCCATTGCAGCCGGAAATAGCCTTTCAGTTGATGCCACCGCCATTAACAACGTGAACGGTACCCTCTCCTCTAAGGGTGACGTCACGCTGAAATCCAAAGGGGATATTAACAACATCAGCAATGCGACAGATGCTGGCATCTCGGCGGGCGGTAACGTCTCAATGACGTCGGAAAATGGCAGCATTGCCTCAAACGGCGCGGCAGTGAACGCCGGTGGCGACATTGACATGAAGGCTGAAAAGGGCGACATCACCCTGACCGCATCTGTCGGACACGGCGAAGACGGCAAGCAGAAGATTCATGCGCACGATGATGGCGTCACCGCAGGCGGCAGTATCAACATGCAGGCGAAAACCATCACTTCCAACGCGGCTGATATTACGGCAGGCCAGGACGTGAATATGAAGGCGAGCGAAGGTGACGTCACCTTCAACGACCTGCATCAGATTGATTCTAACCGTACCATCAATACCGAGATCAACGGTCTGTCCAGCTATACCACCACCGACACCAAAACGGTGACCGGCGAAGCTATCGGCGCAACCGTCAAGGCTGGCGGCAATGTGCAGATTGATGCCAGCAAGAATGTGGTCATCGAAGGCGGCAGCATTGACGCGAAAAGCGGCTCCATCAACGCGGCAGAAAACGTTGAGATAAAGACGTCTGAAAACGTGTCCGCTGAGGAACACACCACACAGTCTCGCCAGTTTGTTGCTGAGGCCGGCATCAGCGGCGCCGGTAAATCCGCCTCGGCTTCCTACGGCAAAAACGACGGCACCACAAAAAATACCACCTCTGGCGACTACACCAGCGCAGGCGGTAATTCTGAAACCTCCGCGATTGGTGCCAAACCGGGCCGCGCACCGATCACCGATACTGCCGGTTTCAGGGTGGGTATGGAAGACACAACCGATACCGTGTCGACCCAGAGCAAGCAGAACACCAACGCGTCCATTAATTTTACCGATTCCGGCTCCGTAAATGCAGGAAAAACGGCGGATATTGGCGGCGCTGACCTCTCCGCCGGAGATAAGCTCAGCATTAACGCGAAGGATGTCGCAAGCACCAAATACGAGGATGAAACCAAAACCACCGTCGCACATAAAGACCGCTTTGTCGGTGTTTCAGGTGAGGCCCACAGTGCGGTAGTTGATGCGATCGACAAAACCGGGAATCTCATTGATAAATCGCAGCAAGGCCAGTCGATTAACAGCGGAACCACGACGGCGGAAGTGCTGGGCGATGTGTCCAACATCATGCTAAACGATCTTGCTGGCGGCTCCGTCACTTTCGGCGGGAACACGACAAAAACGAAAGAAACGCGCACCGCAACGGCGGAAAATACCACCAATATTAATGCTAAAAACGTCAGCATTAATTCGACCAACGATACCACGCTCAACGGCGTGAACGTGAACTCGCAGAATACGGAGATCAATGCGGGTGGTAATGTGGACATTAACGCAGCGAAATCAACGACCTCTTACACCAATGAAACCGAAAAACACAAAGGCGGTCTTACCGCAGGCGTGGGAGTGGATATAACCGGCGCAAGCGGCGGTATTTCAGTCGATTACAACGGCAGTACGGAACACGGCTCGGGTAACTCTACGTCGTATAAGAACAGTACTATCAACGGCAACACGGTGACAGTGAACGCTGGCGGTGATATGAACATGAAGGGCGCTAACATCGATGCAGAAAAAGCGGATGTTAACGTTGCAGGCGATATGAATATCACCTCCGTGCAGAATCCCGAGCACACCGAAAGCAGCCGCGGTAACTGGGGCGCTTCTGTGGGCATCTCCGTCTCGGCAGCGGGCATCATCCCGAACGCGTCCGTCAACGGGGGCGGCGGCTCTGAAAGTTACGATTCGTCTAAAACAGCGAAGCAATCCGGTATCAATACCAGCGGCGAGCTGAATGTGAAAACCGGAGGCGACCTCAATATGACCGGGGCTAATCTGGTATCTCAGGATGGCACCGGATCGGTGAACGTTGCGGGTGATATCAATGCGAAAACGCTGGAAGACCACGTTGAGCAGGATGGTCTGTACGGCGGTGGCGGCATTGGCCTGAGCAATGGCGTAGTGCCTTCCGGTAACATCTACGTCGACACCGTGGATGAAATTCACTACAACGAAACGCAGAAATCCACTATCGCCGTGGGTGACACCACCAGTGCGGCAGTGAATGGCGATCTCAATACCAATAAAGATGAAATGTCGGTTGTCACGCGTGATGAGAAAGAAGCAGGAAATAACATTTCCTACACGCTTGCCGATCCGGGGATTCGTAAGAAGAAGAAAAGCGGCGCTGACGCAGACAGCGATACTCCAGCGAAGCCGGATGACGGCCATACGGACGATGGCGGCTGCCCTCAGAAGTGTACGCCGACTAAGCCAGGCTCAACGCAGCAGCAGACGACAACCACGACGCGTACAACGTCTGATTCTCAGCATATGACGATTGAGAAAACGACGGCGACAACGACCTCCACGTCCGCCTCTTCGGTGGTCCATAAGGAGGCCGTCGCGTCTGAAACCGCACGCAGTGAAGCCGTGCCAAACGTTGCGCCGTCAACGTCCCAGCCGCTGACGCCAAAAGCGAAACCAGAGGCCGCAACGGTTACACCAAAAGCGAAACCAGAAGCCACAACGGTTACGCCAGTGAAGAAATGGGCCGTACCGGAAACTAACTATCCGGTGCTCTCTCCTGGCTCTGCAACGGGTAAAACCGGTAAAGACATGCCGAAAACACCGGACCACAGGAAGTGGAATGGCGACATGACCAACGGCGTTGCGCCATCCAGCAACACCAAAGGCGATGACGTCAAGCTCTCGCCGGGTTCGTCCACCGGTCAGACCGGGATGGATATGCCGAAAACGCCGGAACACAAGCAGTGGAATGGCGACATGACCAACGGCGTTGCGCCATCCAGCAACACCAAAGGGAATGACGTTAAGCTTTCTCCGGGGTCGTCCACCGGTCAGACCGGGATGGACATGCCGAAAACGCCGGAACACAAGAAGTGGAATGGCGACATGAGCAAAGATGCGATGAACGCGCGTCCACAGTGGAAGGCGTTGCAAATCGATCGACCGATTGATATCTATGCTCCGGTAACCATTACCTTCACCGACGAGCAGTACAGCTAAAACAAAAGGGTCTGACTTTCGTCAGACCCTTTTTTTAACGCCCCTTTCGAACGTTATTCGTCTTCCAGATACGTATATCCGTACAGACCCGCTTCAAACTCTTCCAGGAACTGCTGCTGCAGCGCATCGTCCAGCCCGGTGTTTTTCACCTGGTCGCGGAACTGCGTGAGCAGGGTTTTCGGATCCAGCTGAACGTATTCCAGCATGTCCGCCACGGTATCCCCTTCGTCAGACAGCTCAACTTCCACGCTGCCGTCAGGGAAGACAAACACGTCAACCGCCTCGGTATCGCCGAACAGGTTGTGCATGTTGCCGAGGATCTCCTGATACGCGCCGACCATAAAGAAGCCCAGCATTGGCGGGTTCTCCGGGTCGTATTCTGGCATTGGCATCGTCGTGGCGATACCGTCGCCGTCCACGTAGTGGTCGATGGCGCCGTCAGAGTCGCAGGTGATGTCCAGCAGCACCGCGCGACGTTCCGGGGCATGATTCAATCCTTCCAGCGGCAGAACCGGGAACAGCTGATCGATACCCCAGGCATCCGGCATCGACTGGAACAGCGAGAAGTTGACGTAAATCTTATCCGCCATACGCTCCTGCAGCTCGTCGATTATCGGACGGTGGGCGCGGTTGCTCGGGTCGAGCTGCTTCTGCACTTCATGGCACATATTCAAATAGAGCTGCTCTGCCCACGCGCGCTCCTGCAGGCTGAAGGTGCCTGAAGAGTAGCCGACGTGAATGTCGTGCAGATCCATCTGGCTGTCGTGCAGCCATTCGCGCAGGGAACGACGCGTGCCCGGCTCGTGCATCTCCTGCCAGGTTTCCCACATGCTTTGCAGGGAACGCGGGGCATCGTCTGCCGGCGGCGTCGCTTCGGTGGTTTCGCTGCGCTCAACGCCGATAATGTTAGAGACCAGCACCGTATGGTGCGCGGTCACCGCGCGACCGGATTCGGTAATCACCGTCGGGTGCGGCAGGCCGTTCTCTTCACAGGCGTCGCCGATCGCCCAGATGATGTTGTTCGCGTATTCGTTCAGGCCATAGTTCACGGAACAATCAGATTGTGAGCGGGTCCCTTCATAGTCCACGCCCAGGCCGCCGCCCACGTCGAAGCACTGAATATTCACGCCAAGCTTGTGCAGCTCAACGTAGAAACGCGCCGACTCTCGCACGCCGGTGGCGATATCGCGAATGTTGGCCATCTGCGAGCCGAGGTGGAAGTGCAGCAGCTGAATGCTGTCCAGACGACCACGCTCGCGCAGAATTTCTACCAGCTGCAGCACCTGGTTGGCCGCCAGGCCGAACTTGGATTTTTCACCGCCGGAGGACTGCCATTTTCCGGAACCCTGTGACGCCAGACGCGCACGCACGCCAAGGCGCGGCACCACGTTCAGACGCTCGGCCTCTTCCAGCACGATGGCGATTTCAGTCATCTTCTCGATAACCAGATAGACCTTGTGGCCCATCTTCTCGCCAATCAGCGCCAGACGAATGTATTCGCGGTCTTTATAGCCGTTACAGACGATCACTGAACGGGTCATCCCCGCATGCGCCAGCACGGCCATCAGTTCGGCTTTTGAACCTGCCTCCAGCCCCAGCGGCTCGCCGGAGTGGATCAGCGATTCAATCACGCGGCGGTGCTGGTTTACCTTGATCGGGTAAACCAGGAAGTAGTCGCCTTTATAGCCGTAGGATTCACGCGCGCGTTTGAACGCGGCGTTAATCGAACGCAGGCGATGTTGCAGGATCTGCGGGAAGCAGAACAGTGCAGGCAAACGCTGGCCCTGAGCCTCACGGGCTTTCACCAGTTTGGCGAGATCCACGCGCGCTTCAGGGACGTCGGGATCCGGGCAGACGCTGATGTGGCCCAGTTCGTTGACGTCGTAGTAGTTATTGCCCCACCAGGCAATATTGTAAGTGCGCAGCATCTTGCTGGCTTCCTCGGAGCTCATCGCAACCTCCTGCATAGAACGTAGTACACCCTGTTCGCCCGCTGACGAAGGCGAAAAAGAAGACATGTCGTCAGACATAGCGAACCTCAACTCTTTGTATTAAGTGTAAAACAGTTGACTACTATCGCAGCGTTATACGGCGATAACAACCCATAAACGGCTCCGTTTCCCAGCAGAGTATGCTGAAATCCAGACCGTGCGACCGGTTTCTTATTCATATCATTGTAAAACACGTATCCGAACTCTGTATGACAAGGTTCGGCGAAACCACGAGAAAACTCTTGTATTAACAAGAGCGCCCTTGTTCAGTTTTCACAAAGCGTGACCGGCCCTGGAATCCTGAGAAGCGCCGAGATGGGTATAACATCGGCAGGTTTGCAGACTAGAAATGCGGGTTGCGGGAATCAAATGCGCGCCAGAACGGCTGCGCTGAATTAGCGGAAAACGATGGTTCATTATCTCGTATCACCTCCACGGCCGCCTCTGCTGAAACGGACCCCAAGCCAAAGCTAAAAGTTCACTGCTTTACCCGGCTGGAAGTGGCGACACGATGAGTTCATCGAGCGCTTATTTTATATGAGCCGCGCGCCGCGTTTTATACCGAGAAGGGGGCTAAAAAGCAAAACAAAAATGCGCGTGTTGCCAGCACCGTCAGGAATTTTTGCCAGCAGCAATTTCAACTGAGTGAGAGATGAGTCAAAAAAAACTGGAAATCGGGTGAAGAAGTGACCTAAAATAGCCATCCAGATGTTAATCCATCTATACTGATTAACACTCATACTGCCAGTGTCAAAAACCTGCAGGCCTTGGTAGAATTATCTCCTTTGGCTATTCCACACAGCAGCTTGAGCTAACCAAATTCCTCTTAGGTGAAATAAAACATGGCAAAACACCTGTTTACGTCCGAGTCCGTATCAGAAGGACATCCTGATAAAATTGCTGACCAAATCTCCGATGCGGTGCTGGATGCGATCCTCGCGCAGGATCCAAAAGCACGCGTCGCGTGTGAAACCTATGTCAAAACCGGCATGGTTCTGGTTGGCGGTGAGATCACCACCAGCGCATGGGTTGATATCGAAGAGATCACCCGTAACACGGTGCGTGAGATCGGTTATGTGCATTCTGATATGGGCTTTGATGCCAACTCCTGCGCGGTACTGAGCGCAATTGGCAAACAGTCTCCAGACATCAACCAGGGCGTTGACCGTGCCGATCCGCTGGAACAGGGCGCGGGCGACCAGGGCCTGATGTTCGGCTATGCAACCAACGAAACCGACGTGCTGATGCCAGCACCGGTCACCTACGCACACCGTCTGGTGCAGCGTCAGGCTGAAGTGCGTAAGAACGGCACCCTGCCGTGGCTGCGCCCGGATGCGAAGAGCCAGGTCACCTTCCAGTACGACGACGGTAAAATTGTCGGTATTGACGCGGTGGTTCTGTCTACCCAGCATGCCGAAGATATCGATCAGAAATCCCTGCAGGAAGCGGTGATGGAAGAGATCATCAAGCCGGTTCTGCCAACCGAATGGCTGAGCAGCGCCACCAAATTCTTCATCAACCCGACCGGACGCTTTGTTATCGGCGGCCCAATGGGTGACTGCGGCCTGACCGGTCGTAAAATCATCGTTGATACCTACGGCGGCATGGCGCGTCACGGTGGCGGTGCATTCTCCGGTAAAGATCCATCAAAAGTGGACCGTTCTGCAGCGTACGCGGCACGTTATGTGGCGAAAAACATCGTGGCTGCCGGCCTGGCTGACCGCTGTGAGATTCAGGTTTCCTATGCTATCGGCGTGGCTGAGCCCACCTCCATCATGGTGGAAACCTTTGGTACCGAGAAAGTGCCTTCAGAACAGCTGACCCTGCTGGTGCGCGAGTTCTTCGACCTGCGTCCATACGGCCTGATTCAGATGCTGGATCTGCTGCACCCAATCTACAAAGAAACCGCTGCATACGGTCACTTTGGTCGTGAACATTTCCCATGGGAAAAAACCGACAAAGCCGCCCTGCTGCGTGAAGCTGCCGGTCTGAAGTAATCGACTGACATCGCTTTTAAAAGGCCAGCCTTCGGGCTGGCCTTTTGCATTTGTGCGATCATCCTTGCCCGGCGGCGCTTCGCTTGCACGGGCCTACGAGTTTTGGGCATTTGTAGGCCGGGTAAAGCGCAGCCGCCACCCGGCTGAAAGGCGCACTATTTGGAACCGATTACACCGCACCGGCAGCTCTCCGCTTTCAGACTATTCTCTTTGCATGATCGCCATTCTTCTGCTGTTACATTCCCTTTCAGTTAAGTCTGAAATATCTCCTTTCGCGATGCGCCTCACTTCATTTACCTCTATATTTTCAAAGCTTTAATTTTATTTACGGTTGCACACGAGTGTAACCGATTACACCTATGTGATTAATCTCACATATTTTTACGGGTCGCTCACCTACCCTTACCATCAATAAAACTGATAACCCAACTGGAGGGCATAATGCCTGACAATAAAAAACAGGGGCGTACGTCCAACAAGGCGATGACATTCTTCGTCTGTTTCCTCGCCGCCCTGGCAGGATTACTTTTTGGCCTGGATATCGGCGTGATTGCCGGTGCATTACCTTTCATCACTGACGAGTTTCAGATTAGCGCTCACACCCAGGAATGGGTGGTCAGCTCCATGATGTTCGGTGCGGCCGTTGGGGCCGTCGGCAGCGGCTGGCTCTCCTTCAAACTCGGACGTAAAAAGAGCCTGATGATTGGCGCGATCCTTTTCGTGGCCGGCTCACTCTTCTCCGCTGCTGCACCTAACGTTGAGGTCCTGCTGGTTTCCCGCGTGCTGCTCGGTCTGGCCGTGGGCGTGGCGTCCTATACCGCCCCGCTCTACCTGTCTGAAATCGCGCCGGAGAAAATCCGCGGCAGTATGATTTCGATGTACCAGCTCATGATCACCATCGGTATTCTCGGTGCATACCTTTCCGATACCGCGTTTAGCTACAGCGGCGCATGGCGCTGGATGCTCGGCGTGATCATCATCCCTGCGGTTCTGCTGCTGATTGGCGTCTTCTTCCTGCCGGACAGCCCGCGCTGGTTTGCTGCAAAACGTCGCTTCCACGATGCCGAACGCGTGCTGATGCGCCTGCGCGATACCAGCGCGGAAGCGAAAAACGAGCTGGAAGAGATCCGCGAAAGCCTGAAGGTCAAACAGTCCGGCTGGGCGCTGTTTAAAGAGAACAGCAACTTCCGTCGCGCCGTTTTCCTCGGCGTACTGCTGCAGGTGATGCAGCAGTTCACGGGGATGAACGTCATCATGTACTACGCGCCCAAAATCTTTGAGCTGGCGGGTTATACCAACACCACCGAGCAGATGTGGGGGACCGTCATCGTGGGTCTGACCAACGTGCTGGCGACCTTTATCGCCATCGGTCTGGTGGACCGCTGGGGACGTAAGCCAACCCTGACGCTGGGCTTCCTGGTGATGGCGGCCGGTATGGGCGTCCTCGGTACCATGATGCATGTGGGCATTCACTCCCCAACCGCCCAGTACTTTGCGGTAGGCATGCTGCTGATGTTTATCGTCGGGTTTGCGATGAGCGCCGGGCCGCTGATCTGGGTGCTGTGCTCTGAGATCCAGCCGCTGAAAGGGCGTGATTTTGGTATCACCTGCTCTACCGCAACGAACTGGATTGCCAACATGATCGTCGGCGCAACGTTCCTGACCATGCTCAACACTCTGGGTAATGCCAATACCTTCTGGGTCTACGCCGGTCTGAACATCTTCTTCATTGTGCTGACTATCTGGCTGGTTCCAGAAACCAAACACGTGTCTCTGGAACATATTGAACGTAACCTGATGAAAGGTCGCCCGCTGCGCGAAATCGGCGCCCACGACTGATCCTCTTACGGGAGGCGCCTCTTGCGCCTCCCCGCTTCCCGCTTTATGCTCTGCCCCTATGAAAGCTCCCCGTCTCCCCATCGCCATTCAGCAAGCCGTTATGCGCAGCCTGCGGGAAAAACTCGCGCAGGCGAACCTGAAGCTTGGTCGCAATTACCCTGAACCCAAACTCGTCTACCAGCAGCGTGGCACCTCGGCCGGTACCGCCTGGCTGGAATCCTATGAGATCCGCCTGAACCCGGTTCTGATGATGGAAAACCAGCAGGCGTTTATTGATGAAGTGGTGCCGCACGAGCTGGCGCACCTGCTGGTGTGGAAACACTTCGGACGCGTCGCCCCCCACGGCAAGGAGTGGAAGTGGATGATGGAAGCGGTGCTCGGCGTTCCGGCGCGCAGAACCCATCAGTTCGAGCTGGAATCGGTGCGCCGCAATACCTTCCCCTACCGCTGCCAGTGTCAGCAACATCAGCTTACCGTCCGCCGCCATAATCGCGTGGTGCGCGGCGAGGCAACCTACCGCTGCGTGAAATGCTGCGAGCCGCTGGTGGCGGAATAATTGTCTGAACGTTCAGGAACTTTCCTGATCTGACTGATTGCATACAGGAAAAACATTCGTTACGTTGCGGGCTCGTTTTGACACGGAGTGTAAGATGTCCCGTAATTTTTCTCTCGCGGTCGCCTTTCTGACGACGGCGCTCTCAGGCCACGCCCTGGCCGACGGTATCAACAGTTTCTCTCAGGCCAAAGCGGCCGGTGTAAAGGTCAACGCTGACGTACCGGGCGATTTCTACTGCGGCTGTAAAATTAACTGGCAGGGTAAAAAAGGGGTCGTTGACCTTGAGTCCTGCGGCTACAAGGTGCGTAAAAACGAAAACCGCGCCAGCCGTATTGAATGGGAACATGTCGTTCCGGCATGGCAGTTTGGCCACCAGCGCCAGTGCTGGCAGGATGGCGGACGTAAAAACTGCGCCAAAGATCCGGTATACCGCCAGATGGAAAGCGACATGCATAACCTGCAGCCCGCGGTGGGCGAAGTGAACGGCGATCGCGGCAACTTCATGTACAGCCAGTGGAACGGTGGCGAAGGTCAGTACGGCCAGTGCGGTATGAAGATTGATTTTAAAGAGAAAGTCGCCGAGCCCCCTGCCCGCGCGCGCGGCAGCATTGCCCGCACCTATTTCTATATGCGTGACCGTTACGATCTCAACCTCTCCCGCCAGCAGACCCAGTTGTTCAACGCCTGGGACAAGCAGTACCCGGTGACGGAGTGGGAATGCCAGCGCGACGAGCGTATCGCCAGAGTCCAGGGGAATCACAACCCTTACGTCCAGCGGGCTTGCCAGGCGCAAAAGAGCTAACCTACACTACGGCAATTCGCTTATATCGCATGACACATGGAATTTCTGACTATGCGCATTCCCCGCATTTACCATCCTGAACTGATTACCGCAGGCCGCGAAATCGCCCTGTCTGATGACGCCGCTAACCACGTTGGCCGCGTGCTGCGCATGGGCGCCGGCCAGGCAATACAATTGTTCGACGGCTCTAACCAGGTTTTCGACGCGGAAATCACGCGGGCGGATAAAAAAAGCGTACACGTGAACGTCCTGCGTGGTGAAGTGGATGACCGGGAATCACCGCTGCATATCCATCTGGGCCAGGTGATGTCGCGCGGCGAGAAAATGGAGTTTACGATTCAGAAATCCATTGAACTGGGTGTAAGCCTCATTACGCCACTTTTTTCTGAGCGCTGTGGCGTTAAACTGGATGCGGAACGTCTGAACAAAAAGATCCAGCAGTGGCAGAAAATTGCCATCGCGGCTTGCGAACAGAGTGGCCGCAACCGTATTCCGGAGATCCGCCCGGCGATGGATCTGGAGGAGTGGTGTGCAGAAGAGGACAGTGGGCTGAAGCTCAATCTTCATCCGCGCGCCAGCGCCAGCATCAATACGCTGCCGCTGCCCGTTGAGCGCGTTCGCCTGCTGATTGGCCCCGAAGGCGGCCTGTCGGCGGACGAAATTGCGATGACGGCACGTTACCAGTTTACTGATATTCTGTTGGGACCTCGCGTTCTGCGCACTGAGACAACGGCACTCACGGCCATTACCGCGCTACAGGTACGGTTTGGCGATCTGGGTTGACGCATTATTGGAGAGAAAGATGATCAAGCTCGGCATCGTGATGGACCCCATCGCAAACATCAACATCAAGAAAGATTCCAGCTTCGCCATGCTGCTGGAAGCGCAGCGTCGCGGCTATGAACTCCACTATATGGAGATGAACGATCTTTACCTGATCAACGGTGAAGCCCGCGCGCGCACCCGCATCGTTAACGTCGAGCAGAACTACGACAAATGGTATGAATTTGGCACAGAGCAGGACATTGCCCTGGCCGATCTCAACGTCATTCTGATGCGTAAAGATCCGCCGTTCGACACCGAGTATATCTACTGCACCTATATCCTTGAACGTGCAGAAGAGAAAGGCACGCTGATCGTCAACAAGCCGCAGAGCCTGCGCGACTGTAACGAGAAGCTCTATACCGCCTGGTTCTCTGACCTGACCCCGGAAACCCTGGTGACCCGCAGCAAAGCGCAGTTGAAGGCATTCTGGCAGAAGCACGGCGACATCATCATGAAGCCGCTGGACGGGATGGGCGGCGCGTCGATTTTCCGCGTGAAAGAAGGCGACCCGAACATTGGCGTGATTGTCGAAACCCTGACCGAACTGGGCACCCGTTACTGCATGGCCCAGAACTATATTCCGGCGATCAAGGACGGCGACAAACGCGTGCTGGTGGTGGATGGCGAACCGGTCCCTTACTGCCTGGCGCGTATCCCGCAGGGTGGCGAAACCCGTGGTAACCTGGCGGCCGGCGGTCGCGGTGAGCCGCGCCCGTTGACCGAAAGCGACTGGGAAATTGCCCGCCGCGTCGGCCCGACGCTGAAAGCCAAAGGCCTGATCTTCGTCGGACTGGATATCATCGGCGATCGTCTGACCGAAGTGAACGTCACCAGCCCGACCTGCATTCGTGAAATTGAAGCGGAATTCCCGGTCTCGATCACCGGAATGCTGATGGACGCCATCGAAAAACGCCTGCAGAAATAACCCACCAATGAGTGACAGCGCCCGGGTTTCTCCGCATACTGGTCGCTGTCGCTTTTTAAACCAGGAAACAGTACCTCTGACAATGAATTTACAGCATCACTTTCTTATTGCCATGCCTGCTCTCCAGGACCCGATTTTTCGCCGCGCCGTGGTTTATATTTGTGAATACAATGAAGACGGCGCGATGGGTATTATCATTAATAAACCGCTGGAAAATCTTCAGGTTGAAGGGATTCTGGACAAGCTGAAAATCCCGGCTGAAGCGCGACTGCCGGAGATCCGGCTTGATAAGCCCGTGATGCTGGGTGGACCTCTTGCAGAAGATCGCGGCTTTATCCTGCATACGCCGCCGGTGTTCTCTTCCAGTATTCGAATTTCGGATAACACCGTCATCACCACCTCACGTGACGTGCTCGAAACGCTGGGCACCGCAGAGCAGCCTTCTGAAGTGCTGGTGGCGCTGGGCTATTCGTCGTGGGAGAAAGGCCAGCTTGAGCAGGAGATCCTCGATAACGCCTGGCTCACCGCCCCTGCGGACATGAATATCCTGTTTAAAACGCCGATTGCCGATCGCTGGCGCGACGCGGCGAAGTTGATTGGCATTGATATCCTGACCATGCCTGGCGTAGCGGGGCACGCCTGATGAGCGGAACGCTTCTGGCCTTCGATTTTGGCACTAAAAGCATTGGCGTCGCCGTGGGGCAGCGCATCACCGGTACCGCGCGTCCGCTTACCGCCCTGAAGGCCAACGACGGTACGCCGGACTGGAACCTCATTGAGCGTCTGCTCAAAGAGTGGCAGCCGGATGACGTGATTGTCGGATTACCGCTCAACATGGACGGTACCGAACAGCCGCTGACTGCCCGGGCGCGTAAGTTCGCCAATAAAATCCATGGCCGCTTTGGCGTCTCCGTGAAGCTGCACGACGAGCGTCTCAGCACCGTCGAAGCGCGTGCGGGTCTGTTTGAGCACGGTGGCTTCCGGGCGCTGAACAAAGGCAGCGTGGACTCCGCTTCTGCCGTCATCATCCTCGAAAGCTATTTCGAGCAGGGCTTTTAAGCACAGGGGCCTAGAGCCGCCCCTGCACCCGTCTCTCCGCCTGGCTCTGGTCAAAGTTCTGCATGCCTGCCTGCTGACCGGTTTGAATGATACCGGGCAGCTGCCACGTTTTTCCCTCGCGAATGAGATTCGCCGCCGCCGCGGTATTCACCAGCAGCTCATACAGCGCGACGCGCCCGTCCTGTAAGTCAGGCACCAGCTTCTGCGCCAGCACCGCCCGCAGGCTGCCGGCCAGCTGGTTACGCACCGGATCTTTCTCCTGCGCCGGGAACGTATCGACCAGCCGCTCAATCGCCTGCGATGCCCCGCGCGTATGCAGCGTCGCCAGCACCAGATGCCCGGTCTCCGCTGCCGTTAACGCCAGGCGGATCGTTTCGCTGTCGCGCAGCTCTCCCAGCAAAATCACGTCCGGATCCTGGCGTAAGGCACTGCGCAGCGCGTCGGCAAATGACGGGCTATGCTGGCCGATCTCCCGCTGCTGGATCAGGCAACGCTCGCTCTGATAGATAAACTCCACCGGATCTTCGAGCGTGAGAATATGGCCGTCAGTATGGTGGTTGAGAAAATCGACCATCGCCGCCAGCGTCGTGGATTTGCCGCTGCCGGTCGCCCCCGTCACCAGAATCAACCCGGACGCATTGGTTAACAGTTCCGGGATTGCCCTCGGCGCGCCCAGCGAAGCGAGCTGCGGACAGGTACGCGGCAACAGCCGCAGCGTCACAGAGACTCCGCGCATCTGCTTAAAGGCACTGCCGCGCAGGCGCTGGCCTCCCGCCACCGTCGCGGCAAAATCCACCTGCCCGTTGGCCCACCATATCCCCTGCTGCTCATCGTTGAGCCACGCTTTTAACAACGCCCCGAGGTCCGGAGAGGGAAACGGTGCCGGTTCAAGGCGGCCCGTTCTGCGCCAGCGAGGTGGCGAATCACTGCACAGGTGTAGATCGGAGACGTTATGCTTTACACTAAGGGCCACAATTTCTTCCACATCCATAGACTACTCCTCGGAAAATGAACGACATTGCGCATAACCTGGCACAGGTCCGGGACAAAATCTCAGCCGCCGCAACGCGTTGCGGCCGGGCTTCAGAAGAAATTACGCTACTTGCAGTCAGCAAAACCAAGCCTGCGAGCGCCATCGCAGAAGCCATTGACGCAGGCCAGCGGGCGTTTGGTGAAAACTACGTCCAGGAAGGCGTGGATAAAATTCGCTACTTCCAGGAACAGGGGAAGACGGATCTGCAGTGGCACTTTATCGGCCCACTGCAGTCGAACAAAAGCCGTCTGGTGGCGGAGCACTTCGACTGGTGCCATACCGTTGACCGTCTGCGCATTGCGACACGCCTGAACGACCAGCGTCCGGCAGAGATGCCAGCGCTTAACGTGCTGATTCAAATCAACATCAGCGATGAAAACAGCAAGTCCGGTATTGCGCTGAGCGAGCTGGATGCGCTGGCAGCCGAGGTGGCCGAACTGCCGCGCTTAAGCCTGCGTGGTTTGATGGCAATCCCGGCGCCTGAGTCAAGTTATGAAAGGCAGTTTGCCGTGGCACAGCAAATGGCTGTAGCATTTGAGGCGCTTAAAGCGCGCTATAACACGGTAGACACGCTTTCTCTGGGCATGTCGGATGATATGGAAGCCGCCATTGCGGCAGGCAGCACGATGGTGCGCATCGGCACGGCAATTTTCGGTGCGCGCGACTACTCAAAATAATAAGGAAACCTGAGGAACGCCATGAAGACGTTGACTTTCCTGCTCTCAACGGTCATTGAGCTGTACACGATGGCGCTTTTGCTGCGCGTCTGGATGCAGTGGGCCCGCTGTGATTTTTACAATCCGTTCTCGCAGTTTGTCGTGAAAATCACGCAGCCTGTTGTCGGACCGCTGCGCCGTATTATCCCGGCCATGGGGCCCATCGACAGTTCGTCTCTGCTGGTGGCGTTTATTCTGAGCGTTATCAAAGCGATTGTGCTGTTTATGGTCTTCACCTTCCAGCCGATTATCTGGATTGTCGCCGTCCTGATTTTGATCAAAACCATCGGTCTGCTGATCTTCTGGGTGCTGCTGGTCATGGCGATCATGAGCTGGGTGAGCCAGGGCCGTAGCCCGGTGGAGTACGCCTTGATTCAGCTGACCGAGCCGCTGCTGCGCCCGATCCGTAACCTGCTTCCGTCTATGGGCGGCATCGATTTTTCGCCGATGATCCTGGTTCTGCTGCTCTATGTGATCAACATGGGGGTCGCTGAACTGCTGCAGTCCACGGGCGATATGCTGCTGCCGGGGCTGTGGATGGCGCTATGAGTGCCGTAAGCACCTGCGCTGACGGGCTGGTTTTACGGCTGTATATTCAGCCGAAAGCCAGCCGTGACGGTATTGTTGGACTGCATGGCGACGAGTTAAAAGTCGCCATCACTGCCCCGCCGGTTGACGGCCAGGCGAACGCGCATCTGACCAAATATCTGGCAAAACAGTTTCGCGTCGCCAAAAGCCAGGTCATCATTGAAAAAGGCGAACTGGGGCGACATAAACAGGTAAAAATCCTTAATCCGCAATCTATCCCGACGGAAGTCGCGGCTCTGACAGAACAGGACTAAACCATGCAGAAAGTTGTTCTCGCGACCGGCAACGCCGGTAAAGTGCGCGAGCTGGCCTCGCTATTAAATGATTTTGGTCTGGACGTGGTCGCCCAGACCGATCTTGGCGTGGATTCCGCCGAAGAGACGGGGCTGACGTTTATCGAAAACGCGATCATTAAAGCGCGCCACGCTGCGCAGGTAACTGGCCTCCCCGCGATTGCCGACGACTCCGGCCTGGCCGTAGACGCCCTCGGCGGCGCGCCGGGGATCTACTCTGCCCGCTATTCCGGCGTTGACGCTACCGACCAGCAGAATCTGGAAAAGCTGCTTGTCGCCCTGAAAGACGTCCCGGACGAGCAGCGCACCGCGCAGTTCCACTGCGTGCTGGTCTATCTGCGTCACGCGGAAGACCCGACGCCGATCGTCTGCCACGGCAGCTGGCCGGGCGTGATTACCCGTGAAGCAGCTGGCAAAGGCGGCTTTGGCTATGACCCGATTTTCTTTGTCCCTTCCGAGGGCAAAACCGCTGCGGAACTGACCCGCGAAGAAAAAAGTGCGATATCCCACCGCGGACGCGCGCTGAAACTGTTACTGGAAGCACTGCGTAATGGCTAATTTGCCACCTCTGAGTCTGTATATTCACATCCCGTGGTGCGTGCAAAAATGCCCGTACTGCGATTTCAACTCGCACGCGCTGAAGGGCGAAGTGCCGCACGATGACTACGTTGCGCATCTGCTGGCCGACCTGGATGCCGATGTACCTTACGCACAGGGACGTGAAGTTAAGACCATTTTCATTGGTGGCGGTACGCCGAGCCTGCTGTCAGGCCCGGCGATGCAAACGCTGCTGGACGGCGTGCGCGCGCGCCTGAACCTGGCAGCGGATGCTGAAATTACGATGGAAGCCAACCCCGGCACCGTTGAAGCCGACCGTTTTGTCGACTATCAGCGCGCGGGCGTGAACCGCATCTCCATCGGCGTGCAGAGCTTTAGCGAGCCGAAGCTGAAGCGCCTGGGGCGTATTCACGGCCCGGAAGAGGCGAAGCGCGCGGCAAACCTGGCGACCGGCCTTAATCTTCGCAGCTTTAACCTGGATCTGATGCACGGCCTGCCGGATCAGTCTCTGGAAGAGGCGCTGGACGATTTGCGCCAGGCCATTGCGCTGAATCCCCCTCATCTGTCGTGGTATCAGCTCACCATCGAGCCCAACACCCTGTTTGGCTCGCGTCCGCCGGTGCTGCCGGATGACGACGCGCTGTGGGATATCTTCGAGCAGGGTCACCAGCTGTTAACCGCTGCGGGCTATCAGCAGTACGAAACGTCGGCCTATGCGAAGCCGGGCTATCAGTGTCAGCACAACCTGAACTACTGGCGCTTTGGCGACTATCTGGGCATTGGCTGCGGCGCGCACGGCAAGGTGACCTTCCCGGACGGGCGTATTCTGCGTACTGCCAAAACCCGCCACCCGCGCGGGTATATGGAAGGCCGCTACCTGGAGCGTCAGCACGACGTCGAGGCGGCGGATAAGCCGTTTGAGTTCTTTATGAACCGCTTCCGTCTGCTGGAAGCCGCGCCGCGCGCTGAGTTTGCGCTGTACACCGGGCTGCCAGAGTCGGTGATTCGCCCGCAGATCGACGAAGCGCTGGCGCAGGGGTATCTCACGGAATGTGCGGAATACTGGCAGATCACCGAGCACGGCAAACTGTTCCTCAATTCCCTTCTTGAGCTGTTCCTCGCCGAAGAAGCTGAAGGCTGATTCAGGATTTTGCATCCCGTTCTGCCGGCTGAGGGAAAGGCTGGCAGAGTGTGGAGATGATCGACCTGAAGAAACAGTCGATCACCATGGGTAAAGGATGTTAAAAAGTGTTCACCATGTCCCCGAACACCTGTCTACCATGTCCCCGAACCGTACACCCTAAAAGGGAGAGGGTTAGGGGACCTTACTTCAGCGTCCCCACCAGCGCCTTCCGGCTATCTTCCAGCGACACCACGCGCTTACACACGTCTTTGCCGAACTGCTGGAAATCATCTTCCTGGTTTTTCCACTCGTTCTGAATGGAAGTTTGCAGGCCGCCCAGACTGCCCAGCACGCCCTGCAGCGGATTACCGCCGCCTTTCAGCACCGCTTTGGCACCCATCTCGTTGATGCTGTCCTGCAGGATGCCGCCCATCGCCTGGTTCACCAGCTGCTGCCCGTCAGCACGAACCTGATCGATCGCCTTGTAGTGGAACGTCAGGCCGTCGGAGCGCGTCTCGATAATGCGGTTCATCTGTTCTTTAAGCTGCTTGTCCAGCTTCGTCAGGCGGGTGCGCATGTTACTGCTCTCACCCACCTCTTTGGTGATGATCTTATCCAGCGCCACGCGGCTCTTTTCGACGCGCGTCAGGGCACCTTCATTAATCCACGGTAGCGCGGTACGCAATTCGGACTGGTAGTCTTTCGCCTGCTCGCGCTGTGCGGCAGTCAGGTTGTACTGTTTGCCGTTATAGGTGACGTTCCCTTCTGGCGTAATTACCAGATTGCCGTTCTCGCCTTTGACCTGCACGGTTTGCGGGCTTAACACCACGTCATCACGCGGGGTGACGCTACATTGATAATCCGCATGGGCGGTGAATCCGGTTGCCATCAAAGCAACAGCCAGCAACGTTTTGCGCATCTTAAACACTCCCTCAGACAAAATGGGCCAGCTAATGCTGGCCCTTGACTGCTTTATTAGTCCCACCAAACGTCGAAAAGTTCGCTGACGCGGACATCTTCGAGCTTGTGATCTTCAAGCCATTTACGGACCAGAGCCTGATGTTCTTCGGTGCATTTACCCACTTCCTGGGTGCAGATCAGACCTTCCCAGGCCAGATAGCCGCTACCGTCGAAGGCCAGTTTGTTTGGCTCGATCACCTCGTTGATGAACGCATCCACGTCCTGATCGATCTGCTCAACGCTGGTGCCTTCCGGGAAACGCCACGCAACGGAGAAGCCCACTTCCTGGAATTCTTCGATGTGCATCTTTTTACGCAGACGACGGCTACGATTCTTTGCCATTATTTCACCCTCTCGAACATTAAGTCCCATACACCGTGACCAAGACGATGGCCACGCTGTTCAAATTTCGTTACCGGACGCGATTCCGGACGCGGTACATAGTCGTTATTCGCAGACTGGTTTTTATAACCGTCGAGCGACGACATCACTTCCAGCATATGTTCCGCATACGGTTCCCAGTCGGTCGCCATATGGAAGACACCGCCCAGCTTCAGCTTGCTTTTAACCAGCTCGGCAAACGGCGCCTGAACGATACGGCGTTTATTATGACGCGCTTTATGCCACGGGTCAGGGAAAAAGAGCTGAACCATGGTTAAAGAATTGTCAGGAATCATTTTGTGCAGCACTTCCACCGCGTCGTGACACATCACGCGCAGGTTCTCAACGCCCTCTTCATGGGCCGTTGCCAGACACGCACCGACGCCCGGGGAGTGGACTTCGATACCGAGGAAGTTCTGCTCCGGGCGCGCTTTCGCCATGGTCACCAGCGAGGCGCCCATACCGAAGCCAATTTCCAGCGTGACCGGCGCGTCGCGGCCAAACAGCTCGCTGAAATCCAGAGGCTGCTCGCTGAACTCAACGCCCATCACCGGCCAGTAGTTGTCCAGCGCGTGTTGCTGACCTTTTGTCAGGCGGCCCTGACGACGGACAAAGCTGCGAATACGGCGCAGCGGGCGACCGTTTTCATCAAATTCCGGTGAAATGACGTCGTTTTTCATAAAAGAGTTGTCTGCTTGTGAGAATGTTCGGGAAACGGGCATTATCCAAAGTTAAGGCTTCTATGCAAGCATGGGAAAGATCCGGTTTACAGCAGATTGACGCTGTGCTGCAATCTGCGTCCCTGATTATGCGAATCGATGACCATGCAAGCCTCTCAATTTTCAGCCCAGGTGCTGGACTGGTACGACAAATACGGGCGTAAAACCCTGCCCTGGCAAATTGAAAAAACGCCGTACAAAGTATGGCTCTCCGAGGTGATGTTGCAACAAACGCAGGTCGCCACAGTAATCCCTTACTTCGAGCGTTTTATGGCGCGCTTCCCGACGGTCACCGATCTGGCGAACGCCCCGCTTGACGAGGTGCTGCACCTGTGGACCGGGCTGGGCTATTACGCCCGCGCGCGCAACCTGCACAAGGCCGCTCAGCAGGTTGCGACGCGCCACAACGGTAAATTCCCGGAAACTTTCGACGAGGTGGCGGACTTACCCGGCGTCGGGCGTTCGACCGCAGGCGCTATTCTCTCCCTGTCTTTAGGCAAGCATTTCCCGATCCTCGACGGCAACGTCAAGCGCGTGCTGGCACGCTGCTATGCCGTTGACGGCTGGCCGGGGAAGAAGGATGTTGAAAAACGCCTTTGGGAAATCAGTGAAGCGGTTACCCCAGCCAACGGCGTCGAGCGTTTCAACCAGGCGATGATGGATCTCGGCGCCATGGTCTGCACGCGCTCAAAACCCAAATGCGAACTCTGCCCGGTGAATAACCTCTGCGTGGCGTATGCCAACCATTCCTGGGCGCAGTATCCGGGCAAGAAACCCAAACAGACGCTGCCGGAGCGCACCGGCTATATGCTGCTGATGCAGCACGGCGATGAGGTCTTCCTCGCCCAGCGTCCGCCGAGCGGTCTGTGGGGTGGTCTATACTGCTTCCCACAGTTTGAAGATGAAGACTTGCTGCGTGAATGGCTTAAACAGCGCGGGATTGCTGCCGATAACCTGACGCAGCTGACCGCGTTTCGCCACACCTTCAGCCATTTCCATCTGGATATTGTGCCGATGTGGCTTCCCGTGTCCTCCTTCGCCTCGTGCATGGATGAAGGCACCGCTCTCTGGTATAACTTAGCGCAACCGCCATCAGTCGGACTGGCGGCTCCCGTGGAGCGCCTGTTACAGCAATTACGTGCCGGTGCAATGGTTTAGCATCGACAAGAAAAAGAGGAATGAGTATGGCCAGAACGATTTTTTGTACTTTCCTGCAGCGTGACGCTGAGGGCCAGGATTTCCAGCTTTATCCGGGAGAGCTGGGTAAACGCATCTACAATGAAATCTCCAAAGAAGCCTGGGGACAGTGGCAGAAAAAGCAGACCATGCTGATTAACGAGAAGAAACTCAGCATGATGAACCCGGAACACCGCAAGCTGCTGGAGCAGGAGATGGTGAGCTTCCTGTTCGAAGGTAAAGACGTGCACATCGAAGGCTATACGCCACCGGAAAAATAACATCGAGCGGCTGTTGCCCGGCGGCGCTTCGCTTGCACGGGCCTACGGTTTTGTAGGCCGGGTAAGCGCAGCGCCACCCGGCGAAAGCAACGACTAAGCAAACACCACACGCACTCCCGGAATGATGAAAAAACTTTTAGCGCTAGCCCTTGTTGCGCCGTTGCTTGTCTCGTGTTCGTCAAAAAAAGGCGATGATTACAACGAAGCCTGGATCAAGGACACCAACGGTTTTGACATTTTGATGGGGCAGTTTGCCCACAACATCGAGAACATATGGGGATTTAACGAAGTTCTTATTGCCGGACCTAAGGACTACGTTAAGTACACCGACGCCTATCTGACCCGTAGCCACATCAACTTTGATGAGGGGACGATCACGATTGAGACCATCGCAGGCACAGACCCTGCGGCTCGACTCCGTCAGGCCATTATCAAAACCCTGCTGATGGGTGACGATCCGGGCTCAATCGATCTCTACTCCGATGCCGACGATATCACCATCTCGAAAGAGCCGTTCCTGTACGGTCAGGTCGTCGATCAGACCGGCCAGCCGATCCGCTGGGAAGGTCGCGCCACGAAATTTGCCGACTACCTGCTGCAGACGCGCCTGAAAAGCCGCTCGAACGGTCTGAAGATTATCTACAGCGTCACCATCAACCTCGTCCCGAACCACCTCGACAAGCGTGCGCATAAGTATCTGGGCATGGTGCGTCAGGCCTCGCGTAAGTACGGCGTGGATGAGTCGCTGATCCTGGCGATTATGCAGACCGAATCCTCGTTTAACCCGTACGCAGTGAGCCGTTCCGACGCCCTGGGGCTGATGCAGGTGGTGCAGCACAGCGCCGGTAAAGACGTGTTCCGCGCGCAGGGGAAATCCGGCACGCCGAGCCGCAGCTATCTGTTCGACCCGCAGAGCAACATTGATACCGGCACGGCCTATCTGGCGATGCTGAACAATGTCTACCTCGGCGGCATCGACAACCCGACGTCGCGTCGCTATGCGGTGATCACCGCCTATAACGGCGGCGCGGGCAGCGTGCTGCGCGTCTTCTCAAATGACAAAGTGCAGGCCGCAAACATCATCAACAGCATGGCGCCGGGGGATGTCTACGCCACCCTGACCACCCGCCACCCGTCCGCGGAATCCCGTCGTTATCTGTATAAGGTGAATACGGCGCAGAAGAATTACCGTCGCCGGTGATCCGCACACCTTCTCCTGCAAGGAGAAGGTGTTCTGCTTCCCCCCACCCATACGAAAATGTTATTTGCATCACAATCCAAACTGCAAATTAATGTGGATTGCATTTTTTTGCGGGAGGTAACAAAACATATCGTTGCCAACTGATAGAATTGCATCAAATAACAACCCTGAATGTTTCTATAACAACATATCTCCCGCTCACTTGTGAGGAAAGTAACATGAACCTTAAGCTGCAGCTTAAAATATTGTCGTTTCTGCAGTTCTGCCTGTGGGGTAGCTGGCTGACTACACTCGGCTCCTATATGTTTGTGACGCTCAAGTTCGATGGTGCGTCAATCGGTGCCGTCTACAGCTCGCTCGGTATTGCGGCTGTCTTCATGCCAACGCTGCTGGGGATCGTGGCGGATAAATGGTTAAGCGCCAAATGGCTGTACATGCTTTGCCACCTGGTGGGCGCGGGGACGCTGTTTATGGCAGCCCAGGTGACCACGCCGGGGGCGATGTTCATGGTGATCCTGCTTAACTCGCTGGCCTATATGCCAACGCTTGGGCTGATCAACACCATCTCCTACTACCGCCTGAAGTCCGCGGATATGGATATCGTGACCGATTTCCCGCCAATCCGTATCTGGGGCACCATCGGCTTTATCATGGCGATGTGGGGCGTGAGCTTCGCGGGCTTCGAACTGAGCCATATGCAGCTCTATATCGGTGCGGCGCTCTCCGTATTGCTGGCGATCTTCACCCTGACGCTGCCAACCATTCCGGTGTCTAACCAGCAGAAAAACCAGAGCTGGAGCACCATGCTCGGCCTGGATGCCTTCGCGCTGTTCAAAAACAAACGCATGGCGATCTTTTTCATCTTCTCCATGCTGCTGGGCGCGGAGCTGCAGATCACCAACATGTTCGGCAACACCTTCCTGCACAGCTTCGATAACAACCCGCTGTTCTCCGGCAGCTTTATCGTTGAGCATGCGTCGGTGATGATGTCCATCTCTCAGATCTCTGAGACGCTGTTCATCCTGACCATCCCGTTCTTCCTGAGCCGCTACGGCATCAAGAACGTCATGCTGATCAGTATCGCGGCGTGGATGCTGCGCTTCGGTCTGTTCGCCTACGGCGACCCAAGCCCGTTCGGCACCGTGCTGCTGGTGCTGTCGATGATTGTTTACGGCTGCGCCTTCGACTTCTTCAACATCTCCGGCTCGGTGTTTGTGGAAAAAGAGGTTAAACCTGAAATCCGCGCCAGCGCGCAGGGTATGTTCCTGATGATGACCAACGGCTTCGGCTGTATTCTGGGCGGCGTGGTGAGCGGTAAAGTGGTTGAGATGTACACCACCAACGGCATCACCAACTGGCAGCCGGTGTGGCTGATCTTCGCGGCGTACTCGCTGGTGCTGTTCTTCGCGTTCATCGCACTGTTCAAGTACAAGCACGTGCGTGAGCCGCACGGTGCGCAGCCGATCGCGCATTGATTGTTGTGCCCGGTGGCGCTGCGCTTACCGGGCCTACAAAACCAGACCGTAGGCCGGGTAAGGCGAAGCCGCCACCCGGCTATTTTATTGCAGAAAGCATCCCCCCCACCGACAATAAATCCGCGCTGCCGCCCGGGCTCAGGTTCCGTTCAATCAGTGCGTTATCCATTCTGATCAACGCCTCGCGGTCCCAGCCGTTATCCAGCAGTTCCCGCGCGTAGCCCTGAACGTAGCGCAGCCCTTCCATGCCGCCGCGCGACACGAGATTACTGTCCTGATTGACCGCCATCAGGCGCAACAGCAGGCCGTGAAGCGACTGTCCGTTCCACGAATCCAAAGCCTTACGCACCGTCGCAAAGCCGCTCTCCGCCTCACCGCGCGCGCCGGTTAAGCCGTACTGCTTAAACTGCCGCTCGCCCGCCGTCGCCTGTCCGCTGCGTGCGGCCAGCTCCCGCGACACCAGCCCGCGGCATATGTTACTCACCTCACAGCAGAGGCTCTCTGCGGAGACATTTTTCACACGCCCGGCGGCGAAGCACAGTAAACCCAGGGCAAAAATCCCGCCCTTGTGGGTGTTCACTCCGTTCGTCGCGGCATACATCGCCTGCTCGCAGGCCAGCCCCATCGGGCGGAGAAGGCGTAGCTGTTCCCCAGCCGGTTTATCCGCATGCGCGCTGCCCAGCTCGGCAAAGCGCGAAAGCCACGGCGTAATCGCCATAATGCTGCGAACGAACAGCGCGTGGTCCATATCGCGATGGGAACCGTTGTTAAGCTTGTCCACCAACCCCGGCTTGGGCGTCAGCTCCACCTCCTGCCACAGCGCCGCTTCGGCAAGCGCGGGCACGTCAGCCGGGCGCGGTTTAGTCGCGAGCAAACCAGTCATCGATCGTCTTCTCCACGCGGGAAACCACCTGCTCAACGGGGTGGTTGCGCGAACGGGAACAGGCGTGGGCGGGCGCGTCGCAGATCAGGCAGCGCCTGAGATTCGCCCCCAGCGACTGACGCCCGACGTGGCCGTGCTGAGGGCAAATCACGTCCAGATCCCACAGCCTGCCGAGCGGGTGCGTCTGCTCCAGATCCGCACAGTGCGCTTTGATTTCCACCGCCGGATGGGACACGCACCACAGGGCTTCGGGCCCGGTCGGGAGCCACAGCACCTGGCGGTCCAGCACCTGCCAGCGGTTTTCCCACAGCAGCTGGTCGCACATCTGCAGCGCCACGCCCATGGTATTGCGGTAGCGCAGGCTGTCCTTGATTTCCCCCGGCGTGACCAGCGTGAGGGAGATCACCGGTTGTTGATAGTGCTCAAGCATGTCAGCCTGGCGCGCTGCGCGGCGCTCTTTCGCCGCCAGCAGTTCGTCAAGGCTGACACCCGCCCGCACGGGTGTCGCTAAAGTCATACGTCCTCCTTCACCTGTCGCACGGTGTCGATCACGCTGCCGTCGCGGTAGCGGATCACCCCGACGATTTTGTCGGTGAACTCAATCGGTTTCGGGACGCCGGTCAGGGAGATCGCCCGTTCATACAGCGCGTTGATATCCACAACCTTCAGCCCGGCTTCCAGCAGCCGCTCGCGGATTTCGGGGCGCGCCGGGTTGACCGCGATGCCGTGATCGGTAACCAGGACATCGATGCTCTCCCCCGGCGTAAGGCGCGTGGTAACCCGCTTCACCACCGTCGGAATGCGGCTGCGTAGCAGCGGCGCGACCACAATGGTCAGGTTCGCCGCGGCGGCCACGTCGCAGTGCCCGCCGGACGCGCCGCGCATCACGCCGTCGGATCCGGTGATGACGTTGACGTTGAACTCGACGTCGATCTCCAGGGCGCTGAGGATCACCACGTCGAGCTGGTCGCAGCTTGCCGCCTTGCTGCCGGGGTTGGCGTAGACGTTGGTGGAGATCTCCACGTGGTTCGGGTTACGCGCCAGCGAGGCCGCCGCCTGACCGTCAAAGCACTGGGTATCGAGCAGCTTTTCGATGAGCCCCTTCTCGTGCAGATCCACCAGGCTGCCGGTGATGCCGCCGAGCGCAAAGCGCGCCTTCACGCCGCTGCGCTCCATCTTCTCTTCCATAAAGCGGGTGCAGGCGGTGGCCGCCGCGCCGGAGCCGGTCTGCATCGAGAAGCCCGGTTTGAAGTAGCCGGAATGCTCGATCACATCCGCCGCATAGCGGGCAATCATCAGCTCGCGCGGGTTGCTGGTGACGCGCGCCGCGCCGACGCTGATTTTCGCCGGGTCGCCCACGCTCTCCACCTGCACGATGTAGTCCACCTGGTCCTGCACCAGGCTGGCGGGCATATTGGGGAACGGCACCAGCTCTTCGGTCAGCAGCACTACCTTGCGGGCAAAGTGGGCGTCCACCATGGCGTAGCCCAGCGAGCCGCAGCACGATTTTCCGTGCGTCCCGTTGGCGTTGCCAAACTCATCGCTGCACGGCACGCCGAGAAACGCCACGTCGATATTCAGCTCACCGTCCTGGAGCAGCTTCACGCGCCCGCCGTGGGAGTGAATTTGCACCGGCTCGTCCATCAGCCCGTGGGAGATGGCGTCTGCCAGCCTGCCGCGCATGCCGGAGGTGTAAATCCGGGTGATGACGCCGCTTTCGATATGCTCGATCAGCGCGTCGTTGCAGGTCATCAGCGAGCTGGAGGCCAGCGTCAGGTTTTTGAAGCCCATCCGCGCCAGCAGCGCCACGACGGTGTTAATCACCCGGTCGCCTTCGCGAAACGCATGGTGGAAGGAGATGGTCATCCCGTCCTGCAGGCCGCAGCGTTTAACCGCCTCTTCAATGGAGGCACACAGCTTGCGGCTGTGCTTCGCATCGCTGTCCGCCAGCCACGGCGTGGCGCTGTGGGCGGTATCAAACGGTTTTAAGTCCCGCAGATGGGGAAAATTCACGTGAAGAAGTTCAGTCTGATTCATTGTCTTATCCTTACCGACGCACGCCGGAGGCCGCCGCGCGCTCCAGCACCACCTGCGCGTGGTTAATAATCGGTGCATCCACCATTTTGCCGTTGAGCGACACCACGCCCAGGCCGTTACGCTCGCCCTCTTCTGCCGCCTCAATCACCCTTCTGGCGTGATCCACCTCTTCCTGCGTCGGGGCGTAGGCGTTGTGCAGCAGGTCAATCTGGCGCGGGTTAATCAGCGATTTGCCGTTGAAGCCCATCTTGCGGATCAGATCGACCTCGCGCAGGAACCCGGCCTCGTCGTTAACGTCTGACCACACCACGTCGAAGGCGTCGATACCCGCCGCGCGGGCGGCGTGCAGCACGGCACAGCGGGCGTAGAACAGCTCGGTGCCGTCGCCGCGCTCGGTCTGCATATCCATCACGTAGTCAAAGGCGGCCAGCGCAATGCCGATGAGGCGCGGAGAGCTGCGGGCAATCGCCACGGCGTTGATGACGCCAATGGCCGATTCAATCGCCGCCATCACGCGGGTGGAGCCGACCTCGCGGCCGCACGCCTGCTCGATGCGCTCGAGGTGGCCCTCCAGCTCGTAAATGTCGTCTGGGGTATCGGTTTTCGGCAGACGGATCACGTCCACGCCGGCCCGCACGGCGGCTTCCAGATCCAGCAGACCAAACGGCGTGCTCAGCGGGTTAATGCGCACCACGGTTTCGATATCCTGATACATCGGGTGCTGCAACGCGTGGAACACCAGCATGCGCGCCGTATCCTTCTCGCGCAGGGCAACGGCGTCCTCAAGGTCAAACATGATAGAGTCGGGACGGTATATAAAGGCGGTGGAGAGCATGGCGGCGTTAGCGCCCGGCAGGAACAGCATACTGCGGCGGAGTTTGCTCATTTCAGCGCCCCCCAGTTGATGGCCTGTTCATCGGCGGCACGTATCAGCGCGCTTTGCAGACGGGCGCGGATCACACAGTCCAGCGCCCCTTTGTCTTCAATAATGATTAATCCCTGGTGCACGTTCATGGCGCGCAATGTGTCGTTGACCACCTGGCGAATTTGTTCGCCAAACTGCTTAATCACTTCGCTGTGGATGACGATCTCCAGCTCGCCGTGAGCGGGAGCAATTTTCACCATCAGGTCGCTGGACTCCTGCGTTCCGGCCAGCGCCTCCCTTACAATTTTCATGATAAATTCCTGGTAGTTAAGCGACTTCGGCACTCGCACGGTAATGCGTTTCGAGGTGCGCGAAGGTGGAGTCCGGGACAATCTCCCGGATCCGGGAAAACTGCTGTGTCTTCAGTAAGCGGCGCACTTCGGACGCCGATATGGCGTTACCGGTGGCCTTGATGCGCGGCATTTCCACCACCTCGATATGCGAGGCCAGCAGGTCGTGCAGCGTCTGGTTGTACTGGCGGGTGATGTCGCAGAACGGCTCCGAGCCGATGAAGCGGTGCGTGATGCCGAGCGCCGGGGCGATGAAGTCCCGGAAGATCAGCACGTCGATCTCGCTCCACGCCTGCTGCACCTTGCCGGTCTCCTTCAGGAAGTAGGCCGGAAACGTGGCGCGGGAAATGATGTACTGCGAGCCTTCATGCACCACCACGTTCGGCAGATGCGCCACGCCCGCGCGCACCATCTCGAGCCGCGCGCTGAACGGGAAGAACGATGCGTCTTCAAGCACCACGAACAGATGCAGGGCATCGCACCGCTGCGCCGCCTGCTCCACCAGATGGCGGTGGCCGAGGGTGAACGGATTGGCGTTCATCACGATGGCGCCAATGTTCTCCCCGCACTTGCGGCTCGCGCTCAGGGAACGGCAGTAGCGCGCGAGCCCCTGCGGCGTGTTTTCCATCAGCACGGCGTTGTTCCCGCTCTGGGCAATCGGCCAGAAGCCGCTGCGGGCAAAGCGCTCCCGGTTGCACGGCCGGGTGCAGAGGAAGAGGTGAAAATGGCCGCGCTCCAGCGCCGCATTTTGCACCTCCGCCAGCAGCCGTGCGCTGAGGTTCTCGCCGCGAAGCTGCTCGTTGACCGCCACGCACTTGATGACGTTGGCGGCAAGCCCTGCGCACCCCACCAGCTGCGGGCCGGACCAGGCTTCGACGAACAGCGTGATGTCGTTGTCCAGGCCAAGGCCGCTGTCTGCCAGCAGGTAACGGATCTGACTCAAGCGTTCCGGGTGTTTCGCCACCAGCGTGTGGCGAAAATCGATGGGTTGCGAATGCATGCTGCCGCCTTACTTAATGTGCTGCCGCAAGCCCGACGGCAGGCGCTTCCACGATCACGTTGCTGAGATGACCGATATGCTCGATCTCCACCTCAATGCGATCCCCCTCTTTCATAAACAGCGGCGGATTGCGCTTTTTACCCACCCCGCCAGGGGATCCGGTGATGATCACATCGCCAGGACTCAAGCGGGTGAAGGTGCTGATGTACTCGATCAGCTCCGCCACCTTGTGGATCATGCTGCTGGTGTTGTCTTCCTGCACCATGCGGCCGTTCAGCCAGGTGCGGATTGCCAGTTGGTGCGGATCCGGGATCTCGTCCGCCGTCGCCATCCACGGGCCAAACGCGCCGGTTTTGCGCCAGTTTTTACCGGCGGTAAACCAGGTGTGCTGCCAGTCGCGGGCGGAGCCGTCCATGTAGCAGCTGTAGCCGGCCACGTGGCGCAGGGCGTCGTCGCGGCTGATGTTCTCCCCGCCTTTACCGATGATCACCGCCAGCTCGCCTTCGTAGTCGAATTCGCTGGAGTGGCGCGGCTTCAGCACCGGCTCGTTGTGGCCGGTCTGTGATCCGGGAAGCGAACAAACAGCGTCGGGGCCGGATTGTGCTGGTCAAACTCCTTGCGCTTGTCGGCGTAGTTCATGCCCACGCAGAGGATTTTTTCCGGCTGCTCAATCACCGGTAAGAAGGTGATGGCGCTCATCGGCACGTCCACGGCATCGTTCAGGTAGCGGGTGGCCTGCGCCAGCCCGTTGCCCTGCAGCAGCGCTTTAAGGTCGCTGTAGCGGTCGCCCAGACGGCGGCCTAAATCAATCACGCCGTCGGCCTGGACGATGCCGTAGCTGCGTTTTCCCTGGTATAAAAAGCTTGCGAGTTTCATTGTTCTTTCCTGAAAACTTAAACGAGGAAGTTGCCCAGAATCAGCAGTGAGATGGAGACGTTAATCGCCCCGCCGATACGGGTAGCAATCTGGGCGAACGGCATCAGGCTCATGCGGTTGCCTGCGGTCAGGATCGCCACGTCGCCGGTACCGCCCTGGCCGCTCTGGCAGCAGGAGACGATGGCGACATCAATCGGGTGCATGCCAATCTTTTTGCCGACGAAGAACCCGGTCGCCACGAGCGCGGAGACGGTGCTGATAATCACCAGCAGGTTGGTCAGCGTGAAGGCGGCCACCAGTTCATGCCATGGGGTGATGGCCACGCCAACGGCAAAGAGAATCGGGTAGGTCACGGAGGTCTGGAAGAACTTGTACACCACCTGCGAGCCTTCCAGCAGACGTGGAGAAGCACCGTTGCAGAGCTTCACCAGCACCGCCATAAACAGCATGCCGACCGGCGCAGGCAGGCCGATCAGCTTGTGGCCGAGCATGCCCAGCATGTAGAGCAGCACCGCCAGCAGCGCGCCGGAGGCGATCGTGGTCACGTCCGCCTTGCCGGAGAACGCAGGCTGAGAAACGGTGGCATCGGCATTGGCGCGGTTAGGCATCAGCTGGCCTTCACCGGTCAGGTGCGGGTAGCGTTTACCCAGCTGGTTCAGGCAGCCGGAGATGATGATGGCGGTCAGACCGCCGAGCATGACCATCGGCAGCACGCGACCGAGCGCCACGCCCTGATCCATGTGCAGCAGGGTGGCATAGCCGATGGAAAGCGGGATTGCCCCTTCGCCCACGCCGCCCGCCATAATCGGCAGAATGATAAAGAAGAAGATCTGGAATGGCTCAAGACCCAGCGCCAGGCCGACGCCCATCCCCACGAGCATGCCGACGATTTCGCCGCACAGCATCGGGAAGAAGATGCGCAGGAAGCCCTGAATCAGCACCGTGCGGTTCATGCTCATGATGCTGCCGACAATAATGCAGCAGATATAGAGGTAGAGAATGTTGGTGGATTTGTAGAACTTGGTCGTAGACTCGACCACCACGTCCGGCAGCAGGCCATAATAGACCAGCGCGGAAGGGATAAAGGTGGCGCAAATCGCCGCCGCGCCGAGCTTGCCGACAATCGGCAGGCGTTTGCCAAACTCACCGCAGGCAAAGCCGAAGAAGGCCAGCGTCGCCACCATCACCACGATATCGCTCGGCAGTTTTCCGCCCAGGCAATCAATGGCGATCAGCGCGCCCGCCAGAACGAACAGCGGCAGAGGAATAATCCCGATTTTCCAGGTATCCATAATATGCCACCAGCGCTCTTTGAGTGAAGGCCGCTGAATTTCAATCGGGTCGTGGGTAACAGAGAAAGAATCGTCAGTTGTGCTCATAATAAGCCCCTTGGTTATTTTGTGCGTTCAGCTTAGAGTCACAAAGGCTTACTTTATGTGAGGAATGGCATATTAAAAGCGAAGTTTTAATGGCAGCTATGGTTTTAATGGTTTCTTTTATTTAATGTGATTTACGCCTTATTTATGGCCGTGGTTTTTATGGTTTCTTTTCTGAATTGAACAAACAAATAACATTTATTCGTGCAGCCAGAGGCCCCCCGTCTTTGGGATAACGCTTTTACAACGCCCGCTGTGCAAGGGATCACAAGTTTTCGGCAAAGCGGACGTCCGCGCGAAAAAAGATGATATATTGGCGTTCTTTGTCGCTACCTTGCGTGAGAGTTATGAAAGTCTCTTTCCAGATAAAGCTGTTTATTTCACTGGTTGCCTTTTTCTCAGTGCTTTTTGCGTTACTGGGCGGATATTATTATGCCGATGTCGGGAAACAGCTTTATCAGGAAATGAGTACGCGCGCCAAAATACAGGCTGAAGAGATTGCGCTTATTCCAACATTGCGACATGAAGTTGAACAAAAGAATATCGCCGCCATCCATGATTTTATGCAGAAGATTTCTGCGCACAGTGACGCCAGCTTTATTGTGATTGGTGATAATAAGGGCCAGCATCTTTTTCACTCCGTCTTCGCCGACAGAGTGGGCACCACGCTGGTAGGCGGTGACAACGAAGCCGTATTGCAGGGTAAAAGCACCACCACCATCCGCAAAGGCGGGTTGGGTATTTCGCTGCGCAGTAAGGCCCCCATCTTCAACGCTGCCGGACAGGTGGTCGGCATTGTTTCGGTCGGCTATCTCACCAGCTACCTGGACACCATTACCGTCAGTAAAGTGGTCAATATCCTGATTGCCGCGGTGCTGCTGCTGATTGCTCTCTTTATCTTCTCCTGGTTCTTTACCCGCAGTATTAAGAAGCAGATCTTCTCCCTCGAGCCGCGCGAGATCGGCCTGCTGGTGCGCCAGCAGAAGGCGTTGATGGAGTCTATTTATGAAGGCGTAATTGCCATTGACGATCAAAGGCGGATTGAAGTCATCAACCAGGCGGCGCGCAAGCTGCTGGGGCTGAGCCAGCCGGCCCGCGAGCTGCGCGGGCAGCTGATAAGCCAGGTGATCGATCCGGTCCCGTTCTTCGACACGCAGACGATGCTGGCGAAAGATACCCATGATGAGATTTGCCGTTTTAACGATCTCACGGTGATTGCCAGCCGGGTCCACATCATGCTTGAGGGGTCGCTGCAGGGCTGGGTGATCACCTTCCGCGATCGCAACGAGATCGACTCGCTGAGCGCCCAGCTCAGCCAGGTCAAACGCTACGTCGATAACCTTCGCATCATGCGTCATGAGCAGTTAAACCGGATGACCACCCTCTCCGGTCTGCTGCATATGGGCCGCTATGAGGAGGCGATTGGCTACATTCAGGCGCAGTCTGAACACGCTCAGGAGCTGCTGGACTTTATCTCTTCGCGCTTCAGCTCCCCGACCCTGTGCGGCCTGCTGCTGGGGAAAGCCGCCCGCGCGCGGGAGAAAGGGGTCGAGCTGAGTTTCGACCCGGCCTGTCGGCTGGACAAGCCGTTCCTGCCGTTGGGGGAGCAAGAGCTGATTTCGATTATTGGCAACCTGCTGGATAACGCTATCGAAGCGACGCAGCGGTCGCCGCTTCCCCACGCGCCGGTGGAGGTGCTGATAAAGCTCAGCGAACAGGAGCTGATTATTGAAGTGGCCGACCAGGGCGTTGGCATCAAGCCGGAGATCCGTGAGCGGATCTTTGAGCGCGGCATCACCACCAAAACGCGCGGCGATCATGGGATTGGTCTGTATCTGATCGAAAGCTATGTCACACAGGCTGGCGGCGCGATAGAAGTTGCCGATAATATCCCGCGCGGCGCCATTTTCTCCCTGTTTATCCCGGTCACGGGAACCGCCCGGCAACTGGAAGACACCGACTATGCAACATGAACTTATCGACGTACTGATTGTTGAAGACGAGAACGAGCTGGCGCAACTGCACGCGGAGCTGATAAGCAAGCATCCGCGTCTGAGGCTGGTGGGCATTGCCTCGTCGCTGGCTGCGGCCCAGGCAGAGCTTGCAAGCAAACAGCCGCAGCTGGTGCTGCTGGATAACTATCTGCCGGACGGCAAAGGGATCTCGCTGATCAATAACCCCATGCTGGCCCGCGCCAACTGCTCGGTCATTTTTATTACTGCCGCCAGCGATATGGACACCTGCAGCCAGGCGATCCGCAACGGCGCGTTCGACTACATCCTCAAACCCGTCTCCTGGAAGCGGCTCAGCCAGTCGCTGGAGCGGTTTGTGCAGTTTGCCGAACAGCAGCGCGTCTGGAAGATTGTCGACCAGCAGAACGTCGATTCGCTCTATCAGCTTCAGGCGAAAAACTACCGCCAGGACAACGGCAGCAAGGGCATTGAGGAAAATACCCTGGCGCGGGTGCAGTCGCTGTTTAACGACAAGGCAACGCACTGCTTTACCGTGGATGAGGTGGTGAGCGAGACGGGATTGAGTAAAACCACCACCCGTCGCTATCTGGAGCACTGCGTGGAGAACGGGTTTCTCAGCGTGGAGATGCTGTACGGCAAGATTGGGCATCCGAGAAGGATGTACCGGCGCGCAGAAGCCTGAAGCGATATTGTAGGCCCGGTAAGCTTGCGCCACCGGGCAAATCGCCGGGTGGCGCTAACGCTTACCCGGCCTACGTTCGGGCAAGAGTCTACTTCAACACATACCCATACAGCCGCTTAATCCCGTCGGCATCCTTCTCGCTGTAAACGCCCTGCAGTTCCGGCGAAAAGCCCGGCAGCAGGTTGATGCCCTCCTCCAGAGCCAGGAAGTAACGCTGTACCGCCCCGCCCCAGACTTCACCCGGCACCACGCACAGCACGCCCGGCGGATAGGGCAGTGCCCCTTCGGCAGCAATCCGTCCTTCGGCATCCCGTATGCGAACCAGCTCCACCTCTCCGCGAATATACGCCTGATTGGCATCCTGCGGGTTCATCACCACCTCCGGCAGGCTCTCCTTGCGGAACATCGCCTTCTGCAGATCCTTGACGTCAAAGCTGACGTAGAGATCGTGCATCTCCTGACACAGCTGGCGAAGGGTATAATCCCGGTAGCGCACCGGGTATTTCTGGAAGATCGTCGGCAGCACGTCGGCCAGCGGGGTGTCGTCTTCAATATGCTGTTCAAACTGCCCCAGCATTGCCACCAGCTGAGCCAGCTTGTCGCTGCTTTCGGCAGGCGTCAGCAGGAACAGGATCGAGTTAAGGTCGCATTTTTCCGGCACGATGCCGTTTTCACGCAGGTAGTGCGCCAGAATCGTCGCCGGGATCCCGAAATCAGTGTACTCCCCGGTTTCGGCATCAATGCCCGGCGTGGTCAGCAGCAGCTTGCACGGGTCAACAAAGTACTGCTCGCTTGCATAGCCCTCAAATCCGTGCCATTTGGCCCCCGGCTCGAAGCTGAAGAAGCGCAGCTCGCTGGCAATGGCGTGCGTCGGATGATCCTGCCACGGCCGCCCCGCCACCACCGGTGGGATAAACGGCTTGATCATATGGCAGTTGGCGATGATGGCCTTGCGCGCCTCAATGCCCAGCTCCACACACTCGGCCCACAGCCTGCGCCCGCTTTCCCCTTCGTGGATTTTCGCATTGACATCCAGCGCCGCGAACAGCGGGTAAAACGGGCTGGTGGAGGCATGCAGCATAAAGGCGTTGTTCAGCCGCTTGTGCGGGCAGAAACGCGCCTGACCGCGGATGTGGTTATCCTTTTTATGGATCTGCGAGGTTTGCGAGAACCCGGCCTGCTGTTTGTGCACCGACTGGGTCACGAAAATGCCCGGATCGTTCTCGTTCAGTTCCAGCAACAGCGGGGACGTTTCCGCCATCATCGGAATAAACTGCTCGTAGCCTACCCAGGCGGAGTCAAAGAGAATGTAGTCGCACAGATGGCCGATCTTGTCGATCACCTGACGGGCGTTGTAGATCGTCCCGTCATAGGTGCCAAGCTGAATGATCGCCAGGCGGAAGGGACGCGGCTCGTCGGCTTTCTCCGGCGCCGCCTCGCGGATCAGGTCCCGCAGATACGCGTCGTCAAAGCAATGCTCGTCAATCCCGCCAATAAAGCCAAACGGGTTACGTGCGGCCTCAAGGTAAACCGGCGTGGCGCCCGCCTGGATCAGCGCCCCGTGGTGGTTAGATTTATGGTTGTTGCGGTCGAACAGCACCAGATCGCCGCGGGTGAGCAGCGCGTTGGTCACCACCTTGTTGGCCGCCGACGTGCCGTTCAGCACGAAGTAGGTTTTATCCGCGTTGAAGACCTTCGCCGCAAACTTTTGCGCATGCTTGGCGGACCCTTCGTGGATCAGCAGATCGCCCAGCTTCACGTCGGCATTGCACATGTCGGCGCGGAACACGTTCTCACCGAAGAAATCATAGAACTGCCGCCCTGCCGGATGCTTTTTGAAAAACGCGCCGTGCTGGTGGCCCGGACAGGCGAAAGTGCTGTTGCCCATCTCCACATACTGACTCAGGGTGTCGAAAAACGGCGGCAGCAGGTTCTCTTCGTAACGGCTGGCAGCAGTCTCCAGTTCCAGAAACTCCTGAGCTTTACCCGAGATGACCGCGGTGGCGCCGTCAGGCACCTCCGTCGGCTCCTGAGAGAAAATAAACACCGGTAAATGAAAGCCCGTGCGTTTCAGCAAGGCAAGGATGCCGCTGCGACTCTCTGTCGTCGTCATGACGACGGCTGCCACATCGGTGAAATCCGTGCTGTCCAGCGTCACCTTTTCGCGATGCGTAGACACCGTTGAGAGCAGCTCGCGGCTGACGGCGATTTTCATGGTTTTCATAAGCGCAATTACCCTCACCGAACGGTGAGACAGGGAGGAGAAAATTCGCGCAATAATGTCACCTTTTATTTTGAGGTGCAAGAAGGAATCAGTATGCACTTATATCACCCAAAGCTAAGGCCCGCGCAGCGCTGACGTGCCATAATAATGCAATATCAATGATTAAATAACAGGAGTTAAGCGTGGTTATCGGGCCATTTATCAACGCAGGAGCCGTATTGCTGGGCGGCGTACTCGGCGCAGTGCTGAGCCAGCGGCTGCCGGAGCGTATCCGCTCATCCATGCCCTCGATATTCGGCCTGGCCTCGTTAGGGATCGGTATTCTGCTAGTGGTCAAATGCGCCAACCTGCCGGTGATGGTGTTGGCCACCCTGCTCGGCGCGCTGATTGGCGAGTTTTGCTATCTGGAAAAAGGCATCAATAATGCGGTAGGCAAAGCCAAAAACCTGATAGCCCGACCGGGCAAGGCGAAGCACGGCACGCACGAGACGTTTATTCAGAACTACGTCGCCATCATTATTCTGTTTTGCGCCAGCGGCACCGGGATTTTCGGTTCGATGCAGGAAGGGATGACGGGCGACCCGAGCATTTTGATTGCAAAAGCGTTTCTGGATTTCTTCACCGCCACCATTTTTGCCACCACGCTCGGCATTGCCGTCGCGGCGATTTGCGTGCCGATGCTGCTTATCCAGCTGGCACTGGCTACCTGCGCCACGTTAATTCTCCCGCTCACTACGCCGGCGATGATGGCAGACTTTACCGCCGTCGGCGGCCTGCTGCTGCTGGCAACAGGGCTGCGCATCTGTGGGATCAAGATGTTTGCCGTGGTGAACATGCTGCCCGCGCTGCTGCTCGCCATGCCGCTCTCCGCGCTCTGGACGCACTTTTTCGCTTAAGGATGCGGCGAAATGGTGAGAGATTGCGCAGTCCGTAACGAAAACAACATTTTTCGTTGACGCCACCGGGCAGATCGGGTTTAATGCGCCCCGTTGCCCGGATAGCTCAGTCGGTAGAGCAGGGGATTGAAAATCCCCGTGTCCTTGGTTCGATTCCGAGTCCGGGCACCACTATTCATAAGGCCTTGCTGAAAAGCGAGGCTTTTTTCGTTTCTGGCTACGGTAGATTTCTGGTAGTTACAGAACGTTATTTGTTTGCTGGATTCTTCGTCGTTTTCTTAGTTGTTCTTTGCTTTTAAAAACATCTATACCCTCTAATGTGTCTATATCTTGCCCCCGGCTACGGTCTCTCTACGGTCAGTTACGGTTTCTCTTCTCTCTGGTTGTTCATAATGATTCAAAAACGCGGGGGAAATGGGGGAATCGGTATTTAGCCTTAATCTACTGGTCTTTAAGGGTTTCTGATACGGGGAAAACAGTGGGGGACTCCCCTTCTGCACTCGGGGGCAATCTGATCACATACATTTCCCACCTGTTGTTCGGGGAAAACCACCTTTCCGCCCACTAGAATAAAAGTCTATTTTCCTTTTAAGTCATATGATCATGACACTTCCCCGTTTCCCCCGTCAAAATAAAACCATTCCAGTGAGATGTAATACGAACTGACTCAGACACATATTATTTCTTTGAGTACCTTCCCACGGCATCTTTACCCTTCAGACCAGATCAGGACCGTAAAGCCTGTATCGTCTGCTTTTCACGTCTTTATTCCTCTTCTGTGGCACCTGCATACCCTTCGCCACAACAGTAAATCCACTCTGTCATAAACACTGCCGTACCAGGGATGGCTCAACCCTGACGTTCTTTACGCCAATCAAGGAGCTAATATGTGCAGCCTGACACGCTTTCGTTTTACTAATCAGCTCATCAAATGCCTTCCCCCTAATCCACCTGAGTCACGCAGCACCGATGCTGAGTACAGTGATACCGAGATTTCTGGTCTCAAATGTCTGGTAAGCAAAGGAGAAGGTCGTAAAAAGTTTTTGCTCCGCTATCTCTATCATGGGAGAAAACGCGCTATAGCTATTGGTCACTGGCCTGAGGTGGATGTCACCTTTGCCCGCCGCGTTGCCATGGAACATAAACGCTCTCTTGCCACCGGCACTGACCCAAAGCAGGAACGTGAAAACAAGCGTAAGGAGATGACGTTTGATGAACTCTTTAGTCAGCATTATCTACAATGGGCTATGTCTGCCAAACGTAGCTGGGGGAAGGATGTTCAGCGCTACAGAGATTATATCCGCCCCGCTATAGGTCACACGTTACTCAGTGATATCACCCCTGCCAGTATTCTTCGCCTTCAGCAGACGTTATGCACTTCTCTTTCTGCTGCAACCTGTAACCGCATCATCGTACTGATTAAAGCTGTCTTTACATGGGCCGGAAGGCAAAGCATCACATCGGCTCACCCGGCACGGGTTGTACAGTTACTGAGGGAAAATAACGCCCGACAGCGCTATTTCACCGAGGATGAAATTCGTCGTATTTTTCTCTCTGCTGATAAGGATACCAACTCCGTTGCTGCCCGCTATGTCAAGCTGCTGCTACTGACAGGGCTTCGCCGCGATGAACTGCGTCTGGCAAAGTGGGAGCATGTTGACCCGGTAAAACGTACATTATGGCTTCCGGAAACCAAGAATGGTTATGGTCGCATTGTTCACCTTAATTCACTGGCTATGGACGTTATCAGAGCGCTGCCAACGCAGCGGGGAAATCCGTGGTTGTTTATCGGCAAAAAGCAGGGAATGCCGCTGAATAACCCGGTTAAGGCTTTTCAGCGTATCGTTCTTAGGGCGGGTATTTTCGATAAAGAAGTGTGTATTCATACCTGTCGTCATTCAGTTGCCGCCCTGATTGTTTCCTACGGCGGAACACTGTATGACGTTCAGGCCCAACTGGGGCATCGCAGCAGTCATTCTTCCCAACGGTATGCGCATCTTCACCCACAGCGTTTGCAGAATACCAGTCAGTTACTTGCCGAGCGGATCAGTGCTCAGTTACCTTCATTGATATAAAAAAAGGCAGAGGAGATCCTCTGCCTGACATGTCACTGATGAAATTAAAAATCGGTCGCAATGTTACAGCCAAGAAATACACTCGTTATCAAATAAAAGGGTTGTTTAATTCCCTTCTGAGGGCGCTTCTTGTAATGACCCTGACTTTCTGGTTTGAGATAATTTTTTTGTGCCAGCGCCTTTGCCACATCAACAGGCTTGAGGCCTTTTTGGATACACCAGTCTTCAAAAACAGGAACGAAAATCATCATGTCATCATTCTTATCAATGAATCCCCAGTGGTTTGACGGGGTATACGCATCTTCATCAAGCAATGGCATAAAATGGGCTGTTCTGGTTTTGATGAGATCTAACTGAATGGCAGTCAGCACCTGCTTCAGCGGGCTGTACTGGTTTGGCTTATCATCCAGCCAGCGACGAGCAGCACTCATTATCGCCTCCGAGATATCCTCCTCACTGAACGGAGCGATACCCCATTCTCTTGCCATCAACCCGGCGAACCAGCATAAGGCAAAACGTTTTAAGGCACGCTTCTGAATATCACTGAGGGAATAGCCTTCTTCTTGCAGGTCGCTGACCAGAATGCTGAAGCAGTCATTTGTTGCATCCCGGACAAATTCACACATTTCATGCCAGGACAGCGGTTCACCCTCATCGTCGTCCATCGTCAACAAGTTAGCGATAAACGCCTTACCCGCTACGCCATAAATATCACCCAGACCATTTTTCAGGCCCTCAGCACGACAACGAACCTCTTCCGCTGATTCGCCCTTTTTACGGGCATCTTCAGGCAAAATATTAATACTGATGGCGCGATGCTCCTGCCCGCCCTGAATCTGCTCTTTCTGTGTGGCAAGCTTTTCGGGGATAGACATTTCACCTGATGAAAGAATAAACATTTCCCATGTATAAGCCTCCCGTACGTCCAGGTTCTTGTCCATCCGGCTTTTGCCCTGTCCGGCGGTAATGTTGTACAGGAGTGAGGCGAAGTCTTTCTGTTTGTACGCTCCCAGTTCGTCAATACAGGCTAACAGCCCGGAGAATAAACTCAGACTTTTCTCCAGCGCATTCGCCGTTGTATTCCAGCGGAGAATGTTAACACCCGATGCACTTCCCGGCTCACCGCCATGACCATGAACCGACATGGCTAACTGAAGAAGAATGGTCTTTCCGGTCGTTGACCCGCCATAAAAGTGAAACAGCGCGACATCCATTTTGTACAATTTCACCAGCATAGAAGCAAAGGATGCACACAATGCAAAAACCTGCGGCCATCCATGAGCATACGTCTCCACTAGAGACTTCCAGTCATTCAGCTTACCGGATTCAACGAGTCCTGTCGGTACACGCACACCAGGAACCAGATAATCAAACCCGCTAACACTTTGCGCAATGGGCATTGCGCCATGTAAAAATGCTTTTTTGCCTGGTACAAACCCCATCGCATCTGCGACAAGATAAGTGGGCAACGCCAGCGATTTCTTCATACAGGCCTGTAAAAAATACGCCAGTAGATCTTTAGCCCTTATCGTCGAGGAAATACCAAAGCCCTTGCCTGCAAGATATGCAATCACATTATCGGGATTTACCGTCACATCACTCAATGAGATCTCAGCGCAGACGAACTCTCCGGCATGGTTAATTGTCATCAACTCAATGCCCATATTGCGCGTTTTACAATCAGAGTAACGCCTGTTAACAGGAACAATGGGCGTCGAACTGAACTGTGTCAGTTTCTTGCCATTGTCATAAAAAAGTCCTGTTGACGTATTCACAAAATCATCTGGCAGACCATCACGGCATCCATTTTCAGCAATGTCATCAGCCCCAATATTGATAGCAGCCGCTTTGTTAAGACTTTTTTGTGCATTAGCCAGATGTAACGCACGGCGGGCGAGAAATGCGTTCAGTTTCAGGCAGGTAAAAAGAGCCGGGGCCATTGTAGTCAAAGGGGACAGCGTTGTTGTTTTGTTCATTTATCTGGTCCTTTAAAAGGGGGGATACAGGCAGGAGAACGCAGAATGCTCCAGCCTGAATAAAATTCTGCTTATGCCGGAAAACTGTTCATCGCCCGATTAACGGCTTCGTGATAACGCGCAGGGCTCGAATGCAAATATATTTCGGTTACTTTGATAGTGCTGTGACCCAGTAAGTCTTTGATGGTGTGAATGTCGGCCCCGCTCTCAATGAGCTTTGTCGCAAAGGTATGACGCATCTCATGGATGGTGAACGGTGGAATACCCGCAGCCTCACAAAGCCGTTTTTGCAGGCGACGCGGCTCAGAAACCGGGTTATCAGTCCCTTTTCCTGGGAATACCCAGCCTTTATCACCCAGATGCTGACGCTGTTCCGTCAGAAGAACGAAGGCTTTATCACATACCGGTACACGACGGAGTTTGCCGTTTTTGGTCTGGCGAAGGGTGATAACCTTGCGACTCCAGTCCACATCCTCAAGAAGAAGATGCCGTGTTTCCCCCAGACGCAGGCCCGTCAGGGCAAGGAACATGAGCAGAGCAAGGGCTTCATGATCGGGTTTACCATTACGCCAGCGCTCACAGACTTCCATCCAGCGCTGAAGCTGGGAGTCATCCATGGCGCGGCGATCTGACGTCACTTCAGGCAGCGCCTTGATATAAAGCGCCGGAGAGCGGCTGATGTATCCCATGCGTATAGCCCAGGTAAACACCGCTTTAATGAGCGCCAGATGGCGGTTGCGGGTGGCTGGCTTGAGATCGAGATCATGCAGATAGGCCAAAATGTGTGCCTCCGTCATACCTGCCAGCTTTTTGTCCCCGAGAAGAGGGCGCAGGTATTTACGGATCTTAGAAAGGTCGGTATTAGCTGAACGCTTAACGCCCGAGCTGAGTACGCATTTCACATACTCATCCACAAGCTCATTAAACGATATTTTGCTGTGCGTAAGAAAACGCTCACCATAAGTCTCAACGGCAGCCTTAAGCTCCTGAATTATTTTAAAGGCATGTTCTCTTGCGTTATTAATGGAAAATTCCGGGTAACTTCCTACGGCAACGTAAACATTCTTTCCGCGAATACTTTTGCGGACAATAAACTTAATGCGTCCGGATGAATGGAATATAGCCTTAAGCCCGGTACATTTTGTATCGCTGGCTTCGATAGTCCGGCCAGTTTGTATTGCACGGGTTTTACACTCATCAAAAAAAGCTTTAGTGAATGCCTCTCTTTGATTCTTTGGGCTGCGATGTCGGGCCATTGGTTCAACACAGCAATCATCAACGTCAACGCTGGTTTTGATGTTTTGCGCTGACTTACAAAAGCGACCATCCACAGAATCAACATCATTCTGTTTCATTGTCAGCGTTATTAGGTTTAAAGAACTATCGAGTTTCATAATGCATACATCTCGCTCAATTAATACAAATTAAGGGTATTGAGTTAGATGCTGGCCAGCACATGAAGCGAATAGTATTGGCAGAAATACTGAAGTGCAAATCACCGACTCTGACATTTTGGTGAGAAAAGCACGCGTTAAAGAGGCCTGTTTGCCCCCTTAATCTCCTGAAAGTGCCACTCCCCCACTTTCAGGCCTGAACGTCGTTTCTCTCCATAAATAATATCAATTATGGGGTATTGCTTGTTTTTTGAACTATTTAAGGCGTTTTGTGATTGAGAAAATAAGTAAGAAAATCAATAGCAATTGTGCGCAAGCCTTCTCTCATTTTCAGTTAAAACAGCACATGCTAATTTCTTTATAAAACGCTTAAAATCTAAAAAAAACGGGATTTAATGCCAGCTTAGAGCTAAATTTAAGGGCATAATCCAGAAAAAGCAAACAACGTAAATAAAATGTAACTAAAAGTCATTTGAAAACATATTATCAATATGAATCAATCATTTATGGAGATAATCATGTTTAAACTCACGACCCCCACCAGTCTTCCCCTTCTCAACCTGCCCGCCTCCGCACTGGTGGCCCTCAGCAATGAAATCCTTGGCCCTGTCGATGATATCGACCTGTTTACCGCCTTCTGGAACGAAACGGGAACCCTGCTCTGGCATCTCAACCACGATGACACACTCCCCGAAGACCCGCTGCTGGCAGTGGCACTGGCTAACCCGGAATACGTCACCGCACTTGATGATGGCTGGTATCTCCTGCTCGGTATCGTCTGCGATAACGGACAGGGTATCTATCTGGTGTTCCCGGACACGACAGTTATCACTCAACTCCAGAACCTGATTGAGGCGCTGAACCATGAGTAAGAAAAAAGTCGCTACCGAAGCCGCCGTCACCGAAAGCTATACCGTGTTCTACAGGGGTGAAGCCGAGAAAATCAGCCCCCACAGCAAGGGACTGCTGACGTATGAGCTGGGTAAAGAGGGTGAAACCGGGAGTCTTGCCCTGCGCTTAACCGCCAATGGCGAAGGGGGCCTGTTCTCCCGTGAATGGATAGCGCTTGATGCGATTCACGCCATTCTGGAACAGCAGCCAGACAGCTTTCCATCCCGTGTATTTCGCCCACTGTTTGGTCAGGGCAGCACCAATAACGCCGGGTTTCTTGCTGCTGTGCTCAGAAGTCCGGATATCTGCCTTATCGAAGCGGACAGCAGCAGACTCTTTATGCACCGCTGCTATGCCGACTGGCAGCATCGTATGACGCAGCTTGCTACGCTCAGCCAGGACTAACCCCACTTTTTCTGTGTTCTGTTAACCAAAAATCAGGAAATTCACTATGTCATCACCCGTAATATTGCAGGGCGGCTATGTGCTGCCTCTCTCCCGGTCGTTTACCCAACTGCTTCTGGATATCGTCGCGCAAAAACCGCCCCATCGTCACCCCATCACCGGATTAACCATTAACTTTCGTGACCCTGAATACTCACCGGAAACGGGTGGATGGCATCCGGTCGAAATACGCCTCATCCCTGCCGGAGAAGACTGGCAGCTCGATTACGTCACCGATTTTCACTATGCAGGACATCCATGGCCTGAGCTTGAAAAAGATGTCGATGTGAGCTGGACGCAACAATACACGTGGCTTTCCCGCTGTGGCGATATCTCTCATGTCGACGCCCGTGAGTTCTGGTCGCTATGGGAAAGTAACTTTATGGCTTACCACGATATGGGGGTTTTCACGGTCCGTACGTTGTGGGAAAGCTGAGTGTTCACAACGTTTCCCCCGCATCCCCCCTCTCCCCCGTAGTAAGGAACTGAATGTTATGTACCGGCTTCTGCTGCTGAACTTCGTGGATTCATTTATCGATAACTGCATTCTCTCCTGCGTCGATGAACCGGCTTACGGTGGTATCGTGCAGTGCGAACTGCTTTTTGGCCTTGCCGCACACAGCGGTATTTATGTGGGTAACGGCGATATTGTTCATCTTGATGGCGATGGAACCGTTATCAAAAGTAAGGCTAAAGGGTTTCTTGACCGGCTCGATGGCTGGAACTCCGCTATCTCGGTGTATACCGACTGTATGGATTTGACGCCTCAGGGTTGTGCGCGGGCCGCTGAACGGGCAAAGGCGGCAGTGGGTCAGCGCTATCCTTATAGCCTGCTCGACTTTAACTGCCACCGGTTTACTGCCCGCTGCGTTACCGGCGATTCGTGCCCTGATATCTGGCTTGCCAGACACCTCGATTCTTTTCAGAAAGGGGACCGATGGCGCGTATGGAAACGATGAAAGCCAGCCGTTGCAGGCAACGTGTCACCGGACAGGGAGAACGGCTTATCCGGCTTACCATGGCCCTGTTTTATGGTCAGACAATATCTGTTCGCTACATCATCCGGCAGTTTGACGTATCTCCCCGGACCGCAAGACGGGACCTCGCTCAACTGGCCTTTGTGCTCGAATCCGCTGGCCCTCACCGCTGGCGACTGGCTCCCTCGCTGAAACCCTGACTTTTTTCTCTGCTGGACATCTCCTGACCACCCCGTATGGCAGGCTGTCTCCGCTTTTCAATCCATAAGGGAACATGATGAAAATTTTAAAACTGTTAACCGCCACAATTCTGCTTTCCGCCTTCAGCCACAGCGCGTTCGCCGACGAGCAGGCTGACGCTCAGATGATAACCAACTCGACCTTCTGCGCGATGTACTCCACCCGCCTGACCCAGACCAGTGACAGCGGCCTTCAGGTAAAAGGCGTTAATCTTAATGCCCGCTTCAACGGACCGGTATTCAACAGGGTACTTCAGGTGATGAACAAAACCTATGGCAGAACCTGGCTCGAATCAAATGCCCGTAACGGCAGCATGACCGCCATGCAGCTTTCGCAGTCGGAGCTGCTCTATAACCCGGAATATGCCCGGCAGTGCGATGCCTTTGCGGATAAAGTGGAAAAGGAATGGCGCGGAAAGTAATCCCGACGCGTTATACCTCCATCCGGTGAACAGAAACCTGCTTTCGGGCAGGTTTTTTTTTACTTTTTTGTTTTTCAGGCGGACAAACCCTGTCCGGGGGCTTCCTTAAACTGTCAGGTCCAATATCTGCAATGAGGTGAAATATGGCTACCTACCGACACGACCCCGACCTTGAGTTTCTGCGCCACTGCCATCGTGACGATCTGGATTTACTGGTTTCTGTGCTTATCTGCGATCCGAAAGACGGACTGGCACGCATCACGGAAACGCTGACCTATGATCCTCAGTATAAAAAACACAAGCCCAACCACCCGCGCTACTGGGATGCCATTGCCGCCGAGGTTCAGACGTTTGGGGCGAACAGCTTTGCCACGCTGCTCCGCTGGGGTAAAGGGGTGCTGTACCGGGAAATTCTTACCGATGCCTGCGATAAAATGAAGGTGAACTACAACAGCAAATCCAGTGTTGAAACCATTGAAATGAATCTGCTGATGAAGATTCTGGAGAAAAGTCTTGAGAAGATGACGCCCGACCAGCTAAAGACTGTGGCGGAAGAATTGCAGACAGGCTACAGCAATCCCACACCGGAGCTGCTGACCATGGCAATCCAGGCGGGGATAAAAACATCCGGATTTGCGGCCTATCAGATGGCACTTGTTGTCACAAATGGTGTGGCGAAAGCCCTGTTAGGCAGAGGGCTGACCGTTGCAGGAAATGCCATGCTGACGCGTACCATGGGCGCTTTTGCCGGTCCCGTGGGCTGGGTGCTCAGTTCTCTCTGGCTGCTGATTGATTTAGCCGGTCCCGCATACCGGGTGACGCTACCATCCTGCATTTTTATTGCCTACATGCGCCAGAAGCATCTTTATTCACCTGAGAATACTGACGTTTAGCACTTACATTTAAGGTATTCAGACTTTAAAAAACTTCAGAAGGCGGACAAATCCTGTCCGCTACTGCTGGCATTATTTCCCGGCTAAATTCGGAAATGATGTATGACGCTGATAACACAAGAAAACGAACATGACAGACTGGCAACCCGCCTTTCCATCATCCTGAGCCGTTTGTTTCAGGGTGAAAAGCTGCATATCGGGACGCTGGCAGAGGAATTTGGAGTGACGACGCGAACGCTGCGACGGGATTTCAACGTCCGTCTGACGTACCTTGATATTGAACAGAGCAACGGCGTGTATCAGCTTGCTTCGCATTACTTTCGTCGCCGCACGGAACGGGATATGAAGATACTGGCGAGACTGCTGCATCTTGACCGTCTGTTACCCGCGATGGACGCCAAACTGCTGAGCCTGATGCTTGACGGGGAACGCCCCTCGCCCTACAGGATTATGCTTCCGGAGCCGCGCCAGAAACCCACGCTGTTCGGTGATTTCAGCAGACTAACGCTCGCCATACTTAACCAGACCCAGGTGCGTATCAGAACCGACGAAAACGTCAGCCATACCGTTCATCCCTACCGTCTGCTTTGCAGCCATGCGGAGTGGTTTCTTGCCGGATGTACGTCATCGGGCGTGTTCGTTATTTCCCTGTCCCGAATCAGGCTGGTTGAGGTATTACCGGATACAACGTTTGAGATCGATAACACACTCATTTCGCTGATTGAACAGTCTGACTTTATGGAAGCCTTACCCTACATGAACATTATTCATCAGATAATGCATTACGGGAGTAAACAGACGAATAATCGTAATTAAAATCACAACATATTATTAGTGATGATTAAATCACATTAGCATGATAAGTGAGAAAGTTATGATTATCGATAAAGAATACGCACTTGTAGATGCGACCGCAAGACTTAACACTGACCTGAGGGATTATGAATATGAAATAAACAACGCCGCCATCATAACATTTGGCAATGACCTCATTGAGGTAATCGTATATCAGTTCAGCTTTGTCATCAAAGTCAGAACGAATAGTGAAAAAATCAAGCATGGTCTTCTTGTTAACTTTGGTAAAAATATAGCAAGGCAAGTTTCATCCCTTTGTGCATCCGCAATGCGAGTCTACCCTAACGAAAAACACAAACCGAGCCGTCAGCTTTTCCACTGCATAAATTGGTAATGGTGCCAACTTACTGATTTAGTGTACAATGGTGTTTTTGAGGTGCTTACGTGGCTTCAATTCCCATCAGTTGTCCCACCTGTTCAGCTACCGAAGGCGTGGTGCGTAACGGTAAAAGTACTGCCGGACATCAGCGCTATCTCTGCTCTCACTGCCGTAAAACATGGCAGCTACAGTTCACTTACACCGCCTCTCAGCCCGGTACACACCAGAAAATTATTGATATGGCCATGAATGGCGTCGGATGTCGCGCCAGTGCACGCATTATGGGCGTTGGCCTCAACACGATTTTACGACGCTTAAAAAACTCAGGCCGCAGTCGGTAAACTCACGCATACAACCGGGCAGTGACGTCATTGTTTGCGCGGAAATGGACGAACAGTGGGGTTACGTCGGCGCTAAATCACGCCAGCGCTGGTTGTTTTACGCGTATGACAGGATACGGAGGACGGTTGTGGCGCAAGTATTCGGTGAACGCACGTTGGCCACGCTGGAGCGTCTACTGAGCCTGCTGTCGGCCTTTGAGGTCGTGGTATGGATGACGGATGGCTGGCCGCTGTATGAATCACGCCTGAAGGGAGAACTGCACGTTATCAGCAAGTGATATACGCAGCGCATTGAGCGGCATAACCTGAATCTGAGGCAGCATCCGGCAAGGCTGGGCATGTCGTTCTCAAAATCGGTGGAGCTGCATGACAAAGTCATCGGGCATTATCTGAACATAAAACACTATCAGTAAGTTGGAGTCATTACCGTTTTTCGCTCTTAGCGGACATTAGCATAGGCTATTTACCATAAGGCCTCTACGCGTACCGCTGAAACGCTCTCAGGCCTTCTGAGCGGTGCGCGTAGAGGCCTTATGGTTAATAACAACACCTGCACAGGTGTTAGCGAACCTGCGTATTATGCATAGCACCACTTTAAATGCCCCCTTCCGGGAAGACAAAAAAAACGGGCGGAGCCGCCCGTAAAACTACACTATCAGGAATTTCAGGTATCTGACGGCATACCCGATGCCGCCCGGCAAATGGCTGCCTGCTATGATTATGGCAGGGAAACGAATATTTTCCAGAAAACGAGACTACAGATGTAAAAAACCCGGCAAAGGCACCGGGAAGGATGTAGAGAAACGTTAGCATTTAGACCCGCTCATGAGGCGGTTCCCTGTTTATCGGCGAAATACGCTCGAAGGTCAATGCTTTTTCTGGCAGGTGACACCCATACCAGAGTGTGCACCTCATCCTGAAAAAGGAGGGCCGAAGCCCTCCCGTCATTCGATGGACCGTCACGTCAGAAGCTGTATTTACCCCCCAGCATCGCGGACGTGTCGCTGTAACCCTTATCACCCACCTGCTGCGCCACGTTACCCCACAGACCAAAGCGCTTGCTCAGCTGGCCCTCCACACCCACCTTCATCTCGCCAATGCTCGCCGCGCCATCCTGTTTCACCAGGACACCGTTCAGCTGGCTGCCAAAGTCCTGCGTGTTATGCACCCAGTTCACCTCCACAAACGGCTGGAAGGTACGGTCTCTGCCCTCATCCAGCTTACTGTGACCGTTGATGTATGCTTTCACGCCCAGGCGGGTCTGTACGTTGCCGTCACCGTCACCGGAGACCACCGTGCCGTCAGACTCCGTATGCGTGTCAGCTTTCACGCCCATCCAGGTGACCTGGGCTTTCGGCTGAATGAAGTACGTCTGGGTGCCGGCCGCGTTCTGTCCCAGAAGGAAGGTGTAGCCACTCTCAATGGACGCCGTCACGCCTTCTGAATCATACTTCTCACCGCTCAGACCTTCGCCGTTAACGGTGTTCTTAAACCAGCTGTACTGGGCCCAGCTGTCCACATACAGCCCGGTTTTGTCCGTATCGTTCTGATACCAGGTACCGTACAGACCGGCGCTGTAACCTTCCACCGCTCCACGGGAATGGTAACCGCTGAGGTTTGAAAGCGTATTACTCTTATTGTAGCCATACCCCCCCATGATACCCAGGTGGTAGCGGTCGCTGCCGTCTGAGCTCCATTGCGCTAAGTCCCCACCGAGCTGGGCAACGTAACGGTTGGCCTGGGTACTGAGCTGACCGCTGCTGTCGCGTGAACGGGTATGGCCACCCTCGTTGCGCAACCACATGCTGGTCACCTTCTTCTCACCGGTCAGAACATCCGTGTACTGTGTCTCACCCAGACGGTCGTGCAGACGGGTAGTAAACAGGTTGTTGGCCGCCGCCAGGTTCGCCGCATAGGAGCCGCCTTCAGGACGCAGCAGAGACTCTGTAGGTGTTGTAGGTGTTGTAGGTGTTGTAGGTGTTGTAGGTGTTGTAGGTGTTGTAGGTGTTGTAGGTGTTGTAGGTGTTGTAGGTGTTGTAGGTGTTGTATTACTCAGATACCAGTTACTGCTGTTGCTGCCAGTACCGCGCACCAGAGAGTAATCATAGGCACCTGCCGCAATACGACCCGACTGTACAAACGCATCATCAGTCGAACTTCCGGTGGTAATGAGTTCAATACCGTTCAGCGTCCGGGCCCCTGTTCCGCCTTCGTTGGTGACTTTGACATAGGTCGTGCCGGTGGCACTGCCGCTGACGACCAGCTTATCAGTTGGTGAGGAATCATCACCTAATACCGTATCGAGAAACAGATTCCCGTTATTGCCCACGTAACTGCCCTGGATGGTGAGAACGTCGCCGACTTTGCCATCCGTGAGGTTGAGAGTCGAACCGGTAGAAGTAACGTTGCCCTTGAGGATGAACTTTGCCGGTGACGTGCTCTGCGTGGTGCCGTTCAGAGTTGAGCCACCGTTCATTGCCAGCGTATCGAAGGCCGAGGTTGCCACAGTGCCTGTCGCCTTCTCTGCGAGGTTCCAAGTCGAGCCGTTGTTCAGGTTAATGTTCAGTGTCGAGTTGGCATACGCCTTGTTCGTCAGCCCCGTCATGGTGCTGCCGTTGTCGAGTGTTAGCTTCAACGAACTGGCTGTTGTTGAGTTCCGGTACTTGATGATGTCGACCAGATAACCATCACTCGCGGCAGTGAGATTTGAGTGTCGATCAAACAGAACCCCCACATCCTGCTGACCACTGTCGACTAGTAGTAACGGTGCGGTAATCGACTGGGTCTTGATGGTGGCGTTGCCAAAGCTCGCTTTGATGCCTGTCGAATCGACGCTCGTCCCCCAATCGTCTATACCGATGGCTAGGACCGAGCGGGAGGCGTTGATGTAGGTAGAGCTGTTAGGTTCGTTAGCCTGCAGCTCCGAGCCGCTGACAGCCATCTTGATGGCAGAGCTCATGTAAGCCGAGCTACCACCAAAATTGGGGTCCATGTCGATATTCAATGCACCGTTGGAAACGATGAGGCCTTTGCCGCTTCCGACGGTTCGGGACTTGCCTATCTTGATTGCGCTGCTATCGTAAGACTGCGTACCACTTTTCACCATTTTGAGCGTTGTGTTGTTTAGAACTACCTGCGATATTGCTTCGGCCCCCTCACTATCCGACGCTGCCCCTGAGACATAGATTCCTTCGATGCGCGCACCAGTGAGTATCATGTCCAGCGTGCCCTTGATTTCAATCTTGCCCGAACTGCCGTTACCAGAGTTGCCACTTGCGCCTTGGATAGCACGCAGACCTGCGTTCAACACGGGTATAGTAAATCCACCGCTAGTGCTCTGTCGGATGGTTGCGTTGTTGAGTGTGATGGTCGAAAACTTGCCATTGTTGGCAACAATGGCTTCACCTGAATCCACCGAAGAGCCAGCGAGGATGGCGTAAGAGCCAACGCCTCCACTCGAATTTAAGCCGACGTAACTGCTATTCGTCGTTAGGGTGAAGTTGTTCCCGTTTATCGGCACGGTGTTGTGTGTGCTTAGGCCTTTGATGCCGCCGCCTCTGCCACTGTTGGTCAGCGTAGCAGTCACGTCCGTGAAGTTGATGCTTCCGTGTGTCAGGTACTGGTTACCGATTAAGCTGAAGCTGTTGGTGCCCAAGTATGATATATTTGTTGCTCCGATCGTAATGACATCGGCACCGACGGTAAGATTACTGCCGGCGAGGACATACCAGCTTGCGTTGCTATTCAGTACTGTCGGTGATCCTGTCGTAGCGGGGACTTCGTTGCATCCCACTCCATAGGTAGCGTTGATCCATCCTGTACGGTACGACCCATTAACGTCAGCCGGGCAGGTAACAGCCCAAGCGCCATGAGTACTTGCCATCACCAGTGCGATAGTAGTCACTGAGGTGCGTACCACCGGCGAGAAAATTCCCGACAGTGCGCGTAGCAAACGTGTAGTGTATCGTTCAAAAAAGAGCATTTTTGTTTTTTTATGTGTTCGGCAGAACTCGCCGGCGACAACCCATGCCTGTTGTGTGGCATTCCAGACCAACCGGTAGATACGATTCATCATTTTCAGCTCTAGAGAGACATCCCGGAGAAGGATTCCTGCCGGGCAATAAAAACATTATCTGTTACACTCCCCGATTGCTGATTTGACTTAAATCACATTTTTAGCTTACTTATTGAATCGCCACGGGTTTAACAGACACCTCAGAGTCATTTAAGATGGCTTAAAGAGAGGTGCCCATGAGCTGTAAGCGTTATCCCGAAGAGTTTAAAACTGAAGCAGTCAAACAGGTTGTTGATCGCGGTTATTCTGTTGCCAGCGTTGCAACACGTCTCGATATCACCACCCACAGCCTTTATGCCTGGATAAAGAAGTACGGTCCGGATTCTTCCACTAATAAAGAACAGTCAGATGCTCAGGCCGAGATCCGCCGTCTCCAGAAAGAGCTGAAACGGGTTACCGACGAACGGGACATATTAAAAAAAGCCGCGTACTTCGCAAAGCTGTCCGACTGAGGTACGCCTTTATCCATGACAACTCCTGTTGCTGGCCTGTTCGCCTGCTCTGTCGGGTGCTGGATGTTCATCCCAGTGGTTTTTACGCCTGGCTTCAGCAGCCGCATTCACAACGCCATCAGGCAGACCTGAGACTGACAGGACAGATTAAACAGTTCTGGCTGGAATCGGGATGCGTCTATGGTTATCGCAAAATCCATCTGGATCTGCGTGACAGCGGGCAACAGTGCGGAGTAAACAGAGTCTGGAGACTGATGAAACGTGTCGGAATAAAGGCTCAGGTCGGATACCGAAGCCCGCGGGCACGTAAAGGCGAGGCCAGTATCGTGTCACCCAACAGGCTCCAGCGACAGTTCAATCCGGATGCTCCTGATGAGCGTTGGGTAACGGACATAACCTACATCAGGACCCACGAAGGCTGGCTGTATCTTGCCGTTGTTGTTGATCTGTTCTCACGCAAAATTATCGGCTGGTCCATGCAATCCCGGATGACAAAGGACATTGTCCTGAACGCACTGCTGATGGCTGTATGGCGGCGTAATCCCCAAAAACAGGTGCTGGTTCATTCGGATCAGGGCAGTCAGTACACAAGCCATGAGTGGCAGTCGTTCCTGAAATCACACGGCCTGGAGGGTAGCATGAGCCGTCGCGGTAACTGCCATGATAATGCGGTTGCAGAAAGTTTTTTCCAGTTGTTGAAACGTGAACGGATAAAGAAAAAGATCTACGGAACGCGGGAAGAAGCCCGCAGTGATATTTTTGATTACATCGAAATGTTTTATAACAGTAAGCGTCGGCATGGTTCTAGCGAACAGATGTCACCGACAGAATATGAAAACCAGTATTATCAACGGCTCGGAAGTGTCTAGATTATCCGTGGCGATTCATATTGCAGATTGCATCAAGAGGAGATAACCACCGTGATAAGCATAGGTAGTGCCGCTATGTTACCTCTTACAAGGTAGAATTCTGGTAAGTTTAATTTGATTACTTTGCAACCGATTATGAAATGATGCCCCTGTGAGAACATTTTTTTGATAAGGTAATCCAATGAATCTATCTTTTACATACGCAGAGGAAAGCAGTTCATAGGCACTTTTAAAGGGATTGAAAATCCCCGTGTCCTTGGTTCGATTCCGAGTCCGGGCACCACTATTTAAAGAACCCGCCCTCGTGGCGGGTTTTTGCTTTCTGAGTCAACAACTTGTTGGTTTATCAGTAGTTACCCCTCTTATCTTTCCTCCGGCCCCGCTTCCCGGTGGTACAAAATGGGCATTATGATAAAGCCTACCAAAGACCGAAACGGCACCTACTATACAGTGGACACATGCCGGATTGCCCAGGGCCTCCGAAAACGTCCAGTCGTGCTGCACATCCGGCCTGATTGATGGTGAAATTCCCGACAAAAACGGCTGGCTTTCCGCTGGTGTTGCCCTTTCCCTACTACAGCGGCCACTCAAGCGAGAACGGGCTTCTCATTGATGCCATTGAGCAAAAATCTGGCCTGATACTTTCGGTGATGCCCGGTGAAAGCCGTCTAGTAGGCCGAGGTGTGTAGCTGCAAAAAGCGACTTCTGCTTCAGACCCCGTAACCACATTGCTACTATATTGTGCATGCGTTGGCACGCATGGCAGTCAGAGGGAGCCGTTTATCAGTCTAAACAGACGCCGGTAAAGCAATTGAGAGGAATTACAATGGATGCAGCATTGCTTAACATGATGCAATCAGGTGGAAGAAATAAAGCCTGGGCGGAAACGATGGTGAATATGGAAGCCAGGAAACTGGTAAATACAGCCAACACTCTGTCGGCTTTTCATCTCAGCGATGGTCTGACTCGAATGAAGTTCATTCAGGAAATTCGGGACCTCATAGAACAACAGTTTACGCTAGCTCGTCAGGCTAAATCAGATAAAGAATGCATGGACTGCGTTAAAATACTTCGAGAAGAAAACTATAACCTCCTGGAACAAGCTCGTTTATTACGAACGAAGGCAGCGAAGCTTTACGCGAAAGTCGAGTTCATCCGAGAGAATAACAAAATTGTTGGGTATGTTATCTCGGCAGTTAGTGTTGTCCTGGCCGGTGCTGAAATAGCCGCAGGATTTACACTGATTGGCACGATGACCCCTCTCGGAGTTCTTGCTGGTGCGATTCTGGTTACTGACGGGGCAAACAGCATCAGTAAAGAAGTGGCTCGCTACGCAACGAACAACACTACCAGTGAAGGGCTGGTCGCGAATGCCGCGATGTCTACAGCTGAGTTTATGGGCTTTAGTCGTGAGAATGGTTTAGGTGTCTACAAATCAATCTCACTGGCCGCTAATGCGTATACCATTTTTGGCTTGTTACGGCGACCTGGTACCTGGCGACTGTTTCGTTATCTACCCACAGACTATTACCGAAAGGTGATGACCTGCCCCCACGATTAGATACAACACTCAGTTAGTAACGTCGGAATCTTCATTCTCAGAATGACCCTTTCTCCAGCCCGCTGCAAATTCAGA
>NZ_JBMKGI010000013.1:0-142226 GCF_049238885.1 Enterobacter cloacae complex sp. BZL2005 | reverse complement strand
AAGAGCAGTGCAACGCGGCTTTCGCTCACCGTTGCGAGGTGGCGTATATTACGCTTTCCTCTTTCAGAGTCAACCCGTTATTTCAGGATTTTTTCTCTTCAACCGACCGGGCTGTTTGTGAAGTGATTCACATCCGCCGTGTCGATGGAGGCGCATTATAGGGAGTTCGCGAACGACCGCAACCGAAAAGTTGCAAAAAAATGACTGACTGCTGCATTCCCCAGCAAAACCCCGCCTTATACCCATTTATGCACAATGTTATCCACAATTCTGCACGGATCCCAATGCGATCCCACGAACTGAGCGGGAAGATCAACTATACTGGCGGCAAATACTCTTCTCTGTGCAGGCCGCTTCATGACTACACAACGCCTCACCCGTGACTGGCGTCTCCCTACCGCTGGGTTGATGCTGCTGGCAATTCTCTTTGCCGGTTTTACCCTGCATGCGCACTGGAACGCCTTTATCCAGTGGTGTCTCGCCACGCAAATTACCCTGCACCGCTATCTGGTGATGTACCTGCTGCAGCTAAATAACCACCAGTACAGCGGCGGATTATGGTTGTTAACGGGGGCTTTCCTTTATGGCGTACTCCACGCCATTGGCCCCGGGCACGGAAAATTCATTGTGACGACCTATCTGACTACCAATAAGGAAAGCGAGCTGGCCGCCCGGGTCGTCCCTTTCCTGGGCAGCCTGATGCAGGGCGTCAGCGCCATTCTGTTTGTCTTTATCCTGGCGGTAGGATTTAACCTCGCCTCAGGGGATATCAGTACCAGCCGCTGGTATGTGGAGAAGATCAGCGCAGTGCTTATTGGCGCATTCGGCGCATTTGTCATTTACCAGGCGCTGAAGAGCCTGCGCCCGCGCAGGATGTCTGTCTCTGCCATTAAGCCGCTTCATCAGCACGACGAACACTGTGGCTGCGGCCATCACGGCGTAGGTACTGACCTGACGCAGGGCGACTGGAAAACCCGTCTGGGCGTGATACTGGCGATCGGTGCACGCCCGTGCAGCGGGGCGATCATGATCCTGATGTTCTCCAACGCGCTGGGCATTGTTACCTGGGGGATGGCCGCAGTCATGACTATGTCTCTGGGAACCGCGCTCTCTATTATGGGGCTTTCACTGGCTGTACGTTACGCCCGCGAACGCACGGTGGCCTGGTTCGGAGAAAGCGCCTCGTTAAAATGGCTGGTGCCGGCCGTCAAAATTGCCGGAGGGATAGTCCTGATCCTGTTCGCGACGGTGCTGTTCCTGACGGTGATCCCCATCAGCGCCAATGGTGACTACATCGCCGCAGGATGCTAATAAAAGAAAACCCGCCAGCGGCGGGTTTTTTGTTACTCGTTGATGCGTGGATGCTGATCCACCAGTCGGGAACGTTTTTTCTGCAGTTCTTCAATCTCGGCGTCAATATCCTCAATCTTCTGCTCTACATTATCGTAGTGCTCACGGAGGATCTCTTTCGCTTCCTGGATATCCGATGCCGCAGGCGTTGCGCCTTTCAGAGGGCGATTCGCCGTCTCCTTCATAGTAATACCGGTAATCAAACCAATCACCGCGATCACCATCAGGTAATAAGCAGGCATCATCAGGTTCTGCGTGCTCTCCACCAGCGAGGCGGCAAGCGTCGGGGTCAGACCGGCAATCAGCACCGAGATGTTGAAGGCCGCGGCCAGCGCGCTGTAGCGAATATGGGTCGGGAACATCGCGGGCAGCGTTGAGGCCATCACCCCGATAAAGCAGTTAAGGATCACCGCCAGCATCAGCAGACCGGCAAAAATCAGCCCCAGTACATTACTGTTGATCAGAATAAATGCCGGGATGGCGAGGGCAAACAGCGCAACGCTTCCCAGAATAATGAACGGTCGACGACCAAAGCGGTCACTCAACAGGCCCATAATCGGCTGCACAAACAGCATACCCACCATGATGGCGATAATGATCAGCACACCGTGATCTTCCGAGTAGTGCAGGTTATGCGACAGATAGCTCGGCATGTAGGTCAGCAGCATGTAATAGGTCACGTTGGTGGAGATCACCAGACCGATACAGACCAGCAGGCTTCGCCAGTGCTTAGTGGCAATCTCTTTGAACGATACCTTCGGACCGTCCTGCAGCCCTTCGCGGTCACCCTGCTCCAGCTTATCAACGTGCTGCTGGAACGCAGGCGTCTCTTCAAGCGCATGACGCAGGTAGAGGCCAATGATCCCCAGCGGCAGTGCCAGGAAGAATGGTATACGCCAGCCCCAGTCGAGGAAGTTCTCTTCCCCCACCACGGTTGAAATCAGGACCACCACACCCGCGCCCAGGACAAAACCGGCAATGGAGCCGAAGTCCAGCCAGCTTCCCATAAACCCGCGCTTACGGTCAGGAGAATACTCGGCAACGAAGATCGAGGCGCCAGTATATTCACCGCCCACGGAGAAGCCCTGTGCCATCTTACAGATCAGCAGCAGAATCGGTGCCCAAATGCCGATAGTGGCGTAAGACGGTATAAGGCCGATACAGAATGTACTGATCGACATAATGACGATGGTGATAGCCAGGATCTTCTGACGACCATATTTATCACCGAGCATACCGAAGAACAGACCACCCAGCGGGCGAATCAGGAAGGGAACGGAGAACGTACCCAGTGCCGCAATCATCTGCAGGCTGGGATCGGCCCCGGGGAAAAACACTTTACCTAACGCATAGGCCACAAAGCCGTAGACACCAAAATCGAACCATTCCATCGCATTACCGAGCGAGGCTGCGGTAATCGCTTTACGCAGTTTGGCGTCATCAATAATGGTGACGTCGCGAAGCGTGATGGGTTTAATCTTTTTCCTTCTCAGCATAGCTATCCTCGTTGACTCGGCCCTGTCTGTTTCACAGTCCAGTGTGCGTTCTGTGAACCATGGGATCCGCTCCATGCGAATCGCCTTATTCAAGCGTAGCAGGTTTACTTACATTGACGTTTTACGTCGATACAACCGAACCTGTTGACGCCTGCCTGGGCAGTTAATGACCTTTTTACCCTACCAGCGTTTATATTTGTGATCAACTTCACACATATTTCAGCTTCAGGTCAACTCAGTCCAGTATTTGTCAATCAGTGCAAATAAGCCCTTTCTCATCCCCGCCTCATGAGCTCTCTCACGCACGTCATGAGTTCTTTCGCAACAAAAAAACAAACCACGTTTACTCACATTCAATTTACATAAATTTTCTTCATCAGGAAGCCGCCGATAGTTTTACATTGAATATGTGACAAAGATAACTAAAACGGCGTTTTATTTTGATTGAATCAATATTCCAATGATCGCATGATAAATCCGAATACAGCATTTCATGTGTTTTCTAAGAAAATTAATCGAGAGAAAACATTTATTTTCCTGGCAGAGTTATCGAGAAACACCTCTCAAAAACAAATGCCAATCAATTGAATTTATTGACTAATTTTTAACACCGAACGCCCGTCCTGCGGGGTCAGATGTGAGGATTGTCCATGAAGATTAAAGCCACGATAGAACGCATACCCGGCGGTATGATGCTGGTTCCGCTGGTGCTGGGCGCCATCCTGAATACCCTTGCCCCTGATACCGGGGCATATTTTGGTGGTTTCACAAAAGGCATGATAACGGGCACGGTTCCAATTCTTGCCGTCTGGTTTTTTTGTATCGGTGCATCCATTAATTTGCGGGCGACCGGTACCGTATTACGGAAATCCGGCACGCTGGTAATAACCAAAATAGCGGTAGCCTGGGCGGTGGCGATGATATGCGCGATGTTCATCCCGGAGAATGGAATTCAGACCGGGTTCTTCGCGGGGTTATCGGTGCTGGCGATTGTCTCCGCGATGGATATGACTAACGGCGGATTGTACGCCAGCCTGATGAACCAGTACGGGACGAAAGAAGAGTCCGGCGCATTTGTCTTGATGTCTCTCGAATCAGGCCCGCTGATGACGATGCTGATCCTGGGGTCCGCTGGCCTGGCCTCTTTTGAACCCCACCACTTTGTCGGCGCAATCCTGCCCTTCCTGATCGGCTTTGCCCTTGGCAACCTCGATCACGATCTGCGTGATTTCTTCAGCAAAGCCACGCCGGTGCTGATCCCGTTCTTTGGCTTTGCGCTGGGGAACACCATCAACCTGAAGGTTATCCTTGATACCGGCCTGCTGGGTATTGTGCTGGGTGTCGCCGTAATCGTCATTACCGGTATTCCGCTGATCGTTGCCGACCGCGTGATCGGGGGAGGAAACGGCACGGCGGGCGTCGCCGCCTCTTCAGCCGCAGGCGCTGCCGTCGCTAACCCGGTGATTATTGCCCAGATTAACCCGGCCTTCGAACCGGTAGCCGCTTCAGCGACGGCGCTGGTTGCCGCCAGCGTGATTGTCACTGCGCTACTGGTGCCGATCATCACGGCGCTATATGCGAAACGCTACGCCAATGCCCCCGAGCAGAATATCGAACGAAAAGCGGTCGAACTCCGCCATTAATACACTGCACCAAACCCTCCCCTCTTCCCTGCGGGGAGAGGGTGAGGGGTAAGGGATTTACCCAAAAATCTCTTCTACCATCCCGTCCACCAGCCGTTTTGCCGAACAGAGCCTCGGCATCCCCAGTGCGACGGTCTGCCAGTTTTGCGTCACTGACCAGCTCACCGGATGCTTATCCGCCTGACACCAGTCCCCCAGCCAGCCCAGCATGTCTTTATGATCGATCGATCCGGGAGAAGCAGGCGCTGTCAGCCACTGGTGATAAAAATGGCGGGTCGTGGGTGAGGCATTAATGCCCTGCGCCAGATAGTTAGCCGCCATGCTGCGCAGGTTATCCTTAAGCATGGCCGCCACATCTTCTTTCGCGAGGCGGCATGCGTCGCCAAATGCTCCCCAGCGCAGCTCTTCCAGAACGATAAAACAGCGTCCGGCCAGCGACCAGCCATCATAATGTCCGGCCCGCCAGCGGGTAAAAATTTGCTCGCTGTGCTCACCCGCCTGCACCGTTAGCCCGCGCTGGGTCAGCGCCTTTTCTTTCCAGGCTGCGCGTTGGGTAAAATGAGACACGAGATCGGCGTACTGCTGCGTCAGTCCGGGAGACTGCAGGGTGCGTGGGTGAGTCTGCTGACGCAGCGCAATCAGCTTCTCTGCCATCAGCGTCAGCGCGAGATGGCCCGGATCAAGCATCCCGGCCAGCTTTTCCGCCAGCCCCAGGCGCAGCGCCGCATTTTCATTGAGCATCCCCGCCATCGCCCAGGGGCGTAGCCGGGTATGCGTCATGATTTCCTGCGTCAAACGCTCGCGAAACTGCAGCTGCTGTGGTCCCAGGCGAGGATGACGCGCCGCGTCTCCCCCCTGCACCAGATCGACCATAAATTTTGGATTAATACACTCCAGCGTTCGCCCGGGGCCGTCCAGTAGTGGTGTTGTCATGGTTGCTCTGCCGCGAATAGAGTTTGAATATCATCGCGTAACAGTCGGGTATCTTCCTGTATCCACGTCGCAGTAGTGATGCTTTGCTTCAACAACTGGCAGAGCGCTCGGGTTGAGTGCTCATTTTGCTGACGCACTGCGAGGCTATCACGCAAGCTTTCCTGTAACCCGGTCAGGCACAACGAAAATTCTGCAAAGAACGTCGCCATTCCTGCCGTAACAGAGACATCGACCTGCGCGGACAAAGCTTTACGTATTTGTTCACAAAACTGATCAATATGTTGCTTAAATTTGTCATGTAGCTGCGCAATGTCGATAACATAGCGCGTGCGCGTTTCCACATACTCGTCCCAGCCCCAGCCAGGATTATTGAGCCAGCGAGAGACCGTTTCGCGCATGCTGCTCCCGCCGGAAGGCGGGGCGGCCTGGCTGTCGTCCTGCGCAATCGCATCGTTAAACAGCGCTCGCGTATTGAAGTTAAGCTGGCTTGCCTGAAACGCCGGGAAGCTGATCCGCGCCCGAAAACCCGCATGGCTCAGATGCTCTTTAATACGCGTTTCAATGGGACGCATGGCTTCGTTAAGAGAACGCGCCAGGGTGGACTCCAGCTGATCGAAGCGTAACGCCAGCTCACGGCCGATTTTCATCTGGGCATCCTGCATCACCCGCTCGCAGGAAGCGCGTAATTTACTCAGCGCAATCTGCGCCTGCCCTTCATCGTCCAGCACCAGCTGCTTCACCCTCTCACCGCGAAGTTGCTGCCGTTCGGTGCCTGCCGAATCAAGAATCGGGGGCGTGCTGAACACCTGGTCAATCGCCTGGTGAAGCGCGGTTTTTTGGGATCCCATAAAGTCTGCGGTGGCGTTCAGCGCTTCCTCAACCTCGTGTTTCACCTCATCGCTCACTACGCGCTGACGCGTCTGCAAAAGCGCCATGTCCTCTTCCAGACGTGCGATATTCAGCTCCAGCGCCTCAAAGGCCACCGTCAGCCCCTGATAGCGGAAATCGAGATACTCGCGGGCGTTTTGCGCGTAGTTAAGAAGCTTATGCGAGGCCGAACGCAGCGCGTATAGCGAGGCATTGGCATAGGCGGCGTAAATCAGTTTCCGTATCGGTTGCTCGAAGAGCGAATCTTCCCAGAGCAAATCGGCAGAATGTCGGATATGGTCGATATCGTCCAGATCCGCCGTACGCCAGCGTCGCCCGAGCGCCGCTTCGGCAAAATCCTGCACCCAGGGTTGCTCCTGATGATCCGGCAGTCGTCCATGCGAACTTAGCTCATAGCGCGCGCGGTTCGCCAGATACGCCCACATGGACGACACGGGGTAAATCTGGCCGGGCGAAATATTGCCTTTCATTAAGGTGCCGGAGATCATCGCCCGAATCTGTTCTTCATCATCGCTATTGCGATCTTTCTGATCGAATTTATTGACCAGCGCATACAGCGGCACCGATTTTCCCGCCGCGGAAATCGCCTGGCGGACTTCTTCATCAGAAATGGATTTAAGCTGGGTATAATCCATCACGGCCAGCACCGCCGATGCGCGGGACAACTGCTCGCTGAGCATTTTTTGCAGATGCGGCTGTCCGGCCTCGTTCGGCCCGGGCGTATCGAGCAGCGTCAGCTGCCCGAGGTGGGCATCCAGGCCCGCAAGATGCACGAACTCCACTTCAATTACCGGGATATGTTCAATAGCCGTATATTCAGAGAACGGAAACTCAACACCCAGCGCCTGGGAAAGTCTCACCAGATCGTTGAGGCTTTTCAGACAATGAAATATCGGCTGCGCGCCCAGGTGATGCTTCTCAAACGCTTCCCCTTTTTCAATGCGCTCCAGCAGCGTATTCATGTCTTTATCAATTTCCAGACGCTGAGCCAGCTTCCCGCGGTCGTAATCACAGAGCTGTTTCTGAAGCAGTTGGATCAATTCATCAATCGGGGAGGCATGAGAGAAATGCAGCACCGGTTCCTTCTGACCCGGCGTGTGGCGAATCAACGTCGGAAGCGCCGTCATTGGACGATTGCGGTTCGGCAACACTTCGGTACCCACAATCGCATTAATGGTGGTCGATTTCCCCGCTTTCATGGTGCCAACAATGGCCAGGACCATTTCCAGCCGGGTTATTTTGCGTAATTCATTATTCAGCATCGCCTGCTGGGCGTCGACACCGCGCGCGCTAAAATGCAAAGGTAAAACGTTGTTTGTTTCGCCAGTAATAGCAGCCTCTGTGCTCTCCAGCATCTCAGTGGGCATTGATTTCAACGTATCAAGATTTTGCAGGGCAAGCTGTAACAAACGCTCGGCTTCCTGGCTTAATTCAAAAATGGTCTGTGTGTGCATGATAAAAGCCTTTCCTTAACGCAAATTTATTACTTTTATTAAGCCACTGGTTTTAATTATGTTGTTCAGGCTTATATGATCACGTGTGGAAAACATGTTCACCGAAATATAACTGATTGAAGATAATCAGGAATAATTCCCTATCCTTGCATGGCGTGTAGAACTCTTCTCCAGGCCTGATAGCCAAAAGAAAAAAGCGTAGCCCATTTTTAAGAAACTTCAGGATATATCACCATTATTTACCCACCTAAAAAGAGAGGTAATGCACCACTGCCATAAGATATGTATGGCAGCAAAGCCCGGAGATAAATAACAATGTGTCGCTTCACCTTATCCGAAATGGCAGAGCGTAGCAATTTGCTGCAATAAAATATTCGATATATTTATCGTCATTTCTTCCCACCGTGTTAATGGACATAAGCTTCGCGTAACTGACTGACAGAACGTGTCACTCCCGATACGCTTTTTGGCTTTTTTAATTCACAATATCACCGACAACGGTGTGGATTTGCGCTATACTTGCCGCCTTTTTCGGCACCCTGCCGTCATTTAGCTGGCACTTTCCAGCGCGTTTACACTTTTGAGGATACCGATATGTCTCTCCCACACTGCCCAAAATGCAATTCTGAATACACCTATGAAGATAATGGCATGTTCATCTGCCCGGAATGCGCTCATGAATGGAATGATGCCGAGCCGGCTCAGGATGCTGATGCGCTCATCGTAAAAGATGCGAACGGCAACCTGCTGGCGGACGGTGACAGCGTTACCGTCGTTAAGGACCTGAAGGTGAAAGGCAGTTCTTCCATGCTGAAGATCGGCACCAAAGTGAAGAATATCCGTCTGGTTGAAGGCGATCATAATATCGACTGCAAAATTGACGGCTTCGGTCCAATGAAACTGAAATCTGAGTTCGTGAAAAAGAACTGATTTTTCACCTGTACGCCCGGTAAGCGAAGCGCCACCGGGCGCTTTTGCCGGATGCGCTACGCTTATCCGGCCTACAAAAAAAGAACTAAACTTAACGGGCTTTTCTTACGTGAGGTAAAGATTATGCCGTTAAGTCCCTACATCTCTTTCGCCGGCAACTGCGCTGAGGCCACCGCCTTTTACCAGCAAGCCGTCGGCGCAGAACTTCTCTATAAAATTACCTTCGGCGAAATGCCAAAAAGCGATAACAGCGAAGAAGGCTGTCCGTCCGGTATGCAGTTTCCGGATTCGGCTATCGCCCACTCCAACGTCCGCATTGCGGGCAGCGATATCATGATGAGCGACGGGATGCCGCCCGGCAGCAACGCGCAGTACGCGGGCTTCACGCTGGTGCTCGACACGCAGGATGTGTCAGAAGGCAAGCGCTGGTTCGACAACCTCGCCGCGGGCGGGAACATCGACATGGCGTGGCAGGAGACCTTCTGGGCGCACGGTTTCGGTAAAGTCACCGACCAATACGGCGTGCCGTGGATGATTAACGTCGTCAAGCAACAAACGTCGTAGGCAGGACACGCGCAGCGCATCCGCCCACAGCGCCGGTGGCGCTGCGCTGACCGGGCCTACGGTGATTGTCATCAAACTCCGCTCAACTCTTCAAACTCCCGCAACCTGCACTTAACCCAAATGTCACATTGATGCGCCAGCATGAGGCCACATTTATCGTGAGGCCCAGCACATGCAAACTGTCATCCGCGTCGAGAAACTGAGCAAGACCTTCAATCACAACAAGGCTCTGCATGCCGTTGATCTGACCGTCCGGCAGGGCGACATGGTGGCGCTTCTCGGGCCTTCTGGCTCGGGTAAATCCACCCTTCTGCGCCATTTGAGCGGGCTTATCACCGGCGATAAAACGCCGGAAAGCCACGTTGAGCTGCTGGGTAATACCGTACAGCGCGCCGGGCGTCTGGCGAGCGATATCCGCAAGAGCCGCGCCCAGACGGGCTACATCTTCCAGCAGTTCAACCTGGTAAACCGCCTGACGGTGCTGGAGAACGTGCTGATTGGCGCGCTCGGCAGCACCCCGTTCTGGCGCACCTGTCTGCGCTGGTTCACCCCTTCCCAGAAGCAGGAAGCTTTACAGGCGCTGACCCGCGTCGGCATGGCGCATTTCGCCCACCAGCGCGTCTCCACCCTGTCCGGTGGACAACAGCAGCGCGTGGCGATTGCGCGCGCGCTGATGCAAAAAGCGCAAATCATTCTTGCTGACGAACCCATCGCCTCGCTGGACCCGGAGTCCGCCCGCATCGTGATGGAGACCCTGCGCGACATTAACCAGAACGACGGCATTACCGTGGTGGTCACGCTCCATCAGGTGGATTACGCCCTGCGCTATTGCGAACGCATCGTCGCCCTGCGTCAGGGGCACGTGTTCTTTGATGGCGCGAGCCATCAGTTTGATAACGAACGTTTTGACCATCTCTACCGCAGCATTAACCGCGTCGAAGAGAACGCGCAGGCTGCTTAAATAAACCCGATCCGAGGAAAGTACATGAGCTACAAAGCCGTTGCCGCGCTGGCCTTTACCAGCATGTTCAGCCTCAGCACCCTGTTAAGCCCGGCGTATGCGGAAGAGCAGGAAAAAGCGCTGAACTTCGGCATTATTTCGACGGAATCACAGCAAAACCTGAAACCTCAGTGGGAACCGTTCCTGAAAGATATGGAAACCAAGCTGGGGATCAAAGTGAACGCCTTCTTCGCCCCGGACTACGCGGGCATCATCCAGGGGATGCGCTTTAATAAAGTGGACATCGCCTGGTACGGCAACCTCTCTGCCATGGAAGCGGTGGACCGCGCGAACGGCCAGGTCTTTGCCCAAACCGTCGAGGCAGATGGCTCCCCCGGCTACTGGAGCGTGCTGATCGTCAACAAAGACAGCCCGATCAACAACCTCAACGACATGCTCGCCAAACGCAAAGAGCTGACCTTCGGCAACGGCGATCCGAACTCTACCTCGGGTTACCTTGTCCCTGGCTACTACGTCTTCGCCAAAAACAACGCCTCCGCCAGCGACTTCAAGCGCACGGTAAACGCCAGCCATGAAACCAACGCTCTGGCCGTGGCCAACAAGCAGGTGGATGTTGCCACCAACAACACCGAGAACCTCGACAAGCTGAAGACGTCCGCCCCGGACAAGCTGAAAGAGCTGAAGGTTATCTGGAAATCCCCGCTGATCCCCGGCGACCCGATTGTGTGGCGTAAAAACCTGTCCGAAAGCACCAAGGACAAGGTGTACGACTTCTTTATGACCTATGGCAAAACGCCGGAAGAGAAAGCGGTCCTCGAACGTCTGGGCTGGGCACCGTTCCGCCCGTCAAGCGACCTGCAGCTGGTCCCGATTCGCCAGCTGGCGCTGTTTAAAGAGATGCAGGGCGTGAAGGACAACAAAGGCCTGAAGGACGAGGAGAAGACCAGCAAAGTGGCCGCGATTCAGGCTCAGCTTGAAGACCTCGACCGCCTGACCGCCGCGCTCGGCGCGATGACCAGCGTGAATAAAGCGGTGCAGTAACGCTTTTCGCCCGGTGGCGCTGCGCTTACCGGGCCTACATTTTGGATCGTAGGCCGGATAAGCGTAGCGCCATCCGGCACACAAAGCCCCACGGAGCCAAACATGCAAACCATCACCCTCCCGCCGCCGAAGCGCAGCTGGTTCTCGCTCATAAGCTGGGCCATCCTGCTGGCGGTGCTGGTTATCTCCTGGAAGGGCGCGGAAATGGACCCGCTGCTGCTCTTCAAAGACGCGGGCAATATGGCGACCTTCGCTGCCGACTTCTTCCCGCCGGACTTCAGCCAGTGGCAGGACTACCTCAGTGAAATGGCGGTCACCCTGCAAATCGCCGTCTGGGGCACCGCGCTGGCCGTTATTCTCTCCATTCCGTTTGGCCTGATAAGCGCTGAAAACATCGTGCCGTGGTGGATATACCAGCCCATGCGCCGCCTGATGGACGCCTGTCGGGCGATCAACGAAATGGTCTTTGCGATGCTGTTCGTGGTCGCCGTCGGCCTCGGTCCGTTCGCGGGCGTCATGGCGCTGTTCATTCACACCACCGGCGTGCTCTCCAAGCTGCTTTCCGAGGCGGTCGAAGCCATCGAGCCCGGTCCGGTGGAAGGCATTCGCGCCACCGGCGCCAATAAAATCGAAGAGATCCTTTACGGCGTCCTGCCGCAGGTGATGCCGCTCCTGATCTCCTACTCCCTGTACCGCTTTGAGTCCAACGTCCGCTCCGCCACCGTCGTCGGCATGGTCGGCGCAGGCGGGATTGGCGTCACCCTGTGGGAAGCGATTCGCGGTTTCCAGTTCCAGCAAACCTGCGCCCTGATGGTGCTCATCATCGTCACCGTCAGCCTGCTGGATTTCCTCTCTCAACGTTTGCGTAAGCACTTCATCTGAGAAGCGAGGCTTTGTTTTCTATGCACTTATCCAGACATCCGACCAGTTTCCCCACCCGCTGGCAAGAGATCGCGGCAAAGCTCGAAGTGGAGCTGCGCACGCACTACCGCTGCGGAGACTACCTTCCTGCCGAGCAGCAGCTTGCCGACCGCTATGAGGTGAACCGACACACCCTGCGCCGCGCCATTGACCAGCTGGTCGAGCGCGGCTGGGTGCAGCGCCGTCAGGGCGTGGGCGTGCTGGTGCTGATGCGCCCGTTCGACTACCCGCTTAACGTCCAGGCGCGCTTTAGCCAGAACCTGCTGGATCAGGGCAGCCACCCGACCAGCGAAAAGCTGCTCTCGGTGCTGCGTCCGGCCTCCAGCCACGTGGCGGACGCGCTGGGTATTCAGGAGGGCGACAACGTCATCCACCTGCGCACGCTGCGCCGGGTCAACGGCGTGGCGGTGTGCCAGATCGATCACTACTTCGCGGATCTCACCCTCTGGCCGGTGCTGCAGAATTTCTCCAGCGGTTCGCTACATGATTTTCTCCAGAATGCGACAGGCATTGCGCTGAAACGCACCCAGACGCGCATCAGCGCCCGCCGCGCGCAGGCGAAAGAGAGCAAGGTGCTGGAGATCCCCAATATGGCCCCGCTGCTCTGCGTGCGCACCCTCAACCACCGTGACGGCGAGATCGACGCGACGGAATACTCCGTCAGCCTGACCCGCGCCGACATGATCGAATTCACCATGGAGCACTGAATGCACTTCGACACCGCCACCCGACAGCGCTGGATGCGCGTGCTGGCCCACAGCCAGCCTGCTGCGCTCTCTGCCCGCATGAACGCCCTTAGCCTGGCTCCCGGGTACGACCTCCTCCGCGCGCCGGAGATCGGCCTCGTTCAGATCCAGGCGCGCATGGGCGGTACCGGCGCGCGCTTCTTCGCCGGGGACGCCACCCTCACCCGCGCAGCGATCCGCCTGCACAGCGGCACGCTGGGCTACGGCTACGTGCTGGGGCGTGATAAAGCGCACGCCGAGCGCTGCGCGGTCATCGACGCCCTTTTGCAGGAACCCCCGCATTTCCAGACGCTGATGGAAACCCTTATTTCCCCGCTGGAGGCCGACCGCGCCGCACGCCTTGCCGCGCGTCAGGCCGAAGTGAATACCAGCCGGGTCGACTTCTTTACGCTCGTTCGCGGAGACAACGCATGACGCTTCAACCTGCTTTTACCCTGGCCGTCCAGGATGCCCAACACAGTTTTCGTCGCCTGCTGAAGGCCATGAGCGAGCCGGGCGTGATTGTCTCGCTGCACCAGCTCTCTCAGGGCTGGCTGCCGCTGAACCTGGCGACAACCAGCGTGCTGCTCACCCTGGCCGACAACGATACCCCGGTATGGCTTTCGGGCGCGCTGTCGAACGATATCGCCAACCAGAACCTGCGTTTTCACACCGGCTCCCCGCTTGTTGAACAGCCGCAGCAGGCAATCTTTGCCGTGGCCGACGAACAAATCAGCCATGAACAGCTGAATGCCCTGAGCGAAGGCACCGCCGTCGCCCCGGAAACCAGCGCCACGCTGATTTTGCAGGTCGCCAGCCTGAGCGGCGGCCGCATGCTGCGCCTGACGGGCGCAGGCATCGCCGACGAGCGCATGGTCGCGCCGCAGCTGCCGGGGTGCATCATTCACGAGCTGACCGAGCGCCCGCACCCGTTCCCGCTGGGCATTGACCTGATCCTGACCTGCGGCGAGCGCCTGCTGGCCATCCCGCGGACCACCCACGTGGAGGTGTGCTGATGTACGTTGCCGTCAAAGGGGGCGAGAAGGCCATCGCCGCCGCCCATGCGCTGCAGGCGCACAGACGACGGGGCGATGAACAGCTCCCCGAGCTGAGCGTCGCCCAGATTGAACAGCAGCTTAATCTCGCCGTCGATCGGGTGATGACCGAGGGCGGTATCGCCGACCGCGAGCTGGCGGCGCTGGCCCTCAAGCAGGCCAGTGGCGATAACGTGGAAGCCATCTTCCTGCTGCGCGCCTACCGCACCACGCTGGCGAAGCTGGCGGTCAGCGAACCCATCAACACGGCACAGATGCGCCTGGAGCGTCGCATTTCTGCCGTTTATAAAGACATTCCCGGCGGCCAGCGGCTCGGCCCTACCTATGACTACACCCATCGCCTGCTGGATTTTACCCTGCTGGCGAACGGCGAGGCGCCACGACTCAGCACCTCTGACGCCGAACAGGAACCGTCTCCGCACGTCTTCAGCCTGCTGGCGAAACAGGGCCTGGCGAAGGCGGAAGAGGACTCCGGCGCGCAGCCGGATGACATCACCCGCACGCCGCCGGTTTACCCGTGCTCGCGCTCGTCCCGCCTGCAGCAGCTGATGCGCGGCGACGAGGGCTATCTGCTGGCGCTGGCCTACTCCACCCAGCGTGGCTACGGGCGCAACCACCCGTTTGCCGCCGAAATTCGCAGCGGCTATATCGACGTCGAAATCGTGCCGGAAGAGCTGGGTTTTGCCGTAAACGTCGGCGCACTGCTGATGACCGAGTGTGAAATGGTGAACGGTTTTGTCGCGCCCGAAAATGAAGACCCGCACTTTACCCGCGGCTACGGGCTGGTGTTTGGCCTCTGCGAACGCAAGGCGATGGCCATGGCGCTGGTCGACCGCGCCCTGCAGGCACCGGACTACGGCGAGCACGTTGCTGGCCCGGCGCAGGACGAAGAGTTTGTGCTGGCCCACGCGGATAACGTCGAGGCCGCGGGCTTCGTCTCGCACCTCAAGCTGCCGCACTACGTCGATTTCCAGGCCGAACTGGAACTGCTGAAACGCCTGCAACGGGAGCGCAAACATGGCTAACTTAAGCGGCTACAACTTTGCCTATCTGGATGAGCAAACCAAACGCATGATCCGGCGCGCCATCTTAAAAGCGGTGGCGATTCCTGGCTATCAGGTGCCGTTCGGCGGCCGAGAAATGCCGATGCCCTACGGCTGGGGGACGGGCGGCATCCAGATTACCGCCAGCGTGATCGGCGAGGCGGACGTGCTGAAGGTCATCGACCAGGGCGCGGACGACACCACCAACGCCGTATCGATCCGCACCTTCTTTCAGCGGGTAACGGGCGTCGCGACCACCGAAAAAACCGAAGACGCGACGCTGATCCAGACCCGCCACCGCATTCCGGAAACCCCGCTCACGGAAGATCAGATTTTGATTTTTCAGGTGCCGATCTCGGAGCCGCTGCGCTTTATCGAGCCGCGCGAAACCGAAACCCGCACCATGCACGCGCTGGAAGAGTACGGCGTGATGCAGGTGAAGCTGTATGAGGATATCGCCCGCTTCGGCCATATCGCCACCACCTACGCCTACCCGGTGAAGGTCAACGGCCGCTACGTGATGGACCCGTCGCCGATCCCGAAATTCGATAACCCGAAGATGGACATGATGCCCGCCCTGCAGCTGTTCGGTGCCGGACGTGAAAAGCGCATCTACGCCGTACCACCGTACACCCGTGTAGAGAGTCTCGATTTTGACGATCACCCGTTTACGGTGCAGGAATGGGACGAGCCGTGCGCCATCTGCGGATCCAAACACAGCTACCTGGACGAAGTGGTGCTGGACGACACGGGCAAACGGATGTTTGTCTGCTCCGACACCGATTTCTGCCGCCAACAGAGCGAGGCGAACGGCCAATGAAACCGCTGCTTTCGGTAAATAACCTGACCCACCTGTATGCGCCGGGCAAAGGCTTCAGCGACGTGTCGTTCGAGCTGTGGCCGGGCGAAGTGCTGGGGATCGTCGGCGAGTCCGGCTCCGGCAAAACCACCCTGCTGAAATCCATCTCCGCGCGCCTGACGCCGCAGAACGGCGACATTTTGTATGAGGGCGCCTCGCTCTACGGCATGAGCGAGGCCGAGCGCCGCCGCCTGCTGCGCACCGAGTGGGGCGTGGTGCACCAGCACCCGATGGACGGCCTGCGCCGTCAGGTCTCTGCCGGAGGCAATATCGGCGAACGCCTGATGGCAACCGGCGCGCGCCACTACGGCAATATCCGCGCTACGGCGCAACACTGGCTGGAAGAAGTGGAAATCCCCGCCTCGCGTATCGACGACCTGCCGACAACCTTCTCCGGCGGCATGCAGCAGCGTTTACAGATTGCCCGCAACCTGGTCACGCACCCGAAGCTGGTGTTTATGGATGAACCCACCGGCGGGCTGGACGTCTCGGTGCAGGCCCGCCTGCTCGACCTGCTGCGCGGCCTGGTGGTAGAGCTGAACCTGGCAGTGGTGATTGTCACCCACGATTTGGGCGTCGCGCGCCTGCTGGCGGACCGCCTGCTGGTAATGAAGCAGGGCCAGGTGGTGGAAAGTGGGCTGACCGACCGGGTGCTCGACGATCCCCATCATCCGTACACCCAGCTTCTGGTGTCGTCCGTGTTGCAGAACTGAGGGGCTGTTGCCGGGTGGCGCTGCGCTTACCCGTCCTACGAATAGCGCACCTGTAGGCCGGGTAAGGCGAAGCCGCCACCCGGCAACGCGAACACCGCACCTTGTAGGCCGGGTAAGGCATAGCCGCCACCCGGCAAAACGAATCGCGAGGCCAACATGATCCACGTACAAAACGTAAGTAAGACCTTTGTGCTCCACCAGCAAAACGGCGTGCGCCTGCCGGTGCTGCAAAATGCCTCGCTGGAGGTTAATCGCGGCGAATGCGTGGTGCTGCATGGCCATTCCGGCAGCGGAAAATCCACCCTGCTGCGCTCCCTGTACGCCAATTATCTGCCCGACGAAGGCCATATTCATATTCGCCACGGCGATGAATGGATCGACCTGGTGCAGGCCCCGGCGCGTAAGGTGCTGGAGGTACGCCGCTCGACGATCGGCTGGGTGAGCCAGTTTCTGCGGGTGATCCCGCGGATCTCCGCCCTGGACGTGGTGATGCAGCCCTTGCTGGATCTTGGCGTACCGCGCGAAACCTGTGCCGCCAAAGCCGCCAGCCTGCTAACGCGCCTGAACGTGCCCGAGCGCCTGTGGCACCTTGCCCCGTCGACCTTTTCCGGCGGCGAGCAGCAGCGCGTCAATATCGCCCGCGGCTTTATCGTCGACTACCCGATTTTACTTCTGGATGAACCTACCGCCTCGCTCGACGTTAAAAACAGCGCGGCAGTGGTTGAGCTGATCGAACAGGCCAAAGCGCGCGGGGCAGCGATCGTCGGGATCTTCCACGACGAGAGTGTTCGCACCCGCGTCGCGGACAGGCTGCACCCAATGGGGACTCCCGCATGATTATCAATAACGTCAAGCTGATACTGGATAATGAAGTGGTTGACGGCTCGATTGAGATCCAGGACGGAACAATCCGCGCGTTTGCTGAAACCCAGAGCCGCTCGCCCGAGGCGATGGACGGCGACGGCGGCTGGCTGCTGCCGGGGCTGATTGAGCTGCATACCGATAATCTGGACAAGTTCTTCACCCCGCGCCCGAAGGTGGACTGGCCCGCGCATTCGGCGATGAGCAGCCACGACGCGCTGATGGTCGCCAGCGGCATCACCACCGTACTGGACGCGGTGGCTATTGGCGACGTGCGCGACGGCGGCGACCGTCTGGAGAACCTGGAGAAGATGATCAACGCCGTCGAGGAGACGCAAAAGCGCGGCCTCAACCGCGCCGAGCACCGCCTGCACCTGCGCTGCGAGCTACCGCACCACACTACCCTGCCGCTGTTTGAAAAGCTGGTCGGCCGCGAGCCGGTGTCGCTGGTCTCCCTGATGGACCACTCGCCGGGGCAGCGTCAGTTCGCCAACATTGAAAAGTATCGCGAATACTATCAGGGCAAATATTCTCTCAGCGACGCGGAGATGGCCCGTTATGAAGAAGAGCAGCTGGCGCTTGCGGCACGGTGGTCGCAGCCTAACCGTGTCCGAATTGCGGCGATGTGCCGGGACCGCAATATCGCGCTGGCCAGCCATGACGATGCCACGCACGATCATGTCCTTGAATCCCACCAGCTTGGCAGCGTGATCGCCGAATTCCCCACCACGTTCGAGGCGGCTGAAGCCTCCCGCAAGCACGGCATGAACGTCCTGATGGGCGCACCGAACATCGTGCGCGGCGGCTCGCACTCCGGCAACGTTGCGGCAAGCAAGCTCGCGTCCCTCGGCCTGCTGGATATTCTCTCGTCCGACTACTACCCCGCCAGCCTGCTCGACGCGGCGTTCCGGGTGGCCGACGACGAGGGCAACCGCTTTACGCTGCCGCAGGCGATTCGCCTGGTGACGAAAAACCCGGCCTCGGCGCTTAATCTGCAGGATCGCGGCGAGATAGCCGAAGGCAAGCGGGCGGATCTGGTGCTGGCCCACCGCAGGGGCGAACACGTTCATATCGACCACGTCTGGCGTCAGGGAAAAAGGGTGTTCTGATGGGAAGACTTATCTGGTTAATGGGGCCGTCCGGCTCCGGTAAGGACAGCCTGCTGTCCGCCTTACGGCAGCAGGAGCATCCGCAACTGCTGGTGGCGCACCGGTACATTACCCGAGCGGCCAATGCGGGGAGTGAAAACCATATCGCCCTGAGCGAGCAGGAGTTTTTTACGCGTGCCGGGCAAAATCTGCTGGCGCTGAGCTGGCACGCCAACGGCTATTACTATGGGATCGGCATCGAGACCGATCTGTGGCTGCATGCGGGGTTCGACGTGCTGGTCAACGGTTCACGGGCGCATCTTTCGCAAGCGCGCGCCCGCTATGGGGCGGCCCTGCTGCCGGTTTGCCTGCAGGTTTCACCGGACGTCCTGCGCAGCCGGTTGCAGAGCCGGGGTCGTGAATCCGCCCGTGAGATCGATCAGCGGCTTGCGCGTGCGGCGCGCTACACCCCGTCCGACTGCCATATCCTTAATAACGACGGAAGTTTGCTACAGTCAGTCGAGACCTTTTTATCGCTTATCCGTCAGAAGGAGAAACAGCATGCCTGACTGCACGCTTCGCCCCGCCACCGCCGACGATGCGCAAATCGTCTATGCGTTAATCTGCGAATTAAAGCAGGCCGAATTTGATCACCAGGCGTTTCACGCGGGCTATCTTGCCAATCTGCAGGATCACAATATGCGCTACCAGCTTGCCGAACTGGACGGGCAGGTCATCGGCATGATCGGCCTGCACATGCAGTTTCACCTCCACCACGCACGCTGGATCGGCGAGATCCAGGAGCTGGTGGTGATGCCGCAGGCGCGCGGGTTAAAGGTGGGCAGCCAGCTGCTGGCCTGGGCGGAAGGGGTGGCACGAGAGGCCGGTGCGGAGCTGACCGAGCTCTCCACCAGCGTGAAACGCACCGACGCCCACCGTTTTTACGTCCGTGAAGGATATACGCAGAGCCATTTCCGATTCACCAAACCGCTGTAGAGGTGCGTTATGAGTCTGACAATCACGTTAACAGGAACCGGAAGCGCGCAACTCGTGCCGGTCTTTGGCTGCGACTGCGCGGCGTGTCGCCGGGCGCGCCTGCAGGATAACTATCGCCGTCGTCCCTGTAGCGCGGTGGTCAAATTCAACGATGCGGTGACCCTGCTGGATGCCGGTATTCCACATCTGATGGACGACTGGGCTGCAGGCAGCTTTCAGCAGTTTTTGCTGACCCATTATCATATGGATCACGTCCAGGGACTCTTCCCCCTGCGCTGGGGCGTGGGCGCGACGATCCCCGTCTACGGTCCGCCGGAAGAGGTGGGCTGTGACGACCTGTTTAAACATCCGGGGATTCTGGATTTCAGCCATACGGTCGAACCGTTTGTGATGTTTGAGCTTCAGGGTATGCGGGTTACGCCCCTGCCGCTCAACCATTCGAAACTGACCTTCGGGTATTTGCTGGAGTCGGCCCACAGCCGCGTGGCCTGGCTGTCCGATACCGCCGGGCTGCCGGAAAAAACGGTGAAGTTCCTGCTTAACAATCAGCCGCAGACGATGATTATCGACTGCAGCCACGAACCGCGCGACGAGACGCCGCGAAACCATTGCGACTTAAATACCGTGATTGCGTTAAACGAAGTGATTGGCTGCCCGCAGGTGATCCTGACGCACATCAGCCATCAGTTTGACGTGTGGATGATGGATAACCCGCTGCCTGACGGCATTGAAGCGGGGTATGACGGAATGGTGTTGGTTCTCGACTGAGTTTTGCCGGGTGGCGGCTGCGCCTTACCCGGCCTACGCGCCAGGGTTTCGTAGGCCTGCGTAAGCGAAGCGCCACCAGGCTTTAGCCTCGATCGTAATCGTCTTCTAACCTGCGCTCATCCTCTTCCAGACGGCGTCTGTCGTCATCCAGCTGGCGCTGACGCTCGTCTAAACGGCGGCGTCTGTCTTCAAGCTGCCGACGGCGATCGTCATACTGACGGCTATCCATGCGACGGTTATCGTCATAACGATCGTCATCATCGTTGCTGCGGCTGCTGCTGGGGTTATAGGCGTCGTTGATTGCCTGTTGAATGTTGCCAATAGCATCATCAACGATATCGGCATGCGCCAGTTGGCTGGTGAGTGACAGCAGACCAAATAACAGAGCGGTAGAGTAACGTTTCATAAGGCCAGACTCGCAGGTAAACTGGCCTTAAGGTAATGAACAGCAGGGTGTGGGGGTAGCGGAGGAATCTCAAATTCAGTTATGTCCTGGGACTTCCATCAGTTGATTCGCACGCTGTTTATTTTCTGCGACCAGGACGATGCCGTAGCATTTTTGATCCGGCGAATGGCTCCAGATACGATCTTCGGGGATACACCCTCCGTCATAGATAACCTTGCTACCATCATACGGCCAAAATGCGCCCTGCTCGGTATCAAGAACAAATACAGCGATTTGGTCAGACTCGCGGGCAATTTTCTGCCAGAGCATCTTCCCACCCTCATATTGTTCAAAGTCGCTGACAAGTGTCACGCCACACTGTAATACCAGGGCTTCATACAGGCGAGTTGCCAGTCCCTTGTCACGCTCGGCGGGATCAACACAGATACCTTCTACCTGAATGACATTGGCATCTTCCCAACAGCGCTCGACGGCAATGATATCTTCACCCAAATGCGTTTTACGTTGTAAATCCAGGGCAGCAACAACCCGATGCCGGGGCACCCCATCGAAGGTTTCGATATCCGCTTCAATAATCGCAGCTCTTGGCGTCTGGCTATCAAAAATAACATGTAGCACTCGCCCGGAAAGCTCAAACTCATCAACGAGTTTAAACGACCTGGCAATTGTGCTCGGGCTGTATGTTGTAGGCATCACGATCATTTGTGAGTCCCCCTTTGTGAGTACCGGCATAATTCCTTTTATATCCCAATCTGCTAAATTTTGCGCAGATTAACATCACCGGCGTCAACGTTGCTCTTGATGAAATCCTAAACAGGGGCATTTAAAAACATACTTTCCGCAGCGCCTGCGCCAGCTGCACCCGCGTAAACGGCTTGCGCAGTAGCTGAACGTCCGGCAGCTGAGGATTATGCGTGGGCCGTAAATCCTGTCCGCTGATCAGCAGCACCGGAAGCTGCGGATAGTGGCTGCGCACATGACTAATCACCTCGGCCCCGCTCAGGCTTCCGGGCAACATCAGGTCGCTGATAAACATACCAATATCCGGCGACGCCGCCAGCATGCTCAGCGCCTGCTCGCCGTTTTCCGCTTCGAGCGTCAGGTAGCCAAGCTGGTGCAGCTGCTCGCACAAGGTCTGACGGACATCGGCTTCATCTTCCAGCACCAGTACCAGCCGCTCGTTATCGACCGAGGCGGTGGCAGAGAGCGTTTCATCTTCAGGAACTACGGGTAGCGTCGATCGCGGAAGGTGAAGCCGGACGGTCGTCCCCTGCCCCGGCGCGCTCTCGATCTCCACGCGGCCGCCGGACTGGCGGACAAAGCCGTAGACCATCGACAGGCCTAACCCGCTCCCGCTCCCGGTCTGTTTGGTGGTGAAGAACGGCTCAAAGACGCGGGATTTCACCTCCTGAGACATCCCGCAGCCGCGGTCAATGACCTCCAGCGCCACCATATCCTGCCTGCGCCCGTCGCTGCGGGTGACGCGCTGATTCCAGGTGCGGATTTTTATCACCCCGCTTTGCCCTTCCATTGCATCGCGCGCGTTCATCACCAGGTTTATGATGGCGTTTTCCAGCTGGCTAACGTCTATCCAGGCGGGCCATGCCGGGGATTGCGCTTCGATCTCCAGGGTCAGGGTGGCAGGGAGGGAGTGACGCAGCAGTTCCCGGAGGTTCTCCAGCAGCGGCTGCATCTCTACCGCATGCGGGGTCAGGGATTGCTTGCGGGAAAACGCCAGCAGGCGCTGGGTCAGCAAGGCGCCACGCTCGGCCGCCTTCAGCGCCCGGGTAATGCGCGGCGCGTCGTTTGATTCGGGGTCGGTCAGCTCAAGGCTGCCGATGATCACCGCCAGCAGGTTATTAAAATCATGCGCCAGCCCGCCCGTAAGCTGTCCGACGGCCTTCATTTTCTGGCTGTGCAGGAGTGCCTCTTCCAGCCCCTGACGCTCAATGCGGTCGATCTCCATCTGCGTGGTTTTTTCTTTCAGCAGACGCGTGGTGTGCTCAAGCGAGGCGGTGTTGCGGGCAAAAACGTTAAACGCGCGCGCCAGTTCACCCAGCTCATCACGCCGCTGCAGCGCGGGAACGGAAACATCCTGTTCGCCGTGAGCAAGGCGTGACATCGCCCGGGAAATGGCCGTCAGATTGGAGGCCAGATGGCGGTAGATATACCAGCAGGCACACCCGGTGATGATCAGCGCCAGCACGGCGAAAATGGTGATACACACGCTGATGGATTGCAGTTCGTGATGGCTCTGGGCGGTGCGAAGCCGGGAGGCCTGCGCCACCTGCTCAACGTATTGATTGATATCGCTGTTGAGGATCGCCACCAGCGCCTTGATGTGGAACATGTACCAGCTTATCGCCAGATCGCTCTCCTCCAGCTGCTTCGACAGCGGGGCGAGCTGACCTAGCTCGGCATTAAAATCAGGCAGAACCGCCTTCACAACCGGCTGTGCGGCACTCCGGGGCAGCGTTGCGGCCACCGCGTCCAGTTGCTGAACGGTTGCGCGCGGCGAAGGGGTATCGATGGCGGCGGCGATTAGCCGGTCCATCTCCATCAGCTGCTGCGCATCCGGTACGTTACTGTCATAACGGCGGTTGATGTCCTGCAGATGGCGCAGGTAGCTCTGGCTTTGGTACAGCGAGCTCAGCAGCGCGTTACGCTCCAGATGGCGTCGCTGTCCGCGCTCCAGCATCTCCGTCACGCTCTGCTGGAGCTCATTGCTTCGTTGAATAATACGCGCCACCAGCGCCGGCTCCTGCTGCGCCAGCGGCGCCTCCGCAAGCTGCTCCAGCGAGCGGCGCAGGGCCATTTGCGTCTGCTTCAGGCGATCGGCTTCACCTTTGTACTCGAGCGCCCCTACCACCTGCGAGAGCCGCACCGCCGCCGTTGCCACGCTGGCGGTGTCGCGGGCCAGGTTCATGCTGCCGGTCATGTCGTCCAGCGTTTGCTGCTGGACCTGCTCCTGGATTTGGCTGGCGTGGCGGAAGCCGAGCACCGCCACGCCGCTCACCATCAGCGTCACGGCGACCACCAGCAGATTGAAAATCAGCAGGCGGCCTCGGGCGCTGGCGAAGAACGGGGGGCGTGATGGCATGGGGTTGGGCTCCTGTGCGGTTTGGTGCCCTCACCCTGGCCCTCTCCCACAGGGAGAGGGAAAAGGAAAATGTGATGGCGATTAGCTATTCATAACTATGACAAATATGAACAGCTTCTGACATTTTGCATTTACGCACCTGTGATGAAGTGCAGAAATCGGCATTCACAGGAGATCCGCCATGAGCAGAACCCCGGTATTAGAGATGCGCAGCATTGCCAAAACGTTTGGCAGTTTCCACGCGCTCAAGGGTGTGGATTTGACGGTCTTTGCCGGTGAGATCCACGCGCTGATGGGTGAAAACGGCGCAGGCAAAAGCACGCTGATGAAAATCCTTGCGGGCGCCTATACCGCCACCGGCGGCGAGATCCTGATCGACGGCCAGCCGTTTCACATCAAAGGGCCGAAGGATGCGCTGGCCGCAGGCATCACGCTGATTTACCAGGAGATGCAGCTCGCGCCCAATTTGACCGTAGCCGAAAATATCTTCCTCGGCAGCGAGCTGTCGCGCGGCGGGCTGGTCCAGCGCAAGGAGATGGCCGCCCAGGCGCAGGCGGTGATTGACCGCCTCGGCGCGCAGTTTAGCGCCACCGATCTGGTGATGAAGCTCACCATCGCCGAACAGCAGCAGGTGGAAATTGCTCGCGCGCTGCACCGCAACAGCCGCATTCTGGTGATGGATGAACCCACCGCCGCCCTCTCCTCCCGCGAAACCCATCGCCTGTTTGAACTGATTTTGCGCCTGCGCGATGAAGGGATGGCGATCATCTATATCAGCCACCGCATGGCGGAGGTCTATGAACTCTCTGACCGCGTCAGCGTTCTGCGCGACGGGCAATACGTCGGGAGCCTGACGCGCGACAAGCTGAACGCGTCGGAACTGGTGAAGATGATGGTGGGCCGCCCGCTAAGCGACCTGTTCAACAAGGAGCGTGATATTCCCCTCGGCAGCCCGCGTCTCAACGTCCACCACCTCACCGACGGTAAAAAAGTACAGCCGTGCAGCCTGCAGGTGCGTTCCGGCGAAATCGTCGGGCTGGCAGGACTGGTGGGGGCCGGACGTTCCGAGCTGGCACAGCTTATCTTCGGCGTGCGTAAAGCCACGGGCGGCATGATTGAGGTCGACGGCGAGCCGGTGGTGATCCACTCCCCGCGCGCGGCCATCGAAAACGGCATCGGTTTTCTCACCGAGAACCGCAAGGAGCAGGGGCTGTTTCTGGAGCTGGCGGCGCAGGAGAACATCACTATGGCGACGCTGGAGCGCGACGCCACCTTCGGCTGGCTGAACCGCAAAAAAGCCCAGTCCATTTCCGATGACGCCATTGCCCTGCTCAATATCCGCGTGCCCCATTCGCAGGTGCGCGCAGGCGGTCTTTCCGGCGGCAACCAGCAAAAACTGCTCATCTCCCGCTGGGTCGCCATCGGCCCGCGCATTCTGATTCTGGACGAACCCACGCGCGGCGTGGACGTCGGCGCAAAAAGCGAGATCTACCGCATCATGAACCAGATGGCGCGCAAAGGCGTGGCGATCCTGATGATCTCCAGCGAGCTGCCGGAAGTGGTGGGCATGAGCGACCGGGTTTACGTGATGCGGGAAGGCAGCATCGCGGGCGAGCTTCACGGGCGTGACATCTCTCAGGAAAACATTATGACGCTGGCAACCGGCGTGAACGACACTCATCATCAGGCGGTGCAATCATGACAACTCCAACCCAACCGCAGCAGGTGGCGAAATCCGCCTCCGCCAAAAAAATGCTGATGAGCGATCTGATGCAAACGGTCGGTATTTTGCCGATTCTGATCCTGATTGTGGCGGTTTTTGGCTTTATTGCGCCCAACTTCTTCACTGAGAGCAACCTGCTCAACATCACCCGTCAGGCGTCGATCAACATCGTGCTGGCGGCGGGAATGACCTTTATTATCCTCACCGGCGGGATTGACCTCTCGATGGGGTCGATTCTCGGCACCACGGCGGTGGCGGCGATGGTGGTGTCGCTCATTCCCGAATTCGCCGGGCTGTCCATTCCGGCCGCGCTGATGCTCGGCATGGTGCTGGGCCTGTTCAACGGCGCACTGGTGGCCTTTGCCGGACTGCCCCCCTTCATCGTCACGCTCGGCACCTATACGGCGCTGCGCGGCGCGGCCTATCTGCTGGCCGACGGCACGACGGTCATTAACTCCAACATCAACTTCGAGTGGATCGGCAATAACTACCTCGGCCCGATCCCCTGGCTGGTGGCGATCGCCCTGGCGGTCATTGTGGTGTGCTGGTTCATCCTGCGCCGCACCACGCTCGGCGTTCACATCTACGCCGTGGGCGGCAACATGCAGGCGGCGCGCTTAACGGGCATTAAGGTCTGGCTGGTGCTGCTGTTTGTCTACGGCATGAGCGGCCTGCTCTCCGGCCTCGGCGGCGTCATGAGCGCCTCACGCCTGTACAGTGCCAACGGCAACCTCGGCACGGGTTACGAGCTGGATGCAATTGCGGCGGTGATCCTCGGCGGCACCAGCTTCGTCGGCGGGATCGGCACGATCACCGGCACGCTGGTCGGTGCCTTGATCATCGCCACCCTCAACAACGGCATGACGCTGATGGGCGTCTCCTACTTCTGGCAGCTGGTGATCAAAGGGGCGGTGATCATCATTGCGGTGCTGATCGACAAATACCGTACCCGACACCATCAAAGTGCATAACAACAATACCCTACGAGTGAGGAAGACAAGATGCGTTTGAAACCCTTAGTGACCGCGCTCTGTGCTGGCGCGCTGCTTGCCGCAACGCCGTTTGCGCAGGCGAAAGATCTGAAGTCCATTGGCGTGACGGTGGGCGACCTGGCTAACCCGTTCTTCGTGCAGATCACCAAAGGTGCCGAGCTGGAAGCGCGCAAGCTGGCGGGCGATAACGTCAAGGTGACGCTGGTCTCCAGCGGGTACGATCTGGGCCAGCAGGTGGCGCAGATCGACAACTTCATTGCCGCGAAAGTGGACATGATCATCCTCAACGCCGCGGATTCCAAAGGGATCGGCCCGGCGGTGAAGCGCGCGAAGGACGCGGGGATCGTGGTCGTGGCGGTTGACGTGGCGGCGGAAGGGGCTGATGCCACCATCACCTCCGATAACACCCAGGCGGGTGAGATGGCCTGTAAGTACATTACCGACCGCCTGAAAGGGAAAGGCAACGTGGTGATCATCAACGGACCGCCGGTCTCTGCGGTACAAAACCGCGTAGAAGGGTGCCAGACGGAGTTCAAAAAACATCCGGATATCAAGGTGCTCTCGGATAACCAGAACGCCAAGGGCAGTCGTGAAGGCGGTCTGGAAGTCATGACCTCCCTGCTGGCGGCCAATCCGAAGATCGACGGCGTGTTTGCGATTAACGATCCGACCGCGATCGGCGCCGATCTGGCCGCGAAACAGGCGCAGCGCAACGAGTTCTTTATCGTCGGCGTGGATGGTTCTCCGGACGGTGAGGAAGCGCTGAAGCGCGAAAACTCCCTGTTTGTGGCGACCCCGGCGCAGGATCCGCAGGTCATGGCGGCAAAAGCGGTGGAGATTGGCTATGACATTCTCCAGGGCAAACCCGCGCCGAAAGCGCCCGTGCTGATCCCGGTGACGATGATCGATAAAAAGAACGTCGGTACCTATAAGGGTTGGACGGTTAAATGATCCTTTTCCCTCTCCCGCAGGGAGAGGGAACTGTTTTCAAGGAGTCCCCATGAAACGCTCCGACATCAATGAAATCCTCGGCCACACGCGGCAGTTTTTCTCCATGCACGACGTTCATCTCCCGCCTTTTGCCAGCTTTGCGCCAACGAAATGGCAGCAGCTTGACCAGGCCGCATGGCAGGAAGTGTTCGACCTCAAGCTCGGCTGGGACGTGACGGCGTTCGGCGGCAACAACTTTGCCGCTGAAGGCCTGACGCTATTCACCCTGCGCAACGGCTCGGCCAACGGCGTGCCTTATGAAAAAAGCTATGCCGAAAAAATCATGCACGTGCGCGACGGCCAGGTGACGCCGATGCATTTTCACTGGCGCAAGCGCGAAGACATCATCAACCGGGGCGGCGGGAATCTGATCATTGAGTTATGGAATGCCGGAGCGCATGAAGAGACGGAAAACACCGACGTGACCGTCACCGTCGACGGCTGCCGCCAGACACACGCCCCCGGCAGCCAGCTGCGCCTCACGCCAGGGGAAAGCATCTGCCTGACGCCCACTCTTTACCACAGTTTCTGGGGCGAACGCGGCTTCGGCGACGTGCTGGTGGGCGAAGTCTCCTCGGTTAATGACGATGAACACGACAACCACTTTTTGCAGCCCGTTGCCCGCTATAACAACATCGAAGAAGACGAACCGGCGCTGCTGGTGCTGTGCAACGAGTACAACCTGTTTCGGATATAAGGGGTGAATGATGCCATTGATTTCTCTTGCCGACGGTCTTGCGCACGCCAGACAACACCGCTATGCGCTGGGCGCGTTTAACGTGCTCGACTCCCACTTCCTGCGCGCGCTATTCGCCGCCGCAAAGCAGGAACGCTCGCCGTTTATCATCAACATCGCGGAAGTGCATTTTAAGTACGTGTCGCTGGATTCCCTTGTCGAAGCGGTGAAGTTCGAGGCCGCTCGCCACGCTATTCCCGTGGTGCTCAACCTCGACCACGGCCTGCATTATGACGCCGTCGTGCGCGCCCTGCGCTTAGGGTTCAGCTCCGTGATGTTCGATGGCTCTACGCTGAGCTATGAGGAAAATGTTCGCCAGACGCGAGAAGTGGTGAAGATGTGCCATGCGGTGGGCGTCTCCGTGGAGGCAGAGCTGGGCGCGGTCGGGGGGGATGAAGGGGGCGCGCTTTACGGACATGCGGATGAAGCCTTCTTCACCGATCCGCAGCTGGCGCGCGAATTTGTTGATTCAACCGGCATCGACGCGCTGGCCGTCGCCATCGGCAACGCACACGGCAAGTATAAAGGCGAGCCGAAGCTCGATTTCCCGCGTCTGGACGCCATTCGTCAGCAGACGGGGCTGCCGCTGGTTTTACACGGCGGCTCCGGGATTAGCGATGCCGACTTCCGCCGCGCCATCGAGCTGGGCATTCATAAAATCAATTTCTATACCGGCATGTCGCAGGCCGCGCTCGCCGCCGTGGAGCAGCGCATGGCGAACCGCCAGCCGCTGTACGACGAGTTTGCCGAACTGCTGCTCGGCATTGAAGAAGCGATTACCGATACGGTCGCCGAACAGATGCGCATCTTCGGCAGCGCGGGGCAGGCATGATGGAACGCAAAGGCATCATCGCCGCAGGCAATATGCTGGTGGACCACGTCCACCAGATCGTGCAGTGGCCGGAGCGCGGCTGGCTGGCGGAAATCACCCATAGCGAACGCTCAACCGGCGGCGCGCCGCTCAACGTCCTGCTGACGCTGGCAAAAATGCACGTTGGCCTGCCGCTGCAGGCGGTGGGGCTGATTGGCGAAGACGGCGACGGGGACTACATTCTGGCGATGCTCGACCAGTACCACGTCAACCGCCAGCGCGTACAGCGCACCACCTTTGCGCCAACCTCCATGTCGCAGGTGATGACCGACCCCAGCGGACAGCGCACCTTTTTCCACTCGCCGGGGGCCAACCGCCTGCTGGATCTTCCTGCTTTCGATCGCTTAGACGGATCGATGAAGATCTTCCATCTCGGCTATCTCCTTCTGCTCGACAGCCTGGATATGCCCGATGACGAGTTCGGCACCCGCAGCGCGCGGCTGCTGGCGCAGATGCGTGACCAGGGGTATGAAACCTCGCTCGATCTGGTTTCCCGCAAGGGCGACCCGCGCTATCAGCCGCTGGTGCTCCCTGCCCTTCGCCATCTCGACTATCTGGTGATTAACGAGCTGGAGGCCGGTGAGTTTAGCGGCCTGACAATGCGTGACGAAAACGACGCCCCGCACATTGCGCATATCGCGGACGCCGCGGCGCAGTTGCTGGCGGCCGGCGTACGCCAGCGGGTGGTGATCCACTGTCCGGAAGGCGCATGGGGAGAAGCTCGCGGTGAAGCGGGTCGCTGGATCCCGTCATGGATGCTGGAGCAGGAAGAGATTATCGGCAGCGTCGGCGCGGGCGATGCCTTTTGCGCGGGCTTTTTATACGGCTGCCATGAATCGCTCCCGCTAACAGAGAGTATTTATCTGGCGCACGCCTGCGCGCGGGCAAGCCTGCTGGCCGCCAATGCGATTGACGGCGCAAAAACGCTGGCCGAGCTGCAGGCGTTTATTCGCGAGAGCATTTAATTTAACAATAATTGCGATTTTTCATTACAGATCTATGAATTTTATATTCCCGAACTACACTCTCTCCATCTGGCATATTCGGCGTGGGCAGCACTCTGTCCGCACGCTTTTCCGAAATGAGATAGAAAGAGGACAAGGGAAAAATGTTCGCAGTCATCATCATCGGTATTTTCATTATCAGCGTTATTTATGCGCATTCCCGCGGCAAAGAAAAACAGACGCTTTCCCGTCAGCTCTTCGACCATTCGACGTTTATGGCGCCCATCAATATGTTTATGACGGCGTTTTCTTCCCTGCCCGCCAGGCAGCCTTTCTTTGAAACAGAGCGCTTCCCGGAATTAAATAAGCTGACGGAAAACTGGCTGGTTATTCGCGAAGAGGCGCTGCGTTTGCAACATCATATTAAGGCAGCGGAAAATAATAACGACGCTGGCTTTAACACCTTTTTTAAACGCGGCTGGAAACGTTTTTATCTGAAGTGGTATGCCGATGCCCATCCCTCCGCGCAGTCTTTATGCCCGGTGACGTCCCGGCTGGTGAGTGAAATCCCTTCGGTGAAGGCGGCCATGTTTGCCGAGCTGCCGGCGGGTGCAAAGCTTGGCAAGCACCGGGATCCGTATGCGGGCTCGGTTCGTTACCATCTGGGCTTATTCACCCCGAATGACGATCGCTGCTTTATTGAAGTCGACGGGCAGCGCCACAGCTGGCGGGATGGTGAAGCCGTTATTTTTGATGAGACCTACGTCCACTGGGCAGAAAATAAATCGGATCAAACGCGCATTATTCTCTTCTGCGATATCGAGCGTCCGATGAAATGGCGCTGGGCGCAGGCGGTTAACCATTGGGTGGGAACCACGCTGATGTCTGCGGCCAGGTCACCGAATGACGAGAATGACAGCACCGGCGGCATTAACCGCATTTTTAAATACGTTCATGCAGGTCGCGAGCGGGGGCAGCGTCTGAAAAAAAGGAACCGTAAGGCCTATTACGCCCTCAAGTATTTGTGCATCATCGCGATTTTTGCCGCCATCATTGTTCCGGCGATAACGTAAGCCTTATGCCGCCTGTTCGGGCCGGCTCACGTCAGTGGCAAACACGTAACCCAACCCGCGGATGGTTTTGATGAGCGCAGGCTGATGCGGGTTAGCCTCTATTTTCCGGCGCAGGCGCATGATCAGCACGTCAATCGTGCGGTCGAACACGTCGGCGCTTTCGCTGTGGGTCAGCTCAAGCAGCCGATCGCGGCTCAGCACCCGGCGGGCATTTTGCGTGAGCGCCAGCAGCAGGCCGTACTCGCCCTGGGTTAAGGGCACGGTATTACGCTGCGGATCAATCAGCTCACAGCGGGTGGTATCAAGCGTCCATCCGTTAAACGCAATGCCCGCGACGGGCGCTGCGGAGGCTTCTGCCGCCAGCGCGCCCGTTCGGCGCAACACCGCTTTCACCCGGGCGACCACCACGCGCGGGTTGAACGGTTTGCCAATATAATCGTCGGCCCCCATCTCCAGCCCCACCACCACGTCTGACTCACTGCCCAGGCCGGTTAACATCACAACCGGTAGCGCCGGACGCTGCTTTTGCAGCTGCAGCAGAACCTGCAGGCCGTTGATATCCGGCAGCATCATATCCAGCAGCACAAGCGCGATATTCGGCTCCTGCTGAACCTGGCGCAGCGCATGCTGGCCGTTATGGCAGAAAAGCACGCTAAAGACGTGCTCGCTCAGCACGTCCTGAAGCAGTTCGCAGACTGCCGTATCGTCATCAACCACCAGAATCGCCGGTTTCATCGTATGCTTCCGTCAGGGGATTATGTTAAGTCTGAACTATTCTGCCGTCGGCTCCAGTCAAAAGGTTTTTTCAGTGACGGAAATTCAACCCATGTCACATCCGCTGCCCTGTCGACACGTCAATTTTGACGATTGACTGCTTTTTGTCAGGGTTTTCACCCCGGATGGGCCGTAAAGTCAGGGGATACCCATACAAAAAACATGGCATAGAAGCTGCATAGTGGGTGCGAACGATTCGATTAACTGGAGCAGACTGATGAAAAAAGTCGTCACGGTTTGCCCTTATTGTGCCTCAGGTTGCAAGATCCACCTGGTGGTCGATAACGGCAAAATCGTCCGGGCGGAGGCCGCGCAGGGGAAAACCAACCAGGGCACGCTGTGCCTGAAAGGGTACTACGGCTGGGATTTTATTAACGATACCCAAATCCTTACCCCGCGCCTGAAAACCCCTATGATCCGCCGCGAGCGCGGCGGCAAGCTGGAAGCCGTCTCCTGGAACGAGGCGCTGGATTATGTCGCCACGCGCCTGAGTGCCATTAAGGCCAAGTATGGCCCGGATGCGATTCAGACCACCGGCTCTTCCCGCGGGACGGGAAATGAAACCAACTATGTGATGCAAAAATTCGCGCGCGCCGTTATTGGTACCAATAACGTCGACTGCTGCGCTCGCGTCTGACACGGCCCATCGGTTGCAGGTCTGCACCAGTCGGTCGGTAACGGCGCAATGAGTAATGCCATCAACGAGATAGATAATACCGATCTCGTCTTCATCTTTGGTTATAACCCGGCGGATTCTCACCCTATCGTCGCGAACCACGTTATTCGCGCTAAACAGAATGGGGCGAAAATCATCGTCTGCGATCCGCGCAAAATTGAAACCGCGCGCATTGCGGATATGCACATTGCATTGAAAAACGGCTCAAACATCGCGCTGTTGAACGCAATGGGGCACGTCATTATTGAGGAGAACCTGTACGACCAGGCGTTTGTCGCGACCCGTACAGAAGGCTTTGAAGAGTATAAGAAAATAGTCGAGGGCTATACGCCTGAATCCGTCGAAGCGATAACCGGCGTCAGCGCGCAGGCGATTCGTCAGGCGGCCAGAATGTATGCCGGGGCAAAAACCGCCGCCATTCTCTGGGGTATGGGCGTGACCCAGTTCTACCAGGGCGTGGAAACCGTGCGCTCGCTCACCAGCCTTGCGATGCTGACCGGTAATCTGGGTAAAGCGCACGTTGGCGTGAACCCGGTGCGTGGTCAGAATAACGTGCAGGGCGCCTGCGATATGGGCGCGCTGCCGGATACTTATCCGGGCTACCAGTACGTGAAGTTCCCGGAAAACCGCGCCAAGTTCGCGAAGGCGTGGGGCGTGGAAAGCCTGCCGGAACATACCGGGTATCGCATCAGCGAGCTGCCGCACCGCGCGGCGCATGGCGAAGTGCGTGCGGCCTATATCATGGGTGAAGATCCGCTTCAGACCGACGCCGAGCTTTCTGCAGTGCGTAAAGGGTTTGAGGATCTGGAACTTGTGATTGTCCAGGATATCTTCATGACCAAAACCGCGGCGGCGGCGGATGTCATTTTACCGTCGACCTCCTGGGGCGAGCATGAAGGCGTCTACACGGCGGCCGACCGCGGATTCCAGCGCTTCTTCAAGGCGGTCGAGCCGAAGTGGGATCTGAAAACGGACTGGCAGATCATCAGTGAAATCGCCACCCGCATGGGCTACCCGATGCACTACAACAACACCCAGGAGATCTGGGATGAGTTGCGCAGCCTGTGTCCGGACTTCTACGGCGCCACCTATGAAAAAATGGGTGAGCTGGGCTACATCCAGTGGCCGTGCCGGGACGAGTCGGAGGCCGATCAGGGGACGTCCTATCTTTTTAAGGAGAAATTCGACACCCCGAACGGGCTGGCGCAGTTCTTCACCTGCGACTGGGTCGCGCCCATTGATAAACTCACCGATGAGTATCCAATGGTGCTCTCCACCGTACGTGAAGTGGGCCACTACTCCTGCCGCTCGATGACCGGAAACTGCGCCGCGCTGGCCGCGCTGGCGGACGAGCCCGGCTACGCGCAGATCAACACCGCCGATGCGGAACGGCTCGGTATTGAGGATGAAGCGCTGGTGTGGGTGAACTCGCGCAAAGGGCGGATCATTACTCGTGCGCAGGTCAGCGATCGTCCAAACAAAGGGGCGGTCTATATGACCTACCAGTGGTGGATTGGTGCCTGCAACGAGCTGGTGACCGAGAACTTAAGCCCGATAACCAAAACGCCGGAATATAAATACTGCGCCGTCAACGTTGAGCCGATTGCGGATCAGCACGCGGCGGAACAGTACGTGATCGACGAATATAACAAGCTGAAAGCCCGACTGCGCGAAAGCGCAATGGGTTGAAGCCGTTAATTCATCGATGAATAAAGGGAGTGAAATATTCACTCCCTTTTTATTTCCGAGTAACCCATCAATAATATCAATTAATATTCTGGAAAACGGCTCGCAGAAATAATGTAATTTTCGCGAAAAAGAATTACATCTTTGCATTTTAATTCAGAGGGATAAGATATTCGGCGGGTGCTTAAGACTTTCTGTCTTGAGCATTGTTGAGGGACAGAAAGTAGAAAGCCCCGGGAAATTTTCATTTACCCGAGGCTACTCCCTCAACTCCAACAAGTTGAGAGTAGCCTCTTATTCTTTTTTTGACAAGGAGTAAAAGGCATGACGCCATTAAAAACTGCGTTAGGCATCGTCGTTATTGTTTGCCTGACGATAGTGATCTTTACCTTTATTACTCGCGGCAGGCTCTGCGAGTTTTCAATAAAGAGTGAGCATCAGGAGGTGGCGGCTAAATTAGCCTGCAACCCAGGCTAACCTCTACGGGCGGAACAACGGTTCCGCCCGGCTTGTAGGATGCTGAGGTCTTAATGCACCCATTTTTTTCTTTTGCGCCCGCGATTATACTGCGCGGCGTGTACCCAGATGATAAGAATCCATGAAAGCCATTTTTCTGTTGTTAGTGTTTTTAACATCCTTCGCCCGCGCCGATGAGATAGGCAGCCAGTATCGGAAACAGGCGGAAGCCGGTGATGCGCGTGCCCAGTATTATCTTGCCGATACGTACTTCAGCTCCGGCGACAGCAAGCAGGCCGCGCTGTGGGCCGAGAAAGCCGCGAAAGGCGGCGATGTCGACGCCATGGGGTTGCTCTCGCAAATCCTCTTTACGCAGGGCGATTACTCACAGGCCAAAGCCCTGGCCCAACAGGCAAACATTGCTGGCAGCAAACGCGGCGCGATCATGCTGGCGCGCATTCTGGTGAATACTCAGGCGGGAAAAACGGACTATCCCCAGGCCATCAGACTGCTGCACACGGCAACCGAAGATATCGACAGCGACTCTGCGGTCGATGCACAGCTGCTGCTGGGGCTGATTTATGCCAACGGCGTCGAGGTAGCGCAGGATGACGTGCAGGCCGCCTCGTGGTTCAAGCGGAGTTCAGCCCTTTCGCGCACCGGCTACGCCGAGTACTGGGCTGGGATGTTGTTCAGGCAGGGTGAGAAAGGCTTTATCACGCCCAATAAACAGAAAGCGCTGTACTGGTTAAACCTGAGCTGTACGGAAGGGTTTGATACGGGGTGCGAAGAGTTTGATGCGTTGAGCGGGGAGTAAACCATTGCCCGGTGGCGCTGCGCTTACCGGGCCTACGGCTTGTGTAGGCCGGGTAAGGCGAAGCCGCCACCCGGCTTTTACATCACTGGTCAGCCGTCTTATCAAAACGACCCAGCACCTCGCGTTCATACGCCAGCGCCTTTTTACGGTCGAATTTGTGTTCCCACTTGGCGATAACCAGCACCGCCAGCGCATTCCCCACCACGTTCAGCGCCGTACGCGCCATGTCGAGGATACGGTCCACACCCGCGATAAAGGCCAGGCCTTCCAGCGGAATGCCTACGCTGCCCAGCGTCGCCAGCAGTACCACGAACGAAACGCCCGGTACGCCTGCGATACCTTTAGACGTCACCATCAGGGTCAGCACCAGGACGATCTCCTGCCACAGCGACAGGTCAATGCCGTACAGCTGGGCAATAAAGATAGCGGCGATACTCTGATACAGCGTGGAACCATCCAGGTTAAAGGAGTAACCCGTCGGCACCACGAAGCTGGTGATCGACGCTGGCGCGCCGTAGGCTTCCATCTTCTCAATAATACGCGGCAGCACGCTCTCAGAGCTTGCCGTGGAGTAGGCCAGAATCAGCTCATCTTTGAGGATACGAATCAGGATCCAGATGCTCAGCCCACACAGACGCGCCACAATTCCCAGCACCACCAGCGCAAAGAACAGGATGGCAAAGTGCACCAGGAGCACCAGCTTCGCCAGCGGCCAGAGGGAGGCAAAACCGAAGTTCGCCACGGTGACGGCGATAAGCGCAAACACCCCTACCGGCGCGTAACGCATCACCATGTGGGTCACTTTAAACATGGTTTCGGAGATCGAGCGGAACACGGTCACCAGCGGTTCGCGGTGCGTCGCGGGCAGTGAAGAGAGCCCCAGACCAAACAGGACCGAGAAGAAGATAATAGGCAGCATCTCGCCCTTCGCCATCGACGCCACGATGTTGGTCGGTACCAGAGAAAGGATCGTGCCCATCAGGCCGTGTGCATGGCTTTGCACGTCAGCGGTCGTACTTTGGTATTTCGAAATATCCACCGTCGCCAGCTGCGACATATCAATCCCGGAACCCGGCTGGAAAACGTTCGCCAGGGTGATGCCGAGAATGATCGCAACCGTAGTGATCACTTCGAAATAGATAATGGTTTTCGCACCAATACGGCCTAACTGCTTCGCATCGCCGACGCCTGCAATACCCACCACCAGCGTCGAGATCACAATCGGTACTACGATCATCTTGATCAGGTGAATAAAGATATCCCCTGCCGGTGAAAGCAGGTTCGCAATCAGCCAGTCGCGGCTGTCGCTGTGATAGTGGAGGTAACTGCCCAGCAGGATGCCCAGCACAAGGGCGATTAAGATCTGCCAGGCCAGGCTGACTTTAACGTTTTTCATAGAAACTGACTTCCTCAATGAAGCGCCTTATTCACTTAAACTGCATGAATATGGGGACATACTGAAAGGGTATGAATTGTGTTGCGTCGATTTATGGGATTTTTTAACGCGGCGTATGAGTATCATTTGCGCGGCCTGTTGCGCAAGCCTTAAAGAACGACGCATTTCACTCGTAAAAGCGTCTGTGACGGGAGTTTCTCCTGATTCTAATAAATAACCTTTTGTTATAAAAAACCTTTTTTAAACATAAATGTGAATAATCGTCAGCATAAATTATTTTCCTTCAAAGTTTCATTCGCTCATTTTTCAACCTGTTCAAACAATGCGTGATCTGTCGCCCAAATAATAAACAAAGCTTGTAAAGTCCCTACTATTAACGTTTTTGCGACATATTATTAACATCTTACAAGGAGAAAAAAAGCCATGAGCCAAATACACAAACATGACATTCCCGCAAACATTGCGGACCGTTGCCTGATCAACCCGGAGCAGTACCACGAGAAATATCAGCAATCTATCACCGCCCCGGACACCTTCTGGGGTGAGCAGGGCCATATCCTTGACTGGATCAAACCTTATCAGAAGGTAAAGAACACCTCCTTTGCGCCCGGTAACGTCTCCATTAAATGGTATGAAGATGGCACGCTGAACCTGGCGGCAAACTGTCTGGACCGTCACCTTGCCGCGCGCGGGAACGAGACGGCGATTATCTGGGAAGGCGATGATGCCTCGCAGAGCAAACACATTACCTATAAAGAACTGCACCGCGACGTGTGCCGCTTTGCCAACGTCCTGCTGGATAAAGGCATTAAAAAAGGCGACGTGGTCGCTATCTATATGCCGATGGTGCCGGAAGCGGCGGTGGCCATGCTGGCCTGTGCGCGTATCGGCGCGATTCATTCCGTTATTTTCGGTGGGTTCTCGCCAGAGGCGGTTGCGGGTCGTATTGTCGATTCAAGCTCAAAACTGGTGATCACCGCCGATGAAGGCGTGCGCGCAGGACGCAGTATCCCCCTGAAAAAAAACGTCGACGAAGCGCTGAAAAACCCGAACGTCAACACGGTCAGCAACGTCATCGTCCTTAAGCGTACCGGCGGCAAAATCGACTGGCACGAGGGGCGCGACCTGTGGTGGAGCGATCTGATTGAAAAGGCGAGCGACCAGCATCAGCCGGAAGAGATGAATGCGGAAGATCCGCTCTTCATTCTTTATACCTCTGGCTCAACCGGCAAACCGAAAGGCGTGCTGCACACCACCGGCGGTTATCTGGTCTACGCGGCCACTACCTTCAAATACGTCTTCGACTACCACCCGGGCGACATCTACTGGTGTACCGCTGACGTGGGCTGGGTCACCGGGCACAGCTACCTGCTGTACGGTCCGCTGGCCTGTGGCGCAACAACGCTGATGTTTGAAGGCGTGCCGAACTGGCCGACCCCGGCGCGCATGTGCCAGGTGGTCGACAAACATCAGGTCAACATTCTCTACACCGCACCAACGGCCATCCGCGCGTTAATGGCGGAAGGCGACAAAGCCATCGAAGGCACCGACCGCTCTTCATTGCGCATCCTCGGTTCCGTGGGTGAGCCAATCAACCCGGAAGCCTGGGAGTGGTACTGGAAGAAAATCGGCAACGAGAAATGCCCGGTCATGGACACCTGGTGGCAGACCGAAACCGGCGGCTTTATGATCACCCCGATGCCGGGCGCCACGCAGCTGAAAGCGGGCTCGGCAACCCGTCCGTTCTTCGGCGTACAGCCTGCGCTGGTGGATAACGAAGGCAACCCGCTGGAAGGGGCCACCGAAGGCAACCTGGTGATCACGGACTCGTGGCCGGGTCAGGCGCGTACCCTGTTCGGCGATCACGATCGCTTCGAGCAGACCTACTTCTCGACCTTTAAAAACATGTACTTCAGCGGTGACGGCGCGCGTCGTGATGAAGACGGTTATTACTGGATCACCGGACGCGTGGACGACGTGCTGAACGTCTCCGGCCACCGTCTGGGCACCGCGGAGATTGAATCGGCGCTGGTGTCGCATCCGAAGATTGCCGAAGCCGCCGTTGTCGGCATTCCGCACAACATCAAGGGCCAGGCAATTTACGCTTACGTCACCCTGAACCACGGGGAAGAGCCGTCGCCAGAGCTCTATGCTGAGGTGCGCAACTGGGTGCGTAAAGAGATTGGCCCGCTGGCAACGCCGGACGTGCTGCACTGGACCGACTCGCTGCCGAAAACCCGCTCCGGCAAAATCATGCGCCGTATCTTGCGCAAAATCGCGGCAGGGGACACCAGCAACCTCGGTGATACCTCAACGCTCGCAGATCCTGGCGTGGTGGAAAAACTGCTCGAAGAGAAGCAGGCCATCGCAATGCCTTCCTAGTGTTTTCTCCCTCTCCCCTCACCCTCTCCCCATAGGGGAGAGGGGATAAAAACAAACCAACCTTACCTTTGGAGACTCTGTGATGAATGACCATATTTGTCAGCAGATAGAGAATAGTGCGCACTACAGGGAGCTCGTCGATAAGCGGCAACGGTTTGCCTTCACCCTTTCCATCATCATGCTGATTATCTATGTCGGCTTTATTCTGCTGATCGCCTTTGCGCCGCACTGGCTGGGCACCCCGCTGCACGAGGGCACCAGCGTGACGCGCGGTATTCCCATTGGCATTGGCGTCATCGTGATTTCATTTGTGCTGACCGGCGTCTACGTCTGGCGCGCGAACGGTGAATTCGATCGCCTTAATAAAGCGGTACTGCAAGAGGTAAAAGCATCATGAAGAGAATTCTGACGGCGCTCGCCGCCACGCTTCCCTTTGCCGCCCACGCGGCAGATGCGATTACCGGCGAGGTACAGCGCCAGCCAACCAACTGGCAGGCGATTGTGATGTTCCTGATTTTCGTGGTGCTGACGCTGTATATCACTTACTGGGCGTCGAAACGCGTGCGCTCCCGTAACGATTACTACACCGCAGGCGGCAACATTACCGGCTTCCAGAACGGGCTGGCGATTGCGGGTGACTTTATGTCCGCCGCCTCGTTCCTCGGGATCTCCGCGCTGGTCTACACCTCCGGCTATGACGGCCTGATTTACTCCCTCGGCTTCCTCGTCGGCTGGCCGATCATTCTGTTCCTGATTGCCGAGCGCCTGCGCAATCTGGGCCGCTACACCTTCGCCGACGTGGCCTCGTATCGCCTGAAGCAGGGACCGATTCGCACCCTCTCCGCCTGCGGTTCGCTGGTGGTGGTGGCGCTGTACCTGATTGCGCAGATGGTGGGCGCGGGTAAACTGATCCAACTGCTGTTCGGCCTGAACTACCACATCGCGGTGGTGCTGGTGGGCGTGCTGATGGTGATGTACGTTCTGTTCGGCGGCATGCTGGCGACGACCTGGGTGCAGATCATCAAAGCCGTGCTGCTGCTGTTCGGCGCCAGCTTTATGGCCTTTATGGTGATGAAGCACGTCGGGTTCAGCTTCAATAACCTGTTCACTGAAGCCATGGCGGTCCACCCGAAAGGGGAAGCCATCATGAGCCCGGGCGGGCTGGTGAAAGACCCGATATCGGCCCTGTCGCTCGGTCTGGGCCTGATGTTTGGTACCGCAGGCTTACCGCATATCCTGATGCGCTTCTTCACCGTGAGCGACGCGCGTGAAGCGCGCAAGAGCGTCTTCTACGCGACCGGCTTCATGGGCTACTTCTATATCCTGACCTTTATCATCGGCTTTGGCGCGATCATGCTGGTAGGGGCGAACCCGGCGTTTAAAGACGCGGCGGGCGCGCTGATTGGCGGCAATAACATGGCGGCGGTGCATCTGGCCGACGCGGTGGGCGGCAACCTGTTCCTCGGCTTTATCTCCGCCGTGGCCTTCGCCACCATTCTTGCGGTGGTTGCGGGTTTAACGCTGGCCGGCGCGTCGGCGGTCTCGCATGACCTCTACGCCAACGTCTTCCGCAAAGGCGCGAGCGAGCGCGATGAGCTGAAGGTCTCCAAAATCACCGTGCTGGTGCTGGGCGTTGTGGCGATCCTGCTGGGCATTCTGTTCGAGAAGCAAAATATCGCCTTTATGGTGGGGCTGGCCTTCTCCATCGCGGCAAGCTGTAACTTCCCGATCATCCTGCTCTCCATGTACTGGTCGAAGCTGACCACCCGTGGCGCGATGATTGGCGGCTGGCTGGGGCTGCTGACGGCGGTGATCCTGATGATTCTGGGCCCAACGATTTGGGTGCAGATCCTCGGTCACGCCAGCGCCATCTTCCCGTATGAATATCCGGCGCTGTTCTCCATTGCCGTGGCGTTTATCGGTATCTGGGTCTTCTCGGCTACCGACAATTCGCCGGAAGGTAACCTGGAGCGCGAGAAATTCCGCGCCCAGTTTATTCGTTCACAAACCGGTCTTGGCGTTGAGCAGGGCCGCGCGCACTAAACCTTTCTCCCCGGCCATTCTGGCCGGGGAGCTTAAAACATCACCCACGCCACCAGCGGCGCAATCAGCACCATTACCACGCCCGACAGCATCATCACCAGGCTCGCGACAACGCCCTCCTGCTGGCCCAGCTCATAGGAGCGTGCCGTGCCCGCGCCGTGCGACGCCGCGCCAAACCCCGCGCCTTTGGCCATCCCTTCCCGAATAGAAAGCCGCAGAAAGAGCATATCGCCCACCGCCATCCCAAAGACGCCCGTCACCACCACAAACAGCGCCACCAGGTCCGGCTGTCCGCCGAGGGGTTTCGCCGCCGCGAGCGCAAACGGCGTGGTCACCGAGCGCACGGCCAGGCTGCGCTGAATTTCATCGGGCAGCGTAAACAGTCTCGCCAGCCAGACGGAGCTACAGACCGCGACCACCGTAGCGGTGATCACGCCTGCGCTGAGCGACATCCAGTGGCGCCTGATAATCGCCAGGTTGTCGTAAACGGGCACGGCAAAGGCGATGGTCGCCGGGCCGAGCAGCCACAGCAGCCAGTGGGATTCACCAATGTAGTTCTGCCAGGAGATATGGCCGAAGACCAGCATCAGCACCAGCAGGATCGGCGTGAAGACCAGCGGCATCAGCGGCAGCGCATGAAACCGGCGATACAGCCGCTTGTTGGCAAAGTAGATCGCCAGCGTCGCGATCAGGCACAAGACGCTGATCTGAAAGTTAGTCATGTTTGTGCCTGCTGATTTCAAAGCGATACACTTTATCCACCACCCAGGCGGTCGCTCCCAGCACCATCAGCGTACTCAGCGCAATCACCGCGAAGATGCGCCAGCCGTCCACCATCAGCAGCTGCGCATAGTTCACCACCGCCACCACGGCAGGCACAAAGAACAGCAGCATCTCCGCCAGCAGCCAGCGCGCCCCGGCGCGCACCCAGTTAAGGGGGATCACGCGACAGAGGATGAGCGTCAACATCAGCAGCATCCCCACCAGGTTGGCAGGCAGCGGCAGGTGGAGCCAGCCGACAAGATATTCGGCGAAAACAAACAGTCCCGCGTAAAGCAGTACCTGAGCCGGGACCTGGAGTCGTTGTACAACGGCAGGCGTAACACGGCTTAACGCCACGGCCATGGGGGTTTTCCTCAAAAATGAGACGAGGCGCCAGTATAGTGAGCGCACGGTATGGACTGAAATGAATTAAAATCATCACAGGTATAGTTTCGAGGAATAATCATGGACATAAGAACGCTGCGCTATTTTGTCGAAGTGGTTCGCCAGCAAAGTTTTACCCGCGCAGCGGAGAAGTTATTTGTTACCCAGCCCACCATCAGCAAGATGCTGAAAAACCTCGAAGATGAACTGAACTGTACCCTGCTGATCCGCGACGGGCGCAAGCTGCTGCTGACCGACACCGGACGCGTGGTGTTCGAACGCGGGCTGGCCATTCTGGCGGAGTTCCGCCAGCTGGAAGCGGAGCTGGACGATATTAATCATCTGACCAAAGGGGTGCTTCGCCTCGGCATTCCACCGATGGTGGGGATGATGATGGCCGGGCCGATCGGCCTGTTTCGCCAGCGCTATCCTGGCGTAGAGCTGAAGATTTCGGAGTTTGGTGGCTTAACCGTCCAGCAGGCCGTCACTAACGGCGAGCTCGACGTGGCCATGACCGCCCTCCCCGTTGAGGAAGAGAGCGGCCTGGCGACGCTTCCGCTTTTTAGCCACCCGCTGTGCGTGCTGGTTCCCCGCTCCGGCGACTGGCTGAAAAGGGACGCGGTGAAGCCTGAGCTGCTCGGCGAACACCCTCTGCTGATCTACAACGAAGACTTCGCTCTTAGCCGCCAGCTAATGACGCTGTTTAACCAACATAACGTCAAGCCGCGCATCGCGGTGCGCAGCGGTCAGTGGGATTTCCTGGCCGCGATGGTGCAGGCGGGCGTGGGGATTGCCATTCTGCCGCAGCCGATTTGCGAGCATCTGGACAAAAACACGCTGCGCTGGATCCCGCTGGAGAGCGATCTGCACTGGCAGTTAGGGATGATCTGGCGTGAAGGGGTCTATTTGTCGCAGAGCGCGCAGGCGTGGCTGCAGTGTTGTGAGGGGTTTTGGGTGCGGTCTGAATAGTGCCGGGTGGCGCTGCGCTTACCGGGCCTACGTTCGAACCGTAGGCCGGGTAAGGCGAAGCCGCCACCCGGCAAAACAGCGCTACTGATTCTCTATCAACAGCGCTTCCAGCAGGTCCAGATCGTGCAGCAGCTTTTGCAGCGTCTCGTTGCTGATCTGGCGCGTGGCGCGCAGGTGATACAGTTCGGCACGCTCTGAGCGCAGCGCGGCCAGACGGAACCGGCGTTCCAGGTTCTCCTCCTGCAGCGAGCTTTCCACATCGTTACGCCCGTCCGCGCGGCGACGCAGGTTACCAATTACGCGGGAACTCACCTCCGTCAGCAGCTGATTGTCGATGTTCTCTTCCGCATCCGCGGCCAGGCGCTCTTCCATTTTCTGGATGGCGACAATCGCCACTTCGGCGGTGGCCGCACGCGCAATACGCTCTTCCTTGTGCTGCTGGGTCGAATCGCCAACATCAATATGCTGGAGCAAAATCGGCAGCATAATCACGCCGACGAACAGGGAGAACAAAATCACCCCCGCCGCCAGGAACACCAGTTCGTAACGCGCCGGGAAGACATCGCCCGTCGGCAGCAGCAGCGGAATGGAGAGCACACCGGCGAGGGTTATCGCCCCGCGTACGCCCGCAAAAGAGGCAATCAGCAGCTCACGCGTTGTCCACGAGCCGAACTCCATCGGTTTTTTCTTCAGGAAGCGGACGCTGAAGTTTTTCATCGTCCACAGCCAGCCGAAACGCACCAGCATCAGCGCCAGGTAGATCAGCACGATGTCGGTAAACAGCATCCAGACCTCAACGTTCGGATCGGCCTCCGCCGCCACCAGCGAGGATTCCATAATGCCCGGCAGCTGCAGGCCCAATAGCAGGAATACCATGCCGTTAAAGACAAACTCCAGCATCGCCCAGGTGCTGTTAGCACGCAGGCGCATCGCCAGCGGCGCGCGGCGCATCACGCCGGAGCGGGTGATGGTCATCCCTGCCGCGACCGCGGCCAGAATGCCCGACACGCCGATATGTTCGGCAATCAGATAAGAGGCGAACGGCAGCAGGAACAGCAGCACGATCTGCGTCGCGGGTTCATCGCCGCCCCAGCGGCTGAGGAAGCGCAATGAGCGGCCGTACAGCCAGCTCACCACGAAGCCCGCGAGAATACCGCCGATGGCTACCTTAAAGAACTCCAGCGTCGCGCCGCCGACGGTAAAGACCATCGTGCCCATCGCAACGGCCACGGCAAACTTCAGGGCAACCAGGCCGGAGGCGTCATTCATCAGCGCCTCACCCTGTAAAATCCCCATGATTTTCTTCGGAATGCGGCCTTCGCCCACAATGCCGGACAGCGCCACGGCATCGGTTGGCGACAGCACGGCGGCCAGCGCAAAGGCAGGAATTAACGGGATACCCGGTACCGTCCAGTAGATCAGGAAACCAATCCCGACGACGGTGACCACCACCAGCGCAAGCGCCAGGCCGAAGATCTCTCGCCCGTGCTCAAGGAACTCGCGCGTGGGCGTTTTCCAGCCATCGGCAAACAGCAGTGGCGGGATGAACAGCACGAGGAACAGTTCGGGGTCAAATTCCACGTGCAGGCCAAACGTTGGCCACGCCAGCAGCGCGCCGATGGCAATTTGCATTAATGGCAGGGGGACCTGAAAGGGCAGTACGCGTGTAACCACCCCGGATAGCGAGACCACAAGGGTCATGATGAGTATTGTGAAGAAGATTTCCATGCGTTCCCTGTTTGCTGTGTTGCTTATGTACTCCGGAAGGCGTCGTGCCTTTTATTCTATCTTCCCCAGAGTAACGCAAAAGGCAACAGGATGAGTCCTGAAAATAAAAACGGGCGGCCTGAGCCACCCGTTTTCGCATCAAAGGACAACTCAGATTGCCCAGCCGCCCGCGTAAAACGCCACCAGCGCAACGGCAATCACAACGGTGCCAACGTTCAGCTTGCGCCATTCACCGGAGACCAGACGACCAATCACCAGCGACGCGAAGCCGATCATAATGCCGGTCACGATGTTACAGGTCAGTACGATGAAGACCGCGGTAATCAGGCCAGACATCGCGTCAACGAAATCCGCAAAGTCGATTTTCGCCACGTTGCTCAGCATCAGCAGGCCAACGTACATCAGCGCTGGCGCGGTCGCGTACGCCGGAACCAGATAGGAGAGCGGGGAGAGGAACAGGATCAGCATGAACAGCACGCCCACGGTGATCGCCGTCAGGCCGGTTTTACCGCCCGCCGCCGTACCCGCTGCGGACTCGATGTACACCGCCGCAGGCGCTGCGCCCACCAGGCCCGAGAAGACGCTGCTCAGGGAGTCCGTAGTCAGCGCTTTGCCGCCGTCAATAATCTGACCGTCTTTATCCAGCAGGTTCGCCTGACCGGCCACCGCACGAATGGTACCGGTCGCGTCAAACACGGCGGTCATCACCAGCGCCAGCACGCTTGGCAGGATCACCGGGTTGAGCGCGCCAACGATATCCAGGCTGCCAATCAGAGAGTTGCCTTTGTCATCGCTCAGCGACGGCATGGCGAAAATGCCGGAGAAGTGGACGTTCGGATCGAAAATCAGGCCCACAATGGACACGCCGATAATGGTCAGCAGAATGCCGCCCGGGACTTTCAGTTTTTCCAGACCGATAATCACCGCCAGGCCGATCAGCGACATGATCACCGGGAAGCTGGCGAAGTGGCCCAGCGCAACCGGCAGGCCGTCGAGCGGGTTCTTGATAACCAGACCGACGCCATTGGCGGCGATCAGCAGCAGGAACAGGCCGATGCCGATGCCGGTACCGTGCGCCACGCCCTGCGGCAGGTTGCGCAAGATCCAGCTACGGATGCCGGTCGCTGAAATAACGGTAAACAGCACACCCATCAGGAACACGGCGCCAAGCGCAACCGGTACGCTGATGTGCTGGCCCAGCACCAGGCTGAACGCGGTAAACGCGGTCAGGGAGATGGCGCAACCAATCGCCAGCGGCAGGTTCGCCCACAGGCCCATCACGATAGAGCCCACGCCGGCCACAAGGCAGGTCGCCACAAAGACAGCCGCTGGCGGGAAGCCCGCTTTGCCCAGCATACCCGGCACAACGATGACGGAATAAACCATCGCCAGAAACGTTGTCAAACCGGCAACGATTTCCTGGCGCACGGTGCTGCCGCGGGCCGAAATTTTAAACATGGCGTCAAGTGAACCGCCAGTACGCGCAGATGGCGTAGACATAGAAAACATCCCCTGAGAGTTTTTTAGGAAGTCCGTAAGCGAGGTGGAGACGCCACTGCCAGCTAAACGTCAAATCCTTGTGTTGCGTTTGCGACGAAAGGGCGTCACATAAAAAGCAAACGTTTAGCTCCGCGCTTACAAACGGGTGGTCAAATTAAGGCAAACGATTATCTAGCCTAATCCCCGCCCTTTTCAACTGAACTTTATCGTTTTTCGCTAAAATTCCCTTATGACGCTGAAGAAATAAACAGAGGATGCGCAAACGTTATCGTCTATGCGCAATTTGTTTACATTTCAATCCTCACCCGGGATGGATAACGGTCCCCCTTGTGCCAGGGTTCGTTGCCAGCCGGGGCTGTTTTCAACTTTCGTTTTCCATGCCTGACTATGCGGCAGGTTGTCGATACCGCCGCGCGCCAGCAGGGCAAAGATCGGGAAGCTCATTTGAATGTCGGCCATGCTGAGCGAATCCCCGGCAAACCAGCTGTTTTTAGCAAGGTGCGACTCAATAAAGCGCGCATGGGTTTCCAGCTGGCGGTTAAGGTACGCTTTCTGCACCCCCTGCCCAAGCGCTTTGCCCAGGGTTCGGATACCAAACGGCACCGGCGGCTTGCCGAGACTGCTGAAGACCAGCTTCATTAGCAGCAGCGGCATCAGCGATCCTTCCGCGTAGTGCAGCCAGAAGCGATACTGCACCTTATGCGCCGGATCTAAAGGCTTAAGCCGCGACTCGGCATCGTATGTTTCCTGCAGATACTCCAGAATGGCGCCAGACTCCGCGAGGATCAGCCCGTTATCTTCGATGACCGGCGATTTGCCCAGCGGATGCACCTTTTTGAGAGCCTCCGGCGCAAGCATGTTCTTTTCGCGCTGATAGTGAACGATCTCATAAGGCAGACCGAGTTCTTCCAGCGCCCAGATCACGCGGTGCGAGCGCGACTGGTTAAGGTGGTGTACCGTGAGCATGGTTTTCTCCTGTTATTCATACTTTTTAACTATAGAAAATCGAACAACACCGCGAAAAAAATTCGGCTAAAAACCGGTCAGCGACGCTGGCGAAAAAACGGGTCTTGCATAGAATTAAAGTGTCAGCACAATCCGGAACCTCCCCAACCAGCTCGACACGAGGGGTGCTGATGTCGGGGGAAACCCTCCCGTGAACCAGCGGGATAGAGAGAAAGACAAAGACCGGGAAAAACTAAAGCGCCCTTCGTGGCGCTTTAGTTCTTTATTATGCGGGGTTTTGCCGGGTGGCGCTTCGCTTACCCGGCCTACGTTCTCGGTGTTGTAGGCCGGGTAAGGCGCAGCCGCCACCCGGCAAACCGATCTCAATCCTCTTCCAGCAACCGCGCTCCCGTCCCCTGTTCGCCCAGTTTGTCGCCGGGGTTACGCAACGGGCAGTCGCTGCGCGACAGGCAGCCGCAGCCGATACAACCATCCAGCTCATCGCGCAGCGCGACCAGCGTATGGATACGCCTGTCCAGCTCTTCTCGCCACTGGGATGAAAGCTCTTTCCACTCTTTCGGGCTCAGCGTATGCCCTTCCGGCAGCACGCCAAATGCCTCGCCAATGGTAGCCAGGGGAATGCCGATTCGTTGCGCAATTTTGATAATCGCCACGTAGCGGAGCACGTCGCGGGTATAGCGACGCTGGTTGCCGCCGTTGCGGATGCTTTTAATTAACCCTTTGCTTTCATAGAAGTGGAGCGCCGACACCGCAACGCCGCTTCGCTTTGCCACTTCGCCGGGGGTTAACAGCGCTTTAATGCGCGGCAATCTCTTTTCCATAAAACCTCTTTACCTCAAGTTAACCTGAGGAATTATACTCCCCCGCAGAGAAAACGACGAATCAACCGAGAAAGTTGTATCTACAGAGGGGCAACCTTATGTCGCATCAGCAGATTATTCAGACGCTTATTGAATGGATTGACGATCATATCGACCAACCGTTGAACATTGATGTGGTCGCGAAAAAGTCGGGCTATTCGAAATGGTATTTACAGAGAATGTTCCGCACGGTCATGCATCAGACGCTGGGTGAGTACATTCGTCAGCGCAGGCTGCTGCTGGCGGCGCAGGCGCTACGCTCAACGCAGCGGCCGATTTTTGATATCGCGATGGATCTTGGCTATGTGTCGCAACAAACCTTTTCCCGCGTGTTTCGCCGCGAGTTTGACCGCACGCCGAGCGACTATCGCCACCAGTTGAATTAATTACTCTCAGTGCAAAGGTTGCTGCTGCCAGGTCATAAATTCCTGGGGCGGCATCGCTTTCGCGAAGTGCCATCCCTGACAAAACTGGACGCCGCGCTTCAACAGCCAGCTCACCTGCTCTGCCGTCTCGACCCCTTCCGCAATGGTTTTCAGCCGCAGGCTTTGCGCCATCTCGATAATATGCTCGGCGATCAGGTGGCTGGTGCTGTTGGTCGTTAAGGTATCGATAAACGATTTATCGATTTTCAGAATATCGACGTTCAGCGAGTAGAGGTTGTGCAGGTTCGAATAGCCGGTACCGAAATCATCGATCGCCACTTCATACCCCGCCTGACGGAAAGCCTGAATCACCGGCGTGGTTTTAGGCACATCGATAAAACCGCGTTCCGTCACTTCAATTTTGATTTGCTGCGCGCGGACGGCGTAGTGGCGAGCCTTCTCAGAAATCATGGCGATCAGCCGCGAGGAGTGGAAATCCGTGGCCGACAGGTTAATCGAAATATAGAGATGCGGATGCTCGGCCAGGAAATGGCCCAAATCGCTGAACACTTCCTCAACGACGTAATCCGTAATCCGCTCGCTCATCCCCTCATTTTCAGCCAGCGGAATAAACTCAGCCGGGCTCATCACCTGACCGTTAAAACCCGGCCAGCGTAACAACGCCTCCGCGCCGACACACCGGTTGTTCTTAATATCAATAATCGGTTGATAGTGCACGCAAAGCTGGCGTTTGTTCAGCGCCCGGTGCAGTAAACGCCCCGGCGAATTAAGCTCACGATGAGTACGGGACCAGACCAGCAAAATAATAATGCTGCAGATCATGCCCAGCGGCAGCGTTAATGTCGCCTGATGATAAAGCGTTTCATAAAAGCGTTTATTCGATGTCGACACGATGGCCGCAATCGGTCTTTTAGGGGATGTGACGATCGTATAAAAGCGGTTATCTTTTTGAAATACCGATTCCTTATCCCGAATCAGCGAATTTAATAACGAAACGTTGGCTTTCTGACTGACGGAAAAGAAAGCATTGGTTACCGTGTCGTAAACCCCCCACGAGAGAGAATGATCCGCGGACATGACTTCGCTGTATGAAAGTGGATTAACGACCACTACATAATTTCCGCGCTGCATATATGTCATTTTATAGCCAGTATAAAATGGGGTGTCGCGATAATAATAGATAGCGACGTCAGGTTTTCGCGTGTAATTAGCGACGGGTATGGCGTAGGGTTGATCCGGTGTAAAAACGGTCGAACAAAGAAAATTCTGACCTTCAGCGTAAATTAAATCGGCAACAAACAGGCGACCACGAACAACGTTCAACATATATTGACGGTGTCCCGGGGTACAGAGCTCGCCCCGATATTTTTCTGCCTCGTCCCGGGCCAGATCAACCTGTTGTATAACCAGCTCAGTTTTGTCTAAAGCCAGTTCAGCAAATGTCCGTAGCTGGGCGCTTGTTTCAGACACGGCTCTTAGCTGGGCAAACCATAGCGCAAGCATCACCGGCAGCATAACTACCATGATGATCCCTACCACCCTGAGCATCTTGCGCCGCGCGCTACGATTCATTTCCCGCCCTATATCCCTGCATGTTGTACGCCTGTAGTAATGAAGGCCGGATGCTGTGTTAAACAGGTGATTACGTTGCATGAATCATGCGAAGTTAGCAACTGACTTTTCGTATTAAATATCTTAAATTTCGTTATGACGATAATATTTTCCCGTAAGTGAAACTGTAAGTATTCGTTCCGTTTCAATTAAGGAAAATAATTATCCAGCCCTCGAAGGCGGAGGGAAGATAACACAACAGACGATCGTTGATTAAGCCAAACTTCTGGCAGCATGAAAAAAGCGCACCTTTATCATGACGTTTTATGCTATTTACTGTGGGGCATTGTGTGCGTTGATTTATAAATAATCAGTCTTCGCCGCACTATTTTATGATTCGACTGAGCCCCTCTTATAAAAACCGAATTTGAGGTATCACCACTAGCCCGATGGACGTTTCCGGCACGCTGGGGGGCGCCTCCTCGCGCGCCGAAGGCAGGGCCAGCCTGCACACACTCTTTACCTGAGGAATAAAAACCGTTTTTTGATCACACAGACACTGGCGAATAAATCAACAAATGTGATATAGTTCACACATATTCTGTAACGAGAAACACCGTTTCATTCAGGTCGTCTGTTTTGTAGAGGATGGGTTTATGGCAACCATTACTACCAGCATGGTTCTCCTGCGCTGGCCTTTGTTGAGTGCGGTACTGATGTTTTTGGCCAGCACGCTGAACATTCAGTTTCGTAAATCTGACTACGCGGGTCTCGCTGTCATCAGCACCCTGTTGGGGCTGGGTGCAGCATGTTGGTTTGCAACGGGGTTGCTTGGCATTACCCTGCTGGATATCGCCGCCGTCTGGGAAAATATCAAAGTGGTGATGGTTGAAGCGATGAGCCACACGCCACCAGACTGGCCAATGGTGATTACCTGATCCCTTTATGGAATAAAAAAACCCAGACGATGTCTGGGTTTTTTGTTTGAAGGACGCACAAATCAGAACGGAATGTCGTCGTCGAAATCCATTGGCGGTTCGTTAGACGGCGCCGGAGCAGACTGCTGCTGCGGACGAGACTGCGCGCCGCCGCTGAACTGGTTGCCGCCCTGTGGCTGCTGAGGCTGCCCCCAACCGCCCTGCTGCTGGCCGCCACCTGCTGGTGCGCCACCGCCCTGACGGCCACCCAGCATCTGCATGGTGCCGCCGACGTTAACCACGACTTCAGTGGTGTACTTCTCAGCACCGGACTGATCGGTCCATTTGCGGGTACGCAGCTGGCCTTCGATATAGACCTGAGAACCTTTACGCAGATACTCACCGGCCACTTCTGCCAGTTTGCCAAACAGCACAACGCGGTGCCATTCGGTCTGCTCTTTCATCTCACCGGTCGCTTTATCACGCCAGGATTCGGAAGTAGCCAGCGTAATGTTGGCAACTGCGCCACCACTCGGCATGTAGCGTACTTCCGGGTCCTGGCCCAGATTACCGACGAGAATCACCTTGTTTACGCCTCTGCTGGCCATGTTCGTGTCTCCTGAATACGTTTCTTAATAGTGTAAACGCGCGAGTGTACCATTTCCACGCTGCATTTTGATAGCTGCGAGATGGATTCCAGAGTTCTCGTGCGAACATAACATTGTTACACAGTCCGTCAGAAAATGCATTCCAATACTGTATATTCAAACAGGTCAAATTGTGTCATAATTAGCCGTTTCTGACAGCCGTTTGTCCTTCAAACAAACCAGGCAATCCGTGTTCCAACCGGGAAAGGTGAATGGATAAGATCGAAGTTCGGGGCGCCCGCACCCACAATCTCAAGAATATCAACCTCATAATCCCTCGCGACAAACTCATTGTCGTGACCGGGCTTTCGGGGTCTGGCAAATCCTCACTGGCTTTCGACACTCTGTATGCCGAAGGACAGCGTCGTTACGTTGAATCGCTCTCGGCGTACGCGCGTCAGTTCCTGTCGCTGATGGAAAAACCGGATGTCGACCACATTGAAGGGTTGTCTCCTGCTATCTCTATCGAGCAGAAGTCCACGTCGCATAACCCGCGCTCCACGGTCGGTACCATTACTGAAATTCATGACTACCTGCGTCTGCTGTATGCCCGCGTGGGTGAGCCGCGCTGCCCGGACCACGACGTCCCGCTGGCGGCACAGACCGTGAGCCAGATGGTGGATAACGTGCTGTCTCAGCCGGAAGGCAAACGCCTGATGCTGCTGGCGCCAATCATTAAAGAGCGTAAGGGCGAACACACCAAAACGCTGGAGAACCTGGCAAGCCAGGGCTATATCCGCGCCCGTATTGACGGCGAGGTGTGTGACCTGTCCGACCCTCCCAAGCTGGAACTGCAGAAGAAGCACACCATCGAGGTGGTGATTGACCGCTTTAAGGTGCGTGACGATCTCGCCACGCGTCTCGCAGAATCGTTTGAAACGGCGCTGGAGCTCTCCGGCGGCACGGCCGTGGTTTCCGACATGGACGACCCGCAGGCGGAAGAGCTGCTCTTCTCCGCCAACTTTGCCTGCCCGATTTGCGGCTACAGCATGCGCGAGCTGGAACCGCGCCTGTTCTCGTTTAACAACCCGGCGGGCGCCTGCCCGACGTGTGACGGTCTGGGCGTCCAGCAGTATTTCGACCCGGACCGCGTGATCCAGAATCCGGAGCTGTCGCTGGCGGGTGGCGCCATTCGCGGCTGGGACAAGCGTAACTTCTATTACTTCCAGATGCTGAAGTCGCTGGCGGAGCACTACAAGTTTGACGTGGAAGCGCCGTGGGCGAGCCTGAGCCCGAACGTACACAAAGTGATCCTGTTCGGTTCTGGCAAAGAGAACATCGAGTTCAAGTATATGAACGATCGCGGCGATACCTCCGTGCGTCGCCACCCGTTCGAAGGGGTGCTGCACAATATGGAGCGCCGCTACAAAGAGACCGAATCCAGCGCGGTGCGCGAGGAGCTGGCGAAGTTCATCAGCAACCGCTCCTGCGCCACCTGCGAGGGCACGCGCCTGCGTCGCGAAGCGCGCCACGTGTTTGTGGAAAATACGGCGCTGCCGACCATCTCAGACATGAGCATCGGCCACGCGATGGACTTCTTCAATAACCTGAAGCTCTCCGGCCAGCGCGCCAAAATTGCCGAAAAAGTCTTGAAAGAGATTGGCGATCGCCTGAAGTTCCTGGTGAACGTCGGACTGAACTACCTGACGCTTTCACGCTCGGCAGAAACGCTCTCCGGCGGTGAAGCCCAGCGTATTCGTCTGGCGAGCCAGATTGGTGCGGGCCTGGTGGGCGTGATGTACGTGCTCGATGAGCCGTCCATCGGCCTGCACCAGCGCGATAACGAACGTCTGCTCGGCACCCTGGTTCACCTGCGTAACCTCGGTAACACGGTGATCGTGGTGGAGCACGACGAAGACGCGATCCGCGCCGCAGACCACGTGATCGACATCGGCCCGGGCGCTGGCGTGCACGGCGGCCAGGTGGTGGCGGAAGGCACGCTGAAGGACATTATGGCGGTGCCCGAGTCGCTGACCGGCCAGTACATGAGCGGCAAGCGCAAGATTGAAGTACCAAAACAGCGCGTGGCGGCGAACCCGGAAAAAGTGCTGAAGCTGACCGGCGCGCGCGGCAACAACCTGAAAGACGTTACCCTGACGCTGCCGGTGGGCCTGTTTACCTGCATTACCGGCGTGTCCGGTTCCGGTAAGTCGACGCTGATCAACGATACGCTGTTCCCGATTGCTCAGACGGCGCTGAACGGCGCGACGCTGGCCGAACCGGCACCGTACCGTGACATCCAGGGGCTGGAGCATTTCGATAAGGTTATCGACATCGACCAGAGCCCGATTGGCCGTACGCCGCGCTCTAACCCGGCAACCTATACCGGTGTTTTCACGCCCGTACGTGAACTTTTTGCCGGTGTGCCGGAAGCGCGTTCACGCGGCTACACGCCGGGACGTTTCAGCTTTAACGTGCGCGGCGGTCGCTGTGAAGCGTGCCAGGGCGACGGCGTGATCAAGGTTGAGATGCACTTCCTGCCGGATATCTACGTGCCGTGCGACCAGTGCAAAGGCAAGCGCTATAACCGCGAAACGCTGGAGATTAAGTACAAGGGCAAGACCATCCACGAAGTGCTGGATATGACCATCGAAGAGGCGCGCGAGTTCTTTGACGCCGTTCCCGCGCTGGCGCGTAAGCTGCAGACGCTGATGGACGTCGGCCTGACCTATATTCGTCTGGGGCAGTCCGCCACAACGCTGTCCGGCGGTGAAGCGCAGCGCGTGAAGCTGGCGCGCGAGCTGTCAAAACGCGGTACCGGCCAGACGCTGTATATCCTGGATGAGCCGACCACCGGTCTGCACTTTGCCGACATCCAGCAGCTGCTGGACGTGCTGCATCAGCTGCGCGATCAGGGCAACACCATCGTGGTCATCGAACATAACCTGGACGTGATTAAAACCGCGGACTGGATTGTCGATCTTGGCCCGGAAGGCGGCAGCGGCGGCGGTGAAATCCTCGTCTCCGGTACGCCAGAGACCGTTGCAGAGTGCGAAGCCTCGCACACCGCGCGCTTCCTTAAACCGTTGCTGTAATTGTCACACGGAGAGTTGCTGTCGGGTCGTTTCCGGCAGCAGCTCAACCGCCTGCTGATAGGACGCGTCCACCAGGTAGTAAATTTGCGAGCCTGGAATCGATCCATCCAGATAGACGGTGCTCCAGTGCGCCTTATTGAGGTGCTGGCTCGGCCTCACGTCATCATGCTGCTGACGCAGTAAATCCGCCAGTTCAGGGCTGGTTTTCAGCGACGCCGCCGGACGGCCCTCCACCTCTTTCACCATCGCAAACAGCACATCCCCCACCTTAACCTGCGTGGCTTTCCAGTCGCTATGGACGCTCTGCTCCGCGCCGGGCTTGCTCATGCAGTACTGAAGTATCTCCGAAATTGTCATCTTTATTCCCCTTGTAGCGTGGCGATAATTTTACGCGAACCACCGTGAATGCGATGCTCTCCCAGCCAGATCCCCTGCCACGTGCCCAACAGCAGCCGTCCGTTGTGGACCGGCAGCATCAGCGATACACCCAGCAGGGAAGATTTGATATGCGAAGGCATATCGTCCGCCCCCTCATAGTCATGCTCGTAGGGCGCGTTGTCCGGGACGCTCTTCAGAAAATGACGCTCCATGTCAGACCGGACGGTGGGATCGCAATTTTCATTCAGCGTGAGAGAGGCTGACGTGTGCTGAAGCAGCAGATGCAGCAAACCCGTTTTGACCCGCGACAGGTCGCGGAGCTGCCCGATGACTTCATCCGTCACCAGGTGAAAACCGCGTGGTTTAGCGCTTAAGGTCAGGGTCTGTTGGTACCACATCTGCTGCTCCGTAATGAAAGATGAATCTTTCTAAGTGTGCAGCAAGAAGGCGAAAGGTAAAACCCGCAGCAGCGAGATTTGATTAAAAAAGAGTCAAACTCGCTGCTAGCGGCTTAATACTCCGAGTTGACGATCACCTCTTCACCAAACTTTCCGGCCATCGGCAGCGGTCGATAGGTCGAGTTAGACGCGCGTAACACCCTGATCCCTCTGGCACCTGCATCCTGCGCGGCGGTAATGTCATTATCCGAATCGCCATAAAACACTTTGATGTTTTTCTTTTCCAGCCACTGGATTTTGGTGTTTTGCCCCTCTTTGTCACCCGCAAAAATGACCGGATTCATATTGGCAACCGGGATCTGGAAATCGTCCTGCAGTGTTCTGGAGACGGTTTCCGTTTTGGTCTGGCTACGGCCGGTAACGAAGTAAATGCTGTCACCGCGCTTAACGTGCATAGCAATAAGCGCCCGGGCGACCTCTTTCGGGATGCTGTACTCGTCCCAGCCGTTATTCATTTTTTCCCAGAACTCCGGATTCTTTAGATACGCTTCGCTGTCCGGTGAATACATTTTTTTGCCGCGCCAGAAGCCAGGGCTTGAGAACAGCACGGTATCGTCAATGTCGAAGCCCACGGCCATTGGCGCGCGTCCCATCAGGCTGTTTTCGATTTGGGCCACGGAGACCCAGTGAATGGGCGCCTGTTCGGCAAGCATGGCGGCGGTGGTGCCGGTGTAAAGCGGCGTCGGTGCCGAGGCACGTGCGACGACGGCGCTATTAAGTGAGAACAATAAGCAGGCGGCGCTGAGCGCCAGTGTGATCTTGCGCATGTTTTCCCCTGAATATTCAGCTTGTTATCGTTTTATTTTGAGTGAATGGTCAAAAAACTATCCGACCTTAACCCCAGCGGGAGGTGAAGGGAAGGAGTTTTTGCTTATGAAGCGGAATAAAAAGAAGACGATCACAAAGTGTGGATGAGTGATGTAGGCCCGGTAAGGCGCAGCCGCCACCGGGCAAGATTTTCTGCGGCCTGATGCCCTCACCCCAGCCCTCTCCCACAGGGAGAGGGAGATAAAAAGTAGTGAGTACTTACATCACAGCTGCAAACGCCTGCGCCACGCGGTGAACGTTGCTGGCATTCAGGCCCGCCACGCACATACGGCCGCTGGCGATCAGGTAGACACCGAACTCTTCGCGCAGGCGATCGACCTGCGCCGCGCTCAGTCCGGTATAGCTGAACATCCCGCGCTGCTTGAGCAGATAATCAAAGTTATGCCCTGGCACAGCCTCTTTCAGGACGTTAACCAGCGCCTGACGCATCGACAGGATGCGCTTACGCATCGCTTCCACTTCGGCAAGCCAGGATGCTTTCAGCGTTTCGTCACCGAGAACCGTCGCCACCACCTGAGCACCAAAGTTTGGCGGGCTGGAGTAGATACGGCGCACCGTCGCTTTCAGCTGGCCCAGCACGCGGCCCGCCGCTTCGGCGTCTTCACACACCACGGACAGGCCACCAACGCGTTCACCGTACAGGGAGAAGATCTTAGAGAAGGAGTTACTCACCAGTACAGGCAGCCCGGCGCTGGCAGCGGCACGGATGGCATAGGCGTCTTCTTCCATACCCGCGCCAAAGCCCTGGTAGGCAATGTCGAGGAACGGGATCAGGTCGCGGGTCTTCAGCACCTCGATCACCGCATCCCACTGGGCATTGGTGAGATCCGCCCCGGTTGGGTTATGGCAGCATGGGTGCAGCAGCACAATACTGCGCGCTGGCAGCGTGTTCAGCTTTTCCAGCAGCGCGTCAACGCGCACGCCGTTCGTTTCGCTGTCGAACCACGGATAGGTCGCCACCTTAAAGCCCGCGCCCTCGAAGATCGCAACGTGGTTTTCCCACGTCGGGTCGCTGACCCACACGCCTGAATCCGGGAAATATTTTTTCAGGAAGTCTGCACCGACTTTCAGCGCACCCGAGCCGCCCAGCGTCTGGATAGTCGCCACGCGTTTTTGCGCGAGCACTGCGTGATCGGCGCCGAACAGCAGCGGTGCAATGGTGTTGCGATAAGCGTTTAGCCCTTCCATCGGCAGATAAAGAGACGCGCCGTGTGGAACCGCGTTCAGACGCGCTTCGGCTTCGGCAACGGCTTTTAATTGAGGAATAATGCCATCCTCGTTGTAATACAGACCGATGCTGAGGTTCACTTTGTCGCTGCGAGGATCTTCTTTGAAACGCTCCATTAAGGAGAGGATAGGGTCGCCGGCATAGGCGTCAACTTTCTGAAACACGCGATGGTTCTCCGGAATTCGATGAGGCAGGGATTTCAACAATAAACCGGAAGCAGATGAAGGTCGAGAGCGATATCAGATCGGTCCCTGGATATATCGGCAAATGTGATCGATTCGCTCAGGCAGTGAGCCCCGCACGCGCAGAAAAGGAATATTTCGTGCCGACAGCTCTGCTTCATACCATACTTGCTGTCGATGGCGAAACGCCTCGCCCTGCCGGGTGCCATCCTGCACAAACGGAAATTCATCTCCGCAAAGTACGACCAGTGCATAGTCTCGTTCAGCTAACTCCTTTAACGCCTGCGGCGCGCTGCCAAACTGATCGAGTGCGTAAAACAGGGTCGTTAAAGGTGAGGTATCACAGACCAGATAAGGCGCCGTGCAGGCTAATGCTTCCCGACGTACTTGCTCGCGGGCAATATGCAGCAAATCCTCCCGATCCAGGATACCGTTCTTCGCTTCCCAGTGTTCACGGCCATACTCTGCAACGTACGGAACGTTTAGCGTCTGCGCCAGAGCCTTTGCTAGCGTGCTTTTGCCCGTCGATTCTCCACCTAATAAGCAGATACGAAAAACAAAGCTGCGGTACACCTCTGGGGACATCATCTTACGATAACGATGAACATCAGAACGGATGAGCGTTCCCGAAGGGGCCTCTGGTCCCCGTTGGCGCTGGAGACGCACGTGCGCAACCGGTCGTCCGAAACGCTGGCTCAGGACAGCGGCAAACCCGTCTCCATAGTCTTCGGCAGTAAATACCGCCTCTGGCTGACAGTGCAAAATGTCCTCACACAGCGTTGCAACATAATGCCGGTGAAGATCGTCATCAGCGTCATTCGGTGGCGGTGGCGCAAGGCCATATGCAGCCAACACATGCGGCGAAAGCACGAGGTGGCGACATTGCGGAAAGCGCGTTGTTAACCAGTTAAGCCGCTTTTCAGGTTCGTAACCGCGTATTTCCGGCGACGAATAGCTGATGATACAGACCGTCTCGCACTGCTCAAGTGCCGTATTGATAAGCGCTTCATGGCCTGCATGTAATGGTGCGAATTTGCCTACCACCAGGCCGTTGGCATACAGCGTCATTGCGCACGGATCTCCTTGCGCCACTGATACAGTCCGTGCCACGCATTAAACCAAAACACCAGATATAAACCGGCGGTCAGATACAGTTCTCTCGTCGCGTACAGCGGTACTGCCAGCGTGTTAACGGCAAGCCAGATGTACCAGTTTTCCAGACGCCGTCCCATCAACATAAACTGAGCAAGAATACTGAATGTCAAAATGATGGAGTCCAGCCAGGGGGCCCATGCGTTGGTATAGAGATGCAATATCCACCCGTACGCCGCTGCTACGCTTACGGCGCAGGCTAAAAGCATAAAAAAATGTCCCGGTCTGGTACGACGGACAGACAAGACCTCTCCATGATTGCCTTTAAGCCAATGCAGCCAGCCGGTTATGCTCGTTATGATGAAAAAGAACTGAAGGGTAACGTCAGCATAAAGCTGCACAGAATAGAAGACCCAGGCATAAAGCCCGCTACCGATGATGCCTATCCACCACGTATGGATATTATTTCTGGCGGCCAGCCAGACTGAGAGAGCATAGGCCAGACACGCAGCGATTTCTGAAAGGGACATTATCCTTCCCTGGAATGAAATGTTAGTCGATGTACTTCATCGCCACCCGAGACGTCAGGCGGGTGATAAGTTCGTAAGCACTCACTTTAGTGATTTCAGCAATACGTTCAACGGGTAAACCTTCCCCCCACATCACCACATCGTCGCCGGGTTTATCCTGCGCTTCTGGCCCCAGATCGACGCAAATCATGTCCATCGCCACGCGGCCAACGATCTTCACCTCGCGACCGTTGACCAGCACCGGCGTACCCGTTGGTGCTGCGCGCGGATAGCCGTCGCCGTAGCCCATCGCCACCACGCCGAGACGCGTGTCGCGCTCGCTGGTCCAGGTGCCACCATAGCCCACCGGTTCACCGGCTTTGTGTTCTCGCACGGCAATCAGAGTAGACACCAGAGACATCACCGGCTGGAAACCCATGTCCGGCCCCCAGGGTTTATTCTCCAGCGGCGACACGCCGTAAAGAATGATGCCCGGTCGCGCCCAGTCGAAATGCGACTGCGGCCACAGCAGAATACCGCCGGATGCGGCGATCGAGCGCATCCCCGGCTTGCCTTCGCAGAAGGTATTAAAGATATCCAGCTGTCGCTCGGTCGCACCGCACTCGGGCTCATCGGCACGGGCGAAGTGGCTGACAATATTCACCGGCTGGCGCACGTTTTTGCACCGGCATAAACGCTGATAAAACGCTTCGGCGCTTTCCGGACGCACGCCCAGACGGTGCATGCCCGTATCAAGCTTCATCCACACGGTCACCGGCTCGCTCAGCTCAGCGGTTTCCAGCGCGGCCAGCTGTTCTTCGTTGTGTACCGCCGTGTGCAGATGCTGATCCGCGATAGTTGGCAGATCGGCGGCTTCGAAAAAGCCTTCGAGGAGCAGAATCGGCTGGGTAATCCCCCCCGCGCGCAGGCGGAGGGCTTCTTCAAGACGGGCGACGCCAAAGGCGTCGGCATCGGGGAGCGTTCGCGCGGTCTCAAGAAGACCGTGTCCGTAAGCGTTCGCTTTCACGACTGCAACGAGCTTGCTGGCGGGTGCCAGTTCACGCAGACGTTGCAGGTTGTGTCGCAGAGCGCGGCGGTTAATGACAACAGTTGCCGCTTGCATTTGAATTCCTTAGAAATTACTCATCATCATATTGAGGACCGGCATAGTTGTCGAAACGCGACCACTGGCCGTTAAAGGTCAGACGCACCGTCCCGATCGGGCCGTTACGTTGTTTACCAATAATAATTTCGGCGATCCCTTTCAGGTCGCTGTTCTCGTGATAAACCTCATCACGGTAGATAAACATGATTAAGTCGGCATCCTGCTCGATGGAGCCGGATTCACGCAGGTCGGAGTTGACCGGGCGCTTGTCGGCACGTTGTTCCAGAGAGCGGTTAAGCTGCGACAGCGCCACCACCGGCACGTGCAGTTCTTTGGCTAACGCCTTGAGCGAGCGGGAAATTTCGGCGATCTCCAGCGTACGGTTGTCGGAGAGCGACGGGACGCGCATCAGCTGAAGGTAGTCGATCATGATAAGGCCGATACCGCCGTGTTCGCGGGCGATACGACGCGCGCGGGAACGGACTTCCGTCGGCGTCAGGCCGGAAGAGTCATCAATATAGATGTTACGTTTTTCCAGCAGAATGCCCATGGTGCCGGAGATGCGCGCCCAGTCCTCATCGTCGAGCTGACCGGTACGGATGCGGGTCTGGTCCACGCGCGACAGCGATGCCAGAGAACGCATCATGATCTGCTCGGAGGGCATCTCAAGGCTGAAAATCAGTACCGGCTTATCCTGCAACATCGCCGCATTTTCGACGAGGTTCATCGCAAATGTCGTTTTACCCATCGACGGACGCGCGGCGACGATAATCAAATCCGACGGCTGCAGACCGGCGGTTTTTTTGTTGAGATCGTCATAACCGGTGTTCACCCCGGTCACACCGTCGTGCGGCTGCTGGAACAGCTGTTCGATACGGGCAACGGTGGCGTCGAGGACGTCGGCGATGTTTTTGGGGCCTTCGTCTTTGTTGGCGCGGCTTTCGGCGATTTTGAAGACGCGGGACTCGGCAAGGTCGAGCAGGTCTTCACTGGTGCGACCCTGCGGATCAAAACCCGCTTCGGCGATCTCATTCGCCACCGAGATCATCTCGCGGACAACGGCGCGTTCACGCACGATGTCAGCATAAGCGCTGATGTTCGCCGCACTTGGCGTGTTTTTTGACAGTTCTGCCAGATAGGCAAACCCGCCAACGCTGTCCAGCTGTCCCTGACGCTCCAGCGACTCCGCGAGCGTGATCAGGTCAATCGGGCTACCCGACTCCTGCAGGCGCGCCATTTCGGTAAAGATATGACGGTGCGGACGGGTGTAGAAATCCTCAGACACCACGCGCTCGGCGACGTCGTCCCAGCGCTCGTTATCCAGCATTAAACCGCCCAACACCGACTGTTCCGCTTCAATCGAGTGCGGCGGGACTTTTAACCCTGCGACCTGGAAATCACGCTCGCGAGGTTCAGTCTGTTTGTTGAAGGGTTTGTTTCCTGCCATAGTGAATGGAGTTACCGAGATAAAGAGTGGGTCGAAAGATTACCACATTCTGGAGGAAGCATGGCAACACGTATTGAATTTCACAAGCATGGTGGCCCTGACGTACTCAACGCGGTGGAGTTCACCCCCACCGCGCCTGGCGAAAACGAAGTGCAGGTTGAAAACAAAGCCATCGGCATAAACTACATCGACACCTATATTCGCGGCGGGCTCTACCCGCCTCCGTCGATGCCGAGCGGACTGGGCACCGAGGCGGCCGGCGTCGTCGTCAAAGTGGGCAGCGCGGTTAAGCATATTAAAGAAGGCGACCGCGTGGTGTACGCGCAATCTCCGCTGGGCGCTTACAGCACCGTCCACAACGTCCCGGCGGATAAAGCCGCCCTGCTGCCCAACGCCATCTCCTTTGAGCAGGCGGCGGCCTCCTTTCTGAAAGGGTTAACCGTTTACTACCTGCTGCGCAAAACCTATGAAATTAAACCCGACGAGCAGTTCCTGTTTCATGCCGCGGCGGGTGGCGTCGGGCTCATCGCCTGTCAGTGGGCAAAAGCGCTGGGCGCAAAACTGATCGGCACCGTGGGCAATGCCCAAAAAGCCCAGCGCGCGCTGCAGGCGGGCGCCTGGCAGGTGATTAACTACCGTGAAGAGAGCATTGTCGAACGGCTGAAGGAGATCACCAGCGGCAAAAAGGTGCGCGTGGTGTATGACTCGGTAGGGAAAGACACCTGGGAAGCGTCGCTGGACTGCCTGCAGCGTCGTGGGCTGATGGTGAGCTTCGGGAATGCGTCAGGCGCAGTCACCGGCGTGAATCTGGGCATCCTTAACCAGAAAGGCTCGCTGTACGTCACGCGCCCTTCCCTGCAAGGCTACATCACCAACCGGGAAGAACTTGAGGAAGCCAGCAACGAGCTGTTCTCGCTGATCGCCAGCGGCGTCATTAAGGTGGATGTGGCAGAAGCGCAGAAATACCCGCTAGCCGATGCGCAGCGTGCGCATGAGGTGCTGGAGAGCCGGGCAACGCAGGGGTCGAGTTTATTGATTCCCTGAGCCCCAAAAAGAAATTGGGCTTCCCGTGGGAAGCCCTTTTTTTTTTTAGTTCGGCTGTATGTAGGGTACAGCGCGATGAATTCTTTAACGGCAGTCATAGTGACAGATTCGATAAGTAAATCCTATTCTGTTCTAAGCCAGGCTGCCGGAAAAGTTACAACTCTGTGACGAACCCCTCAATACCTTAGTAACGGAAGCGGTTATTGCGCTGATAACTGGGCACTTTTGGCGATTTAATCGCCCGTATCACCCATACCACCGCCACGGCCAGCAGTAACCACGGCAGCAGTTTGATCGTCAGGGCAAACAATCCGCCAATAAACATGACGACCGTCGCCACCACGATAGCCGCCAGAATGCCAAGCAGCGAAATGCCCGTTGCTAACAGCATGACAAAAAAGCCAATCACAAAAAGTAGTTCCAGCATGGTGCTCTCCCACGAGTTCCCGAATGATGCAGCAAACATTACAAGAATCATGCCAGACATAACGTGTTGTTCTTAAAGCAAAACGCCCCGCGAGAATTCGCAGGGCGTGGTGAATTTGACGAACTTTTAGCGAAAGTTATCGCTTGTCCGCCACCAGGCGCAACGCATGTTCCAGCACCTCAATATCGGCACCGGCTTTATGCGCGTTTTCGCTCAGGTAGCGACGCCACTGACGCGCGCCCGGAATGCCCTGGAACAGCCCAAGCATATGGCGAGTGATATGGCCGAGATACGTACCGTTGCTCAGCTCGCGCTCAATGTAAGGATACATCGCCCGCACGACGGCAACCGGATCGGTGTCTGCACCTTCGATGCCAAAGATTTCGCGATCGACCGTCGCCAGAATGCCCGGGTTCTGATACGCCTCGCGCCCGACCATCACCCCATCCATATGTTCAAGATGCGCTTTGGCCTCTTCCAGCGACTTGATGCCGCCGTTAATGGACATCGTCAGGTGCGGGAAGTCACGCTTCAGCTGATACACGCGCGGGTAGTCCAGCGGCGGGATTTCACGGTTCTCTTTCGGGCTCAGGCCGGAGAGCCAGGCTTTTCGCGCGTGGATGATAAACATCTCGCATTCGCCCTTGCCGGAGACCGTATTGATGAAATCGCACAGGAATTCGTAGCTGTCCTGGTCGTCAATCCCGATACGGGTTTTGACCGTCACCGGAATGGAAACGACGTCGCGCATCGCCTTGATACAGTCCGCCACCAGCTGCGCGTTCCCCATCAGGCAGGCGCCGAACATGCCGTTTTGCACGCGATCGGACGGGCAGCCAACGTTGAGGTTGATCTCGTCGTAGCCGCGCGCTTCAGCCAGCTTCGCGCACTGCGCCAGGGCGGCCGGATCGCTGCCGCCCAATTGCAGGGCAACCGGATGCTCTTCTTCGCTATAGGCCAGATAGTCGCCCTTGCCGTGAATGATTGCGCCTGTGGTCACCATTTCGGTGTACAGCAGCGTATGGCGGGAGAGCTGGCGCAGGAAATAGCGGCAGTGTCTGTCCGTCCAGTCGAGCATCGGCGCAATGGAAAAACGGTGTGCAGGGAAAGCGGTCTGTAATTCTGACGACATGGCGAAGTTTTAAGCATCTGGTGGAAAAGGGGCGCTACTATAGCACAAAGAAAAGCCGGAGGCGCAGCGCCTCCGGTGGACTTTAGAATGTCATGCTCAGCTGAGCCCCTGCGCCCCAGGTTTCGTCTTCACCGTACAGGCCCATCAGGTCAACATGCACGGTGCTAAACGGCGCGAAACCGACACCGCCGGTAAAGACATTGCTGTCGTTACCCTTCACGTCGGCACGATAACCCGCACGCACCGCCAGCCAGCTCAGCGGCGTCACCTCGGCACCGACACCCACGTACTGCGATGTATCTTCGCTCTTGAAGCCTTTGGTTTCGGTCAGATCGCCATCGGCGGTCAGCGTCACCAGGTCGTTGTGCCAGGCAGCACCGGCGGTCACCAGCGGACGGATCTGATAGGTGTCTTTATAGCTCACCACTTCTCCCGTACGGCCGTTGCGAATACGGATGTCTTTGGTGTCGATATCACGCGACATCAGGTTTTGTCCGCTCACGCCCACGGTCCAGTGTTCGCCGAAATCGGCCGCAATACCGGCATCCACGTTGAAGCCCGTATCGTCAGTGCGGTAGCGGCTGTCGTTCCACTTGTTACTGTCGTAATCGTAGATTGACGTGGTGTAGTTATAGACCCAGGTTTTTTGCAGTTTTGGCGTAACCCCCACGGAAACCGGGACGCCACCCAGATCGAACTGACGGGCAACAGCAACACCGTAATCGGAGACTATCGCCGCCCGGCCGGATGCCGTTGAGTTGAGGTTTTTGGTGATCTGATCCGTACCATTCAGCGCAGCGTCCAGCGCGACACCGGCAGCCACGACATTGCTTCGTTGAATACGGCGAAGGTAATCAATATCTTGCTGATCGATAGACGAGCTCACCCGGCCATGGGCATAGCCTTTCGCCATGAAGGCTACCGAAAGGACATCGTTAGGGATACTCACCGCAAGCCCTGCCCCTGCCGTTGCGCGTGCGGTTTTGCCTTTGAGATAGTCCAGCTCATCGGCCAGATCTTTGGCCGCGCCCTGGAATTGATTAATGGAACCTAATGGATTGGTGATAATTTCTCGTGGCGTGAGATTATCAACCACATCCTTGTAGTGATTAATTTTGTCGTTGATGTTATCAATCTCGTCCTGAAGATTGTCTTCATCCGTGATTTGCGCGCCAACCGAAGGCAATATGACCGTCACATCATCGTCCGGCTTTGCCTTTGCCAGCAGCGCGGGGTTGATTAACGCCCCACTACCATAGCTTCCCGAAGCCACGCCGGTGCCACCCATTGCGTCGCTGCGTGATTCTGTCCAGGTATTGGCTGCTCCCGCCTGATTTGCCATAAACAAGGAGACAGCAATGCTAACCACCGAAAATTTAAAATTTTTTTTCACAGTATGCCCGTTATAGTCTGTTATGAAATAACCCCTGTCTGTTATCACCCAAACAGGAACGAACTATTGCTGTGAATAAGTAGTAAAAGACCCGCTATTTCTTTCCCTAAGTAAAACTCCCTTACGGCCTGTTATATTTTGTGACGGCCCTCAATATTTATAGAAGAGGAAATTATTTTTTCCCAGGTTTTCCATCATGCGGCCCAAAAAACTGCGGGGGATGATCTACCCAGCGATCTTCCCGCGTGGCGGCATACACGGGGTTGAGCGGGTAGTAAATGCGGTTGTGCTTCTTGTTGGCCTCGCCAACGACCAGGAGCCGAACCTCATCGTCCGTGTTGTTGATAAAGGTATGACAGATGCCGGTTCCGGCGGGAAAACCTACGCTGTCGCCAGGCTCCAGTTTCCACAAGTGGCCGTTAATCCAGGCTTCGGGGTAGCCTTCGAGCACGTAAACAAACTCTTCTTCGTCGCTCTCCGCATGCGGATAGGACGTTCTGCGCCCAGGCGGCAGGCGCTCATGATGGATGCCAATACGCCCGAGCCCAAGCCTGCGAGCCAGCGGAGCACCAATGGAAAACAGCTCATCGCTGTCGGGGTAGGTCGAGTCATCCGCGCCTTCCACGTCGCGCCAGTGTCGAATGCAGTCAGGTCTTTTCATTCTGGTTCTCCCGGTTTTCGATGGGTCAGGTATAGCACAGACTGGCGGATCTCGGTGTTTTTAGCAGAACATGATAAAGTGAAGGTTTTCCGTCCTATAACATCCGGGGTGCTACATGGATAAGTCCACAAAAGAGCTGTTAGCGCAGGCCGAAAAGCTGTGTGCGCAACGCAATGTGCGCCTGACTCCGCAGCGCCTTGAAGTATTACGTCTGATGAGCCTGCAGCAGGGTGCCATCAGCGCCTACGATCTGCTGGATCTACTCCGCGAAAGCGAGCCGCAGGCAAAGCCGCCGACGGTCTATCGCGCGCTGGATTTCCTGCTTGAACAAGGGTTCGTGCACAAGGTGGAATCCACCAACAGCTATGTGCTATGCCATCTGTTCGATCAGCCCACCCACACATCGGCGATGTTTATCTGTGACCGCTGCGGCGTGGTGAAAGAAGAGGCTGCGGAAGGCGTGGAAGATATTATGCATACGCTGGCAGCGAAAATGGGCTTTGCCCTGCGTCATAACGTGATTGAAGCGCACGGGCTCTGTTCCGCGTGCGTGGAGGTGGAAGCCTGTCGCCATCAGGACGCGTGTCAGCACGACCACTCTATCCTGGTGAAGAAAAAGCCGCGTTAGCGGCAAAAGCAAAGGCGGCTCATGGCCGCCCTCAGGGTGTACTTCCTTGTACTTTCGGGTGTAGCCCGGTTACCAGCGGTAGTCGTTGCGTTTTTCCCAGTCGCCCACTTCTTTTTCCGCCTGGTCTTTTGCGTAGCCATAACGCTCCTGGATTTTACCGACAAGCTGATCGCGTTTACCTTCGATGACGGTCATGTCGTCATCCGTCAGCTTACCCCACTGTTCTTTCGCTTTACCTTTGAACTGCTTCCAGTTGCCGCCGATTTCGTCTTTATTCATCATCGTGTCCTCTTCGTTAAGCGTCGGGTCGTAACGTCCGTTACGTTCTTTTCTGCTGGACGTGATAATTATTGTAGTTAAGGATTCCGTGGTTAATTTCATATTCGGAATCTTTAACCGTCACGATATATCGGAGCGCGAGGGAAACCAGGTATTGTTTTGCCAGTGTCGGTGCCAGATAAACGCCAGCGATAATCCGCGCAGCGAGAGGAAGACGGCCAGGGCCAGCCATAAACCATGATTCCCCAGCCAGGGGAGCGTCAGGAGCGTCAGGCCAAATCCGGCCGCCGCGACAGCCATACTGTTGCGCATTTCGGCTCCGCGCGTCGCCCCAATAAACATGCCGTCCAGCAGATAACACCAGACGCCAACCACCGGTAAGACGACTTGCCAGATGAGATAGTGGCTCGCCAGCTCGCGCAGCGCAGGGAGAGAGGTAAGCAATGCAACGATCTGCTCACCGAAGCAGGCGTAAACCAGACCAAAGGCCAGCGCCACCAGCCCCGACTGACGGCAGGCAGCCCGCCAGACCTCCCGTAGCTGCCCGCTTTCGCGCGCCCCGTACGCCTGCCCGGAATGCGCTTCAACCGCGTAGGCAAAACCGTCCAGCGCATAGGCGGTAAAGGTCAGAAGCGTCATCAATACCGCATTCACCGCAACGATTTCCGGCCCCAGTCGAGCCCCGAAAACCGTCAGCGCACCAAAGCAGAGCTGAAGAAGAAGCGAGCGCAACATGATGTCACGGTTGAGCGCCAGCAGCTTACGGATATTGCCGCGCCATGCGGTTTTGAGCAGCGCCAGGGAGATCCCGCGCATGGCCAGCACACGCCGGACCATCCACAAGCCAATGATAAAGGTCCCGTATTCGGCAATCGCCGTCGCCAGCGCCGCGCCCTGCACGTTCATATGCAGACCCATGACCAGCCAGACGTCCAGAACAATGTTGAGCAGATTACCCACCACCAGCAAAATCACGGGCGCGCGGGCGTACTGCACGCCCAGTAGCCACCCCAGCAGAACCAGGTTTGCCAGCGAGGCGGGTGCGCTGAGCCAGCGGATTTCCAGGAACCGTCGCGCCTGCGCCAGTACCGCTTCGCTGCCACCGACGATATGAAGCGCAAGATCGATCAGGGGGGCCCGCAATACAACGATTAACGCACCCGCGCCAAGCGCGAGGATCAGCGGCTGCACCAGTGCGCGCGCCAGACGCAGCGGATCTTTCGCGCCATAAGCCTGTGCGGTAAGACCGGTGGTACTCATGCGCAAAAAGAGCAGCAGCATAAACAGGAAGCTGGTTGCCGTCGCGCCAATCGCCACGCCGCCAAGATAAACCGGTGAATCAAGATGGCCTATAACGGCAGTATCAACCAGCCCCAGCAAGGGCACGGTAATATTGGAGAAAATCATCGGCAGAGCAAGACGCCACAATGCCTTATCGGATGCCGTCAGCAGTGACATGAAAGATACCGGGAGTGGGGAATGAATCAGGCTACAGCGGTGCCATAGCCTGTCAGGAAGAGGTTACAGCCATTCACCGTTGCGAATCACGCCTACCGCCAGACCTTCAATAGAGAAGCTCTGTTCGCGGAGGTCGACCACAATCGGGGTGAACTCGCTGTTTTCGGGCAGCAACTGAACAGTGTTACCCTGCTTTTTCAGACGCTTAACGGTCACTTCGTCATCAATGCGTGCGACCACGACCTGGCCGTTTCGCACGTCCTGGGTTTTATGCACCGCAAGCAGATCGCCATCAAGAATGCCGATGTCTTTCATCGACATGCCACTGACGCGCAGCAGGAAATCAGCGCTCGGTTTGAACATGCCGGGATCGACCTGGTAGTGACCTTCAATATGCTGTTGTGCCAGCAGCGGCTCACCTGCAGCAACGCGGCCTATCAGCGGAATGCCCGTCTCTTCTTCCACCAGCAGGCGGATACCACGCGACGCGCCTGACACAATCTCAATCACACCCTTACGCGCCAGCGCTTTCAGGTGTTCCTCGGCAGCATTCGGAGAACGGAAGCCCAGACGCTGCGCGATTTCCGCACGCGTGGGTGGCATACCCGTCTGGCCGATATGATCCCGAATGAGATCAAACACCTCTTGCTGCCTGGTCGTTAACGCTTTCATTCCGCCCCCTGGGTGTATATACAGTTATGCTGTGAGTATATACAGTCAAAGGCGATTTTGGAACCAAAAACTGCACAAAAAACCAGGGACTTAATTATTCCTCGAGGCTCATCGGAAATGTGACCAAAGCAGGGTGACCCAGGTGATAACGGCAGTGATAATCGCCAGCAACACGGCAGCAGAGCCCATGTCTTTTGCACGGCCAGAAAGCTCATGGAAATCGGAACCAATGCGATCAACAACGGCCTCAATAGCGCTATTAAGAATTTCCACTATCATCACCAGAAGTACGGAACCGATAAGCAGTACGCGGGTAATAGCATCAACATCAAGGAAACAGGCGACGATCACCGCGATGATAGCGGCGACGCCCTCCTGGCGAAAAGCGGCTTCGTTGACCCATGCGGCACGGAAACCTTTCCATGAATAGCCGGCGGCTTTGATGATACGCGTTAACCCAGTGGTATTATTGGCCATTAAAAGAACCTTTTTTAAAAAAGAGCGTCATTAACATGAGGCGGAGCGCGTTTCGCTACAGCCTGAAGTATGACGGGTAACAACAGAAATTTTGCGCGCTTTCTGTTATCCTTGCGCCGCAATTGCATTATTAACCAGAGGCTTTACATCGTTTATGTCCGGCTGGCCACGAATTTACTACAAATTACTTAATTTACCATTAAGCATCCTGGTAAAAAGCAAGTCTATCCCAGCAGAACCCGCGCTGGAACTGGGGCTCGATACGTCGCGCCCTATTATGTACGTTTTGCCTTATAACTCGAAGGCAGACTTACTGACGCTTCGCGCCCAGTGTCTGGCGCATGACTTACCTGACCCGCTTGAACCGCTGGAAGTTGACGGTACGCTGCTGCCACGCTATGTGTTCATCCACGGCGGGCCGCGCGTGTTTACCTATTACACGCCGAAAGAAGAGTCCATCAAGCTGTTCCATGACTATCTCGACCTGCACCGCAGCAACCCCGATCTGGATGTGCAGATGGTGCCGGTATCGGTGATGTTTGGTCGTCGTCCGGGTCGTGAAAAAGGCGAAGAGAATCCGCCGCTGCGCATGCTTAACGGCATCCAGAAGTTCTTCGCGGTCTCCTGGCTGGGACGCGACAGCTTTGTGCGCTTCTCCCCTTCCGTTTCGCTGCGTCGCATGGCGGACGAGCACGGCACCGACAAGATCATCGCGCAAAAACTGGCGCGCGTGGCGCGTATGCACTTCGCCCGTCAGCGCCTGGCGGCCGTAGGGCCACGCCTTCCGGCGCGTCAGGATCTGTTCAACAAGCTGTTGGCTTCAAAAGCGATCGCCCGCGCCGTTGAAGACGAAGCGCGCAGCAAGAAAATTTCGCATGAGAAAGCTCAGCAGAACGCCATTGCGCTGATGGAAGAGATCGCAGCAAACTTCTCTTACGAGATGATTCGCCTGTCCGATCGTATTCTCGGCTTTACCTGGAACCGCCTGTATCAGGGTATCAACGTCCATAACGCCGAGCGCGTGCGTCAGCTGGCGCACGATGGCCATGAGATTGTCTATGTCCCCTGCCACCGCAGCCACATGGACTACCTGCTCCTTTCCTACGTGCTCTATCACCAGGGGCTGGTGCCACCGCACATCGCAGCCGGTATCAACCTGAACTTCTGGCCCGCGGGCCCGATTTTCCGCCGCCTGGGCGCGTTCTTTATTCGTCGTACCTTCAAGGGCAACAAGCTCTACTCCACCGTGTTCCGCGAGTATCTGGGCGAGCTGTTCAGCCGCGGCTATTCCGTGGAGTACTTCGTGGAGGGCGGTCGTTCCCGTACCGGTCGTCTGCTCGATCCGAAGACCGGCACGCTGTCGATGACCATCCAGGCCATGCTGCGCGGCGGTACCCGTCCGATCACGCTGGTGCCAATTTACATTGGCTATGAGCACGTGATGGAAGTGGGCACGTACGCGAAAGAGCTGCGTGGCGCGACCAAAGAGAAAGAGAGCCTGCCGCAGATGCTGCGCGGCTTGAGCAAGCTGCGTAATCTCGGTCAGGGCTACGTGAACTTCGGCGAGCCGATGCCGCTGATGACCTACCTGAACCATCATGTGCCGGAATGGCGCGAGTCCATCGATCCTATCGAAGCGGTGCGTCCGGCCTGGCTGACGCCAACGGTTAACGGCATCGCATCCGAGCTGATGGTGCGCATTAACAACGCCGGTGCGGCTAACGCCATGAACCTGTGCTGTACGGCACTTCTGGCTTCGCGTCAGCGCTCGCTGACCCGTGAACAGCTTACGGAGCAGCTGGATTGCTATCTGGACATGATGCGTAACGTGCCGTATTCGGTTGACTCGACCGTGCCTTCTGCAACCGCCAGTGAACTTATCGATCACGCGTTGCAGATGAACAAGTTTGAAGTGGAGAAGGACACGATCGGCGACATCATCATTCTGCCGCGCGAGCAGGCCGTTCTGATGACCTACTACCGCAACAACATCACGCATATGCTGATGCTGCCGTCGCTCATGGCCGCCATTATTACCCAGCATCGTCATATCTCCCGTCAGGAGCTATTGCGCCATCTTGAGACCCTCTATCCGATGCTGAAAGCGGAGCTGTTCCTGCGCTGGAGTAAGGATGAGCTGGCGACAGAACTGGATAAGATGACGGAAGAGATGCGTCGCCAGGGGCTGATTACCCTGCACAACGACGAGCTGCACATCAATCCGTCACGCTCCCGCACCCTGCAGCTGCTGGCGGCCGGTGCGCGCGAAACGCTGCAGCGCTACGCCATCACGTTCTGGCTGCTGAGCGCGAACCCGTCCATCAACCGCGGTACGCTGGAGAAAGAGAGCCGGACGCTGGCCCAGCGCCTGTCCGTTCTGCACGGCATTAACGCCCCTGAATTCTTCGACAAAGCGGTCTTCAGTTCTCTGGTGCTGACGCTGCGCGATGAAGGTTTCATCAGCGATACGGGTGATGCCGAGCCGGAAGAGACGTTGAAGGTATACCAGATGCTGGCAGAGCTGATTACCTCGGACGTGCGCTTGACGATTGAGAGCGCCACGCAGGGCGAGTAACACAATGCCGGGTTATGGCCCGGCCTGACGCCCTGGATAATAAAAAGGCCCGGTAAGCGCTGACGCTACCGGGCCTTATTTTTAGCCTTGTTAAATCACCGCATTTAGCTGAGCAGCGTAAAGGCAATCATCCCGACAATTGCACCCGTCGTACCGAGAATGGTTTCCATCAGCGTCCAGGTTTTCAGGGTTTGCGCTTCGGTGGCGCCGGTAAACTTACCGAACAGCCAGAAGCCGGCGTCGTTAACGTGAGAGACCACAATCGAACCACCCGCGATACAAATAGAAAGCGCGGCCATCTGGGCACCGGAGTAGTTCAGCTGTTCAATCACCGGCATCACCAGACCCACGGCGGTTAAACACGCCACGGTAGCAGAACCCTGGATGATACGTACCGCCGCAGCCAGCACAAAGCAGGTCACCGCAATCGGCAGGCCCATCCCGGTCAGCGCTTCACCCAGAGCCGGGCCCACGCCGGAATCCACCAGCACCTGCTTGAACACGCCGCCTGCACCGATCACCAGCAGGATAATCCCCGCAGGCTGCAGCGCCGCACCGCAGATCTCCATCACCCGGTCTTTTGGCATCCCCTGACGCATCGCCAGGCCGTAAATCGCCACCAGGCACGCCACCAGAATCGCCGTGAACGGGTGACCGATGAACTCAAACCACTCGTAGGCAGTGGACCCCACCGGCACAAAGCGCGCAGCGATGGTTTTCAGACCCACCAGCACCAGCGGCAGCAGGATCAGCGACAGACTGAAGCCGAAGGATGGCATTTTGCCCTCGCCCAGGTGCGGCTCGGTGATGTCATCCGGAATATGCAGCTCAACGTAACGGCTGATGAAGTTGCCCCACAGCGGGCCGGCGATGATCATCCCCGGGATTGCCGCGCACAGGCCAATCAGAATCATCCAGCCAAAGTCGGCGTGCATCTGGGATGCCAGCAGCATCGGCGCCGGCCCTGGCAGCAGAAACGCTGCGGCTGCCGCCACGCCCGCAAACAGCGGAATGACCAGCTTGACGAGGTTAGTGCCGGTATGGCGCGCCATAGAAAACGCGACGCTGATGAGCAGCACAACGGCCACTTCAAAGAACAGCGGCAGCGCGCAAATCAGACCGGCCAGACCAATCGCGTAATGCGCACGGCTGTGGCCGAAGGATTTCAGCATCTTAACGGCAATCTGGTCGACCGCGCCCGTCTCGTGCAAAATCTTGCCAAACATCGCGCCCAGCGCGACCACAATCGCCAGGAAGCCCAGCGTACCGCCCATCCCTTTTTCCATTGTCGCGGCGATCTTGTCGAGCGGCATACCGGAAAAGAGACCTGCACCAATAGAAACCACCATCAAAGCAACAAAGGCGTGCATCCGCGCCTTCATCACTAAAAACAGCAGCAGCAATACCGAACCTACTGCTGTCAAAACTAGCGTTAATGTACTCAAAACTTACTGCCTTTTATTAATGACCTCGATGGTGCTGGCAACAACACCCTCCAGTGACTGATCGATATCAACCACTAAGACGTCTTTTTCGTCTTCACCCGGCTCCTGCAGCGCTTCAAACTGCGTCACCAGCATCTGGGTTTTGAAGAAGTGACCTTTACGCGCCTTCAGGCGGCTTTCAATCACCTCGAAATCCCCTTTCAGGTAGATGAAAGAGAGGTTCGGATTGCCGTCACGCAGCAGATCGCGGTAGGTTTTTTTCAGCGCGGAGCAGACGATCAGGGAGACTTTATTGGTGCGCTGCATCGCGAACGCGGCGTCGTTCAGCGCCTGCAACCACGGTTTGCGGTCGTCGTCGTTCAGCGGCTCGCCAGAGGCCATTTTCATGATGTTGCTGCGCGGATGGAGGAAGTCGCCATCAAGAAACGCAGCCTGGAGTTGATGCGCCACTTCGCTGGCCACGGCTGATTTCCCGCTACCGGAAACGCCCATCAGGACGTAGACGTGGTGATCGTGATTAGTCGTGCTCAAAGGGTGTCCCTCAGTCAATTGTTACGGGTAACAGTTATCGGTAACATTGTCCTGCCGGGGCAAAAGAGAAGCAATATCCAAACGTGCGCGAAGTGAATAAGTGTGAGCTACTTCAAATTTGTCAGTTCAAATAGATCCACCCGGTGACAAGGTGAAACCTAAATCTAACATTTTCGGCGTAACCGTCTCGCCACGAATGCGCGCCAGCAGGCGTTCTGCGCCAATGCGGCCCATACGCTCACGCGGCGTCAGGACGCTCGCCAGACGCGGCTCCATCACCTGACCGATGTCATGACCGTGGAAACCGGCGATCGCCATATCATCAGGGATCTTCAGCCCCAGACGCTGGCACTCAAACGCTGCGCCGACCGCAAGGTCATCGTTGGTACAGAAAATACCGTCCAGTTGCGGATACTCGCGTCGCGCCTGACGCATCAGCTCAATACCCGACGTATAGGAAGAGGACTGCTCCACCATCACGCTGTACGGGGTTAAGTTCTCGTCGAGCATCGCCTGCTCGTATCCCTTCTGTTTGATGATAGTACGTTCATCAAGACGCGCACCCAGATAGGCGATATGACGATGCCCGCGGGCGATAATGGCCGCCGTCATCTGGCGCGCCGCTTCGAAGTTATCAAAGCCGACGGCGATGTCGAGGCACGGCGACTGGCTGTCCATCAGCTCCACGACCGGAATACCGGCCACTTCAATCATTTTGAGCGTGCGGGCAGTGTGGGTACGTTCGGTTAAAATCAGGCCGTCAATGTTCCAGGAAAGCATCGATTCAAGACGTTCCTCTTCGAGTTCCGGCTTGTACCCGTAGTGGGCGAGCATGGTCTGGTAGCCAAACGCATCGGTGACGCTTTCAATTCCACGTAATACTTCGGCGAAAACCTGGTTGGTCAAAGAAGGAAGCAGAACGCCCACCGCGCGGCTGGTCGCATTCGAGAGAATATCGGGTGCACGGTTGGGGATGTAACCCAGTTCATCAAGGGCAGCGGCAATCTTGCCACGTAACGCCACGGAAACCTGTTCCGGGTTACGTAAAAAACGGCTGACCGTCATTTTGGTCACACCGACGCGATCGGCGACATCCTGAAGTACGGGGCGTTTCTTTTTCATCGTCCTGAGAAATCTTGAAGTGAGAGATTTGCTCAGTTTACCACGGACAAAGCCCATCCTTCCCCTGTCAAAGGGAAGGATGGGGATTTATTTATGTTTTATTACACCGGCGGCAGGTCAAACAGCAGAATTTCGCTTTCGCTGTCGGCATGCACGGAGATCGCCTGCTCATCCCAGATGGCCAGACCATCGGCGGTTGTCGCTTTGGTGCCGTTGATGGACACCTCCCCTTTCACCACCTGGATCCACACGCGGCGGTTAGCGGCAATCTGATGCACGGACTGTTCATCTTTCGCCAGCGCCCAGCGGTACAGCTCCATATCCTGATGCACTTTCAGGGAACCTTCACGCGCATCCGGGGAGAGCACCAGCTGTTTACCCTGTTTGGCGTCGAAGCGGCGCTGCTCGTAGCGCGGCGTGATGCCTGTCTCTTCTGGAATGATCCAGATTTGATACAGGTGCAGTTTTTCCGTTTTGCTTGGGTTGTACTCAGAGTGACGCACCCCGGTACCCGCGCTCATAATCTGGAACTCGCCCGCCGGAACCTGCTCTTTGTTGCCCATGCTGTCCTGGTGCTCAACCGCGCCTTCCAGCACATAGGTCAGGATTTCCATGTCTTTGTGCGGGTGGGTACCAAAGCCCTGGCCTGCATCAATCACGTCGTCGTTAATCACGCGCAGTGCTGAGAAGCCCATGAAGTTCGGGTCGTAGTAGTCGGCAAACGAGAATGAATGCCATGAGTCCAGCCAGCCATGATTCGCGTGACCACGTTCGTTTGCTTTGCGTAAGTAGATCATTGTTTTCACCCTCAGTTCGTTTCGATGGAGTAAGTGTGGACGCAAACGGCCTGGGATCATAGGGGGTGAAAATTGACTCCTCTGTTCAAAAATTGTGAATAAGTGCAGAGGAGCCGTTTTTGCTTATTTCGCGAGGGTTACCGTGGCAGGAGAAGCCTGTTCGAAGGCCCGCTCAAGGATTTCGAGGTTGGTCAGAACGTCAGATTCCTTGACGTAATTCGCCGTGCCGTTTGTGAGGGTCTCAAATAGCGCATCATAGACGCGGCCATAGTCGCCGGTTTCCGGCTTCAGCGTTTCTTTGACCGTCACGCCCTCGTCGTTCACATACTCCAGCACGCCCACGGAATCGTCCTCCGCAAAGCCAGGTTCACCGGGCATGATATTGGCCTTCAGGCTGGTCTCCTGCTGGTCGATACCGTATTTGATAAACGAACCTTTAGTGCCGTGAACGATAAATTTCGGGTAATCGATCTTCACCAGGTGGCTGGTTTTGACGATGGCTTTAAGGTCGCCGTAGAACAGCTGGGCTTCGAAGGTATCGTCCGGGTTGGCTTTATTGCGCAGGCTGCGAATGTCATACGTCACGTGGTCCGGGCGGCCAAACAGGGAGATGATCTGGTCCATGGTGTGCACCCCCAGCCCGTAGAACGAACCATCCTGCGGCAGTCCGGGTTGCGTTTCCGCCACCGGGCGGTAGTAATCGAAGTGACTTTCGATCTCCACAATGTCGCCGAGCTTGCCGCTTTCAATCGCTTTTTTTGCCGTCAGGAAGCAGCTGTCAAAGCGACGGTTCTGATACGGCGTGACGGTCAACCCTTTACTTTTCGCCAGCGCGAACAGCGCTTTCGCTTCGGCGATGGTCGGGGTGAACGGCTTTTCTACCAGCACGTTTTTGCCCGCTTCCAGCGCGCGTTTCGCATAGTCAAAATGGCTGTCGGCGTGGGTGCAGACAACCACCAGCGTGACCTGCGGATCGTTAAGCACCTCATCGAGATCGCTGGTGAAATGGATGTGGGAGTACTGCGGAGACTGCTCCTCCGGCTTCGCGCGGCGGCGGTAGATATGGGCCACATGCCAGGTATCTTTACGGTTGAGGACATACGGCAGGTGATAGCGGGTGGTGCTTTTGCCAAATCCAATAAATGCACAGTGTAGTGTCATGGCTCAGTCCTTTTGGAAGGTTACTGAGTCTAACCATAACAAAAAAAAAGCCAGCTAAAAGCTGGCTAAAGTAATACTGGAAGCAATGTGAGCAATGTCGTGCTTTCAGGTTCCCGTAGCGGTCTTCCTGAATGCAGAGCAATAATAATCATTCTCATTCGCACTTGTCCAATACTTTTTGCAAAAAATAGCGGTTGACTCAAATTTTAAAGTCACTGATGTTGGAAGGGCCTTTTAACTGACTGAGGAACAAGGAATGAGTGAGATAGTGATACGCCACATCGAACCCAGCGATGCAGAAGCTTTACGTGACATCATGTCGCATCCTGATGTGTATCACGACACGCTACAGCTCCCTCATCCTTCTATGGAAATGTGGCACGAACGCGTTGCGACAAAACCAGGCCGGCGCCATCTCGTTGCCTGTCTGGACCAGCGCGTTATTGGACATATGGCACTGGACGTAATGGAAAACCCGCGCCGCAGCCATGTTGCCACATTCGGCATCAGCGTGGCTGCGGATATGCAGGGACGCGGCGTAGGCCGCAGGCTCATGAGCGAGATGATCAACCTGTGTGACAACTGGTTGCGTATTGAACGTATCGAACTGACGGTCTTTGCCGATAACCCCTCGGCAGTTGCCCTCTATAAAAATTTTGGTTTTGAAATCGAAGGAACCGGCAAGAAATTTGCCCTGCGCAACGGCGAATATGTGGACGCGTATTATATGGCGAGAATGAAGTAATGATTTGCCGGGTGGCGGCTTCGCCTTACCCGGCCTACGTTCGTGCAGTTGTAGGCCCGGTAAGCGCAGCGCCACCGGGCAACACATCAATACCCCGCCGTCAAATCATCCACCGAACGCGGATCTGATGCGCCAAACAGCGCTCCGTCCGGCCCCACCATAATGCTCTGGGTGCTGCCCATCGCCTCTTTCACCGCCACCTTCTGCCCACGCTGCTCAAGCAGTTTAATGGTGTCCGGGCTAAAGCCCTTCTCGACGCGCAGCTCGTCCGGCAGCCACTGGTGGTGGAAACGCGGGGCGTTAGTCGCTTCGGCGACGTTCATCCCAAAGTCGATGCTGTTTACCACCATCTGTAATACGGTGGTGATAATCCGGCTGCCGCCCGGGCTACCGGTTACCAGCCAGGTTTTGCCCTCTTTCACCACGATGGTGGGCGACATGGACGACAGCGGACGTTTCTTCGGCCCTACCGCATTCGCATCGCCGCCGACCAGCCCGTAGACGTTCGGCACGCCCGGCTTGGCGGAGAAGTCATCCATCTCGTTGTTCAGCAGAATGCCGCTGTTGCCCGCCACAATCCCGGTGCCGAAGGTGGTGTTGAGCGTATAGGTCACCGCCACCGCGTTACCGTCTTTATCCACCACCGAGAAGTGGGTGGTCTGGTTGCTTTCATACGGCGCCAGCTTGCCGGGACGGATCTCGCTCGACGGCTTGGCCTTGTTGATATCAATCTGATCGGCAATGGATTTGGCGTACGCCTTGTTGGTCAGCGCCTGCCACGGCACCTTCACGAAGTCCGGATCGCCGAGATATTCCGAGCGGTCGGCGTAGGCGCGTTTTTCCGCTTCCGCCATCACCTGCATGGCATCCGTGCTGCCGAAGCCGAACTTGTGCATATCGAAGTTTTCAAGAATGTTGAGGATCTGCACGATGTGAATGCCCCCGGAAGACGGCGGCGGCATGGAGAAGACCTCGTACCCGCGGTAGGTGCCGCTAATCGGCTCGCGCTCCACCGCCCTGTATTCCGCCAGATCCGCTTTGGTGATGAGCCCGCCGTTCTTCTGCATCTCTTCCGCAATCTGGTCGGCAATCGCCCCTTTGTAGAAGGCGTCCGGACCGTGCTCCGCAATAAGCTCAAGGCTTTTGGCAAGGTTCTTCTGCACCAGCTTATCGCCCTTCTTCAGCGGTTCACCGTCTTTCCAGAAGATCGCCTTGCTGTTTTCGTGATTCGGGATGACTTCGCTGCCGTAGGTTTTGAGGTCGTCTGCCAGGGCGTCATTCACCACAAAGCCCTCCCGCGCCAGCTTGATAGCAGGCTGAACCACCTTGTTCAGCGGCATCGTGCCGTATTTTTCCAGCGCCAGCGAGAAGCCCGCAACGGTGCCCGGCGTGCCGGAGGCCAGGTGCGAGGTCAGGGATTTTTTACTGTCCGGGTTGCCCTGGTCATCGAGGAACATGTCCCGTGACGCCTGAGAAGGCGCCATTTCACGGAAGTCGATGGCGGTGGTTTTTCCGTCTTTGGTGCGCAGCATCATAAAGCCGCCGCCGCCCAGGTTCCCCGCCTGCGGGTGCGTCACCGCCAGCGCATAGCCGACGGCGACCGCCGCATCCACCGCGTTACCGCCCTGCCTGAGAATATCGACGCCCACGCGGGTCGCCAGCGCATCCACCGACGCCACCATGCCGTGGGTTGCCCGCACGGGATGAAAGACATCTTCCTCCACGCCGTAAGAGACCGGAGGCGCCGCGGGCGGGTTGGCCGCCACGCTAAATGTACCGCCTGCCATCAGCGCGGCGAGGGCGACCCAGCGCAAAAACGTTGGTTTCATCATTATTGTTCTCCAGGTGAAGGGATCCATATTCCCCGCTTAAGCCTGGTTCACAACTCCTAAAAAATCATCGTCATGGTGAAATCAGGGTAAACTTAAGAGAGACCTCAAAAGGAGGAAATGACAATGAAACGCTTATTGATTCTTACGGCGCTGATCCCCTTTGCCGCGCTCGCACAGCCACTCAACACCATGAACAACCCTAACCAACAGGGTTATGTCATCCCGAGCCAGCAGCGTATGCAGACCGAGATGATGAGCCAGCAACAGCAGCAAAAAGGGATGCTGAATCAGCAGCTGAGAACGCAGACCCAGATGCAGCAGCAAAGCCTGCAAAATCAGATGAACGCCAACACCCAGCGCGTGCAGCAGGGGCAGGTGCGCGAGCAGCCGCTGCCGAACAGAAACGGCGGAATGTTAGGTGGGATGACCTCGTCAGGCAGCGGACAGCAGCATATGCTGCCGCCGCAGTCGAATGGCAGTATGCTTAATCCGCAGAACTAAAGTCCGGGCCGATCAGGTCAATCGCATCGGTACAGATGCTGTCCACGCCCCAGCGCAGCAGTTCGGCTGCACGCTGGGGTTTATTGACGGTGTAAACCAGAATATGCAGACCCGCGTCTTTCAGCACCTTCACCCGCGCCTCATCCAGCAGCTTGTGATTAAGATGAATAGAGACACACGCTAAGCGCGTCGTCAGCTCACGCCAGTCCTCGCGCCACTCGTCCAGCAATAGCCCGCGCGGCAGTTCCGGCGCTGCGGCCTGTGCGGCCTCCAGCGCATCGATTTCAAATGATGACAGCAGCGGCGCGGTCATCCCTTCCCACAGCTCGCGCGCGGCAAGGGCAATCACTTTGCCGGTCAGCGGCCCGGTGCCGGTGGTCGGTTTGATTTCGATATTGGCCATCATGCCGTGCTGGCGACAGCGGTCGGCCACTTCCGCCAGCAGCGGCAGCGGTTCGCCTTTGAATTCGCCGCTGTACCAGCTTCCGGCGTCGACCTTCAGCAGATCGCGCCACGGCAGCTCGCCCGCCACGCCCCAGCCGTTGCTGGTGCGTTCGAGGTTATCGTCATGCAGCAGGAAAATCTCGCCGTCTTTCGACAGCTTGGCGTCGAACTCGATCATGGTGTGGCCGTAACGCGCGCCAACATCAATCGCCGCCAGGGTGTTCTCCGGCGCCAGCTTACCGCCGCCGCGGTGGGCGACGACGTGGGGATAAGGCCAGTTGCTCATACTCGTTGTCCTGTTTCACCGTCAAAAAGGTGCAGATGATTTTCCGGCAGGTGCAGCCACAGCGTGCTGCCTGCTTTCGGGCGCTCCTGATGCGCCAGACGCACCACCATCTTTTGCTCGCCCCAGCGCCCGTGCGCCAGGTTATCTGCACCTAACATCTCCAGCGTGTCCATCACCAGCGGCACGCCGCCTTCCGCCTGAGAGGTTAAACCGATATGTTCCGGGCGGATACCGAGCGTCATCTTACGCCCGGCGTAGCCACGATAGTACCAGTTGATCGGCAATGCCATCCCGCTTTCCAGCTCAAAGTGCGTGCCCGTGCTGCTGATGCGCCCTTCGAGCAGGTTCATCGCCGGGCTGCCGATAAAGCTCGCCACAAAGCGGGTGGCCGGTTTCTCGTAGACTTCCACGGGGGTACCAATCTGCTCGGCAACGCCTTTGTTCATCACCATCACGCGCTGGGCGAGGGTCATGGCCTCAACCTGATCGTGGGTGACGTACAGTGACGTGGTTTTCAGACGACGGTGCAGCTGCTGCAGCTCAAGACGCATCTGCACGCGCAGCTTGGCGTCGAGGTTAGAGAGCGGCTCGTCGAAGAGGAATACCGCCGGATCGCGCACGATGGCGCGCCCCATCGCCACGCGCTGGCGTTGGCCGCCGGAGAGTTCGCGCGGGCGGCGCTTGAGCAGGCCGTCCAGCTCCAGAATACGCGCCGCTTCTTTCACGCGCTCCTCAATATGGCCTTTGCCCATGCCGCGGATTTTCAGCCCCCAGGCCATGTTCTCCTCCACGCTCATGTGCGGGTAGAGGGCGTAGTTCTGGAACACCATCGCGATGCCCCTGTCTTTCGGCTCCATCTCGGTGACGCGCTGGCGGTCAATCCAGATATCCCCGGACGTCACGCGCTCCAGCCCCGCCACCATGCGCAGCAGCGTAGATTTGCCGCAGCCGGACGGGCCGACCATCACGATAAACTCCCCGTCCGCCACGTCGAGCGTGAGCGGCTGAATCACCTGGGTTTTGCCGTCCCAGCTTTTGGTTACTGCCTGAAGTTTTAAACCTGCCATCTTATTTCTCGCTATCGACCAGGCCGCGGACAAACGCGCGCTGCATGGCTAAAACAATGACTACGGGTGGGATTAGGGTGAGCAGCATCGCCGCCATCACCTGGTTCCAGAGGGTGGTGCCTTCGCCGGTGGCAATCATGCCTTTGATGCCCGCCACGGCGGTGCCGAGATTGACGTCCTGAATAATCAGCAGCGGCCACAGGTACTGGTTCCAGCCGTAGATAAAGGTGATCACAAACAGCGCCGCAAGGTTGGTTTTCGACAGCGGCAGCACGATGTCACGGAAGAAGCGCATCGGCGAGGCGCCGTCGATGCGCGCGGCTTCAATCAGCTCGTCCGGCAGGGTCATAAAGAACTGGCGGAACAGGAAGGTGGCGGTCGCCGAGGCCATCAGCGGCAGGGTGAGGCCCGCGTAGCTGTCGAGCATCTTCAGGTTGGCGATCACTTCCACCGTCGGGAAGATACGCACCTCCACCGGCAGCATCAGGGTAATGAAGATCATCCAGAAGAAGAGGTTGCGCAGCGGAAAGCGGAACCAGACGATGGCGAAGGCCGAGAGCATCGACACCGTAATTTTGCCGACCGTAATGCCGAACGCCATGATGAAGCTGTTGAGCATCATCAGCCAGAACGGCGCGCTGTTGGCGCCCACGCCCTGGGTCCAGATGGTCTTCATGTTCTCGAACAGATGCGTGCCTGGGATCAGCGTCATCGGCGTGTCGAACACCGCTTTGGTGTCCAGCGTGGCGGCGACAAAGGCCACGTACAGTGGAAACAGGATGACGATGATCCCCAGAATCAGCATGGTGTGGCTGAAAATCGTCAGCCCGCGACGGTTCTCAATCATTGGTAGCGCACCTTACTTTCAACATAGCGGAACTGCACCACCGTGAGGATGATGACGAGGAACATCAGCACCACCGACTGCGCGGCGGAGGCCGAGAGATCCAGCCCGGCGAAGCCTTCGCGGTAGATCTTATAGATAAGCGTGGTGGTCGCCTGCACCGGACCGCCTGCGGTGGCCGCATCGATCACCGGGAAGGTGTCGAAGAAGGCGTACACGAGGTTAACCACCAGCAGGAAGAAGCTCACCGGGGCGATCAGCGGCAGCGACAGCCTGAAGAAGCGACGAATCGGCCCTGCGCCGTCAATCGCGGCGGCCTCCACCAGCGAACGCGGGATGGACTGCAGCGCGGCAAAGAAGAACAGGAAGTTGTAGCTGATCTGCTTCCACACCGAGGCGAACACCACCAGGAACATGGCCTGGCCGCTGTTCTGGGCGTGGTTCCAGTCGTAGCCGAACTCTGCCAGGAAATGGGTAATCAGCCCGCGCCCCGGGTTAAACAGGAAGATCCACAGCACGGCGGCGACGGCGGGCGCCACGGCGTACGGCAGCAGCATCAGGGTCTGATACAGGCGGCTGCCGCGCACCACATAGTCCACCAGCGCGGCGAAAAACAGCGAGGCAACAAGGCCGCTGACGGTGACCAGCGCGCTGAACCTGATCGTCGTCCAGAAGGCGTCCAGGTAGTAGCTGTCATGGAACAACGCGGTAAAGTTGTCCAGCCCGACAAACTGGCTGGAGAGCCCAAACGGATCGACGCTTTGTACCGAGTACCACAGCGCTTCGCCCGCAGGCCAGATAAAGAAGATAACGGTGATGACCAGCTGAGGCGCGACCAGCAGGTACGGCAGCCAGCGGGAACGGAACACCGGACGGGATGATGACATTGAGATTGGGTTCCTGAGCAATGCCGGGTGGCGGCTACGCCTTACCCGGCCTACAAATATTTCTCCCTCTCCCCGTTGGAGAGGGTTGGGGTGAGGGCATCAGCCCGCACGATCCCCGTAGGCCCGGATCGCTACGCGTCACCGGGCGAATCACGGATTACGATTTCGTCGACTGCTCAAAGCGGCGCAGCAGCTGATTCCCGCGCTCTACCGCGGAATCCAGCGCCTGCTGTGGCGTTTTCTTCCCGGTCCAGACGCTTTCCAGCTCTTCATCCACGATGGTGCGGATCTGCGGCATGTTGCCCAGGCGCAGGCCTTTGGTGAACGGCAACGGCGGCTTGTTCAGCATCTGACGCGTCGCGATATCCGCGCCCGGGTTCTTGCTGTAGAAGCCCTGCTCGCGGGTCAGGTCATACGCGGCTTTGGTGATCGGCAGGTAGCCGGTCTTCTGGTGCCATTCGGCGGCGTTTTCCGGCTTCGCCAGGAAGTCAAGGAACTCGGCCACGCCTTTGTAGGTGCCCTTGTCTTTACCCTGCATCACCCACAGGCTCGCCCCGCCGATGATGGCGTTCTGCGGCGCGCCCTTCACGTCGGCATCGTACGGCATCATGCCCACGCCGTAGTTGAATTTGGCGTAGTGACGGATATCCGCCAGCGAGCCGGAAGAGGCGGTGGTAATGGCGCAGTCGCCGTTATAGAACTTCTCGGTGGATTCGTCTTTACGCCCGAAGTAGCTGAAGTCGCCCTTCTTGTTCAGTGCTTCCAGCAGCGCGATGTGCTTCACCTGCTCCGGCTTGTTAAACTCCAGTACCGCGTCGGTGCCGTCGAAGCCGTTGTTTTTGGTCGCCACCGGCAGGCCGTGCCAGGCGCTGAAGTTTTCGATCTGGATCCAGCCCTGCCAGCCGCTGGCGTAGCCGCACTTCATTCCCGCCGCTTTCAGCTTCGCGGTGTATTCGGCCAGGTCCTGCCAGGTTTTTGGCGGCTGCTCCGGGTCTAAACCGGCTTTCTTGAAGGCGTCTTTGTTGTAGTACAGCACCGGCGTGGAGCTGTTAAACGGCTGAGACAGCAGATGTCCGGTTTTGGAATCGGTGTAGTAACCCGCTACGGTTGGCACGAACTGGGATTCATCGAAGTTAATACCCGCTTCTTTGAACACTTCATAGACCGGCTTGATGGCTTTGGAGGCCATCATGGTGGCGGTGCCCACTTCATAAACCTGTAACAGTGCAGGCGCGTTGCCGGTACGGAAGGCGGCGATGCCCGCGCTCAGGCTCTGCTCGTAGTTGCCTTTGTACACCGGCACAATTTTGTAATCCGGATGGGTGTCGTTGAAACGCTGCGCCAGGGAGTCAACTTCTTTACCCAACTCCCCTTCCATGGAATGCCAGAACGGAATGGTCGTCACAGCCATTGCATTCGTCGCAAAAGCCAGACCCAGTGCCAGACCCAAAGCTGTGTGTCGTAACGATGTCATTGTCATCTCTCTTATTGTGCCGGATGCGCGATATCACGCGTTTTATGCTCGCGAGGTAACATGACATGCTCGAATGACAGAAAAATAACTGTTTGTTTACAGATAAGTGACAGCAAAGGGTCAGGGGGATGATGGTTGTGTGAAGGGGTGTAGTGGTTAAAAAAGCCGGGTGGCGGCTACGCCTTACCCGGCCTACTCGATCCCTGTAGGCCCGGTAAGCGCAGCGCCACCGGGCGATACAGACGGCTCAGCCGCCCAGGTAAGCGCTCCGCACCGCTTCGTTCGCCAGCAGCGCGTCGCCGGTGTCTTCCAGCACCACGCGGCCGTTCTCCAGCACGTAGCCACGGTCAGCCAGCTTCAGCGCCTGGTTGGCGTTCTGCTCAACGAGGAAGATGGTCATCCCCTCTTTACGCAGCTGCTCAATGGTGTCGAAAATCTGCTGGATGATGATCGGCGCCAGGCCGAGCGACGGCTCATCCAGCAGCAGCAGGCGCGGCTGGCTCATCAGCGCGCGGCCGATCGCCAGCATCTGCTGTTCACCGCCTGACATGGTGCCTGCACGCTGGATGCGACGCTCCCACAGGCGCGGGAAGAGTTCGTACACCCACTTGATGCGGGTCTGGTATTCATCGCGGTGGGCGAAGAAGCCGCCCATCGCCAGGTTCTCTTCCACCGTCATACGCGAGAACACGCGACGCCCTTCCGGAACAATCGCCACCGCCTCGCGCATGATTCTGGCGGTCTGCCAGTCGGTAATGTCTTTGCCGTCAAACACAATCCGCCCGCTGGTGGCGCGCGGGTCACCGCACAGGGTGCCGAGCAGCGTGGTCTTACCCGCGCCATTGGCGCCAATCAGGGTGACGATTTCACCCTGGTTGATATGCAGGCTGACGTCGTGCAGCGCCTGGATCTTGCCGTAGTGCGCATTGACCTTGTCGAACGTTAACATCGCTTTTTCCATCTTATGCCTCACCCAGGTATGCGCGGATCACGTCCGGGTTGTTGCGGATCTCTTCCGGCGTGCCGTTTGCCAGCGGCGTACCCTGGTTAACCACGTAGATACGGTCGGAAATGCCCATCACCAGCTTCATGTCGTGCTCAATCAGCAGAATGGTGGTGTCGTGGTGATCGCGCAGTTCGGCAATCAGCTCGTCCAGCTCTTTGGTCTCTTTCGGGTTGAGGCCCGCCGCCGGTTCGTCGAGCATGAGGATTTCCGGCTGCGTCACCATGCAGCGCACAATTTCCAGGCGACGCTGGTCGCCGTAGGCCAGGTTGCTCGCCTGACGGTTGGCGTGCTGCAGCAGGCCAATGCGGTCGAGCCAGGTGGCGGCGCGATCGAGCGCTTCATCCTGGGCGCGGCGGAAGGCCGGGGTTTTCAGCAGGCCGGAGAACAGCCCGGTTTTCAGCTGCTGATGCTGCGCCACCAGCAGGTTCTCAATCACCGTCATCTCGCGGAACAGACGCACGTGCTGGAAGGTACGCACTACGCCCATGCGGGCAATCTGCTGGCCCGGCAGCCCTTCAAGATGCTGATCGCGCAGCATGATGGTGCCGCCCGTCGGCTTGTAGAAGCCGGTCAGGCAGTTAAAGACCGTGGTTTTCCCCGCGCCGTTCGGGCCAATCAGGGAGACAATCTCTTTCTTGTGCAAATCCAGATTCACGTTGTTGACCGCCAGCAGGCCGCCAAAACGCATCATCAGACCGTTAACGGATAATAATGGCTGACTCATGCCTGCTCTCCTTTCGCTTGCCCGTTCTTCAGCTTCAGCTGTGGACGGGTCATCGGCAGCAAGCCCTGCGGACGCCAGATCATCATCAGCACCATCAAACCACCCAGCATTAACATGCTGTATTCGTTAAAGTCGCGCATCAGCTCGCGCGAGACCACCAGCAGGATGGCCGCCAGGATAACGGCGAACTGCGAGCCCATCCCGCCCAGCACCACAATCGCCAGCACAAAGGCGGATTCGGCAAAGGTGAACGATTCCGGGCTGACGAAGCCCTGACGCGCGGCAAACAGCGTCCCGGCAAAACCGGCAAACGCGGCGCTGATGGTGAACGCGGTCAGCTTGATGCGGGTCGGGTTCAGGCCCAGGGAGCGGCAGGCGATCTCATCTTCGCGCAGCGCTTCCCACGCGCGGCCCAGCGGCATGCGCAGCAGGCGGTTAATCACGAACAGGGTGATGACCACCAGCAGCAGCGCCACCAGATAGAGCCAGATGACGCGATCGGACGGGTCATACTTCACGCCGAAGAAGTTACTGAAGGTGTCCCAGCCGCCTTCGCGGGCGGTGCGGCTGAACTCCAGGCCGAAGAAGGTCGGTTTCGGGATCTGGCTGATGCCGTTCGGGCCGCCGGTCACTTCGGTGTTATTCAGCAGCAGGATACGGACGATTTCACCGAAGCCTAAGGTCACAATCGCCAGGTAGTCACCGCGCAGGCGCAGCACCGGGAAACCGAGCAGGAAGCCTGCGGCGGCAGAGACCAGCCCTGCCAGCGGCAGGCAGGTCCAGAAGCCGAGCCCGTAATAGTGGTTCAGCAGCGCGAAGGTGTAGGCACCGATGGCGTAGAAGCCGCCGTAGCCCAGCACCAGCAGACCTGAGAGCCCCACCACCACGTTCAGACCGAGACCGAGGATCACGTAGATCATGGTCAGGGTAGCGATATCCACGGTTCCACGAGACACCACGAACGGCCACGCCACGGCAGCCACCAGCAGCGCCACGAGGAACAGCTTCTGCTTAACGGTAGACCCGTCGATGGCCGGCAGGACGAATTTCGGCCCGGAGACGTTTTTCAGCGACTTCTGGAACAGCGGACGCAGCAGCTGGAACAGGAACACCACGGCGGTACCGATAAACACCCACTGCCAGCGGATGTCGGGGGCGGTATCCACCACCAGTTTGGTGCCATTCAGCTCAAGCTGGACGCCCATAAAGACGCCTGCCAGCACGAAGAACATGGCGGCAGAGAGCAGCGCCATTGCAAAATGCATCGGTTTCATACTTTCTCTACCTCCGGACGGCCCAGAATACCGGTAGGCATGACCAGCAGAACCAGAATCAGCAGGGCAAACGACACCACGTCTTTATATTCCGTGCTCAGGTACGCCGAAGAGAGCGCTTCCGCCACGCCCAGGATCAGGCCGCCAATCATCGCGCCCGGAATACTGCCGATACCGCCCAGCACCGCCGCGGTAAAAGCTTTCATCCCGGCCATAAAGCCGATGTACGGGTTGATCACGCCGTAGAACTGGCCGAGCAGCACGCCTGCGACGGCAGCCATCGCGGCGCCAATCACGAAGGTCAGGGCAATCACGCGGTCGGTGTTGATGCCGAGCAGGCTCGCCATCTTCAGGTCTTCTGCGCAGGCGCGGCAGGCGCGTCCCATCCGCGAGTAGCGGATGAACAGCGTCAGGGCCAGCATCGCAATAAAGGTCACGACCCAGATAACCAGCTGCATGGTGGTGATAGAGGCCGCGAAGTTTTCGCTGGCTCCCACAATCCACTGGCCGTTAAACAGGCTTGGCAGCGCCACGTCGCGCGAGCCTTCGGTCAGGCTGACGTAGTTTTGCAGGAAGATCGACATCCCGATGGCGGAAATCAGTGCAATCAGACGCTTGGAGCTGCGCACCGGCCGATAGGCCACGCGCTCGATGCTCCAGCCGTAGGCGCTGGCAATCACAATCGCGCCGACAAACCCGGCGGCGACCAGCAGCCAGCTGCTGTCGATGCCCATCATCATCAGGGCGGCGATAATCATAAAGGAGACATAGCTACCGATCATGTAGACCTCGCCGTGGGCGAAGTTGATCATGCCGATAATGCCGTAAACCATCGTATAGCCGATGGCGATCAGCGCGTAGGTGCTTCCCAGCGTGACGCCGTTAAACATCTGCTGCAGGAAATAGAGAAACTGCTCGGACATATGCAAACCTTTTTATACCCGCCCGTCATGCCGGGCGGTGGGATAATTATTTGGCGGCCGAAGACGAACCGTCGGCGTGCCACTTAAAGACACCAAACTCAAATCCCTTCAGATCGCCTTTCTCATCCCAGTTCAGCGGCCCAATCACGGTGTTCGCCCCGTGTGCTTTTAAATCTTTCACCAGATCCAGCGGTTCTTTGCTGCCGGTACGATCCAGCGCGGTGGCCAGAGACTGTACGGCGGCATAGGTGATCCAGACGTACGGACCACTCGGATCTTTCTTCTGCGCCTTGAGCGCATCCACGATAGCCTTGTTGGCCGGATCCTGGTCATATCGTTTTGGCATCGTCACCAGCATGCCTTCGGCAGAATCCCCGGCGATGTTGGACAGGGAGGCATTGCCCACGCCCTCTGGCCCCATAAACTGAGTTTTCAGACCGGTGGCGCGCGCCTGACGCAGCATCTGCCCCATCTCCGGGTAGTAGCCGCCGTAGTAAACAAAGTCGATATTCTCTTTTTGCAGACGGGCGATCAGCGCGGAGAAGTCTTTCTCACCGGCGGTAATGCCGTCGAAGAAGACGATGTTCGCGCCGCCTTTTTTCAGGCCGTCCTGAACGGAGCGCGCCAGGCCTTCGCCGTACTGCTGCTTGTCATGAATAATGGCGATACGCTGCGGCTTGACGGTTTCAAGGATGTATTTGGCGGCGGTAGGCCCCTGAGAGGAGTCCAGACCGGCGGTGCGCATGATGTGCTGGTAGCCGCGCTGGGTCAGCTCAGGGTTAGTGGCGCCAGGGGTGATCATCAGAATGCCTTCATCTTCGTAGATGTCAGACGCCGGCTGGGTGGACGATGAGCACAGGTGGCCGATCACATACTGGATGCCATCGTTGACGATTTTGTTGGCGACCGCGACGGCCTGTTTCGGATCGCAGGCGTCGTCATACTCCACGCCCACCAGCTTGTCGCCCTTGATGCCGCCCTTAGCGTTGATGTCTTTGATGGCCTGGCGCGCACCGTTGAACTCCATGTCACCCCACTGGGCAACAGGGCCGGACATCGCCCCCACTACCGCAACTTTTATGTCTTCCGCCATGGCGGCATGCGAGATCGACAGTGCGACCATCCCCGCGATTAACGTCTTCGCGTTCCTTTTCATCTCTGAATCCCCATTCGTGATGTCGTGTTTATATTTTGTTTTATTATGGTTAAAAAGCATTCTGTACTTTTAATGAACAACGCTATTTTTACCAGTGCCTTTAATGGTTTAGCGCAGGTTTTTGTCAAAAACCAGACTAAAATCTCTATTTTTCAGGCGATTAAGCAAAGATAATATTCTGAAATCAGGCAGAGATAAACAAATAAAAGTGCAGTTTGCAGCATAAAATAACGGTACAAAGCGCCGAATAAATCACTGCCATTCAGGTTAAAATCCTGCTTATTTTTCGATCCATGTGTTTTCAAACTGCCCAACGCGTTGCCAAAAAACTAATCACCTGGCAAACGGCGATAAAAAGAGGAAGCCGCTGAGCGAATAAATTGAGTACACTGCCTCTACTCAATTTGATTTGGACAAGCAGCTAATGAAACTGACTATCGTGCGTCTGGTGACCTTTAGCGACCAGGATCATATCGACCTGGGCAAGATCTGGCCGGAATATTCCCCTTCGTCGCTGGCCGTCGACGAAAATCACCGTATCTATGCCGCGCGCTTTAACGAGCGTCTTCTGGCCGCCGTTCGCGTAACGCTGAGCGGCACGGAAGGGGCGCTGGACTCGCTGCGCGTGCGTGACGTGACCCGCCGTCGCGGCGTGGGGCAGTATTTAATTGAAGAAGTGCTCCGCGAAAACCCGGGCGTGACATCATGGTGGATGGCCGACGTGGGCGTGGAAGACCGCGGCGTGATGGCGGCGTTTATGCAGGCGTTAGGGTTTACGGCGCAGGAGAGCGGGTGGGAGAAGCGCTAAAAGAAAGCCGGGTGGCGGCTGCGCCTTGCCCGGCCTACAATTTCTACCGCATTTTCCCAAGCATTTCGTGTTGCAGGAAGGCGGCAAGTTATGAAATCCCCGGGAGCTTACATAAGTAAGTGACCGGGGTTGAATAACGCAGCCAACGCACCTGCGGCGCGAAAGGCGACGGGAAAATTATTTGGCGTCTGTCGCCGTGCCGTTCGCATGCCAGTCAAACACGCCGAACTCGAAGCCCTTCAGGTCGCCTTTCGTGTCCCAGGAGAGAGGCCCCATAACGGTTTCGACGGTGTTCGCTTTCAGCCAGGTGGCAATCTCAGCCGGATCGGCTGACTGGTTCAGGCCCGCCTGCAGCGACTGCAGCGCCGCGTAGGTGGTCCAGACGAACGCGCCGCTTGGATCCTGTTTCTTCGCCTTGATGGCATCTACGATAGGTTTGTTCGCAGGGACCTGGTCGTAGTTCTTCGGTTTGGTCACCAGCAGGCCTTCGGCGGATTCACCCGCGATGTTAGACAGAGAAACGTTCGCCACCCCTTCCGGGCCCATGAACTGGGTTTTCAGACCGGCCGCGCGCGCCTGGCGCAGGATCTGGCCCATTTCCGGGTGGTAGCCGCCGTAGTAAACAAAGTCGATATTCTCTTTCTTCAGACGCGCAACCAGCGTGGAGAAGTCTTTCTCACCGGCGGTGATCCCGTCGAAGAACACCACGTCGGCATTGGCTTTCTTAAGGTTGTCCTGCACTGAACGCGCCAGACCTTCACCGTACTGCTGCTTGTCATGAACAATGGCAATGCGTTTCGGCTTCACTTTTTCAACGATGTATTTCGCCGCGGTTGGGCCCTGGTCAGAGTCCAGACCGGTGGTGCGCAGGGTCAGCTTGTAACCGCGTGCGGTCAGCTCTGGTGCGGTCGCCGCCGGGGTGATCATCAGAATACCTTCGTCTTCGTAGATGTCAGACGCCGGCTGGGTAGAGGAAGAGCACAGGTGACCGATAACGTATTTGATCCCGTCGTTCACCACTTTGTTCGCGACCGCGACCGCTTGTTTCGGGTCACAGGCATCATCATATTTTACGATCTGCAGTTTTTCGCCCTTGATACCGCCCTTAGTGTTAATGTCTGCAACCGCCTGTTCTGCGCCAGTAAACTCCTGGTCGCCGTACTGCGCTACCGGACCGGACATGGCGCCAACCACAGCCACTTTGATGTCTGCCTGCGCCATGGTGCTGAATGCCAACGCGATACATCCTGCCAGTAACGCTTTACCCTTCATGTTCATCCTGAGATTCCCCATTATTATGGTTATTACGATTGTTGTGATGTTGTTGTGCAGCGCTTTATTTCAGTTATAGGTGTGCTGTTCGCGCTTTTTCAGCATACTCTGCTAAAACATACCCCATTTTTATGATTTTGGAATAGCAAATTTGAAATGAATATATGATAAGCCCGGCAAAGAGTTCCGCCGGGCATGTGGCTTTAACGTGTCAGCGACGCGGAGATAATGTCCAGCGCTTTACGGAACTGCACTTCGGGAATCGTCAGAGGATAGAGGAAACGAATGACGTTGCCGTAGACGCCGCAGCTCAGAAGCAGCAGACCTTCTTGCAATGCCCGCTCCTGCACCTGGCGGGTAAATTCCGGCGAAGGCTGACCCGTTTGCGGATCGTTAAACTCCACCGCCACCATCGAGCCCTGCGCGCGAATATCCGCGATATACGGGCAATGTTCCTTCGCCTTGTTCAACACTTCCACCAGGTGATGGCCAAGATGCGCCGATCGCGTGCAGAGATCCTCTTCGTCAATCACGTCCAGCACGGCGTGCGCCGCCGCAATCGCCAGCGGGTTACCCGCGTAGGTACCGCCCAGCCCACCCGGCGCGGGGGCATCCATCACTTCAGCACGGCCCGACACCGCCGAGAGCGGCATCCCGCCCGCCAGGCTTTTCGCCATAGTGATCAGATCGGGCTTCACGCAGTGATGTTCCATCGAGAACAGCTTGCCGGTGCGGGCGAAACCGCTTTGCACCTCGTCGGCAATCAGCAAAATGCCGTGGGTATCGCACAGGGCGCGCAGCGCCTGCATAAAATCAGCCGGGGCGATGTTGAAACCGCCCTCTCCCTGAACCGGTTCGAGAATAATCGCCGCGACCTGGTCAGGGGCAATATCCGCTTTAAAGATGCGTTCCAGGCTTTTCAACGCTTCCGCCGTGCTGACGCCGTGCAGTTCATTCGGATACTGGGCGTGATACACCGAGCCGGGGAAAGGTCCAAAGCCGAGCTTGTACGGCGCAACTTTGCCGGTCAGCGCCATGGTCATAAAGGTGCGGCCGTGGAACGCGCCACCGAAGGTGATAAGGCCGGGGCGTTTGGTAAAGGCGCGGGCAATTTTCACCGCGTTTTCGACCGCCTCAGCCCCCGTCGAGAAGAACGCGGTTTTGGCCGGGCCGTCAATCGGCACGCGCTGGTTGATGCGCTCGGCAAGCGCCACGTAGCCTTCATACGGCACAATCTGGTAGGCCGTGTGGGTAAACGCGTGGAGTTGTTTTTCGATGGCGGAAATGACTTTAGGATGGCGATGGCCGGTATTCAGCACCGCGATCCCGGCGGCGAAGTCGATGTACTCATTGCCTTCCACGTCCCACACCGTGGCGTTTTCGGCTTTATCGGCATAGAAGTTACACATCACGCCAATGCCGCGCGGCGTCGCCTGTAACCGCCGGTCGTTCAGTTCGTTGTTTTTCACCCTGTCCCCCTGAGAAAGTCGCCTGCTTAGCGCATCAGTAAGTGTTTGCCAGGGGGAGGGAATTCGCCAGAGCGGGCGCTAAAAAAACAAAACCCCCAGACTCTCATCCAGGGGTTCTCGGTGTACTTCGCGTTAATTACGCTTCGATAGCGGCGCGAAGTTTCTTCATGGCGTTCTTTTCAAGCTGACGGACACGTTCCGCAGAGACGCCGTAGCGGTCGGCCAGCTCCTGCAGCGTGGACTTGTTGTCTTCGTCCAGCCAGCGGGCGCGGATGATATCCTGGCTACGTTCGTCGAGGCCTTCCATCGCATAGCTCAGCTTGTTCGCGGCCTGATCTTCCCAGTTGTCCTCTTCGATGCCGTCAGCAAAGTTAGAGGTTTTATCCTGCAGATACAGAACCGGTGCCATCGGCTGGCTGTCAGATGCGTCGTCGTCGGAGGACATATCGAAGGTCATGTCCTGCGCGGCCATACGGGATTCCATCTCACGCACGTCTTTGCTGGATACGCCCAGCTCGCGCGCGACCATTTCCACTTCATCCTGATTGAACCAGCCCAGACGCTGCTTGGTTTTACGCAGGTTGAAGAACAGTTTGCGTTGCGCTTTTGTCGTGGCGACTTTCACGATACGCCAGTTGCGCAGCACGTATTCATGAATTTCTGCTTTGATCCAGTGGACGGCGAAGGAGACCAGTCGCACACCCACTTCCGGGTTAAAGCGACGCACAGCCTTCATCAGGCCGATGTTACCTTCCTGAATCAAGTCCGCCTGCGGCAGGCCATAGCCCGCATAATTACGAGCAATGTGAACAACAAAGCGCAGGTGAGACAGGATCAGCTTTTTCGCTGCTTCCAGATCGCCCTGGTAATGCAGCTTTTCAGCAAGCTCCTTTTCTTCCTCGGCCGTTAACATCGGCCAGGTGTTCGCAGCCCGGATATAAGATTCCAGGTTACCAACAGGGGCTAAAGCTAAAGTTTGCATTTCTTTGGTCATTCATTCCTCTCAGTGTTTCTTCTGGTCCAGGCTGTCCCCGTCAGGCAACAACCATGCCAAAGCGTTTGAGCAACGAGATTAGCATTCACTCTTTTATCAGACAGTGATTTTATCCACAAGTTCCAGGTGCAACGGTGAATAAATTACGCACAAAATGTGACATGGAGATGATAACAGGGGAAGAGACAACAGGGACGCTTTCCCTGCAGAGCGAACATCTCGGTGCAGGGAAAGATTATATCACGCTTTTATTAGTCGGGAGTAAAGTGACGTAAATGTTGAACGGTTGCCAGCCACGCTGCCACCCACCCAATCATCGAACACACCAGCAGCAGTAACAGGCACTCATCGAACCCTAAGCCGCTGATATCAAACTTGGTTCCGAAAACCTGCGCCACTTCAGTCACGGCAGAGGAAAGCCGCATCACCAAAATTTCTGACAATATCAGTGAAAGAAATGCGCCGGAAAAACCGAGCAGTGCGCCACCGTAGAGGAACGGTCGGAGGATGAAGCCATCCGTCGCACCAATCAGTTTCTGCACGTTGATGGTATCGCGACGAGCGAAGATGCTCAGACGAACGCTGTTGCCGATGACGAGGAAGACCGCCGCCACCATCAGCACGCCAATCATCGCCGCGACGCGGCCTACCAGCCCGGTCAGAGCAGCGAGACGCGCAAACCAGCTGTCATCCATGCGCACTTCATCAATGCCCTTAATGCGCGTGATGCGATCGCGCAGGGTGTTAAGCGAATCGGTCCCCTGGAAATCCAGCTTCGGGATCACCACCGCCACGGCGGGCAGCGGGTTCTCTTCAAGCATATCCAGCGCACCGCCAAAGCCTGACCAGTTGCGGAACTCGCCCAGCGCGTCTTCACGTGAGAGATAGTTGACCTTCTCCACGCCCTGCTCGGCCTGAATTTGCCCAACCACCTGCGCCGCCGCGTTATCGTCGAGCGCTTTATCCAGATAGACCGTGATCTGCGGAGACGGATAATACTGCGACGCTGCCTGGTTGACGTTCTTGTAAACCATGTAGCAGACGCTTGGCAGCGTCAGGGAGATGGCGATTACCATCACCGTCAGGAACGTCGCCAGCGGTTTGCTTTTCAGGTCCTGCAGCGCGCCGTGGAACGCGTAGCGCACCTGCTCGTTAAAGACGTTGGTTTTGCGGGAGGCCGGTTTTGGCGCGGCCTTCTGGCGCTTCGGCGCATTACGATTGCCGTCACCCCCGCCCTGCGGCTTACGGAAACGGTCAAACCGGTTCCCGAACTGCCGAATCTGGTTTATTGCATCACGCTTGTTCACCGTGGCCTCCGTGCAAATGCCCGTCGCTCAGGGTCAGCATGCGGTACGAACGACGGGAAATCAGCCCGATGTCGTGCGTTGCCATCAATACGGTAACCCCTACGCGGTTAAACTCCTCAAACAGACGCAAAATCCCTTCTGACAGGGCATCGTCCAGGTTACCGGTCGGTTCATCCGCCAGCAGCACCGCAGGCTTGTTCACCACCGCGCGGGCGATACCCACGCGCTGCTGTTCACCGCCGGAGAGCTGGATCGGGAAGTTCTTCGCTTTGTCCAGTAGCCCGACCTTATCCAGCGCCGCAGAGACGCGGCGGCGGATATCGTCATAGCTGGCGCCGGCAATAATCAGCGGAATGGCCACGTTATCGAAAACGGTGCGATCCATCAGCAGGTGGTGATCCTGGAAAATCATGCCGATCTGACGACGCAGGAACGGCACCTCACGGTTTTTCAGACGGCTGATCTCATGGCCGCTGAAAAAGATTTTTCCGGCGCTTGGCCGCTCGATCCCACAGATAAGCTTGAGCAGGGTACTTTTCCCCGCGCCGGAATGGCCGGTCAGGAATGCCATCTCGCCCGGCTGCAGGTGAAAGGTCACCCCCTGCAGCGCTTGTCTCCCACCGAGATAGGCCTTGCTGACGTGTTCAAAGCGAATCATTGTTAGTCCTCTCGGGCAAATAATGCCTCAATAAAGTCGTCCGCCTTAAACGGACGTAAATCCTCAATACGCTCGCCCACACCGATGTAACGGATAGGAATGCCGAACTGGTCGGCCACGGAGAAGATCACCCCGCCTTTCGCGGTGCCGTCCAGTTTGGTCAGCGTGATCCCCGTCAGTCCTACCGCTTCATGGAACAGCTTCGCCTGGCTGATGGCGTTCTGTCCGGTGCTGGCGTCAATGGTCAGCATAATTTCATGCGGTGCGTCTTCGTCCAGCTTCTTCATGACGCGAACGATCTTCTTCAGCTCTTCCATCAGGTGCGATTTGTTCTGCAAACGCCCTGCGGTATCGGCAATCAGCACGTCCACGTTGCGCGCCTTCGCCGCCTGGATGGCGTCAAAGATCACGGATGCGGAATCCGCGCCGGTATGCTGAGCAATCACCGGGATGTTGTTGCGCTGGCCCCAGACCTGCAGCTGCTCAACCGCCGCCGCACGGAAGGTATCGCCCGCCGCCAGCATCACCGATTTGCCCTGCTGCTCGAACTGACGCGCCAGCTTGCCGATGGTGGTGGTTTTACCCACGCCGTTCACGCCGACCATCAGAATAACAAATGGTGTTTTGCCTTCAATATTAAGCGGTTCGTCAACTTTTGCGAGAATTTCACCCATCTCGTCTTTCAGCAGGCCGTACAGCGCTTCGGCGTCACGCAATTGCTTGCGGCTCGCCCCTTCGGTCAGATTGGCAATGATCTTACGGGTGGTTTCCACCCCAACGTCCGCAATCAGCAGCTGCTCTTCCAGCTCTTCAAACAGATCGTCGTCGATCTTCTTGCCGCGGAACAGACTGATAAATCCGGAACCTAAGTTTTCTTTGGTTTTAAGCAGGCTGCGCTTCAGGCGCGCGAAGAAACCCTCTTTGGTCGGTTTTTCCTGCTCCTGAACGGTCTCTTCTTCGGCCTGCTCTTCTACCGGCACAACGATGACCGCTTCTTCAGCCGCTTCCGCCGCCAGCGCCTGGGCTTCCAGCTCTTCGTCGGTTAGCTCCGGCTCGAGCGCCGCTTCTTCTTCCACCGCCTCAACGATTTCAACGGTTTCCGCTTCGGCCTGCCACTCTTCGGCAGACACCGCTTCGTCTTTGACCTCTTCCGGCAGCGGAAGCTCTTCGTGTTCGATAGCGGCCTGTGGCGCTTCGATAGCGGCTTCTACGACAACCGGTTCTGGCTTCTCGCTCTCCTGAACCTGTTCAGTGACCTCAACCACCTCTTCAGCAAAGGTTTCAACCTCTTCTTTGCTGTGCGCCGTTTCTTCCGCATCGACAACCGCGGCGGTTTCTACTGGCGTTTCAGGCTGCGATGGCTCTTCAACGGCTTGTTGCTCTTCGGTTTTCTGTTCTGTTTCTTGCTCTTTTTCACCGAAGCCCAGCCAGGAAAAGAAGCCACGTTTTTTTTGTTTTGCCATCTGCGACTACACTCCTCGCGGCGCTATATACATGGAAGCTAAAAAAATGATGAAATAGTCTAACACTTTACTTAATTGACATCACCGCCCGCAATCGCAGGCCAATTGTTAACAGAGCTTTCCTGAGATGAAGAAACCCAACCGCGCCCCGGCCGGTCAAATTCGTATTATCGGCGGTCAGTGGCGAGGCCGGAAATTACCGGTGCCGGACAGCCCCGGTTTACGCCCTACTACCGACCGCGTGCGCGAGACGCTGTTTAACTGGCTGGCCCCGTCAATGGTAGACGCCCGCTGCCTGGACTGCTTCGCCGGTAGCGGCGCGCTCGGGCTGGAAGCGCTGTCGCGCTATGCTGCCAGCGCCACGCTGCTGGAGATGGAGCGCGGCGTGGCGCAGACGCTGCAGCAAAATCTGGCGACGCTGAAAGCGAGCAACGCGAAAGTGGTTAACACCAACACGCTGAGCTTCCTCGCGCAAAAGGGCACGCCGCACACCGTGGTGTTTGTCGACCCGCCGTTCCGCAAAGGGCTGCTGGAAGAGACGTTATCCCTGCTGGAGCAAAACGGCTGGCTGGCGGATGACGCATTGATTTACGTGGAAAGCGAAGTGGAGAACGGTTTGCCGCCGGTTCCCGCTCACTGGGATCTGCACCGTGAAAAAGTGGCAGGTCAGGTTGCTTATCGTCTGTATCACCGTCAGGCACAAGGAGGATCCGATGCCGGTACTGATTAATCTGGGACGTTTGCTGATGCTGGGCGTCTGGGCGTTTTTGCTGCTCAACCTGGTGCACCCGTTCCCGCGCCCGATGAATATTTTTGTTAACGTCGCGCTGATTTTCACCTCGTTCATGCACGCCCTGCAGATGGTGATGCTGAAAAACGGTCTGCCGAAAGATGGCCCGCAGATGACGGGCTGGCAGCAGCTGCGCGTGTTTATTTTCGGCGTGTTTGAGCTGCTGGTGTGGATGAAGAAGTTTAAGGCGCAGGTGAAGAAGTAAGGTGCGTTTAGTCGCCAGGTGGCGCTTCGCTTACCGGGCCTACGAAACCACGTAGGCCGGGCAAACGCAGTGCCGACCGGCGTTACAACTCCGGAACAAACCCCTCAAATCGCGATCCTTTGTAACTCAGCGTTCCTTTTTCCCCCACCGTCAGCTGATGGTACTGCTGCGCCTCCAGGCGGAAGGTCATCTCCAGGCCGCCCGTTTCCGGCTTAAAGCTCGCTTCATAACGCATTGTTGTGCCCGCAGGCGTCACCTGCTGCTGGCGCGAGCGGCGGTCATTGAGCGGCTTTTCGCGTTTGTTCGTCACCACCACGCGCTTTTGCATCAGCGGCGCGGCATCGTTATCCGCCTTCTCGCGGCGCTGCTGCACGAAGCGGAACGAGGCGGCAATGACGATAATCGCCACCACGATAATGAAAAACAGCGGCATCTTGCTCATTCAACTATCCCATCAGATTATGCGGAATTCAGGATACCCTGCCTTCCCCGGCATTGCCAAACGCCCGCCCGCGTCACTACACTGGATCAGAAACTGATTATTCAGACTTAACAGATACAGGGAGTTAATATGCTTTGGTCATTTATCGCTGTCTGTTTTTCCGCATGGCTTTATGTCGATGCGTCGTACCGTGGTCCCACCTGGCAGCGCTGGCTGTTTAAACCCGTCACGCTGTTGCTGCTCCTGCTGCTGGCCTGGCAAGCACCGATGTTTAATGCCGTCAGCTATCTGGTCCTCGCCGGGCTGTGCGCCTCTCTGATTGGCGATGCCTTAACCCTGCTGCCGCGCCAGCGCCTGCTGTATGCCGTAGGGGCATTTTTCCTGTCACATCTGCTGTATACCATCTACTTCGCCAGCCAGATGACGCTCTCTTTCTTCTGGCCGCTGCCGCTGGTCCTGCTGGTGATTGGTGCCCTGCTGATCGCGGTGATCTGGTCGCGTCTGGAAGAGATGCGGTTGCCGATCTGCACGTTTATCGCCATGACGCTGGTGATGGTATGGCTGGCAGGTGAACTGTGGTTCTTCCGTCCGACCGCTCCGGCAATGTCCGCATTCTTCGGGGCCGCGCTGCTACTGCTTGGGAATATCGTGTGGCTGGGTAGCCACTATCGCCGCCGTTTCCGGGCGGATAACGCGATTGCCGCCGCCTGTTACTTTGCCGGGCACTTCCTGATTGTGCGTTCGCTGTATATCTAAATAACGCTTGACTCTGGAGTCGACTCCAGAGTGTATGCTGCGGTTAATGAGAAAATTATCATTGCCGGAGACTGCCATGTCGACTCCAGAAACACCCAAAAAAGTCCCTCAATTCTCGGCGCTTAAGCTCAGTCCCGTTCCGTCGAAAGACGACTGCTGCTGCGAAGGCGCGTGCGAAACGCAAACTCAAACGCTTCCTGAAAGCGGCAACCGCTACAGCTGGGTCGTTAACGGCATGGACTGCGCCGCCTGCGCCCGCAAAGTGGAAAATGCGGTGAAACAGGTGCCGGGCGTCAGCCACGTTCAGGTGCTGTTCGCCACCGAAAAGCTGCTGGTTAGCGCCGATAACGACGTCAGCAAACAGGTTGAAGACGCGGTAAACAAGGCGGGTTACAACCTGCGTAGTGAAGCCGCGCCCGCGGAAAAAGCCTCTTCACTGAAAGAAAACCTGCCGCTCATTACCCTGATCATCATGATGGCCCTGAGCTGGGGGCTGGAACAGATCAACCATCCGTTCGGCAACCTGGCGTTCATCGCCACCACGCTGGTCGGGCTGTTCCCGATTGCCCGTCAGGCGCTGCGTCTGATGAAAAGCGGCAGCTGGTTCGCCATTGAAACGCTGATGAGCGTGGCGGCCATCGGCGCGCTGTTTATTGGCGCGACGGCAGAAGCGGCGATGGTATTGCTGCTGTTCTTAATCGGTGAACGTCTTGAGGGCTGGGCGGCGAGCCGGGCGCGTAAAGGGGTCAGCGCGCTGATGGCGCTGAAGCCGGAAACCGCCACGCGCGTAGTAAACGGCACGCGTGAAACGGTCGCCATCACGACCCTGCGTCCGGGCGACGTGATAGAAGTTGCGGCAGGCGGACGCCTGCCTGCCGACGGCGCGCTGCTTACCGCCACCGCGAGCTTTGATGAAAGTGCCCTGACCGGTGAGTCCATTCCGGTTGAACGTGCCGCAGGTGAAAAAGTGCCTGCTGGCGCCACCAGCGTCGACCGTCTGGTGCAGCTCACCGTGCTTTCCGAGCCGGGTGACAGCGCCATCGACCGCATCCTGAAGCTGATTGAAGAGGCCGAAGAGCGCCGCGCGCCGGTCGAACGCTTTATCGACCGCTTCAGCCGCATCTACACGCCCGCCATTATGCTGGTTGCCCTGCTGGTCACCGTCGTCCCACCGCTGTTCTTTGGCGCGCCGTGGGAGGGGTGGATTTATAAAGGGCTGACGCTATTGCTGATCGGCTGCCCGTGCGCGCTGGTGATTTCCACCCCGGCGGCCATTACCTCCGGGCTGGCGGCTGCGGCACGTCGCGGGGCGCTGATTAAGGGCGGCGCGGCGCTGGAGCAGCTGAGTCAGGTGCAGCATATCGCCTTCGATAAAACCGGTACGCTGACCGTCGGCAAGCCGCAGGTCACCGGTGTGTATCCGCAGGAAATCAGTGAAGACGAACTGCTGATCCTGGCCGCCGCCGTTGAGCAGGGTTCCACTCACCCGCTGGCGCTGGCGATTGTGCGAGAAGCGCAGTCGCGCGGGCTGAATATCCCACCGGCAACCGCTCAGCGGGCGCTGGTAGGCTCCGGGATTGAGGCCACCGTTGACGGTAAAAAGGTACTGATTGTCGCGGCGGGCAAGTCTTCTCATCCAGAGGTGGAGGCGTTAGAACAGACCGGACAAACTGTCGTGACCGTTATGCAGGACGGCGTCGCAAAAGGGATGCTGGCGCTGCGCGACACCCTGCGCGATGACGCAAAAGAGGCCGTGGCGGCGCTGCATCAGTTGGGCGTGCAGGGCGTGATTCTCACCGGCGATAACCCTCGCGCGGCGGCAGCGATTGCCGGTGAGCTGGGGCTGGCGTTTAAAGCCGGATTGCTGCCGGCGGATAAGGTCAGCGCGGTAACGGAGCTGAACGCGCACGCCCCGCTGGCGATGGTCGGTGACGGTATTAACGATGCCCCGGCGATGAAGGCGTCCACCATCGGCATTGCGATGGGCAGCGGCACCGACGTGGCGCTAGAGACGGCGGACGCGGCGCTGACCCACAACCGCCTGACCGGACTGGCGCAGATGATCGATCTTGCGCGGGCGACGCGTGCCAACATCCGCCAGAACATCGGCATCGCGCTGGGGCTGAAGGGGATTTTCCTGGTGACCACCCTGCTCGGCATGACCGGACTGTGGCTGGCGGTGCTGGCGGATACCGGCGCGACGGTGCTGGTGACGGCGAACGCGCTGCGGCTGCTGCGTCGCCGGTAAAAAAACGCCCGGTGGCGCTGACGCTTACCGGGCCTACATATCCTGCTAAAACGTAGGCCGGGTAAGGCGAAGCCGCCACCCGGCTTTTTTTATAAGAAGTAGCTCATCGCCAGCCCTAAAAACAGCACCAGACCGACGTAGTTATTGTTCATAAACGCCTTGAAGCAGGCGTCGCGTTCGCGCTTCGCAATCAGCTTTTGCTGGTACGCAAACAGCAGCCCCGCCACCAGCACCGACCAGTAAAACGCCCAGTTCAGCCCGTTCAGGCGGCCAATCGCCACCATCAGCGCCAGCACGGCGACCTGCAGAATCCCGATAATCAGCTTGTCCTGACGGCCAAAGAGGATGGCGGTGGATTTGATGCCAATTTTCAGGTCATCGTCGCGGTCAACCATCGCGTATTGCGTGTCGTAAGCCACGGCCCAAAGTATGTTCGCCAGGAACATCAGCCAGCAGCTGAGCGGTAAGGACTCACTAACTGCCGCAAACGCCATTGGAATCGACCAGCCAAACGCTGCGCCCAGCACCACCTGAGGCAGGTGGGTATAGCGCTTCATAAACGGATAAACCCAGGCCAGTGCCAGCGCCGCAACGGAAAGCAGTATGGTCATGGTGTTCAGGGTTAACACCAGCAGGAAAGAGAGCAGCACCAGAACAGCAAACAGCACACGGGCTTCTTTCCCGGTCACCTGTCCGCTGGGTAACGGACGACCGGCAGTCCGCTTTACATGGCCGTCGAATTTACGATCGGCATAATCATTGACCACGCAGCCCGCTGCGCGCATCAGCCAGACGCCAGCAACAAACACGCCCAGGATCCACAGCGGCGGCACGCCCGGCGTCGCGACCCACAGCGCCCATAAGGTCGGCCACAGCAGCAGTAACGCGCCAATCGGTTTATCGGTACGCATTAAGCGGTGATACGCCAACAGCTTATTCTGCGTCAGGCTCCACTCCATTTTTTCTTCCTCTTAGTACAACGGTGATGCCGGTAAAAAAAGTTCCGTCAGAATTAACGGTTTACCGCTCAGGCGAAGGCGGGAACGACGCCCCCAAAGTTCAGCATCACGACCAATCTCAATAAAATCCCGGGTAAGCTCAGACGAGGTGAAAAGGTAACGCCCCAGCGGCGTTTTCCCCAGACGTTGCAGCGCCAGCTCGGGCCCGGACAAAGTGGACTCGGGCACCACCGTCCGTCCGGCAAGCCACGGCTCGCCGTCAGCGCAGAGTAAAATTTCACGCAGCCAGTAACGTGGCTCGTGCGGCAGCAGCGGCAGCTCGTTGGCGATCTCATCGCCAGAGACAAACCCTTCCTGAATCAGGGTCACCGTGACCGTTTTTCCCTGCTGCTCAAAACGTTTTGTCATGGAATCTTCCAGCAACAGCCAGTCCAGCTGCTGCGGATCAAGCGCAGGTATTTGGTCGAAATAGCGCAGCGCACGCAGTTGCGTTAGCGCAGGGTGTGACATGCCAGACTCTCCGATACATAACGTACTGGCATTGTATCGCAGAAACGCGGATTGAGGGGGGCCAAACGTTATTTAAGGATCACGATCGCAACAAGAGTGCAACAGCCCGGCCGAGACGAAAAAAAGTGCGCCCACTCAGGCGCACCAAACGACTAACAAATCAGCATTGTGGGGAAACGGTTACCCCTTGCCTTTTACACTGCTGATAAAGGTGGAACGGGCAGTGGTTGAACCTAAACGTTCGGCTTCATCAAGCAGCTTCAGCGCTTTATCGACATCGCCGCGCTTCACCGCCTGCTTGATGGCATTGTTGAAGTATTCTTCGGTGTCGTTCAGTACCGGCTCCGCTTTCTTCGCCGGGGCCGGCGCTGCGGTCGCTACCGGTGCGGCTGCCGTGGCAGCGGGTGCGGTATAGGCAGGCGCAGCGGTGTTGCCCACGGTGACAGGGCCGGTACCGGAGGAGCCAAACAGCGGGCCGACCAGGACGCTGGACGCACTGCTGGTCGACACTTTCAGCTTCACAAGGCCGTCAGTGGTGTGGCGGGCGATCGGATCCGGGATATCCGGTGCGGCGTTACCTACGCCTTTGGCATAGGCCTTCGCAGGATCAAGCAGCGTGGTGGTTTGCTGCAAATCTTTTTCCGTGGTGAAGACGAGTACATAAATTTTCTGCTGACCCAGCGCAGGCGTCAGGCGCATTACCCCTTCCAGGCGATCGGCGCTCATGACACCCGGTTCCTGATAGGTAAAATATTCGCTCGGGAAGAACGCAGAAGGCGTCATGTTCTGGTCAAGAATCAGCACGTTCGGCGCAAAGACGCTGGTCTGTTTATTGACTTCACTGGAGAGCGTTAACGTCAGTTCGCCAATGTTAGCGGGCACGCTGTACGCGACCACTGGACCACTAATACCCGGAACATTAAGCGGTTGCCCACCCGTCGAGAGCTGGGTCGTTTGGGCTTTAGATTGATCGACAGGCGTCCAGACCAGCTGTTGCAACGCAGCTGCCGGAATGGCCGGCGCGGATGTTGTGTTTTGCGGAACGAAATTCACATTAGCGAGCGTTACAGCAGGCGCGCTCGCCAGCAACCCTGCGGATAAACAAAGGGCAAGGAGAGTTTTGTTCATTTTCATTGTTATCACCTCAAAATGCACAGGTCAGCGGTAGCCAGGCAATAGCGCGCCGTCCCAAGGATTGAGGGGCTTGCGCCCCTCAGTTTGGTCATTACGTCAGATTAAGACGGGATTACCACCAGATTTCCATCTGGGCGCCGAAGGACCACTCATCGTTGTCACCACGGCTGTAGGTTGTGGCTTTGGTATCGCTTTTTGCAATGCCGTTGTCATAACCCCATTTCTCATCCCACTTCGCGTAAGTTGCGAAGACACGGATCGCTGGACGGGACCAGATGCTGTTACCGGCCTGCCATTGCTGTGCAAGGGTAATTTTGTACTGGTTGTTGGTATCGTCAGTTTTCTGCGACTTAACGTTGTCGTAGCCAACTTCAAGCAAGGTGCTCATGATTGGCGTCCATTTATACATTGGGCGCACACCCACGGTGTACCAGGTCGTACCGTTGTTGTCGTCACGATCGATATCCTGATACATACCGACGTACATCAGATCCCAGCTGTCACCCAGAGAGATCGCACCGTGGTCGAGAATACGAACCAGGGAACCGTTGTTGTTAATCTTGTTATTTACAACACCAATTTCAGCGTCTTTGTCATAGTTGTTGCCGGTGAAGGAACCCTGCGGAATACCTTTGCCCTGAGTGGTCATTGCATCGGTAGCGTACTGGACAACAAACTTGTTGTAGCCTTTCAGCATGCTCTGGGTATGTTCAGCGGTGAACATCCAGCCATCTTTAGATGCGCCGTCAGCGAAGCTGTAACCGTCAGTTTTGTTAGCTCGGCCATAGTCAACACCCAACTCCAGCGTGCCGCCCGGGTTGATTTCCATCTGCGCTAAACGCACATCGAAGACGTCGTTAGCGGTGTCTTTGAAGTCATGATAGATATCGTTGCTGGTGAAGATGTATGAGCCGCCCGCTTCCTGAGAACGGGTCGCTGCCAGAGACAGTTTACCGAAGCCCAGATCGACGTTTTCGATACCGGCACCAGGACCTGAAATATCCCAGTAGTAGAAGTCGATCATGTGAACGTCATGACGCTGATAGAAGCGCTTACCGGCCCAGATGGTGGAACCTGGCAGCCACTCAATCAGGTTTTTACCCTGCACGTTGGCTTCACGGAACGCCGGGTCGGTAGCTTCCCAGTCGTTCTGTTGCGCCACGGAGTACGCTACGTTGGTGTCGAAGTAGAAGCTCTTGTCGCCTTCTTTCCACACTTCCTGGCCCAGCTTCAGTTCCGCATAGGTTTCACATTCGTTACCCAGACGGTATTTACTTTGGGCACCGGTTGCCTGGAAGCACTGCTGTTCGCCGCCACTACCCGTCCAGCCGATACCGGAACGAGCATAACCATGGAAATCCACGGCCAGTGCCTGAGCAGACATTACGCCCGCTGCGACGGCAACTGCCAGAGGAAGTTTGCGCAGAGTAATCATCATTCTATCTCCTGAGATCATTGCTTTTCTTTGAACACTTCACCTGTCGGTTTCGTGTCTTCTTTTGGGATTGCTTAAACGCCTGGCTCTTTGTGCAACCGACGACATGCGGTGCCATCCTCACGGAACAGATGGCAGCGCTCTGGCGGCAAGCCGATAGCGAATGTGGCACCCTCTTCTACCAACACCACGTCATTCTGGCGGTAGACCAGGTTCTGACGGATGGCGGGGATCTGGATATGAATCTGTGTTTCGTGACCAAGCTGTTCGACGACCTGAACCTCACCTTCCAGCGTCACATCGGCAATGTGGCTCGGCAGTAAATGCTCAGGACGAATACCGAGGGACATGTTTGCCCCCACCTGTACGTTGGCGCTGTCGACCGGCAGCCAGACCTGCTGGCGGTTTGGCAGCTCCACCTGTACCTGTTCAATGGCTGTCGCGGTCACTTTGACGGGCAGGAAGTTCATCTTTGGCGAGCCAATGAAGCCCGCAACAAAGCGGTCTGCCGGGTAGTGATACAGCTCCAGCGGTTTGCCCACCTGCGCCACGCGACCGGCATCCAGCACCACGATTTTGTCGGCGAGGGTCATCGCTTCGACCTGATCGTGGGTGACGTAAATCATCGTGCGGCCAAGACGCTTGTGCAGACGGGAGATTTCGATACGCATCTGGACGCGCAGGGCGGCATCCAGGTTGGAAAGCGGTTCGTCGAGCAGGAAGACGCGCGGCTCGGCGACCAGGGTACGGCCAATCGCCACACGCTGACGCTGACCGCCGGAAAGCGCTTTCGGTTTACGCTCCAGCAGGTGCGCCAGCTGTAATACTTCCGCCACCTGCGTCACGCGCTGGTTAATCACCTCTTTCTTCGCGCCGGCCAGCTTCAAACCAAAGGACATGTTCTCGGCGACGGAAAGATGGGGATAGAGTGCATAAGACTGGAACACCATGCCTACGCCACGTTCGGCAGGCGGGATGTCATTCATTCGGGTATCACCGATCAGCAGGTCGCCGCTGGTGATGGATTCAAGACCGGCAATCATACGCAGCAGGGTTGATTTACCGCAGCCTGATGGGCCGACAAATACCACGAATTCACCTTCGTGGATGTCCAGATTGATGTCTTTCGACACCACAACGTCACCCCAGGCTTTCGTTACATTACGCAGCTGTACGCTCGCCATGCCCTTCTCCCTTCGTTACAACCTGTCACCGACAGAAACATTCAAGATAAGGTGACTATGGGGGATCCATTACTTTCACGAATCCTCCACCCCCCGGCTTTTTTATGGGGGAGGAGGCGGGAGGATGAGAGAGCAGGCTCTGCGACCGGCGTGGGCGGGCTGAGGCAAAATTCGTGAAGCCGCCAGCAAAATTCAGTGCGTTTTTATGTGCGCCAGCACTCATAACTTAAATTTATGTAACGGAGATCACACAAACGGGGGGTGGGGCGTAGGGGTTGGGAGGATGGAAAGAGGATGTCAAATAAGGAGACTGAGTCACGTTGAACCACTGAAGTCATACCACGAGACATCACCAAAAAGGATGGCAGATATGAATATCAAGACTGGCGCACGCGTTTTCGCATTGTCCGCCCTTGCAGCAATGATGATTTCCGCACCGGCGCTCGCCAAAATTGAAGAAGGCAAGCTGGTTATCTGGATTAACGGCGACAAGGGCTATAACGGCCTGGCCGAAGTGGGCAAAAAATTCGAGAAAGACACCGGCATCAAAGTGACCGTAGAGCACCCGGACAAACTGGAAGAGAAATTCCCGCAGGTTGCGGCAACCGGCGACGGCCCGGACATCATCTTCTGGGCGCATGACCGTTTTGGCGGTTACGCACAGTCTGGCCTGCTGGCTGAAGTCACCCCGGACAAAGCTTTCCAGGACAAACTGTTCCCGTTCACCTGGGACGCCGTTCGCTATAACGGCAAGCTGATCGCTTACCCTGTCGCGGTTGAAGCCCTGTCTCTGATTTACAACAAAGACCTGGTCCCTAACCCACCGAAAACCTGGGAAGAGATCCCGAAACTGGATAAAGAGCTGAAGGCGAAAGGTAAATCCGCCCTGATGTTCAACCTGCAAGAGCCGTACTTCACTTGGCCGCTGATTGCTGCCGACGGCGGTTACGCGTTCAAGTTTGAAAACGGCAAATACGACGTGAAAGACGTGGGCGTCGACAGCGCGGGCGCGAAAGCGGGCCTGACCTTCCTGGTCGACCTGATCAAGAACAAACACATGAACGCGGATACCGATTACTCCATCGCGGAAGCGGCGTTCAACAAAGGCGAAACCGCGATGACCATCAACGGTCCGTGGGCCTGGACCAACATCGACAAGAGCAAAGTCAATTACGGCGTGACGCTGCTGCCAACCTTCAAAGGCAAGCCGTCTAAACCGTTCGTTGGCGTGCTGAGCGCAGGCATCAACGCCGCCAGCCCGAACAAAGAGCTGGCGAAAGAGTTCCTGGAAAACTACCTGCTGACCGATCAGGGTCTGGATGAAGTGAACAAGGACAAACCGCTGGGTGCCGTTGCGCTGAAATCCTTCCAGGATCAGCTGGCGAAAGACCCACGTATCGCGTCCACCATGGATAACGCCCAGAAAGGCGAAATCATGCCGAACATCCCACAGATGGCCGCATTCTGGTACGCCACCCGTACCGCGGTTATCAACGCTGCAAGCGGTCGTCAGACTGTCGATGCCGCACTGAAAGATGCTCAGGGTCGTATTACTAAGTAAGTCTGAAAAACGGCGGGTAGCGCGTGCGCTTACCCGCCCTACGACTACGGCACGATCCGTAGGTCAGGTAAGCGCAGCGCCACCTGACGATAAGATTCCACCGTTGTAGAGGAAGAACCCCATGGATGTCATTAAAAAGAAACGCTGGTGGCAAAGCGACGCGCTGAAATGGTCAGCGATCGGTCTGCTGTGTCTGCTGGTGGGTTACCTTGTTGTTTTAATGTACGTACAAGGGGAATATCTGTTCGCCATCATGACGCTGATTTTAAGCTCTGCTGGCCTGTATATTTTCGCCAACCGTAAAGCCTATGCCTGGCGCTATGTCTACCCGGGCGTGGCCGGGATGGGGCTGTTTGTCCTGTTCCCGTTGATTTGTACCGTCGCCATTGCGTTTACCAACTACAGCAGCACCAACCAGCTTGCGCAGGAACGCGCGCAGCAGGTCCTGCTGGACCGCTCATACCAGGCAGGCAAGACCTTTAACTTCGGCCTGTATCCCGCAGGCAACGAATGGAAGTTAGCGCTTACTGACGAAGCAAGCGGGAAATACTATGTCTCTGACGCCTTCAAATTTGGCGGCGAGCAGAAGCTGGCCTTAAAAGAGGCCCAGGCCCTGCCGGAAGGTGAACGTGCCAACCTGCGCGTCATCACCCAAAACCGTCAGGCGCTGACCCAGCTCACCGCCGTGCTGCCAGACGACAGCAAAGTGATCATGAGCTCGCTGCGCCAGTTCTCCGGCACCCAACCGCTCTATACCCTGGCGGATGACGGCACGCTGACCAACAATCAGAGCGGCGTGAAGTACCGTCCGAATAACGACATTGGTTTCTATCAGTCCATTACTGCCGACGGCAAATGGGGTGATGACAAACTCAGCCCGGGCTATACCGTCACCATCGGCTGGGACAACTTTACCCGCGTATTTACCGACGAAGGCATTCAGAAACCGTTCTTCGCCATCTTCGTCTGGACGGTGGTCTTCTCCGTACTGACCGTGATCCTCACCGTGGCCGTGGGTATGGTGCTGGCCTGTCTGGTCCAGTGGGAATCCCTGAAGGGCAAAGCGATTTACCGCGTGCTGCTGATTCTGCCGTATGCCGTACCGTCGTTTATCTCGATTCTGATTTTCAAAGGGCTGTTTAACCAGAGCTTCGGTGAAATCAACATGATGCTGAGCGCGCTGTTCGGCATCAAACCGGCCTGGTTCAGCGACCCGACCACCGCCCGCTCGATGATCATCATCGTGAACACCTGGCTGGGCTATCCGTACATGATGATCCTGTGCATGGGGCTGCTGAAGGCCATCCCGGATGACCTGTACGAAGCTTCGGCGATGGACGGCGCGGGTCCGTTCCAGAACTTCTTTAAGATTACGCTGCCGCTGCTCATCAAGCCGCTCACCCCGCTGATGATTGCCAGCTTCGCCTTTAACTTTAACAACTTCGTGCTGATTCAGCTGTTGACCAACGGCGGCCCGGACCGTCTTGGCACCACCACGCCGGCAGGCTATACCGACCTGCTCGTGAGCTACACCTACCGTATTGCCTTCGAAGGCGGCGGCGGTCAGGACTTCGGTCTGGCGGCAGCGATTGCCACCCTGATCTTCCTGCTGGTGGGCGCCCTGGCGATTGTGAACCTGAAAGCCACACGTATGAAATTTGACTAAGGAGGGCACTGAACATGGCTATGGTACAACCCAAATCTCAGAAACTGCGCCTCCTCGCGACGCACCTGGGCCTGCTGATTTTTATCGCGGCGATCATGTTCCCGCTGCTGATGGTTATCGCCATCTCCCTGCGTTCGGGTAACTTCGCCACCGGGAGCCTGATCCCGGACGAAATCTCCTGGGAGCACTGGAAGCTCGCGCTGGGCTTCAGCGTGGAACACGCGGATGGCCGCGTCACGCCGCCGCCGTTCCCGGTGCTGCTGTGGCTGTGGAACTCGGTGAAAATCGCAGGTATTACCGCCATTGGTATCGTGGCGCTGTCCACGACCTGCGCTTACGCCTTTGCCCGTATGCGTTTCCCGGGCAAAGCGACGCTGCTGAAAGGGATGCTGATTTTCCAGATGTTCCCGGCGGTGCTGTCGCTGGTGGCGCTGTATGCCCTGTTTGACCGCCTGGGCCAGTACATTCCGTTTATCGGTCTGAACACCCACGGCGGCGTGATCTTCGCCTACCTTGGCGGTATCGCACTGCATGTGTGGACCATTAAAGGGTATTTCGAAACCATCGACGGCTCGCTGGAAGAAGCGGCTGCGCTGGATGGCGCGACCCCATGGCAGGCGTTCCGCCTGGTGCTGCTGCCGCTGTCGGTGCCGATTCTGGCGGTAGTGTTTATCCTGTCGTTTATCGCTGCGATCACCGAAGTACCGGTTGCCTCACTGTTACTGCGTGATGTGAACAGCTACACCCTGGCCGTAGGGATGCAGCAATACCTCAACCCCCAAAACTACCTGTGGGGCGACTTTGCCGCGGCGGCCGTACTCTCTGCCATCCCGATTACCGTGGTGTTCCTGCTGGCGCAGCGCTGGCTGGTGAACGGCCTGACGGCGGGCGGTGTGAAAGGTTAAGTTTCATTTTGTTATGCCACTGCAACCCTCAACTTTAGACGTATTGTATTGACCCAACTTGTGACTGTTGTTAGGCGGCCTCCGGGCCGCCATTTTTTTATTCGCGTTTCAGCCGCTTCGAGTTACACAGCCAGAGGGTGATCACCAGCAGCAGGATCGCCGCCGAGTAGATCAGCACATCGAGCGGGGATTTATGATCGACGATGATCAGCCGCACAATCGCGGTGATCCCAATGTAGACAAAATAACGCAGCGGGAAGTGAAAGCCGGACTGAAAATACTTCACAATCAGGGCGATAAATTCAAAGTAGAGAAAGTAGACCACCAGGCCTTCCACCAGCGCATATTTGCTGGTTTGTTCAGGGGCGAACAGCACATCCGCCAGATGCACCGTCTCCTTACCCAAAAAGACGACCAGGATCAGGCCAAGGCTCAGCAGACCGAGGTTCAGCACGGTCTGGAGGACAGTTGAGATAAACTCAACGCGCGGGCGAGTCAGGGATGTCATACAGCACCTCATTCTCCAGGGCGAGGTTTCTGTATAACGCAAAAATGTGACGGGGATCTATATTTTTTGTTTATGTTTGGCGCATTCGCCCGGTGGCGCTGCGCTTACCCGGCCTACAAAAACCGTAGGCCGGGCAAACGCAGTGCCGCCCGGCGTGAAGCATCAGCGGAAGTTAATGTTCTTATCGCTGGTCATGTCGTACAGCTGGAACTTACGTCCAAGCTGCTGACCGCCGTCACGCGTCAGCGGCGTCCAGCCGATGGCCGCGCGGCTACGGGTTGGACCGGATGAGAACAGATCCAGCGGAATCGACACGTAAACTCCTTTGGTGAAGTCCCCTTCCCCATATTCGTCCGGCGAGACGTTGGTAATGGTGGCGTAGCCGCCCACCACGACGCCGCTGTCGAAGTGTTTGGAGATATCCAGCGTGCCGCCTTTATCGCCCGCCAGGTACTGGCCGACGCTGGCTTTCACCAGCACGTCAGGCGCGAACGACGGCGTCCAGTAGGCGGTCAGGTGACCGGTTTTAACGCTGTAGTCGGTGAACTTCATCATGTCCTGGGCGCTGCGCCAGTCACGCTGTTTGACGTAGTTGGCATCAATCCCGAACGCCCAGTTGCTGTCGACAGGACGATAAAGCACTTCTGCCCCCGCGCCGCCGTACATGGTTTCCAGATACCCGCCGTACACCTGGCCGTAGAAGCCGTTGCCGAAGTACTGGAAGTAGTTGGCCTGCAGGTTGTTCACGTAGGCATCGTTCTGTACGTACTCACGCACGCGGGTACGCACGCGCGGCAGCGTCGAGTCTTTTGGCGGGTTAGTGTAGTTGAACTTGTCGTAGTTGTTGGCGATGTTGCCAAACAGGCTGCCGGTGGTCAGCAGGTGGTCGGTCAGCCACAGATCCGCCGTCGCCATGACGCCCAGCTGATACATGTAGAAGTTTTCCGGCCCGCCAACGGACTGGTTCAGCACCGGATCGATATGGAAATCGAAGCGCGACTTGTCGATATACCAGCCCTGCTCGGTGGTCTCCGGCACGATCGGCTCAACGCGCTTTTGCACCAGCTCGGTTTCATGTCCGAGCGGTTCGCCTTCCAGATGGCGCTTCAGGCTGGCAACGTCCGTTTCCGTCGTCACCTGCGGCAGGTTGAGACGGTTCTCCGTCACGCGGATCGTACGGATCCCGTCCGGGAGATCGTTCATGACGATCCGGTTGGCGCGCTCGATCCCTTCCCGCGAGTCGCGGTATTTTACCTGCTCGCCGGTGACGTACAGCGTATCGCCTTTCACCTGAATTTTTGGATCCGCCAGGCCGGCATTGTATTTCAGCAGCGTCAGCTGGTTTGCCACCACGGAGTGCTGCAGAATCGCATCCTGCGGCTCCGGCTGGTATGCAGGCCGCGCGTTGTCGTTGTAGTGCGGCCGCATGTCGTTGAAGTTGGTGCGCAGCGTAAAGCCAAACATCACCGTATTGCCGCGCTCGTAGCTGAGGTTAACGTCGGCCCAATCGGTGACGCGATAAATGGCGCCGACGTTAAACTTGCTCTTCTGCTCAATCTTCCCGGCGAAGTCCTGCGAGTAGTCATTCCCCTCGTACTCCAGCTTCAGGCGCAATGGCTGCCAGGGCGTCTGATACTCCACGCCGCCAAACAGCGAGGCCGGGCCGTGGAACATCTGGTCGCCGTTGATGGAGCCCGCTTTCTGATAGCTGTTATCGCGGTAGCAGTATTTATCGCTGTAGGAGCAAAACGGGTTTTTCACGTTGCCGCTGGTGCCGAGATAGCCCCATCCCAGACCGAGCGAGAAGTCGAACGGCCCCCAGGCCTTGCTGGCCACGATGTATTCCGCGTCAAACAGGCCGGTACCGCCGATATCTTTGGCACCCACGGAGACCTGCGGCATCCAGTAGCTCTCTTCCCACAGGCGCAGCTTGACGTCGAAGGCTTTATCTTTGTAGGTCTGATCGCCTGAGAACGCCTCGACGCTGCTGTATTGTTTCGTACGGACGTCGGTATAGCGCAGCGTGGTTTCAAGCCACGGGAACAGCTGCACCGACGCCGAGTAGTAGCGATACTGGTCGTTATCACGGTAGTTAAGGCTAATTTCCCCTTCACGCGCCATACGCGCGGTGGGCGTTTGCAGTAAACCGACGCCGCCGAAGTCTGACTGAGACGGGCCAATGGGTGCCGGATACGTTTCTGCATGGCAGGCGGCACTCACGCAGAGCGCCAGCATGCTATAGAGATAGGTTCTTTTCATTATTCCGGTATCCGCTGAATCAGGGAGTGAAGGATATCGGCGTTAAGCCCGTCATACGCCTTCGTCCAGAAATGGTCGGCAAAACCGACAAAAATAATGCTGCCCGGCATGGGTTCGATATGACGCTTATTCCAGTAAGCGACAGGGGCTTTTTGCGTGTGGCCGTCAGGGTAAACCACCCAGGCATAGCTGTTATCCGCGCCGCTCAGCAGACTCTGCTCGTCGAGATAGCTCGCCACGTCACGACCGGGGGTAAAGGGCTTCTTACCCGGGCTGCCGATCAGCCCCATCACGGTCACCGTCGTCGGCTTCGCCGGAAGCCAGAGCGTATAGTCCCCTTCCAGGGTCGGGTTGCCGTTTTCCGTGACGCGCACCTCATCCGGGTCAAGATTGACGTTCTGTCGGCCCGTCACCTTCAGCGCCTGCAGCTGCTGACGGACGCTGTTAATGGCCGCCGCGTCGTCGCCGTCTTCCTGTTCCGCGAGTCCCGTTAGTCTGGCAAGAAGCGCCTTGTGCTGCTGTTCCGCTTCCACGGTCTTCTGCCGTTCAGCGATGACCGCGCCTGGCCACCAGCTGTTGGCAAGCCTTGGCTGTCCGACGAGATCGAGCAGACGTTCGGCGTGGGTTAAGGTTTTAGGTTTTTCACTGTCCGGCGTGTAGACCTTTACCGTTCCCGCGGACCATGCCAGCGGCGCGGCAAAACTGGCGATAAGCGCAGCGTGGATGAGCGTTTTCATGATTTCGCCGCCTTGATCAGGGTGGTTTTGACCGGGAAGAATCCGGCACCGAGATACTGTAAGGACTGGCGGATCTGCCCTTCCTCGTCGATCCAGAAGCGGTTATGCCAGGTGGCCTGGTCGGTGGTGACCTCTTCATCCAGCACGCGAACCTGCGTTTCGTCGCTGCCGACTTTCACGCTGTCGGTGCCGTCCCAGCGGAAGGTCGAGCGTGCCGTGGCGTAACGCACCTGCTTGTGTTCGGTCCAGCCCATCGTGCGCGTCCAGCCCGCACCGTCGGCGATCTGGTTCGGCTTGATCAGCGGATCGTCAGCGAGATTATTCACCTCCAGCAGGTTATCGCCGCCCAAGAGGGTTTTCACGATACGACCATGCTGCGTCACGATGGTGGCCTGATCCTGCGTCACCCATTTCTGCTGCCCGTTTTCATCGAAAGCGAGCACCACAAACAGTTGCGGGCCATCGTTAAGCTGCATGTACTGACTGGCATAAGGCATGTTCTGAAGCTCGTCATCGGTCAGATGCACGCCCGGTGTGCCGAACAGGCTTTCCCACAGTGAGTTTCCCAGCCCTTTAGTGGTGGCCGAGCATGCCTGCAGCAGCAGGCAAATCAGAATGATTGCTGGTCGCTTCACGACTCTTCTCCGAAGGGGCGAAATAACCACACCGAAGTGTGGTTATGATTAAAACACCCGCTATTACTGGGTGCTGGTTGTCGTGGTGGTCGTGGTTCCGGTGTTGGAGCCATCACCGCCACCGGTTGCCGCCAGCGCGACACCCACGGCTGAACTTACGGTGCTGGCGCTGGCTGCGGTAGAACTCCCCGCAGACGCAGACGTCGCAGCCGAACCTGCCGCTTCCCCGACCTGAACCGGAGCTGCATAGACAGATGTCGCCGCAAGCGCAGATATGGCAAAAATGCCATACAGTACTTTCTTCATAACAATTTCCCTTCAATGAATGAATGGAGATTTGCCCGAAAAGAATTTCAGGCGGAATCGAGTATACACAACTCATGCCGTGGGTTTGCCGTAAGGGGAAATAGAGGGTGGGTTTTCAGACTAATGGATAAAATCGAAATGAAAGACAAAGAGGGAAAATATTAAATAACTATAAAACAATAAGTTATAATATTGATATATTAAGTTCCTTCTGCGTATTTTCTTAAAATAAACCGCAGCAATTAACGGGTTAAACGTCTTTTTCAGATTAAACTCAGAACCAGAATTTGCGTTAACTAACAGACATCAGGAATTATCTGATAAAAAAATGCCGGCATTAAGCCGGCACGTTTTCATGGCGTTTTAATTACGCACGCCATGCTTTATAACGGTTGATCAACCCATTGGTCGAGCTGTCATGGCTGGTAATCGCGTTATCGTCACCCAGCTCTGGCAGAATACGGTTTGCCAGCTGTTTACCCAGCTCAACGCCCCACTGGTCAAAGGTGAAGATGTTCAGGATCGCGCCCTGCGTGAAGATTTTGTGCTCGTACAGGGCAATCAGCGCGCCAAGGCTGAACGGCGTGATTTCGCGCAGCAGGATGGAGTTGGTTGGACGGTTGCCTTCGAACACTTTGAACGGCACCACGTGCTCCAGCGTTGCCGGATCTTTACCCTGGTCGCGGTATTCCTGCTCAACCACCTCGCGGGATTTACCGAACGCCAGCGCTTCGGTCTGGGCGAAGAAGTTGGACAGCAGCTTCGGATGGTGGTCGGACAGCGGATTATGGGTGATAGCCGGGGCGATGAAATCGCACGGTACCATTTTGGTGCCCTGGTGAATCAGCTGATAGAACGCGTGCTGACCGTTGGTGCCCGGCTCGCCCCAGATGATTGGGCCAGTCTGGTAATCCACCGCGTTGCCGTTACGGTCCACGTATTTACCGTTGGATTCCATGTTGCCCTGCTGGAAGTAGGCCGCAAAGCGGTGCATGTACTGGTCATACGGCAGGATCGCTTCGGTTTCAGCGCCAAAGAAGTTGTTGTACCAGATACCGATCAGCGCCAGCAGCACCGGCAGGTTTTTCTCTGGTGCGGTGGTGGAGAAGTGTTTGTCCATCGCGTGCGCGCCGGAGAGCAGCTCAACGAAGTTGTCGAAGCCCACGGACAGGATGATAGACAGACCGATTGCAGACCACAGAGAGTAGCGGCCACCGACCCAGTCCCAGAATTCGAACATGTTCGCGGTGTCGATACCGAACTCGCTGACGGCTTTACCGTTGGTGGACAGCGCAGCAAAGTGTTTCGCCACGTGCTTGTTGTCGCCCGCGGTTTTCAGGAACCAGTCGCGCGCGCTGTGGGCGTTGGTCATGGTTTCCTGAGTGGTAAAGGTTTTAGACGCAACCAGGAACAGGGTGGTTTCCGGGTTCACGTTCTTCAGCACTTCGGCGATGTGGGTACCATCGACGTTAGACACAAAGTGCATATTGAGGTGGTTTTTGTACGGGCGCAGCGCTTCGGTCACCATGAACGGGCCGAGGTCAGAACCGCCGATACCGATGTTAACCACGTCGGTGATCGCTTTGCCGGTGTAGCCTTTCCAGCTTCCGGAGATGATCGCTTCGGAGAAGGTTTTCATCTTTTCCAGCACCGCGTTCACTTCCGGCATGACGTCTTTGCCGTCAACGATGATTGGGGTATTGCTACGGTTACGCAGGGCTACGTGCAGCACGGCACGGTCTTCGGTGCGGTTGATCTTCTCACCGGAGAACATGGATTTGATGGCGTCCGCCAGTTCGGTCTCTTTCGCCAGATCCTGCAGTTTTGCCAGCGTCTCTTCGGTAATGCGGTTTTTAGAGAAATCCACCAGCATCAGATCGTCGAAGGTCGCGGAGAACTTGCTGAAACGATCGGCATCTTTCGCGAACAGGTCCGCGATGGTGACGTCTTTCATTTCATCAAAATGTTTCTGGAGTGCCTGCCAGGCAGCGGTCTGCGTTGGGTTGATGTTTTTCATTAGCAATACTCTTCTGATTTGAGAATTGTGACTGCGGTCGATTGTAGCGCCTGCAAATAAAAATTGTGATGGTTTTTATGCCATTGCCCTGGCCTGCATCAAACACAGGTGAAAAGACCCGAAAAGTATAGCTGCTGAAGCGCCCTCCTGGAGCGGAGAAATGTCGGTCAAAATGCCCTAAAACGAAGCATAAAATCTGGCCCTGTTATAAGTCCTGTTTCTCAGGGGTACCCCCCCATAAAAAATCCGCATAATCCCAGCATTGACAGGACCTCCCCCACATTTTATTTATAGGGCCGTATTTTGCGCCTGCACCTGTTTTCGTTTCATTCTTGTGCCATGGTCGCTTATTCATTCCCTGACACGAGGTTGTTATGACGAGTTTTGTGGTCGCCAAGTTTGGCGGCACCAGTGTGGCCGATTACGATGCCATGAACCGCAGCGCCGATGTGGTGCTGGCCGATCCGAATACCCGCCTGGTGGTGCTCTCTGCATCCGCCGGCGTGACGAACCTGCTGGTTTCTCTGTCTGAAGGACTGGAAGCGACAGAACGTTTCGTGAAGCTGGATGCACTGCGCAAAATTCAGTTCGACATCCTTGAGCGTCTGCAGAACCCGAACGTCATCCGCGAGGAAGTGGAACGCCTGCTGGAAAACATCACCACGCTGGCAGAAGCGGCCTCTCTGGCCACCTCCACCGCCCTGACCGATGAGCTGGTCAGCCACGGTGAGCTGATGTCCACCCTGCTGTTTGTGGAAATCATGCGCGAGCGTAACGTTCAGGCGCAGTGGTTTGACGTACGCAAAATCATGCGTACCAGCGACCGCTTTGGCCGCGCCGAGCCGGACGTTGAAGCGCTGGCCGAGCTGACCAATCAGCAGCTGGCCCCGCGCCTGGCAGACGGCATCGTGATCACTCAGGGCTTTATCGGCAGTGAAGCGAAAGGCCGCACGACCACGCTTGGCCGTGGCGGCAGCGACTATACCGCCGCGCTGCTGGGCGAGGCCCTGCATGCTACGCGCGTCGATATCTGGACTGACGTTCCGGGCATTTACACCACCGACCCGCGCGTTGTTTCCGCGGCGAAACGTATTGATGTGATCGCGTTTGAAGAAGCGGCGGAAATGGCCACCTTCGGCGCGAAAGTGCTGCACCCGGCCACGCTGCTGCCTGCCGTGCGCAGCGATATTCCGGTCTTCGTCGGCTCCAGTAAAGATCCAAAAGCGGGCGGCACGCTGGTCTGCAAGAAAACGGAAAACCCGCCGCTGTTCCGCGCCCTGGCCCTGCGCCGTCGCCAGACGCTTGTGACGCTCCACAGCCACAATATGCTGCACTCCCGCGGTTTCCTGGCGGAAGTGTTTGGCATTCTGGCACGCCACAATATCTCCGTGGATCTGATCACCACCTCGGAAGTGAGCATTGCATTGACGCTGGACACCACCGGCTCCACATCAACCGGTGATACCCTGCTGACGCAGTCGCTGCTGATTGAGCTGTCCGAGCTGTGCCGCGTGGAAGTGGAAGAAGACCTGGCGCTAGTTGCTATCATCGGCAACAAGCTGTCGCGCGCCTGCGGCGTGGGCAAAGAGGTGTTTGGCGTGCTCGACCCGTTCAACATCCGCATGATTTGCTACGGTGCGTCCAGCTATAACCTCTGCTTCCTGGTGCCAGCCGATCAGGCTGAGCAGGTGGTGCAGAAACTTCATCAGAATTTGTTTGAATAAGCGCAAGAATGGCCCGGGAGTTTTCACTACCGGGCCATTCTTTAGCTTTTCATTACTGTTCTCATCAGCAGCGAATCCAGATCTTTTAAATTTCCTTCTCTGCTGTCGGGTAGTACAGGCGGCACTTCTCCTCTCACCAGCTCACTTTGCAAAAAAGCGTGGAGTAAGGGCCGTTTAGGACCATATTCCGCTTCACCTGCGCGCTGTTTTATTTCCAGTAATGCATCGATTTCCGCACGTAACGGCGCACACAGTTCGCTCCCGGCAAGCAGTTCGGCAAAACGCATCGGTGGAACGCCTTTCCCCGCTTCTACCCACCGCGCCGCCAGCAAAGGTCGCAGAACGTAAAAGTACTTTTTCAGCCGAACCGTTTCCCCCTGTAAATATCCACGGAAGTTTTTTCGGGCCATCGAGTAGTAATGCCAGCGGGCGCGCAATGGCGAAAACCACGCGGGTATCAGCGCGCGCAACTCGGCCACTACCGTCTCATCCTCCTGATAAACAACGGGGGAATCCAGCCACTCGATAAGCGTCGGGTTTGCCCCCTTCAGCAGGCCCAGTGCCTTGCGCCATTCCCAGCCACAAACGTCCAGTTCGTCATCTATCGGCAGCTCGATCACATCCCGCTGGGCTTCGACGCGCAAATACCATTCTGGGCGGTGAACGTACAAAAACCGCACATCATAATCGCTATCCGGTGAGGCAAATCCCCATCCCCGACTGCCCGATTCACAGGCGTAGAGCACGCGCACGTTATAGCGCTGCTCTATAGCGCGAAGTTGCGCGCAGACACGTGCGCGCATCGCGCTATCAACATCGTTGTTGCTCATTTTTTTATCCTTTTACACACACTACCTGACGCAGGGTGTGAACGATCTCCACCAGCGACGATTGCGCGGCCATCACGGCATCAATGTCTTTATAGGCCATCGGCGTTTCATCGATCACCTCATTGTCTTTGCGACACTCTACGTGAGAGGTCGCCTGAATATGGTCGCTAAGGGTATAGCGTTTTTTTGCCGCCGTTCGGCTCATCACTCGCCCGGCGCCGTGGCTGCAGGAACAGAAGCTTTGCTCGTTGCCGAGGCCACGCACGATGAAGCTCTTTGCGCCCATTGAGCCCGGAATAATCCCCATCTGCCCTTTCTGCGCCGACACCGCACCTTTGCGCGTGATCAGTACCTCTTCCCCAAAGTGATGCTCTTTCTGCACATAGTTGTGATGGCAGTTAACCGCCTCCTGCTGCGTAATAAAGGGCTTTGTCACTTCGCGAGAGAGCGCTGCCAGCACGCGCGACATCATCACTTCCCGATTGTGGCGGGCAAAATCCTGCGCCCACTCCACCGCCTCGATGTAGTCCTCATAGTGACGACTCCCCTCCTGAAAATAGGCCAGATTTTTATCCGGCAGATGTCCCAGGTGATGCTGCATATCCTGCTGTGCCAGGGCGATAAACACATTACCGATGGCGTTTCCTACGCCGCGCGAGCCGCTGTGCAACATCACCCAGACGCGCTGCTGCTCATCGAGGCAAATTTCAATAAAGTGGTTTCCGGTACCCAGCGTGCCCAGATGCTGGTAGTTGTTGGTTTTCAGCAACTGCGGGTATTTATCCGTGAGTTGTTTAAAACGTGGGGCCAGCACCCACCAGCGATCGTCCACTTCTTTCGGTGGCGTTTCCCACGCGCCTTTATCCCGTCGAGAACGGGTATTGGTTCTCCCATGCGGTACTGCCTGTTCAATGGCGCTACGTAAACCGCTGAGATTATCCGGCAAATCACCGGCCACCAGCGACGTGCGAACGGCAATCATCCCGCAGCCAATATCCACGCCAACCGCCGCAGGAATAATTGCCCCTTTGGTCGGAATCACGCTGCCGATGGTTGAGCCTTTACCGAGATGAACGTCGGGCATCACCGCAAGGTGTTTGAAAATAAACGGCATCTTTGCAGTATTCAGTAACTGCGCCTGTGCCTCTGGCTCCACGGGAACGCCGTGAGTCCACATTTTGATCGGGGCGCCGTTTGACGCCGTCAGTAATTCAAAATCATTCTGTTGCATTGCGTTATCCTTTCAGGTTAACAAGGCCGTGTAATACCTGGTCCAGGCCACCAAATACTGAAATTTTGTCGATACGCTCCGCGACCCTTTCCAGGGTTTCCAGCTCTTTTAAACGCAGCGCCACCGGGTTGTTCTCCATCACCTTTGCGGTGTTTAACAGCGATCGTGTCGCCGCCGTTTCTTCACGTCGGCGAATAACATTCGCCTGGGCCGATTTTTCGGCCTCTACCAGACGGGATAAAATCGTTTTCATATCACCAGGTAAAACAATATCTTTTACCCCAAGCGACGCAATTTCCATTCCAAAGGATGACAGGCGGCCTTGCACCTGTTTGCTGCCCACCTCATCAATGATCTGCTTATCTTCCAGTAACTCATCGAGCGTGCGGGTGCCGACCGCCTCACGCAGTGCGAACTGGAGTTCGCGGTACAAATGTTCCAGCGGTTTCGTAAGCTGTCCGCAGGCCTGCAGCACGTCGCTGTAACGCCAGTTAGCCGCCAGGTTCAGGCGCAGGTTAACTTTGTCCTTCGTCAGGATCTCCTGCCCGCTCACTTCCACCACCTGAAGGCGCGTATCCACTATCTCTGCCTCAACCAGATGGTTAATTTTCCAGTAAGCCGTCAGTCCCGGCGGTAACAGTGCCTGAATTTCTCCGTCGATTTTCACCACCCCGACGTGCCAGGCAGGTACCTGTACCACCAGCATCGCGTCGCGCCCCTTTAGCGCGCCATTGCGACGCGGTTGCAGAGCAGCATTCATCACGTCCACCGGTACACGCACGTCGCGGGTATCAATTCTTTGCAGGGTCAACGCCGCATCCTGCTGCCAGTACAGACGACGAGTCGAAGGCGGCACAATTTCCTGCAATACGCCGTTGTTCGATAACACCCCGATTTCATCCGCAGTAAGGTCGACCGCCAGGCAGTAACGTACCACCCAGTCAGGCTGAAAGCGGCGCAGATAATCCGCCAGCGCATCCGGCACCTCGCTGCCATCCTGGCTCACCACCAGCACGTCGTCAGTATTGAACCAACCCAGACGGTGTTCACCCGCCTCCAGTACCCGGTAATAATCGCCAGCTTTTGCTACCAGTCCTAACTGACCTTTTTTTATCGTGATTTTTTTAGCCATTTTATATTCCTTAAAGTCAGGCGCGGGTGCAGGCACGAAATCACAGGGGAATGCCTTTTCGCCTGCGATCCGGCGCCATTACCGGCGACCTTCATTGGGATTGCTGACTGCGCAATCCCCGTTTTTACTTTGATGTTTACAACCAGTTTTCATTGGGAGAATGAATCGGGAATCGAACCCTTCTGTCTGTCATTGGTTGACGGAACGCCCCCGGAAAACAGCCTTGCCGTTCCTGGTGCGCCGACGGGGCCTTAACCCCCAGTGTGCTCAACGTCGTGACGTTATCTGTATTGCCAGAAGCGTGCCAAAAATAAAAATCGCCGTTTTATTTTTTTATTTTATTGATAATTAATGCTTTTTAATTATCACGTTTTTCATGCATTGCCGTTCGGCTCAACATTTCTTATCCTGCTATATCGACAATTATCTTTCTGGATAAACATGAAGAAGCGGAAGGTGGTGATCGGGGTGCTTGGCACCGTGATGGATAAACGGGGAAAGCGGGCTAATCGCTTTCGCAAATGGCGACCGACCGTCGGGCTGTGCCAACAGCCGGATTTCCCGGTCGACAGGCTGGAGCTGCTACATCAACCGCGAGATCTCGGCATGGCTCAGCAACTGGCGGAAGATATTGTGCTGGTTTCCCCCCACACCGAGGTGCGTCCCAGCACGGTAATCATTGAAGACCCGTGGGATTTCGAAGAGGTTTATGCCGCGTTTCTCGATTTCGCCACCCAGTACACTTTTGATACCGATCGCGAAGAGTATTTCGTCCACATCACCACCGGCACGCATGTGGCGCAGATCTGCTGGTTCCTGCTGACGGAAGCACGCTATCTTCCCGCCAGTCTTTTGCAGACTGGCCCTGCCAGAAAAGAAGCCTCTGCTGAGGAGACTGCAGCCGGAACTTACTCAATTATCGACCTGGATTTAAGCCGCTACACGACCCTTACCAACCGTTTTCAGCGCGAGCAGCAGCAGTCAATCTCATTTCTGAAAGCGGGCATTGAGACGCGAAACGCCACCTTTAACAGTCTGATCGACAAGATTGAACGCGTGGCGCTACGTTCTACAGCCCCGATCCTGCTGACCGGCCCCACCGGCGCGGGCAAGTCGTTCCTCGCGAACCGCATTTATCAGCTTAAGCAGTCACGCCATCAGGTTTCCGGCAAACTGGTTTCCGTCAACTGCGCGACCCTGCGCGGTGATAACGCCATGTCCACGCTGTTCGGCCATGTGAAAGGAGCCTTTACCGGCGCACTGTCGGCGCGCAGCGGCCTGCTGCGTGAAGCCGATGGCGGCGTCCTTTTCCTCGACGAGATTGCCGAACTAGGCCTGGATGAACAGGCGATGCTGCTCAAAGCCATTGAAGAGAAAACTTTTTTCCCGTTTGGCTCCGATAAAGAAGTTCACACCGATTTTCAACTTATCGCCGGTACCCACCGTGATATGCGCCAGTGGGTGGCAGAAGGACGTTTTCGTGAAGATCTCTATGCCCGTATTAATATGTGGAGCTTTGCCTTACCCGGCCTTGCCCAACGGAAAGAAGACATCACGCCGAATGTTGACTACGAACTTCAACGTTTCTCTCGCGAAAGCCAGACGCAAATCCGCTTCGATAAAGAGGCACGCGAAGGCTATCTGGCCTTTGCCTGTTCCAGCAGAGCGCTGTGGCGGGGCAACTTTCGCGAACTGAGCGCCAGCGTCGCACGCATGGCGACGCTGGCGGAACGAGGGCGTATTACTCAGGATCTGGTGCTGGAGGAGATCTCACGTCTTCAGACCGACTGGCAAACTGACGTGACGCAGCCTGCAACTGACATGGAGATTGACCTCTTTGACCAGCGGCAACTTGAAACGGTGCTGGAGGTATGTCGCCGCAGCGCATCGTTGTCTGAAGCCGGACGTGAGCTGTTTGCCGTTTCACGGCTCAAAAAAGCCAATCCTAACGACGCCGACCGACTGCGCAAATATCTGGCTCGCTTTAGTCTGAGCTGGGAAAGCATCCGGTCATAATTCATTTGAATATTACTTCCTTACGCGATAAACAATAACTATAGCCGGGCTCGATCCCGGCTTTTTATAACAAATACACGCAACATTCATCGCAAGGAAATCATTATGTTATCCGCTATTACGCGGCTGTTCCCGTTATGGGCGCTGCTGCTCTCCGTACTCGCGTATTACACGCCCACCACGTTCACCGGTATTGGTCCGTGGGTCGCCACGCTGCTGATGCTGATCATGTTCGGTATGGGTGTGCATCTGAAAGTAGACGATTTTAAGCGCGTGTTGTCTCGCCCTGCGCCCGTCGCGGCAGGAATATTCCTCCACTACCTGGTGATGCCGCTTGCAGCGTGGCTGCTGGCGATGGTCTTTAAGATGCCGCCCGACCTCTCCGCCGGGATGGTGCTGGTGGGCAGCGTCGCCAGCGGCACGGCATCCAACGTCATGATCTATCTGGCGAAAGGCGACGTGGCGCTCTCCGTCACTATCTCGTCCGTCTCCACGCTGGTTGGCGTGATTGCCACGCCACTGTTAACCCGCCTGTACGTGGATGCGCATATTCAGGTGGACGTGATGGGGATGCTGCTGAGCATTCTGCAGATTGTAGTAATCCCGATTGCGCTGGGGCTGGTCATTCACCACCTGTTCCCGCGCGTGGTGAAGGCCGTTGAGCCGTACCTGCCCGCGTTTTCGATGGTCTGTATTCTGGCGATCATCAGCGCCGTGGTGGCGGGTTCCGCCTCGCACATAGCTTCCGTAGGCTTTGTGGTGATCGTTGCGGTGGTGCTGCATAACACCATTGGCCTGCTGGGCGGCTACTGGGGCGGTAAACTGTTTGGCTTCGACGAATCGACCTGCCGCACGCTGGCAATCGAGGTAGGGATGCAGAACTCCGGCCTGGCGGCGGCGCTCGGCAAAATCTACTTCTCGCCGCTGGCGGCCCTGCCGGGTGCGCTGTTCTCTGTCTGGCACAACCTCTCCGGCTCGCTGCTGGCGGGCTACTGGTCCGGCAAACCGATTGAGGAACAAACGAAAAAAGATGCGGTGAAACAGGGTTAATTGACTCAGCTTGCTTTACACTGAAGCCTCTCTCTCAGGAGGCTTCAGCAATGGCGACACCACGTTTGACCCAGAAAGACATGACGGAAGCCGAGCAGCGCGAACTGAAAACGCTTCTCGACCGCGCCCGCATCGCGCATGGCCGTACGCTGACCAACGCCGAAACCAATCAGGTGAAAAAAGAGTACATCGATAAACTGATGGCGCAGCGTGACGCCGAGGCGAAAAAAGCCCGCAAGCTGAAAAAGCAGCAGGCTTACAAGCCGGATACTGAAACGACCTTTTCCTGGTCGGCCAATACCTCTACCCGTGGAAGGCGCTAGCTAGCGCCCTTTCTTTTTACGGCCAGGCTGGGTAAATCGCTTCCCGTTGCCCGGTTTGCCGCGTCCTTTCTCTTCCGCCTGCGGTGCCTTCACGACCGGACGTTTAATCGCCTGGGTTTTCGGTTTTGCTTTGGCCTTCGGCTTCGCTTCGGACGAGGAATTCTCGATAAGCTTGAACAGCTCGATCAGTTCGTCATCCGTCAAGTCGCGCCATTCGCCCAGCGGAATGCCGGACAGGCTGACGTTCATGATGCGCGTGCGCTCCAGCTTCGTCACTTCATAACCGAAGTACTCGCACATGCGGCGGATCTGGCGGTTTAAGCCCTGCACCAGGGTAATGCGGAACGCGAACGGCGCTTCTTTCTTCACCTTACACTTTTTCGTGACGGTACCGAGGATCGGCACACCGGCGCCCATGCCGCGAATAAAGTCGTCCGTGACCGGCTTATTCACCGTCACAATGTACTCTTTTTCGTGATCGTTACCGGCACGCAGGATCTTGTTGACCAGATCGCCGTGGTTTGTGAGGAAAATCAGCCCCTGAGAGTCTTTATCCAGACGGCCAATCGGGAAGATACGGCTGCTGTGGTTCACGAAATCAACGATGTTGTCCCGCTCACCGTCTTCCGTGGTGCTGACAATTCCAACCGGTTTGTTCAACGCGATAAACACCAGGTCTTCGGCATCACGCGGTTCGATGAGCTGACCATTCACTTTAACCACGTCGCCAGGCATGACCTGGTCACCAATCGTGGCGCGCTTGCCGTTGAGGAACACATTACCTTGTTCAATGTAACGGTCCGCCTCGCGACGTGAGCAGATCCCGCTCTCGCTAATGTATTTGTTTAATCGGGTTGATTGAGTTGGCAGCATAGTTTCTCCTGTGAAGGGCGAAATATACCTTAGGTATGGACTGGAAAAAAAGATTAGCCGACGGTAACTGAGACGGGTTTTTTAGTTTGCGAGACGCTTTCAGGATTTTGCATCCTGTCATTTACCCATGTGTTCAAGCCTTTTAGTTTTACTCTCCATGGAGAAGTGTTTGTAGTTTATAAATCACAGGGAGTAATATGAAGGAGATTGTTCAGACAGAATCCTTCCGACGCTGGGAGCAAAACTTAAAAGATCGACGAGCGAAGACCATTATCGCTTCCCGCCTCTTTCGGTTGGCAAATGGCTTAGCGGGCGACGTTAAACCCGTGGGAGAAGGTATAAGTGAGCTAAGGATCTACTTTGGTCCGGGCTACAGGATCTATTTTAAAGACCAGGGCAATTACATCATCGTGCTGTTATGTGGTGGTGACAAAAGCAGCCAGGCCAGAGACATACTGATGGCAAAAATGCTGAGCAATGTATCCCAATGGCAGGAGTGAATGAGCATGCATAAATTAACACCTTACGATCCCGCCAACGCGTTGGTGGATGACGAGGAAATCGCCGTGTTTATCGCTGATGCACTAGAAACAGGCGACTCGACATATATCGCTAAAGCCCTTGGTGTTGTCGCGCGAGCCAAAGGCATGTCGAACATTTCACAGCAAACCGGTTTATCACGTGAGCAGCTTTATCGGTCATTCAGTGATAAAGGAAACCCAACGCTCAAAACCACGCTCGCGGTCATGAAAGCATTGGGTTTTGGGCTAACACTCAAACACGCCGGGGATTAATACTCATCCCGCTGGTCATCTTCATCCGGCTGTTCCATCACGCTGTACGCCACCGCACAGAACAACGAGTTAAGGCGCTTCATATCGCCCAGCAGCCCCAGGTGGAGTGAGCTGGTCTCGATACTCTGCACGTTCTGCTGATGCAGGCGCTCAACGTGGGCGTGCGAGTAGCGGCGGTTAAGAATGCGGAAGCGATGCTTGTTGCGGCGCAGGCGGCGCGCGCTCGGCACGTCGCTGGAGAAGAAGACCAGCATCGCCAGCTTGAGGTTGCTGACCAGCTGTTCGTGCAGCGCTTCAAGCTCTTTTAAGCCTTCAACGGAGAACGCCCGGCGGGCGGCCAGCGACTTATCGGCAATCTCGCTGCCCATGCGCTCAACGATATCGGAGGCCTGCTCAAGGTTGAGCGACATCTCAATGATTTCCGCCCAGCGGCGGGACTCCTCCTCCGCCAGCTCGTCCTGCGGCATGCGGGCCAGGTAAAGCTTAATGGCGGTATAGAGCACGTTGATATCGTCCGCCAGTCTGCGCAGCTCTTTCTCCTCTCGCGGCTCGCCGTGCATCACCTTTTGCAGCCCTTCGAGCATGGTTTCCATGGCGTCGCCCATGCGCAGCGTCTCGCGCGCGGCATTCGCCAGCGCCAGCGCCGGGGTGTCCAGCGCGGAGGTATCCAGATGCTTTGGCTTCAGGCGGGCGTCCAGCTCCGGTTCGTCCTGAATGAGTCGCTCGCAGAAGCGAGCCATCGACCCGGCAAAAGGGACCATCGCCAGGCAGCGCACCAGGTTGTAGAACACGTGGAAGTAGATCACCAGCTCCGCCTTCGGCAGCGGGAGGTTATCCATCAGGTTCGCCAGCGGATGGATAAAGGGCAGAATAATCAGGCTGCCCACCAGCTTAAACAGCAGGCTACCGAGCGCCACGCGGCGGGCGGCGGCGTTGGCGGCGCTGTTATTGAGCATCGCCAGCAGGCCAGAGCCGAGGTTGGCACCGATCACCAGGCACAGCGCGACCGGGAAGGAGATCGCCCCGGCGGCAGTGAGCGTGGCCGTCAGCAGCACGGCGGCCAGGCTGGAGTAGCTGACGATGGCAAACACCGCGCCAATCAGCGCGTCCAGCATGATGTCCCCGGTCAGGGAGGCGAAGATGACCTGCACGCCGTTGGCCTCGGTAATCGGGGTGACCGCCTGCACAATCAGCTCCAGCGCCAGCAGAATCAGCCCAAGGCCAATCCCCACGCGTCCAAGCTGGCCCGCCCGCGTCTGTTTGCGGCCGAGGAAGAAGATGACGCCGACAAAAATCAGCAGCGGCGACAGCCAGGAGAGATCGAAGGTCAGGATACGCGCCATCAGCGCGGTACCCACATCAGCCCCCAGCACAATCACCAGCGCCGGGGCCAGCGCCACCAGATCCTGCGCCACAAAGGAGGTGACAAGCAGGGTTGTGGCGTTGCTGCTCTGAACGAGTGCCGTTACGCCAATGCCTGCGCAGAAGGCGAGCGGCTTCTTCTCAACGCTGCTGCTGAGAACGGTACGTAAACGGGCGCCAAATACCCGCATCACGCCGGTACGGACGATATGGGTGCCCCATACGAGCAGTGCGACTGCAGAGAGCAGATGTAACAGGGTCAGCACGGATGGTTTTCCTCCTTATCTTTATCGGTTTTCCTGAGGTTCCCTGCGCGTTGCCATGTCGGATGACGGCGACGCCTTATCCGACCTACGCACAGGCCCGGTAAGCGCACCGCCACCGGGTGCCAGGGATAGAACCTTATTTCAGTATAAGGGGTTAAGCGTAAGAAAGAGACAAGGCACCCATGAGGTGCCCTGTTTGTTGTAAGGAAAAGTGACGTTAGTCTGCGTCGTAGCCTAAATTCGGTGCCAGCCAGCGCTCTACTTCTGACACGCTCATGCCTTTGCGCAGGGCGTAATCTTCAATCTGATCGCGCTGAAGCTGCGCCACGGCGAAGTACTTGCTGTCCGGGTGGCTGAAGTACCAGCCGGAGACGGACGCGCCCGGCCACATGGCGTACGACTCGGTGAGCTTCATCCCGGTATGGGCTTCGACGTCCAGCAGTTGCCAGATCGTGCCCTTTTCGGTGTGTTCCGGGCAGGCCGGGTAGCCCGGCGCCGGACGAATCCCCTGGTAGTTTTCGCGGATCAGCTCCTCGTTGCTGAGGTTTTCGTTCGCCGCGTAGCCCCAGTGCACCTTACGCACGCGCTCGTGCAGGTACTCGGCGAAGGCTTCCGCCAGGCGGTCGGCGATCGCTTTCACCATGATTTTATTGTAATCATCGTGCTGCGCTTCGAACGCGTCCGCCAGCGCATCTTCTTCCAGACCGCCGGTTACCGCAAAGGCGCCAATATAGTCGGCTTTACCGCTCAGCTTCGGCGCGACAAAATCGGCCAGGCAGTAGTTGGCAAAGCCCACTTTCTCGGTTTGCTGGCGCAGATGGCGGCTGACTGCCAGCACGTGAGTGCGGGTTTCATCGCGGTAAATTTCGATGTCGTCACCCACGCGGTTGGCCGGGAACAGTCCCACCACGCCGCGTGGGTTGAGGGTTTTCTCCGCGCTTAGCCTGTCGAGCATGTCGTTGGCATCGTTAAACAGGCGTTTCGCCTCCTCGCCCACCACCTCATCTTCCAGAATGCGCGGATATTTGCCCGCGAGCGACCAGGTCATAAAGAACGGCGTCCAGTCGATGTAGTTGCGCAGCGTTTCGATGCTGGCACTGACCTCCTGAACGCCCAGGCGATGCGCGACCGGCGGCGTATAGCTCGACCAGTCAAACGCCAGATCGTTATCGCGCGCCGCCTGGAGTGAAACTGGCGGGGTGCGCGGTTTCTTGCGCCCGTGCTGGATGCGAACGGTTTCGTACTCTTTGCGGGTGCGCTCAACAAACTCGTCGCGCTGGGTGTCAGAGAGCAGCGCGGAGACCACGCCCACCGTGCGCGAGGCGTTCTGCACGTAGACCGTCGGCCCGCTGTAGTTCTGCTCGATTTTCACCGCCGTGTGCGCCTTGGAGGTGGTCGCGCCGCCAATCAGCAGCGGAATGGTGAAGCCCTGACGCTCCATCTCCTTCGCCACGTTAACCATCTCGTCCAGCGACGGGGTGATCAGCCCGGAGAGGCCAATCAGGTCGGCATTCACTTCGCGCGCGGTCTTGAGGATTTTATCCGCCGGGACCATCACGCCAAGGTCGATAATCTCGTAGTTATTGCACTGCAGCACCACGCCGACGATGTTCTTGCCGATGTCGTGCACGTCGCCCTTCACGGTGGCGATGACCATTTTGCCGTTGCTGGAGCCTTTCTCTTTGCTGGCCTCGATAAACGGCTCCAGGTACGCCACGGCCTGCTTCATCACGCGCGCGGATTTCACCACCTGCGGCAGGAACATTTTGCCCTCGCCGAACAGATCGCCCACCACGTTCATGCCGTCCATCAGCGGCCCTTCGATCACTTCAATCGGGCGGGCTGACTGCTGACGCGCCTCTTCGGTGTCCTGCTCGATAAACTCGGTGATGCCTTTTACCAGCGAATATTCCAGACGTTTTTTCACGTCCCAGGCGCGCCACTCGGCCTGCTGAACGTTGGCTGCGTCATCCGACTTGCTGCCGCGGTATTTTTCTGCCAGGTCAAGAAGCCGCTCCGTGGCGTCGTCGCGGCGGTTGAGGATCACGTCTTCCACCGCGTCGCGCAGCTCGGCGGGCAGGTCGTCGTAAATCGCCAGCTGGCCGGCGTTAACGATCCCCATGTCCATCCCGTTGCGGATGGCGTAGTAGAGGAACACGGCGTGGATCGCTTCGCGCACCGGGTCGTTGCCGCGGAACGAGAACGAGACGTTCGACACGCCGCCGGAGATGAGGGCATGCGGCAGCTCGCGTTTGATGTCCTCGCACGCGCCGATAAAGTCCTGGGCGTAGTTGTTGTGCTCTTCGATGCCGGTCGCCACGGCGAAGATGTTCGGGTCAAAGATGATGTCTTCCGGCGGGAAGCCTACCTCTTCGGTCAGTATTTTGTACGCGCGGCGGCAAATCTCAATTTTACGCGCGCGGGTGTCGGCCTGGCCCACTTCGTCAAAGGCCATGACCACCACGGCGGCACCGTAGCGGCGGACCTGCTTCGCGTGGTGGATGAAGACATCCACGCCCTCTTTCATCGAGATGGAGTTGACGATGCCTTTACCCTGAATGCACTTCAGCCCCTTCTCGATCACCTCCCATTTGGAGGAGTCGATCATGATCGGCACGCGGGCGATGTCCGGCTCACCGGCGATCAGGTTGAGGAAACGCACCATCGCCGCCTCGGCGTCGAGCATCCCCTCATCCATGTTGATATCGATAATCTGCGCGCCGCTTTCCACCTGCTGGCGGGCAACGTCCAGCGCTTCGCTGTACTTCTCCTCTTTGATCAGACGCTTGAACTTCGCGGAGCCGGTGACGTTTGTACGCTCACCCACGTTCACAAACAGGCTGTCTTCGCCGATGGTTAACGGCTCAAGGCCGGAGAGGCGACAGGCAACCGGCAGCTCGGGCAGCTTGCGCGGCGGCAGTCCGGCCACGGCGTTGCTCATGGCGGCGATGTGCTCCGGCGTGGTGCCGCAGCAGCCGCCGACGATGTTCAGAAATCCAGACTCGGCCCACTCGCGGATTTGTGCCGCCATGGTGTCGGCATCCAGATCGTATTCACCGAAGGCGTTCGGCAGACCGGCGTTCGGGTGCGCGGTAACGTAGCATTCCGCAATGCGCGACAGCTCCTGCACGTACTGGCGCAGCTCGTCCGGGCCCAGCGCGCAGTTCAGGCCGAAGGAGAGCGCGTCGGCGTGGCGCAGGGAGTTATAAAACGCTTCGGTGGTCTGGCCGGACAGGGTACGGCCGGAGGCATCGGTGATGGTGCCGGAAATCATGATCGGCAGGTCAACGCCCAGCGCCTCGAACTCCTCTTTCACCGCGTAAATCGCGGCCTTGGCGTTGAGAGTGTCGAATACCGTTTCAATCAGGATCAGATCGGAACCGCCTTCCACCAGCGCTCTGGTCGATTCACGGTAGGCAACAACCAGCTGGTCAAAGGTGATATTACGAAACGCCGGGTCGTTGACGTCCGGTGAAATCGACGCAGTGCGGTTGGTTGGGCCAAGCACCCCGGCAACGTAGCGCGGCTTTTCCGGCGTGCGGGCCGTCCACTCGTCGGCGCAGGCGCGCGCAAGCTTTGCGGCTTCAAAGTTGATCTCCGCCGACAGGGATTCCATCTGGTAATCCGCCATGGCGATGGTTGTCGAGTTAAAAGTGTTGGTTTCAACGATATCCGCACCCGCTTCGAAGTAGGCATTGTGGATATCCTTGATCACGGACGGCTTGCTGAGCACCAGCAGGTCGTTGTTCCCTTTCAGGTCGCAGGGCCAGTCGGCGAAGCGTTCGCCGCGGAAATCGTCTTCGCTCAGGCGATAACCCTGGATCATGGTGCCCATGCCGCCGTCCAGCACCAGAATTCGTTCATTTAACTGCGCACGCAGTTGCTCTACTTTGCTGCTCACACTTGCTCCCGACAACGCTCAACAAGGCCAAAAGGCTGCGTTCCATACTGGCACAATCTCGCAGGGTGGAAAAGTCGCTCAGCGGTAACATGAGACATGTTCACTATCACTCCTCCGATCAGTCAGGATAACGGTTGCAAATTCACCAAATAAAACGAAAATGATTTCCACGATACAGAAAAAGGAGATCGTCATGGTCGCGACCGTTCCCGCTAAACGCGGCAGAAAACCTGCTGCCACCACCGCTGCCGCACAACAGGGTGGACAGGTTCAATCGCTCACGCGCGGTCTGAAGCTGCTGGAGTGGATAGCCGAGTCGCACAGCAGCGTGGCCCTGACGGAGCTGGCCCAGCAGGCTGGCCTGCCGAACTCCACGACGCACCGCCTGCTGACCACCATGCAGCAGCTGGGCTTTGTCCGCCAGGTAGGCGAGCTGGGGCACTGGGCGGTGGGCGCGCATGCGTTTATCGTGGGCAGCAGCTTCCTGCAGAGCCGTAACCTGCTGGCGATTGTGCACCCGATTCTGCGCAAATTGATGGAAGAGTCGGGCGAGACCGTGAATCTGGCCGTGCTCGACCAGAGCGACCATCAGGCGATTATCATCGACCAGGTGCAATGCACGCAGCTGATGCGCATGTCCGCGCCGATTGGCGGCAAGCTGCCGATGCATGCCTCAGGGGCGGGTAAAGCGTTCCTCTCGCAGCTGACCGAGGAGCAGGTGACGGGGCTGCTGCACCGTAAAGGACTGCATGCTTATACCCACGCCACGCTGGTTTCGCCGGTGCATCTGAAAGAAGACCTGGCCCTGACCCGCAAGCGCGGCTATTCGTTTGACGACGAGGAGCACGCCCTCGGCCTGCGCTGTATCGCAGCCTGCATTTTTGACGAGCACCGCGAGCCGTTTGCCGCCATCTCTATTTCCGGGCCGATTTCACGTATGACCGACGATCGGGTCACTGAGTTGGGTGCGCTGGTGATTAAGGCGGCGAAAGAGGTCACGCTGGCGTACGGTGGGATTCGTTAAGCATGCATTGCCGGGTGGCGGCTTCGCCTTACCCGGCCTACATGATGCCCTCTGAAAACCGGATGCAAAACCGCTGCTTACGGCGGTAAGCGTACACATCTTCCACGTGCCCGTTTTTGATCCGCGTTTGCAGTCCCCGCCAGTAGCTGGCGCGGAACAGATCGGCATGCATCTCTTCGAATAGCGGCCCGATGCGCGGATCGGCGCAGAGCCAGTGGCGAAACTCTTCGGGAAACACATCGCCCGGCGAAACGCTGTACCACGGCTCGCTGGAAAGCTCATCTTCCGGGTAGCGGGGCGGTGGGATATCGCGGAAGTTCACCTCGGTCATGTAGCAAATTTCGTCGTAATCGTAGAACACTACCCGTCCGTGACGGGTGACGCCGAAGTTTTTGAACAGCATATCGCCCGGGAAGATATTGGCGGCGGCAAGCTGGCGAATCGCGTTGCCGTACTCTTCAATCGCATCTCTTAAAGCCTGACCGTCGGACTGCTCCAGCCAGATATTCAGCGGCACCATGCGTCGTTCAATGTAGAGATGGCTGATCGCGATTTTGTCGCCAAGATCGGTGATTTTGGCGGGTGCTTCCTGCAGTAAAAGCGCCATGAGCGCCGGATCGATCTGCTGCTTATCCAGCACAAAGTTTTCGAATTCCTGAGTATCCGCCATGCGCCCGACGCGGTCGTGCTCCTTAACCAGCTGGTAGCAGGCGCGGACGTGCGCGGCGGTCATCTCTTTCTGCGGCGCGAATCTGTCCTTAATCACCTTAAAGACCCGGTCGAAGCCCGGCAGCGTAAACACCAGCATCACCATGCCGCGAATGCCTGGCGCTTCGATGAACTGCTCATCGGCCGTGGTGACATAGCGCAGGTACTCCCGGTAGCTTTCCGTTTTGGCGTGCTTCTGGCAACCAATGGCCATATACAGCTCGGCGGTGGTTTTACCCGGCAGGATCTCGCGCAGCCATTCCACCAGCGCGGCGGGCAGCGGAGCGTACACCATAAAATAGGAACGGGCGAAGCCAAACACGATGCTGGCCTCGGCGCTGGTAGTCAGGCAGGTATCAACAAACAGTTCCCCGTCGTCGGTACGATGAATGGGCAGCAGAAACGGCACAATAGCCGTCGGCGTAACCAGTTTGCCCACCAGCCAGGCGGCTTTATTGCGGTAGAAAAGCTCGTTGGCCACCTGCAAATGGCTGTGGCTGAGCACCTCCGCGCCGAATGCTTCTTTGAGATGGGCGTGGATATACCCGATATCCCGGGCTTTATTCTCCCAGGGCAGACGCAGCGGCAAATCCGTCAGCACGCGGTGCAGGAGCTTTTCCCATCCGTGCTCGGGAAAGAAATCTTTCGCCAGCGGACGCGGAATGGTACGAAAGCGCCGTTCAGGCTGGGAGCTGAAGATAAATAACCGCTCAGGAGATAATGAGCGGTGGTCAAATAACCGGCAATAGACGGAGTTGAAAAAACTCTCCGCAATCTCGAAGCGCGGGTAGTCGGGTAACAGATGGGTGTAATGCTCTTTTACGCGCAGTAAAAATTCCGCGTCCGGACTTTTACCGTCGGTAATACAGCGCAGCTGCTCCACCACCAGACCCACGTGGTGGTCATAAAGATGGATACGCTGCTTCATGGCCTGCTGAACCGCATGCCAGTCTGCATGCTCAAAGCGCTGCTGGGCGCCGGAGGTCACTTCAAGAAAACGACCATACTGGGCATCGAAGCCCTGCAAAATAGTTTGGGCAATCAGTAATTCCAGGCCACGCGACATATATTCCCCCTCACCACCAACCCTCTCCCCAGGGGGGAGAGGGGGAAAAGATTAGAACTGTGCTTCTTCCGTTGAACCCGTTAAGGCGGTGACGGAGGAGGTGCCGCCCTGAATAATCGTGGTCACATTATCAAAGTAGCCGGTGCCCACCTCCTGCTGGTGTGAGACGAAGGTGTAACCATCTTTCCCCGCCGCAAATTCCGGCTGCTGCACCTTCTCAACGTAGTGCTTCATGCCCTCACCCTGCGCATAGGCGTGCGCCAGGTCGAACATGTTGAACCACATGCTGTGGATGCCTGCCAGCGTAATGAACTGGTATTTGTAGCCCATGTTGGACAGCTGCTGCTGGAAGCTAGCGATGGTTTTGTCATCCAGCTTTTTCTGCCAGTTGAAGGACGGCGAGCAGTTGTAGGCCAGCAGTTTGCCCGGGTACTTCGCATGAATGGCGTCGGCAAAGCGTTTTGCCAGCGCCAGATCCGGCGTGGAGGTTTCACACCAGACCAGATCCGCGTACGGCGCGTACGCCAGACCACGGCTGATCGCCTGCTCAATGCCCGCATGGGTGCGATAGAATCCTTCGCTGGTGCGCTCGCCGGTGATGAACTCGCTGTCGTACGGATCGCAGTCAGAGGTGATCAGGTCAGCCGCGTCCGCATCGGTACGGGCAATGACCAGCGTTGGCACGCCGAGCACGTCAGCAGCCAGACGCGCGGCAACCAGCTTCTGCACCGCTTCCTGTGTAGGAACCAGCACCTTACCGCCCATGTGTCCGCACTTCTTCACTGACGCCAGCTGATCTTCGAAGTGAACGGCCGCTGCACCGGCTTCAATCATCGATTTCATCAGCTCAAAGGCGTTCAGCACGCCGCCGAAGCCCGCTTCCGCATCCGCGACGATCGGCAGGAAGTAGTCAATAAAGCGCGGATCGTTTGGCTCAATACCCGCCGCCCACTGGATCTGATCCGCACGGCGGAAGGTGTTGTTGATCCGATCCACGACCGACGGCACGGAGTTAGCCGGATAGAGCGACTGATCCGGGTACATGCTGGAGGCCAGGTTGGCGTCCGCCGCGACCTGCCAGCCGGAGAGGTAAATCGCCTCAATACCGGCCTTCGCCTGCTGCAGCGCCTGACCGCCGGTCAGCGCACCGAGGCTGTTGATGTAGCCTTTTTTGGCACCACCATGCAGCAGCTTCCACATTTTCGCGGCGCCATTTTGCGCCAGCGTGCATTCCGGATTGACCGAGCCGCGTAATTTCACCACGTCTTCCGCGCTGTACGGGCGGCGGATGCCTTCCCAGCGCGGTTGAGTCCACTCTTTCTTTAATTCTTCGATTTGTTGGGTACGGGTTTTCATGTGCAGATGCTCCATATTGTTATGTGGTGAGTTACGCCAGGAAGCGGTAGCCCGGCAGGGTCAGGAAGTCGATTAAGTCATCTGATGTGGTGATTTGCTCCATCAGGCGCGCAGCGTCGTCAAAACGCCCGCTGCTGAAGCGGTGTTCGCCCAGCTCGTCCTGGATCACCCGCATCTCTTCGGCCAGCATCTGGCGGAACAGGGTCTTGGTCACCGGTTTGCCGTTGCTGAGCGTTTTTTGATGGTGGATCCACTGCCAGATAGAGGTACGTGAGATCTCCGCCGTCGCAGCATCTTCCATCAGGCCGTAGATCGGCACGCAGCCGTTGCCGGAGATCCACGCTTCGATGTACTGCACCGCGACGCGAATGTTGGCCCGCATCCCCTCTTCCGTCCGTTCGCCCGCGCACGGCGCCAGCAGCTGTTCTTCTGCGATTGGTGCATCGTCTTCACGGGTGACAAACAGCTGGTTTTTGTTGTCGCCGAGCACGCGGTTAAAGACCTCCATCGCCGTATCGGCCAAACCCGGATGGGCGATCCACGTCCCGTCGTGACCGTTACGGGCTTCAAGCTCTTTATCGGCTTTCACCTTGTTGAGCACCTGATTGTTGCGCTCTGCGTCTTTGCTTGGGATAAAAGCCGCCATGCCGCCCATCGCAAAGGCGCCGCGCTTGTGGCAGGTTTTGATCAGCAGACGCGAATAGGCGCTCAGGAACGGTTTGTCCATGGTGACAACCTGACGATCGGGGAGCACGCGATCGGGATAATTTTTCAGGGTTTTGATATAGCTGAAAATATAGTCCCAGCGTCCGCAGTTCAGACCGACAATGTGGTCGCGCAGCGCATGCAGGATTTCATGCATCTGGAATACGGCGGGCAGCGTTTCAATCAGCAGGGTGGCTTTGATGGTGCCGCGCGGCAGGTTGAAACGATCTTCCGCATAGCTGAAGACCTCGCCCCACCAGGCTGCTTCCTGCCAGGCCTGCGTTTTAGGCAGGTAGAAATACGGGCCGCTGCCTTTCGCCAGCAGGGCTTTGTAGTTGTGGAAGAAATAGAGTGCAAAATCAAACAGGCTTCCTGGAATGGCTTCTCCACGCCAGGTGACATGTTTTTCGGGCAGGTGCAGGCCGCGCACGCGACAGATCAGCACCGCCGGGTTCGGTTTGAGCTGGTATATTTTGCCGGCTTCATTGGTATAGCTGATGGTGCCGTTTACGGCGTCGCGCAGGTTGATTTGCCCCTCGATGACCTTACGCCAGTCCGGTGCCAGCGAGTCTTCAAAATCGGCCATAAAGACTTTAACGTTCGCGTTCATGGCGTTGATCACCATTTTGCGTTCTACCGGACCGGTGATCTCAACGCGACGATCCTGTAAATCTTCAGGGATGCCGCGGATTTTCCACTCGCCACGACGAATGGAAGCAGTTTCCGAAATAAAACCAGGCAACTTGCCGTTATCAATTTCCTGCTGCTGATGAATACGTGCCGCCAGCAGCTTATTGCGCTGCGGCGTAAAGCGGGTCACCAGTTCAGTCAGAAATTCTACCGCTTCTGCCGTTAATACTTGCTGTTCTTGCTCGCCATACGGCTGGGTAAAGGCCAGTTCATCGACCGTCGTTGCCTGTTGAGTCATTACTCTGCTCCTCATCAAAGATCCAAAATCACGCTCCCGATGCGAACGAAAGATCGTTGGGTAGTTTTCGCTCAGCAGAATTAAGACTATCTCTATTTTTTCTAAAATCAAAAACAATTTCCATTTTAATTATTAATTATGATTAATTGATTGATTTCATTGAGATTAAAGTTGGATCGAACGGTGAGTGGCATTTCGGAAATAAAAAAGGCACCCGAAGGTGCCTGATTTGAATAGCTGAAACGCTTTAGGATCGTTTAGTGCAGACGATTACTCCAGCGTTGGATTCATGTGACGCAGATCGTATGGTGTTATCTGGTAGACGTAATAGTTGAGCCAGTTAGTAAAAAGCAAATTCCCGTGGCTGCGCCAGGTCGCTCTCGGTTTGTTTTGCGGATCGTCTTTCGGGAAATAGTTGTACGGGACATCCGGGTTCAGACCCGCTTCGACATCACGGAAATACTCTGACGCCAGGGTGTGCGGATCGTACTCAGGATGTCCGGTCACAAAGGCAATGCGCTTATCTTTACTGGCAAACAGGTAAGCGTCCCCATCTTCCGTTTCGGCCAGGATCTCCAGATCGGTGTAATCACGAATCAGCTGGGCCGGGAAGTCAGCGTAGCGAGAATGCGGAGCCAGGAAAGAATCATCAAACCCGCGCGTCAGCAACGCATGGGGATGGAGAATATGGTGTTCGTATACGCCGGAGAGCTTTTCAGTGCGGGTTTGCTTGGGGATGCCATACAGAATATTCAGTGCGGCTTGTACCGCCCAACAGACAAACAGCGTGGACGTGACGTGATCTTTTGCCCATTCCAGCACCTGTTTGATCTGCGGCCAGTAAGCGACATCGTTAAATTCCACCAGGCCCAGCGGCGCGCCGGTCACAATCAGTCCGTCGAAGTTTTCACCCTGAATGTCATCAAAGTTGCAGTAGAAGTTGTTCAGGTGCTCAGAAGGCGTATTGCGTGACTCACGAGCGTCGATCCGAAGCAGTTGAATATCAACCTGCAGCGGGGAGTTCGACAGCAGACGCAGGAACTGGTTTTCTGTTTCGATCTTTTTTGGCATCAGATTGAGAATAAGCACCTTCAGCGGGCGAATTTCCTGACCTGTCGCACGTGAAGTCGTCATCACAAAGACATTTTCTTCACGCAAGAAATTGACGGCTGGTAGCTCGTCCTGCACCCGAATCGGCATAGCTTTATATCCTCACAGCATACGTATAAACGTTTAGACATCCAGACAGCTAACGATACCCAGAAATGATCGGAATGTCGAGTCTGCAAGGCGAAGGTGAGAAAGTTTCAGGGAGAGGAAGAAATACAAAAGCAAAAAACCCCGCACCTTTCGGTACGGGGTTCTTCTAATTGATGCCTGGCAGTTCCCTACTCTCACATGGGGAGACCCCACACTACCATCGGCGCTACGGCGTTTCACTTCTGAGTTCGGCATGGG
>NZ_JBMKGI010000012.1:0-149207 GCF_049238885.1 Enterobacter cloacae complex sp. BZL2005 | reverse complement strand
GAATTCACTGTCGGCGAAGGTAAGTTGATGACTCATGATGAACCCTGTTCCATGGCTCCAGATGACAAACATGATCTCATATCAGGGACTTGTTCGCACCTTCCTTAAATCCTTTCTTATTTTCTCTTAATATCCTTCTCACTCTTCTGAAATAACTATTAATTTTAGGAGCCCTAATTCAAATTAGATATACTCGCTTTAAGAAAACTCTTATATTACAAAAATAATCATTGCGGACATTTTTGTGGCATGGATGAATAGCGCCGAAATAAAAATTAGAATAATTTCATTAGTAAATTATGCCGTTGCTATCTTATTGTTTTCGCTTTTTTCAGCGAGGGTGAGTGCTGCACCTTTATCGCCAGCCGATCGCGATTCCATTCAACAGCAACAGCAGCAGCTTTTATTACAGAACCAGCAACAGCGTGAGGAGCTGGAGCGGAGTATTCCTCGCCCCGCGCCCGCCAGACCGCTGCCGGTTACCGGCTCCGGACCCTGTTTCACCATTCATACCATTACCCTTTCCGGTGCGACCTTAATCTCCCCGAAAACCCGGCAGACCCTTGTCGCGCCGTGGCAGGGCCGCTGTCTGGATATGGCGAAAATAACGGAGCTTCTCGCCCATATTTCTGACTGGTATATCAGCCGGGGATATATCACCAGCCGCGCTTTTCTTACCGAGCAGGATCTCTCCGGCGGCCAGCTGAATATTGTTGTGCTGGAAGGCAGACTGGAAGCGATCCGTCTGGAAGGCGAAACGCCGCGTATGCTGAAAATGGCGTTTCCGGGGCGGGTGGGCGGCATCCTTAATTTACGCGACATCGAACAGGGCATGGAGCAAATTAACCGTTTGCGCGCCGAGCCGGTTCAGATTGAAATTCTTCCGGGAACGCAGGCCGGATATTCCATTGTTAATCTTACGGCAAAGCCGGAATTTCCCTTAAGTGCATCGGTAAGCCTGGATAATAGCGGGCAGAAGAGTACCGGCGAAGATCAGCTGAGCGGCGTGCTCACCGCGAATAATATGCTGGGGCTGGCGGATAAATGGTTTGTCAGCGGCGGGCGCAGCAGCGATTTTGCCAGCGCGTACGATGCGCAGAATTTCCAGGCGGGCGTCAGCGTGCCGTTTGGCTACGGATTACTGGACTACAGCTACGCCTGGAGTAACTACCGGACCACCATCAGTAACCAGGGATTCAACTGGCTCTCCACGGGCGATACCAAAACCCACCGCCTTAACGCGTCCTGGGTGGTCTTCCGCAACGGGGAGGTGAAAACCGGCATTGCGGCAGGCGTGGTTCAGCGATCCAGCCGCAACTGGCTCAACGACGCGCCGCTTCAGAGCAGCACGCGCAACCTCTCCAGCCTGATTCTGGGCATTACGCACACGCAAAAAATGCTGGGCGGCGTGGCGACCTTCAACCCGACCTGGAGCCACGGCATGCCGTGGTTCAATGCCGAAACCGACGAAGATAAGTCCGGGGATATGCCGCGCGCGGAATTCCGTAAATGGAGTCTGAACGCCAGCTTCCAGCGGCCGATTACCCGTAATGCCTGGTGGCTGACCAGCGCCTACGGCCAGTGGTCGCCCGATCGGCTGTACGGTTCCGAGCGCCTGACGCTCGGCGGCGAAAGCTCCGTGCGCGGTTTTAAAGAGCAGTACCTGTCCGGGGACAACGGCGGCTACTGGCGTAACGAGCTGGGATATTCCCTCTTCACCCTTCCGGTGATTGGCGCGGTGAGCGCAACGGTCGCCGTTGACGGCGGCTGGCTGGAAAAAGACCGTCAGGACCGCTTTGCCTCCGGCACGTTGTGGGGCGCTTCGGTGGGACTGAACAGCGCAGGGCGCGGGTACAGCAGCCAGATTTCGGTCGGTACGCCCCTGCACTACCCCGACTGGCTCGGCCCGGATCATGTGAGCGTTAACTGGCGCATTGCCTTCATGCTTTAAGAGACTCTACGACTATGGATACCCGTCACCCACCCGTTCGTTTCTCGCAGCGTCTGATCAGCTGGATTGTCTGCGGCCTGATGGTCTGGCAGCCGATGGCACCTGCCGTCGCGGCGGCGCTTACGCCGACCGGGCAGACCACGGTCGATCGGGCGGGGAACGGGGTGCCGGTCGTCAACATCGCCACGCCTAACGGGGCGGGTATCTCGCATAACCAGTTCGGTGAGTATAACGTCGGCAAAGAGGGGCTTATCCTCAACAACGGCACGGACCGTTTAACCCAGACCCAGCTGGGCGGGCTTATCCAGAACAACCCCAACCTGCAGGCCGGGCGGGAAGCGAAAGGCATTATCAACGAAGTCACGGGCGCCAGCCGCTCGCAGCTGCAGGGCTATACGGAAGTCGCCGGTAAAGCAGCAAACGTTATGGTGGCCAACCCGTACGGCATTACCTGTAACGGGTGCGGATTTATCAACACCCCGAACGTCACCCTGACCACGGGGAAACCGCAGTTCGACGCCAGCGGTAACCTGCAGGCGCTGGAGGTGACGAAAGGCGCCATCACGGTTGAAGGCCAGGGGCTGGATGCCAGCAAGAGCGACGCGCTGTCGATTATTGCGCGCGCAACGGAAGTGAACGCCGCGATTCATGCGAACGACCTGAAGGTGACGGCAGGAGCGAACCGCGTGGGCGCAGACGGCAGCGTCAGGCCGATTGCCGGTGAGGGTGCCGCGCCCGTGGTGGCCGTGGATACCGGCGCGCTCGGCGGGATGTATGCGAACCGTATCCGCCTGGTCTCCAGCGAGACGGGCGTGGGGGTGAACCTCGGCAACCTCACCGCGCGCCAGGGCGACATTCAGCTGGACGCGGGCGGGAAACTGACGGTCACGAACAGCCTGGCCAGCGGATCGATTACCGCGAACGGCGCGGGAGTGGCCCTCAACGGCAGCCATCAGGCCGGTGGCGCGCTGAATGTGGCCAGCTCGCAGGATGTGGAACTCAATAACAGCACGCTCGCCAGCCAGGGCGATATGCGCCTTTCCGCTGCGGGGAAAGTGCAGACGACGGGCGGCGGGACAAACAGCGCGGGCGCGCTGTCGGTGAGCAGCGGGCAGGGGATGACGCTCAGCAATACCTCCCTGGTCTCCCGCGGCGCGGCGACGCTGGACAGTAAAGCTACCCTGACCGTCAACGGCGGCGGCGTGTCGGCTCAGGGCGGGGCGCTAACCGTCACGAGCAAACAGGGAATGGCGCTTGCGGATGCGACGCTGACGGGTCAGGCCGACACCACGCTGTCCACCGACGGCAGCCTGACGCAGCGCGGCGGCAGCGTCACCAGCAAAGGCGCGCTCAGCGTGGCGGCCGGGAAAGATATCACGTTGGCGAATACCCGCAGCGGTAGCGATACCCGCGCGACCCTCAGCAGCGGCGGCACGCTGTCATCCACGGCCAGCGCGGTCTCGGCAGGAGAGAATCTGGCCCTGAGCGGCGGACAGCTGGTGATGGACGGCCAGAGCCGGGCCGATGCCACGGGCGATGTCCGCCTGACGGGCAGCGCCGTCAGTAATCAGGGGCAGGTGAATGCGGGGCGCGACATTGCCCTCTCCGGCGACAGGGTATCCACCAGCGGCCAGCTGGCGGCGAAAGGCCACCTTGACGTGAACGCAGGAGTGCTGACAAACGGCGGCACGGTGCAGGGTAACGACGTCACCCTGAAGGGGCAGACGGTCACTAACAGCGGTACCCTGCAGAGCGCAGGCAACCTGGCGCTGAGCGTTGATACCCTGGAGCAGCGGGGCACGCTGAGCGCGAAAGGCAATGCGAACGTCACGGCGCAGCAGACCCTGCGTAACAGCGGCAGCCTGCTGGCTGACGGCGCGATGAGCGTGACGGCAGACACGCTTGAACAGAACGGCACCCTGTCCGGCGCGACAGCGCTGACGGCGCAGGCCGGCACCCTGACCAGCGGTCAGGCGTCCCGCACCACCAGCCAGGGCAATGTACAGATTTCCGCGACCCGCAGCGCCAGCCTGAACGGGCAGACGGACGCGGCGGGGGCCTTAACCGTCAGCACCGGCGACCTGACCACCGGCCGGGATGCGCATCTGCAGAGCGGGCAGGGGCTTACCCTGCAGGCGCAGAATGCCGCGCTGAACGGCACGCAGGCGGCGAAGGGTGCTCTGTCGGTGACGGCGGGCACGATTGCGCACGCCGGGAAATCCACCGGTAACGCGCTGAGTTTTAACGCAACCGGCGACCTGACCAGCGGCGGAGAGCTTACCGCCAGCGCCATCGCGCTCAGCGGACAGAACATCCTCCAGTCCGGCGTCGCAAAAGCGGATCGCATGACCCTGACGGCTCCTGACCGCATCACCAGCAGCGGTACGCTGGTTGCCGGTACGCTGGCGCTGGACGCTGCCTCGGTGGAGAACAGCGGACTGCTGCAGGGGACCACCCTGCTCGGCCTGAAGACCGGGTCACTCACAAACCTCGCGGGCGGATCGGTCTACAGCACGAAGGATTTAACGCTGAACGTTCCGGTGCTGTCTAACAGCGGGCTTATCACCACTGACGGCACATTGCGCCTCCGGGGCGACACGCTGACAAACCAGGGTGAAATCAACGGCGTCAGCCTGAGCAGCGACTACCTCAGCCTGACCAACACCGATACCGGACGCCTGCTGGCGGACGATCGGCTCACCCTGAACGGCACTGCGTTTGCTAACGCGGGCAATATTGCGGCCAGCGACCTGCACATCACGGCGGACAGCCTGCAAAACCAGGGCTCCGTCGAGGGGGACTCGGCGCTGACGCTCGGCGTGGCAGACCTCACTAACCGTGGCGCGCTGCGCAGCAGCGGAACGCTGACGCTCGGCGGCGACACGCTGGCCAACAGCGGCGAGCTCAGCGCCACCGCGCTGCTGCTGAACCTGACCCGACAGGCCAGCAACGATGCCGACGGGCGGGTGATTGCCCGGAACGGCCTGACGCTGACCACCGCCAGCCTGACGAACAGCGGGCTGATGGCCGGTACCGACGCGCAGTTTAACAGCGCGTCGATGACCAACGGCGGCACGCTGCAGGGGACACACTCCCTCACGGCGACCGGGGCACAGCTCAGCAACCAGCAGGCGGGCATGCTGCTCTCCGGCGGCGCGCTCGACCTGCACCACACCACCCTGAACAACGCCGGGCTGCTGCAGGGCAACACCCTGAACCTCGCCACCGGTGAGTGGATGAACGCCGGCAACGCGCTGGGGGAAGCGGGCGTGACGGCGGCGGTGACCGGCACGCTGACCAACAGCGGTAAGGTGCTCAGCCAGCAGGCGCTGGACGTCCAGGCCGACAGGACCGATAACCGGGGCCAGCTGCTGGCGAAAGTGCTGACCCTGCGGGGCGACCTGCAGAACAGCGGCCTGCTTCAGGGCAGCAGCACGCTGGCCTGGTCCGGGAACACCTTCACGAACCAGCCTCAGGGGCAGGTGACGGGCGGCGAGACCCTGACGCTGAGCGGACAAACCCTCAGCAACGCGGGCAGCCTTCAGGGGCGCAGCGCGACGCTTGACGCCAGGAGCCTGAATAACAAGGGCAGCGTTCAGACGCTGGATGCCCTGACCCTTTCCACGACCGGCAGGCTAGATAACACGGGCGCCCTGCTCAGCCAGAATCTCTTCACGCTGACGGCGGCGCAGCTGTTCAACGACGGCCAGCTGGCCGGGAAAGCCCTCACGGTGAAGGCTGCGCAGCTGAACAACACCGGGATCCTTCAGGGCAACGACACGCTGGCGCTGACCACCCGCGCGCTGAGCAACGGCGCCACCGGGCAGCTGGTGAGCGGCAGTCCTCTGGACTTATCCCTCGACACGCTCGATAACGCCGGCCTGCTGCTGGTGAAGGGCGGGTTCACCCTGCGGGGCAGCGACCTGACGAACCGGGGCGATATTCAGGCGCAGAGCCTGGATTTGGGCATGAGCAATGCCCTGACCAACACGGGGAACATCATTGCTACCGACGATGCCGTGCTTAACGCGACGACGCTGACCAGCAGCGGCACGGTGGCGGGCAAAACGCTGACAGCAGGCGGTACTGAGCTGCGCAACAGCGGCCTGATGCAGGGCAGCAACGCGGTTAACGCCACCGCCGACCGCTTTATCAACGAGCTGAACGGTAAATGGCTCTCCGGCGGCGGCTTCACGCTGGCGGGCGGACAGCTGACGAACGCCGGTACGCTGCAGGGCGCCACGCTGGGCATGACCGGCACCACCCTCACCAACAGCGGCACGGTGAACGGGCAGACGGGACTCAGCGGCACGCTCAGCGGGGCGTTAACGAATACCGGGCTGCTGCAGAGCGGCGGCGCGACCGCCTTCACCGCGGATACCCTGGCGAACCCGGGGCGCATCACGGGCGGTACGCTGTCCCTCACCGCCCGCGATATGAACAACGGCGGGCTGATGCAGGGAACGAACGGCCTGGCGCTCACCGGCACCACGCTGACCACGGGCGCGACCTCGCGCACCCTCTCCGGCGGCATGCTGACGCTGGATGCAGGCCAGCTGACCACGCAGGGCACGCTGCAGGGGAACGGCGCGGACATCCGCGCCAGCGACTGGACGCACGGCGGGTCTCTGCTCAGCCAGGGACCGCTGACGGCCACGACCGGCGGCACGCTGACCTCAACCGGCTCGCTGATGAGCCAGGGCCGGGCGGATATCACCGCACAGACGCTGGATAACCGCGGGCAGCTCCTCAGCGAGGGCGATGTGACGCTCGGCGGCAGCACGCTTAAAAACAGCGGCACCGTGCAGGGGAACACCCTCGCGCTGCATCAGAACAGCATTAACAACCAGGGCACCTTAACCGGTCTGCAGAGCCTGACCGTTCAGGGGCAGCAGCGGCTGATGGCACGCATGGCGATGGCCGCGCCGCAGCAGGAGCTGATCAACGGCGCAGGCGGCAAGCTTCTTACCCAGGGCGCGCTGACGATTGCGTCCGGGGCAGTGACCAACGCCGGCAGCTGGCAGGCACAGAACATCCTGCTTAACGCCCGGTCGCTCACCAACAGCGGCGCGGTGCAGAGCGCCGGTGCGCTGCAGATGACGCTGGCCGACACGCTCACCGGAACCGCAGGCAGCAGGATCACCGCGCTGGGTGCGGCGACGCTGCAGGCCGCGACGCTGGCGAACCAGGGCCAGTGGGCGGCGAAAAACCTGACGCTGACGGGCGGCGCGCTCAGCAACAGCGGCGCCATCAGCGGCGTGAATGGCCTGACCCTCAGCCAGACCGGCGCGGTCAGCCAGCAGTCTGGCGGCACCCTGCTGTCCGGCGGGGCGCTGAACGTCACGGCGGCCTCCGTCACCAGCGACGGCAAAATGCAGGGGGGCACGCTCGGCATCACCACCGGGGCGCTCACCAACAACGGACGTCTGCAGGGCGATAACGGCGCGACGCTGGCCCTCAGCGGGACGCTGACCAACAACAGCGGAGGCGAAATCGTCAGCCGCGATGCGCTGACGCTGACCACGCCCGCGTTGTTTAACTACGGCCTGATCCAGGGCGGCGGCGAGACGCGCGTGACCGCCTCCTCGCAGGCGCGTAACGACGGCAGGCTGCTCTCCGGCGCGCGCCTGACGCTCGGCACGCCGCAGTTCACCGGCACCGGCTGGCTGCAGGCCACCGACCTGATACTCAATGCGGCAAACGCCACCAACGGCGGCACGTGGGTGGCCGATCGCGCCACCCTGACCGGCACCAATTTCGCCAGCCAGGGCACCACCCAGGCGGGACAGCTGACGGTTAACTACAGCCAGCTGAACAACAGCGGCACGCTGCTCGGCAACACGCAGCTGAATATTGGCGCGGACCAGGTAACCCAGAGCGCGGGCGGCAAGCTGCTGAGCGGCGGCAACCTGTGGCTGCAGAGCCGGGGGCTGGACCTTACCGGCCAGCTGGTGTCCCTGGGGGACTTAACGCTGCAGTTGACGAACGCGTTTACCAGCAGAACCGCCGTGGCGGCAGGCAGAACCCTCACCATCAACAGCGGCGGCGACATTGATAACCGCAGCGTGCTGCAGGGGCAGGCGGTCAACCTGAACGCGGGCGGGCAGCTCAGCAACAACGGACAAATCACCACCGGCGGCGGCGCGAGTACGCTCTCCGGAAGCAGCGTGGCGCTGAACGCCGCGGGCTCGGTGCAGGGCGGAGGTGACATCACCGTGGCCAGCCGGAGCAACATTACCGTGGACGGCTTCACCGGCACGCGCGGCTCGCTGACCCTGAGCGCGCCGGGCGCCATCGTCAACACCGCGCTGCTGTACGCGGCGAATAACCTGGCGCTGTTTGCCGACAGCATCACCAACCAGCGCGGCGACATCATGGCGGGAAACAACCTGTGGATGCAGCGGGATGCGGCAGGGAATGCGAACAGCCAGGTGGTGAACACGTCTGGGAATATTGAGACGCAGGGTGGAAGTCTTAATATTAAAACCATCAACTTACGAAATGAACGGGAAGGGCTTAAAGCTTCAACTCAGAGTCAGGTACAACCAGTTGATGACTGGATGACAGGTGAGTCAACAATAGATGTGCCTGTTACGGCTCTGCCAAATGGAAGTTATGGTTTTTATTCGCGAGAAGTCATTACTGGTCCGGGTGCTGGTAACTGTGGAGCTAATAGTGCATGTAATATCCATCGCTCCACATACTATTATCTGGCTCCTTTTAAAAATACAGTCAGGCAGCGTTTTTCCGGAAGATACAGCACAACTGTTATCACAGGGGGCGATTCTCCATCAGGGCGTATCTCTTCAGGTAGTGACCTGACTATTCAGGCTTCCAGACTTGATAATAATGCCAGCAATATATTGGCAAACGGTGATATTCACCTGTCTGGAAATCAATTAAATAACCAGAGCTGGCAGGCAGGTAGTGAGGTTGATTACCTGATTTATGAATATAAACCGTTATCTGCGTCTGTTGGTTACGCAACAAGTAAGTTAGGCGTGGCTGGTAGTAAGAATATCAAATTCCAGAATGATACTATTGAGTACAATCTGGTTGGGCATGAAACAGAATTCCAACCGGGTGAACTCTACCGCGCCGTCATCCAGGCGGGCGGTAACGTCACCGCAAACTTCACCAGTAACATCAGCAACACCAATACCACTGCGAACGCGGGCGGCGTCAGCAACGTTATCTCCACGCCGTCGCTGAACACCCTCAGCAACCAGAGCGTCGGCAGCGGCGTACAAAAACAGGGGCTGAACACGACCGGCACCGTGGCGGTGAACTCGCCGCAGTGGAACGATCAGCTCCAGGGTGCGCTGCAGCAGCTTAACGGCGGCGGCGCGCTGGAAAACGGCGGCGCGTCCGGCACGTCTCTCAGCAACATTGGCACCACGCAGAAAGGCAACGCGAACCTCGGCCAGCTGGGCGCACTGGCGAACGCCGGGGTCACCACCGCCGATCTCAGAACCGCTCAGGGCGGCGCCGTCGGGCATTACCAGGGCCAGCGCGTCGATACCAGCGCTTACCCGCTTCCGTCGGGCAACAACGGCTATTTTGTCTTCTCCGACAACCCGAAAAGCCCGTACCTGATCAGCATCAACCCGAAACTGAACGGTCTCGGACAGCTTGATCCCGCCCTGTTTGCCGACCTGAACGCAATGCTCGGGGTCAAACCGTCGTCCACGGCACCGCAGGAGACGCGGCTGGCGTTTACCGACGAGAAGCAGTTCCTCGGCTCGTCCTATATGCTCGGCCGCCTCAACCTGAACCCGGATTACGACTACCGCTTCCTCGGCGATGCAGCGTTCGATACCCGCTATGTCTCCAACGTGGTGCTCAACCAGACCGGTAACCGCTACCTGAACGGCATCGGCTCCGATCTGGATCAGATGCGCTATCTGATGGACAACGCCGCGGCGGCGCAGCAGTCGCTGGGCCTGCAGTTTGGCGTCTCGCTGACCGCCGATCAGATTGCCGCGCTCGACCACAGCCTGCTGTGGTGGGAGAAAGCCACCGTTAACGGCGAAACCGTGATGGTACCGAAACTCTACCTGTCGCCGAAGGACGTCACCGTCAATAACGGCAGCGTAATCGCGGGCAACAACGTCACCCTGAAGGGCGGCGACATCACCAACAGCGGCAGCTCGCTGCTGGCGAAAAACAGCCTGACGCTCGACAGCCAGAACAGCATCAGCAACCTCAACAACGGCCTGATGAAAGCGGGCGGCGACCTCAACCTGAGCGCCATCGGCGATATCAATAACATCAGCTCCACCATCAGCGGCAAAACGGTCGCGCTGGAGAGCCTGGACGGCAGCATCAACAACCTGACCCAGGTTGAGCAGATTGATATCAACGCCGGAGGGAAGTACGGCAAGATCGGCCTGAAAGACACCCTGCTGGGCAACACGGCGTCGATTACCGCGCAGGATGGCCTGTCGCTTGAGGCGGGGAAAAACATTACCGTCACCGGGGCGAACCTGGCCTCCGGCGGCGATATGCTGCTGAACGCGTGGGGCGATATTGCCGTCAACGCGAATCAGATCAACGACGCATTCAGCTCCAGCCGGGCGAAAACCAGCCGTTCGTCCGTCACGTATCAGGGCAGTAACGTCACCGCGGGCGGCAACCTGCTGGTGAACGCCGGGCACAACCTTGACGTGACCGCCAGCGACGTGAAGGCGGGCGGCAGCGCGGGGCTGAGCGCGGGCAACGATCTCAATCTGAACGCGGCACAGACCAGCGAAAGCAGCCGTAAAGGTAAAAGCGAGTCCCACAGCACCGGGCTCGACCGCACCACGATTTCCGCAGGCGATAACCTGGTCCTGAAGGCCGGGCAGGATATCAACGCGCAGGCCGCCGCGCTGGCGGCGGAGAAAAGCGTCGGGCTGCAGGCGGGTCGCGACGTGAATCTGGCTGCGGAAGAGACCACGCAGGGCGATAGCTATAAGTCAGGCAAGAAAACCGTCATCAACGAATCGGTACGCCAGCAGGGAACCGAGATCGCCAGCGGGGCGAATACCCAGATCCTCGCGGGGCGCGATGTCACCGCCGAAGCCGCGCAGGTAACGGCGAAGGGCGATATCGGCGTGGCGGCAGGCCGCGACGTCAATCTCAATACCGCAACCGAAAGCGATTATCACTACAAAGAGCAGACCAAAACCAAAAAAGGGTTCCTGAGCAAGAAAACCACCCACACCATCGAGGAGAACAGCGCGACGCGTGAATCCGGCTCATTGCTGAGTGGCGATAACGTGCAGGTCGTTGCGGGCAACAACCTGCTGGTGAACGGATCCGCCGTGGCGGGCGACGGCGACGTGAAGCTTAAGGCGGGCAACAACGTCGATATCGTGGCGGCGACGAACAGCGACACCTCCTGGCGCTTTAAGGAAGAGAAAAAATCCGGCCTGATGGGCTCGGGCGGGATTGGCTTCACCATCGGCAGCAGCAAAAGCACGCACGATCTCCGTGAGAAAGGCACTACCCAGAGTCAGAGCTTCAGTACGGTGGGCTCGACGGGGGGGAGCGTTGATATTGCCGCCGGTAATCAGCTGCGTGTCGGCGGCGCGGACCTGGTGGCTGGCAAAAATATGGCGCTCACTGGCGACAGCGTGACGATCGAGCCGGGTCATGACAAACGCGCCCGCGATGAGAAGTTTGAACAAAAATCCAGTGGCCTTACGGTGGCTCTGTCTGGCGTAGTGGGTGGCGCAATCAACAGCGCTGTTACCACTGCACAGGAGGCGTCTAAAGAAAGTGATGGACGTCTGGCTGCCCTGCAGGCAACGAAAGCGACACTCTCGGGCGTACAGGCGGCACAGGGAGCGGTTGTTGCCCAGCAGACTGGCGATCCGGCGAACGGATTTGGTGTCAGCCTCTCTCTGACTAGCCAGAAATCGAAATCTCAGCAGCATGCCGATAGCGACACGGTAGCGGGCAGCACAATCAATGCCGGAAACGATCTTTCTATTACCGCCACGGGCAAAGGTAAGAGTACGAATAGCGGCGATATCCTGATCGGCGGTAGCCAGCTGAAAGCGGGCGGTGACGCCACGCTGAATGCTGAAAACGACATCCTGCTGACGGGAGCGGCCAACACGCAGAAAACCACCGGCAAAAACAGCAGCAGCGGTGGTGGTGTGGGCGTAAGTATTGGGGGCGGCAGCGGCGGGATGGGGATCAGTGTTTTCGCCAATGTGAATGCGTCTAAAGGTAATGAAAAAGGTAACGGCACCGCCTGGACCGAAACCACGCTGGACAGCGGCGGCACGGTCTCCATGACCAGCGGTAGAGATGCCATTCTGAACGGGGCGCAGGTCAACGGTGAGAAGATTGTCGCTGATATTGGCCGCGATCTTTTGATGAGTAGTCAGCAGGACAATAATGATTACAAATCTAAGCAGACCAGCGTAGCGGCGGGCGGCAGCTTCACGTTCGGAAGTATGACTGGCTCCGGTTACATCAGTGCCAGTCAGGATAAGATGAAGAGCACGTACGACTCCGTTCAAGAGCAGACGGGGTTGTTTGCCGGTAATGGTGGATTTGACGTCACGGTTGGCCGTCACACGCAACTGGATGGCGCGGTTATTGCCTCCACGGCGACGGCTGACAAAAATTCGTTAGACACGGGAACGCTGGGCTTTAGCGACCTTCACAACGAGGCGGATTATAAGGTCAGCCAAACGGGTGTGAGCCTGAGTGGGAGTGGCAGTTTTGGCGATACCTTTAAAGGCAAAATGCCGGGCGGCATGATTTCAGGCGCAAGCCACAGCGGCCATGCGGAAGGTACCACCCAAGCGGCGGTGGCAGACGGCACCATTATCGTTCGCGATCGGGATAATCAGAAGCAGGATGTGGCAAACCTGAGCCGCGATACCGAACATGCCAACGATAGCATCAGCCCAATCTTCGACAAGGAGAAAGAGCAAAATCGCCTGAAAGCGGTCGGGCTTATCAGTGATATCGGCAGCCAGGCTGCGGATATCGCGCGGACGCAGGGAGAGATAGCGGCACGGAATGCCATGACCGATCCAGAGGCGCTGAAGGCGGCCAAAGAGAAGCTGAAATCGGAAGGTAATGCTAACCCAAGTGATAAGCAAATCGTGAATCAGGCTGGCCAGACGGCAATGGAGAAGTACGGTACTGGCAGCGATATTCAGCGCGGTATTCAGGCGGCAACGGCGGCACTTCAGGGACTGGCGGGCGGTAATATTGCGGGTGCGTTGGCAGGCGCGTCGGCGCCTGAGCTGGCGCATCTGCTTAAATCAACCGAAGGCGATCCTACCGTCAATACCGTTGCGCACGCTATTCTGGGCGGCGCGGTGGCGGTTCTTCAGGGTAACAGCGCCGCTGCGGGAGCTGCGGGGGCGGCAACGGGCGAGCTGGCTGCGCATGCGATAGCCAGCCTGCTCTATCCGGAGGTGAAAGACCTGTCGAAACTGAGTGAAGATCAAAAGCAGACGATCGTTACGCTGGCTTCTGTATCGGCGGGGGTGGCTGGTGGGTTGGCGGGAGGGAGTACGGCTTCGGCGGCTGCTGGGGCGCAAGGAGGAAAGAACGCAGCTGAGAATAATGCTACCTCAAACTGGGGTGGATTAGTGCCTCCAGCAACGCAACAGGATGCTTCACTGGCTTTCGATCTCGGCGGTAAAGGTGTATCTCCCGACAAAATTAACAAGGCTATTACAGACTCTCATATTGGTCCATCAGTAGGGGATACGGCAAAAATCCATGGTGATGTAAAAGGTCAGGTGGCTGTTGGTTATGTCGGCGGGGGCTATCTGGAGGGGGTCCTTTCAGAAGATAAATTCGCAATTAATGGCGGGATAACAAAGGTGTTTGGCTGGCGCGCGGATGCGTCGGCTGGATTAACTTTCGGGCCTTATCCAATTAAGGATTTCAATCCGGCTTATGATTATTCCGGTTCCATATCCGCTGGTATTTTTTCAATTGAAGGATCTGTAGGTAAAGATGGTGTTGGTGGTGCTTTTAGAATTGGCGGAGGCATTGGTGCCAGTATCCGACAAAGTGAAAATCATAACAACCTGCCGGAGATCGATGGCGCTGGCAGTACCGAACTCGTATCTTGGCCCTTCAAAAAGGATTAATTAAATGATTTATCTTCTATTAGGAATTGCGCTTTTCGCATTTTTCATCGGAACTGTCGTGTTTGTCCGTTTTAGTAAAGTGACGGGAAGAAGCGTTCAGTCACCTCTTACCACGATGTTTTTCTTTGATGCGCTCTTTTTTGGTCTGGGTAGTAAGCGAGACATGAACATCGCGGCATGTTCATTTATCGTCTTTCTAGTCAGTATCTGGGGATTAACTTATTTAAAATTAAGCACTCATTTTTGGGGAAGTCGCGAAAGTTATTTTGGTTTTGCGATCGCCGGAATTTTATTTCTGATTATGCATTGCCGCTATTGTGCAAAAAATGTCGTTATCAAAAATGATGGCCTGGCCCCCATGAGAGAGTTGATTAATATCCGGCGATCCGGCCTTACCAGCCCCTTTATATGGTTAAGCAGGGCCGGGTATCTGGGGTTCTTTATTGGCATGCTTCACTGAAGCGAGATGCGAAAAAACAGCCTCCGTGCCCATTGAGACTACCCCAGCCTCTCCACCCGCGTCTCCCCCTCCGCCATCGAAGCTGGTAAGGCAGATCTGCGAGTAGAGGCGGGTCTCGGCGATTAAGCTCGCGAGGGCGGGCAGCATCTGCGGGGGCAGGCTGTTTTCTGGTTCGTTCAACGCGATATTCAATTGATAAACTAAAAGTGGCTGAAATATTCTATTTCTACGACCTAAAAAGAGGTTAGCACCAACAACACGGGTGAGGCGACCACTGGTCGAATAAAGAGTTTGTCATGGGGTTTCAGTATCCACAGAGCTTTCTGAATGTTATAGATGAAGACTATCTTATTGATCTGGAACCTTGGTGGTTCCTGTGCGAGTTCGAGGGATATTCTCAGCAGTGGTTTGATGAAATTAAAAAGCAATACCCGGAACGAAATTTGATACCGTTTGCAAAAAAGAGTGACTCTGACGATGTTGCTTGTTTTGACGGCCACTCTACATCAGGCGATCCTAACGTTTACTATGTTCATGCTTTTGCATCACCGGGGTGGGCGGACCATGATGCAGTAGCTAACTTTAGCGCGTGTTTTGCAGCTGCAGAGAATGAATCTGCTGTGTATAAATCAGGGCAGAGAACTTAAATTCATTAACCACACACTGCTATCGGAAAGATAAAAATTATAGCCCTGTTCGTACATTTGCAGGCCTTTCATATCAACCACTGTTTAGCCCTGTACCAGACTCAGGAAAGGTATATATTGATGATATTTTTGGTTCTCTGAGAAGGGCGTTTTCGATAATGCCGATAAAGATGATGTGAACAAAATGACAAAAAATAAACCTACTCTCGCCAGGTTATTGTTCAGCATTGCCTACCTGTTTGTTTGCTGCCTGGCGTTTTTCTCTCTGGCCCTGATTGTCGTTAAATTCATCATCAGCCATGACGATGTTTTTGACCGGTCAGATATTAAGCAGGTTGTCGTTGTAAGCGCTATTGCAGCAACCGCGGCAGGCGTCAGATCGTGGCTATATGCCTTACTCGATGAGCGCAAGATACGAAAGAAGCCCCCGGAGTAATGTCGAGTTTGGGACTGTGTTTCTTTTTGTTGGGCTTCTAAGGAAGAGAATGCGGCTTACCCCAGCCTCTCCACCCGTGTCTCCCCCTCCGTCATCGACAGCTGATACAGCGAAAACGATCGCTGCTTCTCAATCAACGTCGCCAGCTCCGGCGAGTGGCTGGTGAGCCAGATCTGCGAGTAGCGGCTGGCCTCGGCGATTAAGCTCGCCAGGGCGGGCAACATCTGTGGGTGCAGGCTGTTTTCCGGTTCGTTCAACGCGATAAACGCCGGTGGGCGCGGGCTGAGCAGCGCTACCGCCAGGCACAGAAAGCGCAGGGTGCCGTCGGAGAACTCCGCCGGTTCCAGCGGTCTGCTCAGCCCCTCGCGCTGCATCATCATGCGAAAACGTCCGCCGGTGTTGTCGCTGTAAAACACGCAGCCGGGGAAGGCCTGATCGAGGATGCGCATCAGCAGCAGCTCGTCACCAATCTCGACGATGGTCTGAAACGCGGCCGCCAGGTTGGCGCCGTCGCTGGCCAGCACCGGGGAGCGAAAACCGACCTGCGGGGCGCGCATCGCCGAGCCGATTGATACAGAAAACTCATGATAAAAGCGCCAGTTACGCAGGGACTCGCGCATCTGCGACACTTCCGGGTAAAGATGTGGTTCGCCGAGCTGTCCGAATACCGATTCGTTCTCGTACAGCGTGCCGCTGTGGGTCACCTTCTCGTGATGCACGTTGTTCAGAAACACCGCCTGGTTCTTACGCTTCATCAGCTGCGACGAGGGGCGGCGGTGCTGGCCGCTCAGCCAGAGAGATTCTTCTTTGATCACCGGATCGAGCTGAAACTGCGAGGGATAGGGCAGCTTCTCCACAAACCCGACCTGCAGCTCGTATTCGTAGCTCTCTGTTTCCACCGCGAGGTTCATCCGCCGCAGCTGGTCGCTACGGGTTTTACCTGCCCAGAACACCTTCAGAATGCCGCCCTCGTTCGCCAGCGCCTGGGAAAACTGCCCTTGCGCGGCGCTGTGCATCAGGTGTATCGCCTTGTAGATATTGGATTTTCCGGTACCGTTCGGCCCAAAGACGATATTGAGCTGCTCCAGCTCCAGCGACATCTCGCGGATGGAGCGGTAGTTTTGAATGTGCAGGGTGTGGATCACAGGCAGGCCCCTTTCGCAGAATAAGCCTGTATATAATCACAGTCTTTGAGATGAAATGCAAAAAAGAGACGACAGTGAGGATGTCGTCTAAACGGGGTACTGCTTTGGGCCTCTACGGGTCAATGGGGCCTTCGCATTTTTTTCATCACTTGACTGCCAGACGCAGACCCAAATCATCAGGATAGGGATCAAAGTAGTTTTGCGTCATCAGATACCGGTCGGGGTATTCGGCCAGGTAGTGCTTCAGCAGCGTGATCGGGGCGAGGATAGGCAACTGTCCGTTGCGATAATGCAGGATCACGTCGCGCAGTTCGCCGCGCTGGCGGGTGTTCAGCTGGTTACGAAAATACCCCTGAATATGCATCAGCACGTTGGTGTGATTCTTCCGCGAAGCGGGTTTTTTTAGGATGGTCATCAGCTTTTCCCGGTACGCCACAAAGAAGGCGTCCAGGTCTTCCCACTCGTGCAGCGAGGCAACGAACGGGCCGATTTCACGGTAACCCGCCTGATGGTGCGCCAGCAGCTGGAGTTTGTAACGGCTGTGGAAGTCCAGCAGCGCGCGGCGCGTGAGGCCATTTTTACGCAGCGTGTTCAGTTCGTGCAGGGCAAAAACACGTTCGACAAAGTTTTCCCGCAGCACCGGATCGTGCAGGCGTCCATCCTCTTCCACGGGCAGCCACGGCCAGGTTTCAAGGAGGGCGGCGGTGAACAGCCCGACCCCCTCCTTGCGGCCCCGGTTGCCGTTTTCATCATACAGGCGCACGCGTTCCATGCCGCAGCTTGGAGATTTAGCGCAGACGATAAACCCGGCGAGATCGCCGATTTTCGGCAAAAAATCTGCCGTAAAGTCCGCCATTTTCTGCGTAACGTCTTCGTGAGGCGCGTGGCTAAAGCGCATCTGCGTTTCACCGCTGGTGGTCATGATCAAACGCAGCGCAGGGCGAGGCGTCGGCAGGCCGATGGCCATTTCCGGACAGACGGGCCTGAAGTTCACCCACTGGGCCAGTTCATCCATGACGAAGCTCATACGCTTGTGTCCGCCGTCAAAGCGAACGGCGGATCCGGTCAAACATCCGCTAATACCGAGCACAGGTTTCGTTGTCATGGTGTGGTCCTCCCGTTCATATAATTAAAACTTACACAACATGACTAATTTGTCCAAGTATTCGCGGAACTATTTTTTTTATTCCTTTAGAATCAATGCGTCTTAGCTGCCCTTATAGGTCGAGTAACCGTACTGGCTCAGCAGAAGCGGGATATGCAGCTTCTCGTTGGTGCGCGTCACGGTAAACAGCACCGGGATCTCCGGGAAGAAGGAGTCCAGCTTTTTGCTGTGGAAGTACTCAGCGGTTTTGAAGGTCACTTTATACACGCCAGGCTGCATGTCCTGATCCTGCGGATAAAGCGATTTGATGCGTCCGTCATGGTCGGTTTTACCGCTGGCAATCGGGGTCCATTTGTCCTGCTGCTGCTTCTCCAGCGTAACGCTCACGTCTGATGGCGGCATCCCGGTTTGCTGGTCGAGAATGTGGACGCTCAGCGTACCGGCAGGGGCGCTAAAGGCGGCGGGGGCAAAGGCCATTGAGGCCAGGATCAGCAGAGGGGCAGTTTTTTTCATGGTGTTTTCCTGTGGAGTTATTCGTCACAGGAAAACGTTAGCATTTGCGGCGCGGGAAAATATTCAACTTTTCGTGAAGATTCCCGCAGGAGAAAATGATCAGAGGATAATCACTTCAAGCGATACCTGCTGCTGCCACTGCTCCACCTGCTTTTTCCGCCCGGCGGTGAGTTTACCGCTGGTGACCAGCAGCCATTTTCGCTCCGGGAAAATGTCCGGAGCCAGGGCGTCTGGCGGAACTGGCAGAATGTCGATGCGGTGGCCCTGCCCGGTGCGCGTTAGGGCTTCGAGCCAGATCTCGCACGGGTCGTTCAGGTGCCAGCCGCTAAGCAGAATATTATCGCCCGGCGCTTTTTTATCGCCTTCGAGGCAAAACGAGGTATAGGCGATGATGATGCCGTCGAGGATCGCGCGCAGGGTCATGGCGGCGGCCACGTTAGCCGAGACCTGGCGGCGCAGCGGGCGCAGCACGTTCGCGACCAGCTCCGGCCTTGGGTATTCGCGCCCGGCGTCGTAAATCATCTGGCGCAGGGACTCGACTTTGCCGTCCTGCAGGCGTTGCAGCATGTTCTGCTGCAGGGTTTGCCAGTTGTTGGTTCGGCCCGGCGTCGGGCGTTCCAGCAGCGGTTTGACCTGGCCGATCGGGACGCCTTTTTTTACCCAGTCGAGGATTTTGAGCGCCTGCTGGACGTCCTCATCGCTGTACTGGCGATGGCCGCCTTCCGTGCGCTGTGGCTTGAGTAAACCGTAGCGACGCTGCCACGCCCGCAGGGTGGTGGCGGTGATGCCGCTGAGTCTGGCGAATTCGCCGATGGAGTAAGCCATGTCCGTGTCCAGAGTGGAGGAATACTCTCAATATACTACGAATTTTCCCGAACGGGATGAAGCGCCGAAACGGTGCACTACACTTAACATCCAACCGTGCAAATGAAAGGAATTCTCATGAAGCTATGGCCCGTTGTGACCGGTGTTGCGATTGCTTTGACGCTGGTCGCGTGTAAATCTCCCACGCCGCCGAAAGGCGTGCAGCCTATTACCAACTTCGAAGCCAGCCGCTATCTCGGCAAATGGTACGAAGTCGCCCGTCTGGAAAACCGCTTCGAACGCGGCCTGGAGCAGGTGACGGCGACCTACGGCAAGCGCAGCGACGGCGGTATTAGCGTGCTCAACCGGGGCTACGATCCGGTGAAGAACAAGTGGAATGAGAGCGAGGGGAAAGCGTACTTTACCGGCGAGCCGACCACCGCCGCGCTGAAGGTCTCCTTCTTCGGCCCGTTCTACGGCGGCTATAACGTGATCAGACTGGACGATAAGTACCAGTATGCGCTGGTCAGCGGCCCGAACCGCGATTACCTGTGGATCCTGTCGCGCACGCCGACCATCCCGGATGCGGTGAAGCAGGATTACCTGAACACCGCGCGCAGTCTGGGCTTCCGGGTTGACCAGCTGGTGTGGGTGAAGCAATAAAAATCGTGCTTTCTTCCTGGGGCATTACTGGCTGGCCTGGATAGACTTCCGTTAAAAGCCTAACGGGGGGAAGACGACATGAACTGGCAGCCTTTTCGCGGCGATGCGCCGGAAAATATGACGATTTTCAGCGCGTCATTTCCCGACGTCAGCGACCAGTGGCCGATGAAAGACGATGCTGCTCGTGAGATCGCCTCCCTTGACCGCGCCCTGAAAGCCGAGCCAGCGCTCCGGCCGCCGCGTGTGGAATACTACGAGGGCGGGCAGGCCGTGCTTGTTCCGCAGAACCGCTATTCCGAACAGGCCTTCCGCAACCGTCCGGCGCTCACCGCGTGGCGCACCCGGCTGGTCCCCTCCGCGCTGGCGCTGTTTGTGGTGCAAAACCCGCTGGAGGACCGCCTGCCCGACGGCACAAAAATGGACAGCGACAGCCGCCAGTGGTTTATCCATGCTAACGATGCGATTGGCGTGCGCTCCCGCGCCCGGGTGCTGGCCGCGCTGGTGGATAAGTACATTCATAATGAAAGCGAGAACAACTGGGTCAGCCTCGCGAGCGGTGCCGCCATTCCGGTGCTGGAGGCGCTGCGCGAAGCAAAGCTCGACGGTCAGCAGGTCTATCTCACGCTGGTGGACAAAGACCCCGTAGCGCTGAGCTGGGCGGAAACCATGGCGGCGCAGGAAGGCATTGTGGTGGGCGAACAGCTGACGCTGCTCAGGCGCAACCTGCTCCATACGCTGGTGCGTAACGAGGACCTGCTGCTGGAGCTGGGCGAGCATCAGGCCGAACTGGTCGACGCGCTGGGGATTTTCGAATACTTCAACGATACTGACGCGGTGATTTTTCTCCAGCGCGCGCTGCGGCTGGTCAAACCCGGCGGCGCGGTGATTGTGTCGAACATGCTCACCAGCAGCCCGCAGATTGACTTTGTGCTGCGGGGTATCGGCTGGGAGGATATTCACCCGAGGTCGTTACAGCAGCTTCAGGACATCCACCTCGCGGCCGGCGTGCCGGTGGAAAACGTCACCGTGGTGGTGCCGAAGGACGGGGTGTATGCGGTGATGGAGATCAGGGTAGGGGATGAAAAACCGCACGGTCAGTTCCCTCTCCCTGTGGGAGAGGGTTAGGGTGAGGGGGAACAGGCCGCATAGCGTGATTTGCATTAGTAGGATTTTCCAATCATGATCTCCCCCATGAAAATTGAAACCGCACTCCCCACGCACTTCGAGCGTCTGGTCGCGATCTGGGAATCCTCCGTCCGCGCCACCCATCACTTTTTACAGGAAAGCGATATTGCGGCGCTGCGCCCGCTATTGCTCAACGCGTATTTGCCAAACCTCACCGTCGTGATGGCCCGCGATGACGCAGGCGTTATTCACGGCTTTTTAGGCGTGGATGAAAACCGCATTGAAATGCTGTTTGTTGACGATGCGAGCCGGGGGAAGGGCGTCGGGAAATTGCTGTTGAAATACGCCATCGCAGCGTTCGGCGCGAACGAAGTGGACGTGAACGAGCAGAACCCGCAGGGCGTCGCGTTTTATCGCCATATGGGGTTTGAGCAGGTCGGACGCTCGGAACTGGACGGGCAGGGGAATCCGTTTCCGTTGTTGCATATGAAGCTGAACAGGAATACCGGGATTAGCGCTTAGCCTGTTTATCCCATTTTAATAAGCCGATAATATCTTTCTCACCTTCGGCTTGTTTCAGCAGGCGCTGCTTTTTTTCAAACTCAATGTATTCTGAGCACGCCTTTTCATCAGCCGCTTTCTTGCTGATTTTGCCTGCTCCTTTTAAAACGCCCCGATCTGTTTGTTATTTTATTTTGTCAGCCAAAAGGTGTGGGGTCAAATGTGTTTACAATACTTCCTCTAACTACAGAGATGAAAAATGGAATAATATCATTCACATATTGTATTAGAGGTAGCAGTATTGTTTATTTATTGCTAGTGCTTAAGACGTTTATATTTAATATATACGCAATTATAATGAACTCGATAAGATGGGAATATCATATTAAGGCTCAAGATATAGCGAAGAAACGTAAAGTAGCAGCTGAGCAACATGGGGATGAATAAAACAACTTTTGGCGGAAGATCACAGGAGTCGAACCTGCCCGGGAACGCTGGCGTCCCCAACTGGATTTGAAGTCCAGCCACCTCACCGGAGATGACGATCTTCCGCGCCTGCATTGCTACATGGAGGCGGGGCGCATTATAGCTACTTTCAGGCATTTACCACATACCCCACACCACTTTTTTCACCTCTCTTTTGACCTGTACCCCCCTGTTTCAGTTAATTCTTAAGAAAATCCTCAGGTTAGCCTTTCGTGCTCTCCAGTATTTACCGCGATCACAAAAAACAAGAAACGTAATCTGCTAACCAGAAAACGCAATACCCCCATCTGAAACAATGGTTTAAAACCAATGCAACCGGTCTCAGCGCCCCCTATAGCGTGAAGGAAAAAAAAGATGAGCGAAGTACTGTCAGTAAAAGAGAAGATTGGCTACGGCATGGGAGACGCCGCCAGCCACATCATTTTTGATAACGTCATGTTGTACATGATGTTTTTCTACACCGACATTTTCGGCATTCCCGCCGGGTTCGTCGGCACCATGTTCCTGCTGGCCCGCGCGCTGGATGCGATCTCCGACCCGTGCATGGGGCTGATTGCCGATCGCACCCGCAGCCGCTGGGGCACGTTCCGCCCGTGGATTTTGTTCGGCGCGATCCCGTTCGGTATCGTCTGCGTGCTGGCCTACACCACGCCGGACCTCAGCCTTAACGGCAAAATGGTTTACGCCGCCGTGACCTACACCCTGCTGACCCTGCTCTATACCGTGGTCAACATTCCTTACTGCGCGCTGGGCGGCGTGATCACCAGTGACCCGACGCAGCGTATCTCCCTTCAGTCCTGGCGCTTTGTGCTGGCGACGGCGGGCGGCATGCTCTCTACGGTGCTGATGATGCCGCTGGTGAAGCTGATTGGCGGCGACGATAAGGCATTCGGCTTCCAGGGCGGGATTGCCGTGCTGTCGGTGGTCGCGTTCCTGATGCTGGCGTTCTGCTTCTTCACCACCAAAGAGCGCATCCAGGTGCCGCCGAGCACCACCTCCATGCGGGAAGACCTGCGCGATATCTGGCAAAACGACCAGTGGCGCATCGTGGGCGTGCTGACCATCCTCAACATCCTTGCCGTCTGCGTGCGCGGCGGCGCGATGATGTACTACTGCACCTGGATCATGGGCTCGCCGGAAGTGTTCGTCGCGTTCCTGACCACCTACTGCGTCGGCAACTTGATTGGCTCCGCGCTGGCAAAACCGCTCACCGACTGGAAATGCAAGGTCAGCATCTTCTGGTGGACCAACGCCGCGCTGGCGGTGGTCAGCGTGGCGATGTTCTTCGTCCCGATGCACGCCACGGTGCTGATGTTCGCCTTTATCTTCGTCATCGGCGTGCTGCATCAGCTGGTGACGCCGATCCAGTGGGTCATGATGTCCGATACCGTCGACTACGGCGAATGGACTAACGGCAAGCGCCTGACCGGCATCAGCTTTGCGGGCACGCTGTTCGTGCTGAAGCTCGGCCTGGCGCTGGGCGGAGCGATGATCGGCTGGATGCTGGCAGGCGGCGGCTACGATGCGGCGGCCAAAACCCAGAACAGCGCGACCATCAGCATCATTATCGGCCTGTTTACCCTGGCTCCGGCGGTCTGCTACGTGCTGAGCGCCATCATCGCCAAACGCTACTACACGCTGAAAACCCCCTTCCTGACCAAAATCCTGGGCGAGCTGGCGCAGGGCGCACGCCGCAACCAGCAGGAGTTTGAAAACCTGCCGGTCAGCAAAGAATTACAGAACTAAGAGGACGAGAGTATGAAAATCAGTGATGGAAACTGGCTTATTCAACCGGGCCTGAACGTGACGTATCCGGTGCAGGTATTCGACGTGGAGCAGCAGGGCAATGACCTGGTGGTGTATGTGGCGCCGCGTGACGTGCGTGAGCGCACCTGGCAGCTCGACACGTTGATGTTCACGGTGCGCCTGTTTGCTCCACAGGAAGGGATTGTGGGAGTGCGCATCGAGCACTTCCAGGGCGCGCTAAACAACGGCCCGCACTATCCGCTGAACGTTCTGAAAGACGTGAAGGTAGAGATTGAAAACAACGCCGAATTTGCCGAGCTGAAAAGCGGCAGCGTCAGCGTGCGCGTCACCAAAGGCGAGTTCTGGGCGCTGGATTTCCTGCGCAACGGCCAGCGCATTACCGGCAGCCAGCTGAAAAATAACGGCTACGTGCAGGACAGCAATACCGACCGCAATTACGTGTTCGAACGTCTGGATCTGGGCGTGGGGGAAACGGTCTACGGTCTGGGCGAGCGCTTTACCGCGCTGGTGCGCAACGGCCAGACGGTCGAAACCTGGAACCGCGACGGCGGCACCAGCACCGAGCAGTCCTACAAAAACATCCCGTTCTACCTGACCAACCGCGGCTACGGCGTGCTGGTGAATCACCCCGAGAACGTCTCGTTTGAAGTGGGCTCCGAGAAAGTTTCTAAGGTGCAGTTCAGCGTGGAAGGCGAATATCTTGAGTACTTCGTGATCGACGGCCCGACGCCGAAAGAAGTGCTGAACCGCTATACCCGCTTCACCGGGCGTCCGGCGCTGCCGCCTGCGTGGTCATTTGGCCTGTGGCTCACCACCTCGTTCACCACCAACTACGACGAAGCCACGGTGAACAGCTTTATCGACGGCATGGCCGAACGGGACCTGCCGCTGCACGTGTTCCACTTTGACTGCTTCTGGATGAAGGCCTTCCAGTGGTGCGACTTCGAGTGGGATCCGGTGACCTTCCCGGACCCTGAAGGGATGATCCGCCGTCTGAAGGAGAAAGGGCTGAAGGTCTGCGTGTGGATTAACCCATACATCGGCCAGAAATCCCCGATCTTCCGGGAACTGAAAGAGAAGGGCTACCTGCTCAGGCGCCCGGACGGCTCCCTGTGGCAGTGGGACAAATGGCAGCCGGGGCTGGCGATTTACGACTTCACCAACCCGGACGCGTGCCGGTGGTATGCCGACAAGCTGAAAGGCCTGGTGGACATCGGCGTTGACTGCTTCAAGACCGACTTCGGCGAGCGTATCCCGACCGAAGTGGAGTGGTTCGACGGGTCCGATCCGCAGAAGATGCACAACCATTACGCCTACATCTACAACGAGCTGGTGTGGAACGTGCTGAAAGAGACGGTGGGGGAAGAAGAGGCGGTGCTGTTTGCCCGCTCGGCGTCCGTGGGTGCGCAACAGTTCCCGGTGCACTGGGGTGGTGACTGCTACGCCAACTATGAATCAATGGCCGAAAGCCTGCGCGGTGGGCTGTCGATTGGCCTGTCCGGCTTCGGGTTCTGGAGCCACGATATCGGCGGGTTCGAAAACACCGCCCCGGCGCACGTCTACAAGCGCTGGTGCGCGTTCGGGCTGTTTTCCAGCCACAGCCGCCTTCACGGCAGCAAATCCTACCGCGTGCCGTGGGCGTACGATGACGAGTCCTGCGACGTGGTGCGCCACTTCACCCAGCTGAAGTGTCAGCTGATGCCGTACCTGTACCGTCAGGCGGCGCTGGCGCGCGAGTTCGGCACGCCGATGCTGCGCGCGATGATGCTGGAGTTCCCGGACGATCCGGCCTGCGATTACCTTGACCGTCAGTACATGCTGGGGGATGCCCTGATGGTCGCTCCGGTGTTCTCCGAGGCGGGCGACGTGCAGTTCTACCTGCCGGAAGGGCGCTGGACGCACCTGTGGCACAACGACGAAATCCAGGGCAGCCGCTGGCATAAGCAGCAGCACGATTTCATGAGCCTGCCGGTCTACGTGCGCGACAACACGCTGCTGGCGCTGGGCAACAATAACCAGAAGCCGAACTACGCGTGGCACGAGGGGACGGCCTTCCAGCTGTTTAACCTGGACGATGGCGCAACGGCGGTAAGCGAAGTGCCTGCGGCGGACGGCGCGGTGGCGTTTACGCTGAAGGCGTCACGTCGGGGCGACATCGTGACCTTTACCGGCGCGGGAGACGCGCAAAACTGGTCGGTGTGTTTGCGCAACGTGCAGAAAGTGCGCGGCGTGAAGGGCGGCTCGCACGCGGGCAGCGAGTGGGGCGTGGTGGTGAAAGCCGAGGGGGATGAGGTGGCGGTTCAGCTCTGAGGTGGAAAATGCCCGGTGGCGCTGCGCTTACCGGGCCTACGGTAATTATGCGGTCTGATGCCCTCACCCACAGGGAGAGGGAACCAAAACCTCGTAGGCCGGGTAAGGCGAAGCCGCAACCCGGCTTTTTACTGTGCCGGCGCCATCGCCGACACCACGCCGCCCGTCATCGTCTGCTCTACCTGCTGCTTATCCATATTCACCGCGCTCAGCTTCCCATTCACCGTTGGCTTCAGCGGCGCACTGGCCTGCACGCTGCCGCTGGCGGTGAGCTGAATATTGCCGTCACCTGCAATCGGCAGCGCAGGCCAGCCCCACTGCTGCAGCACGCTGAGCGGCACGCCGCGCCCGTTCAGGCTCACCGTGGTCTGCCGCTGCGGCAGCTGGGAAACGGTCGCCGTGGCTTCCAGAATACCTTTCTCGGTAAACGCGCTCAGGTCGGTAATGTTCACCGTCGCGGCGTTAGCATTCAGCGCCAGCGACGGACGGCGCACGTCCACGCGGTTAAAGGTCGCCGCCGCGCCGTTCAGGGTTGCGCTGCCGCCCCAGACGCCCCACTGGCGATCTTTCACCAGCTGCAGGTTTGCGCCATATCCGTCCAGAGAGGTGATCTGCCACGGGAAGGCGGGATCGATGTCGATCACCAGGTTGCGGCTCAGGCCAAATTTTTGCAGCGTGACGCTGTTCAGCCATTCCGGCAGAGGCGCCATCCACAGCGCTTTCCAGTTTTGCGGCAGGGTATACTCCAGCCCGGCAATGGCGACATCGTCCAGCACCAGCGCTTTACCGTCGCGCAGCCAGTTACCGGACGTGCGCACCATGCCGCCTTCCCAGCGGGAGGTGAACTGGCGCAGCGCCATGCCCTGCGGGGAAAACTCCGCATTCAGGATCGGATCAAAAAGATGCAACGAGCCGTAGATAAACTCGCTGGCGTTCATCGACAGGCGGCCTTCCTGGCTCTGCCAGTCACCTTTGCTCAGCGTCAGGTTGCGCAGGCTTAAATCGAGGTCGGTCACCGCCCAGTCCGGGCCCTGAAGCCGGGCGTCGGTCACGTCCAGACGACCAATCTGCAGAGAGGGGATAGTGGCCAGCGGTGCGAAGAACGCGGTCAGCGTTTTATCGCTCTGCAGGCGGATCTCGTTCAGGCGCATCGTGTCGATAATCCAGCTCCCGTCGGCGTTGCGCAGGGCCGAGCCGGTGAGCGAGCCCCGGGCCATATCGGCGCCGATCGTATTCAGCACCACTTCCTTGCCGTTAAGCTGGCCCTCGATCAGCACGTTGGTGGCCGGTACGCCGTTGAGGGTCAGCGAGCCTGCGCTCATCTGGATCTGCGCGTGATTACCCAGCACGTTGCCCGCTTCTGGCTGCCATGGGCTGACGCCGCCCGTCACCTTCTGCGCGCTCAGATCCCATTCGGTATTCGGGCTGTTAAAGGCCATATTGTTCAGCTGCAGGCGATCCGCCTGGAAGGGCAGCGGCGCGGTCTGCGGGGAGAGATTCAGCGTGCCGTCGAACAGGGTGATGGTGTCCATGTGCAGCGGATCGGTTATCTGGCGGCTGCTGAGGCCGATATCCACTTTTTTGGCCACCAGCGTGGCGGGTTTACCGTCCCGGCCGAAGGTGACGTTTTCCAGAATGATGTGGGATGGTGACGAAAAGCGGTGATTCATCTTGTCGAAACTGAGCTCGTAGTCGGTATTCACCGTTACCCAGCTGCTGACCTGAGTCGCGCCCCAGCGGGTCTGGAGCAGAATATAGAGCGCCAGTATCACAATGAGCAGGGCTACCAGAAGATAGACGAGCAGCTTTCCAATAAATTTCATGGTCTTCCATCCCGCAAAACGCACATAAGGGAGTTATGCACGATTTATGCGCAATCCTCAAGGCGGGAATGGTGTAAATAGATGTCACGGCAGACATTGACTGCCTGCCGTGAAGGGGATCAGTTCTTTTCAGGCGGGAAAACGAGGTTCAGCACGATAGCGGTGATACCGCCCGCGGCAATGCCGGAAGAGAGCAGGTTTTTCACCCAGTCCGGGGCAAACTGCAGGATCAGCGGCTGCTGAGAAACGCCCAGACCGACGGCCAGCGACAGCGCAATAATCATGATTGCGCGGCGGTTCAGCGGCTCGCGGGAGACGATACGCACGCCGGAGGCCGCGATCGTCCCGAACATCACCAGCGTTGCGCCGCCCAGCACCGGCTCAGGGATGTGCTGCACAAAGCCGCTCACCGCCGGGAACAGGCCGAGGACGATCAGCATCAGCGCCACCACGAAGCCGACATAGCGGCTGGCCACGCCGGTCAGCTGGATCACGCCGTTGTTCTGACCGAAGCAGGAGTTCGGGAAGGTATTGAAGACCGCAGAGACAAACGAATTCAGACCGTTCGCCAGCACGCCGCCTTTCAGGCGCTTCATGTACAGCGGGCCAGAAACGGGCTGCTCGGAGACGTCGGAGGTGGCGGTGATATCGCCGATGGTCTCCAGAGAGGTGATCATAAAGACCAGCATCAGCGGCAGGAGCAGACCCCAGTCAATGCCCAGACCGTAATACAGCGGCGTAGGGACAGTGATCAGCGCGCTGTTGGCTGGCGCGGTGTTCTCCGGCAGCATGCCCAGCGCCCACGCCAGCAGGTAGCCTGCCGCCATGGCGATCACCAGCGAGGCGACGCGCAGGTATGGGTTACGCTGGCGGTTAAGCAGAATAATGATGGCCAGCACGACGCCCGCCAGCAGCAGGTTTTTTGGCGCGCCGAAGGTGTGGTCGCTCATCGCGGCATAGCCGCCGCCGATGGAGGTGAGGCCCACCTGAATCAGCGACAGGCCGATAATCATCACGACGACGCCGGAAACCAGCGGGGTGATAACGCGGCGAGCCAGATGCAGAACGCGGGAGATCACCATCTCCGTACAGCTGGCCAGCATCAGCGTGCCGAACAGCGCCGCCATCATGGTCGGGACATCCGCACCGCCGGTTTTCAGGGCCGTACCGCCCATGATCAGCGGCGCCACAAAGTTAAAGCTGGTGCCCTGAATCGACAGTAAACCCGACCCCACCGGACCCCACGCTTTAATCTGGATAATCGAGGCCACGCCGGAGGCGAAGAGAGACATGCTGATGATGTGCTGCGTGTCCTGCGCCGGTAAACCGAGCGCCTGACAGATCAGCAGCGCCGGGGTGATCACCGCAACAAACATCGCCAGAAGATGCTGGCAGGCGGCGAAAAGCGTCTGCGGCAGCGGCGGGCGGTCTTCAAGGCGGTAAATCAGTTCGCTATTTTGCTTCTGCGCAATCGGTTGCGCATCAGGCGACTCTATGGTGTTAACGGACATCGGCGGCAATCCCACGGTGGAAAAGCGGGCATTTTATCTGACCACCTGGTAAAAGCAAACGATTGCCAGCAAAAAAAGACAAGAAAATCTGCCGCTGTGAGCAGGTTTTCTACATCCGATGAGGAAAAAAAATTACACTTTTTGCGCCGGAAGCTCATGAAGAGCGCAAACCGGCCCAGGATAACGCCGCGTGTGTATGGAACACGCGCAAAAAAGGAGCCTTCTATGATTCATCTCGATACGTTGTCGACCCTTGTTGCCGCAACGCTGGTGTTACTGCTTGGCCGTAAGCTGGTACATAGCGTTTCCATTCTGAAAAAATACACCATTCCTGAACCTGTCGCTGGCGGCCTGCTGGTGGCGCTGGCCCTGCTGGTGCTCAAAAAAAGCATGGGCTGGGAAATCGATTTTGACATGTCCCTGAAAGACCCGCTGATGCTGGCCTTCTTTGCCACCATCGGCCTGAACGCCAACCTGGCAAGCCTGCGGGCGGGCGGTAAGGTGCTCGGCGTATTTTTGATTGTGGTGGTGGGGCTGCTGCTGATGCAAAACGCGATTGGCATCGGCATGGCAACCTTGCTGGGGCTGGACCCGCTGATGGGGCTGCTGGCGGGGTCGATTACGCTGTCAGGCGGTCATGGTACCGGGGCGGCGTGGAGTAAATTGTTCGTCGAGCGCTACGGTTTTGAAAATGCAACGGAAGTGGCGATGGCCTGTGCCACCTTTGGCCTGGTGCTGGGTGGCCTGATTGGCGGCCCGGTGGCGCGTTATCTGGTGAAGCATTCCACCACGCCGGACGGCAGACCGGACGACGAGCTGGTACCGACCGCCTTTGAAAAGCCTGACGTTGGGCGCAGTATTACCTCGCTGGTGCTGATTGAAACCATCGCGATGATCGCCATCTGCCTCACCGTAGGCAAAGTGGTTGCGCAATGGCTGGCGGGCTCCGCGTTTGAGCTGCCGACGTTTGTCTGCGTGCTGTTTATCGGGGTGATCCTGAGCAACGGCCTGGCGCTGATGGGCTTCTACCGCGTGTTTGAACGGGCGGTGTCGGTGCTTGGCAACGTCTGCCTCTCGCTGTTCCTGGCGATGGCGCTGATGAGCCTCAAGCTGTGGGAGCTGGCCTCCCTGGCGCTGCCGATGGTGGCGATACTGGCGGTGCAGGCCCTGTTTATGGCGCTGTACGCCATGTTTGTCACCTGGCGCATGATGGGCAAAAATTACGATGCGGCGGTGCTGGCGGCGGGTCACTGCGGGTTTGGTCTGGGGGCAACCCCAACGGCTATCGCCAACATGCAGGCGATCACCGAACGCTTCGGGCCATCGCACATGGCGTTTCTGGTGGTGCCGATGGTCGGGGCGTTCTTTATTGATATCGTCAACGCGCTGGTGATTAAGCTGTACCTGATGCTGCCGATGTTCGCCTGAAATCAGGCGTTGGAATAGCGTTCGGTTTCCGGCATCCAGCGCTCAATTAACGCTGCCGCCTGTTCGGGGTAGCGTTCATGAATGTGGCGGGCGAGGCGCTGAACCTCGGGGATCATGGCCTGATCGCGCAGCAAATCCGCGACTTTGAATTCCGCGTTCCCCGTCTGACGCGTGCCCAGCAGTTCACCGGGGCCGCGGATCTCAAGGTCTTTTTGTGCAATCACAAAACCGTCGTTGCTGTCGCGCAGCACCTGCAACCGCATCTGGGCGGTTTTCGAAAGCGGCGCTTTGTAGAGCAGGACGCAGTGGGACGCTACCGCGCCACGGCCGACGCGCCCGCGAAGCTGGTGGAGCTGGGCAAGACCCAGGCGCTCCGGGTTTTCGATAATCATCAGGCTGGAGTTCGGCACATCCACGCCCACTTCGATGACCGTGGTCGCGACCAGCAAATGCAGCTCGCCCTGTTTGAACGACTGCATCACCGCCTGCTTTTCAGCGGGCTTCATGCGTCCGTGAACCAGACCCACGTTTAGCTCCGGCAGAGCGAGCTTTAACTCTTCCCACGTGGCTTCGGCAGCCTGCGCTTCCAGCAGTTCCGACTCTTCAATCAGGGTACAGACCCAGTAGGCCTGACGCCCTTCGTGGGTGCAGGCATTGCGCACGCGGTCGATGATATCGCTGCGACGCGTGTCAGGAATGGCAACCGTCGTGACCGGCGTACGGCCCGGGGGGAGTTCGTCGATGGTGGAGGTATCCAGATCGGCGTAAGCCGTCATCGCGAGCGTGCGCGGGATCGGCGTGGCGGTCATGATCAGCTGATGCGGGTGGAAGCCCTGCTGCAGTCCCTTTTCCCACAGCGCCAGACGCTGATGCACGCCGAAGCGGTGCTGTTCATCGATAATCACCAGCGCAAGGCCGTTGAACTGCACCTGCTCCTGGAAGATAGCGTGCGTGCCGACAATCATCTGCACCTGCCCGCTGGCGATGGCTTCCTGCTGCGCAAGGCGCGCTTTGCCCTTTTGTTTTCCTGCCAGCCAGCCTACTTCAATCCCCAGCGGCGCGAACCAGGCGCGGAAATTGTTGGCGTGTTGTTCCGCCAGCAGCTCGGTCGGCGCCATTAACGCGACCTGTTTACCGTGGGCAATGGCGCGCAGGGCTGCAAGGGCGGCAACCAGCGTTTTACCGGAGCCTACATCGCCCTGTACCAGGCGCATCATCGGCACGTCGAGCGCCATATCGCGTTCAATCTCGGCGGTGACGCTCGCCTGCGCACCGGTGGGTTTAAACGGCAGAGAGGCCAGCAGCTTATCTTTGAGCGCATCATTCTGGCTTAAAGGCTGAGCGTGGAAACGCTGCGCGCCCGCACGAAGCGCCAGCATGCTCAGGTTATGCGCCAGTAATTCCTCAAGGATAAGACGCCGTTGGGCGGGGTGTTTGCCGCTTTCTAAATCGCTGAGCTGCAGCGTTGGCGGCGGACGGTGCAGGGTTCGCAGCGCCTCGGGCAGGCTCATCATGCCCTGCGCCAGCTCGGGTGGCAGCAGCTCGGTAATGGCGCAGGTGTCCAGCAGCTCCAGCGCCTGATCGGTGAGCTTACGCAGCGTCGCCTGCTTGATGCCTTCGGTCGTCGGGTAAACCGGGGTGAGCGTCTCCTGCAGTTCCGGCGTGCTGAGATCGCCCTGCACGCGGTACTCGGGGTGGATCATCTCTGCGCCGTATTTCCCGCGTTTGGCTTCACCATAGGCCAGTACTCTGCGGCCTGTCGCCAGGCTGTTTTTCATCGCCGCGCTGAAGTTGAAGAAACGCATGGTGAGAATGCCGGTGCCGTCGCTGATCTGGCAGGTCATCATCCGGCGTCCGCCGAAGGTGATGTTGCAGTTCAGGACTTCGCCTTCAACGGTGGCGTAAATGGCGGGAAGGAGATCGCCAATCTTATAAAGCTGGGTGCGGTCTTCATAACGCAGGGGGAGGTGAAGCAGGAGATCCTGCACGGTGTGCAGGCCAATTTTGGCCAACTTACTGCTTTGCGCCGCGCCCACGCCCGTCAGGCTGTTGAGCGGGATAGCATCCAGCAGGCGGCCTTTCATCGCTTACCCGGCGTACTGCATGGTGGCCCACCACTCGGCATCGGCTTCAATTTCGCCCTGCGCGTTGACGTGGGGGTAAGGCAATTTTTTCTGCTTCGCAACGCGAGCCAGCACTGGATAACCGCCTTCAAACAGCAGGCGCTGCTGTTCATCTTCCGGCAGCATGCTGTTGCTACGCTCGTACATGCCGGCGTTCTGACGCTGGCGCTGCGCTTCATACAGAATGAGCGCGGACGCCACGGAGACATTGAGAGACTGGACCATGCCGATCATCGGAATGATGATGTCCCGATCCGCCAGATCCAGCGCTTCCTGTGAGATCCCGGTTTTCTCCTGACCCATCAAAATGCAGGTCGGGCGAGTGTAGTCGATCTCGCGAAAATCCACGGCTTTAGCGGACAGGTTAGTGGCAAGGATCTGCATCCCGCGCCCTTTCAGGTGCGAAACGGCATCGCCAATTGTCTGGTGAGATTTGACGGAAACCCAGCTGTTACTGCCTGCCGCCGCCGAGACCATGGTGCGCATCCGGTGACCCGGCCAGACGGCGTGCACTTCATGCACACCGACGGCATCGGCGGTACGGACGATAGCAGAGACGTTATGCGGTTTATGGACCTGCTCCATGCAGACCGTCAGGTCAGGCTGACGCCTGGCGAGCATTTCGCATATCCGCGCGTAACGTTGTGAATTCATACCACTAGTTTCGGTTACGGGTGACTTTAATCACGTCCGGCATGACGCGGATCTTGCGCATGATATTCGCCAGATGCACGCGGTCGCGGGCGGTCAGACGAATAAAGGCGCTGTACACGCGGCCATCTTTTTCTTCCGTATTCAGGCTTTGAATATTGGAAGAGGCCGTGTTGATCGCTGCCGTCAGGTTCGCCAGGGCACCCTGGTGGTTGAACATATCCACCTTAATCTCGGTGATAAATTCCTGCGCCGTCTCTTTATCCCACTCGACCGCCATAAACTTCTCGGCTTCTTTCTGGTAGCCGCGAATGTTACGACAGGATTCGTGGTGGATAACCAGCCCTTTACCCGGGCTGACGTGCGCAATAATCGGGTCGCCTGGAATTGGACGGCAACATTTTGCGAAGGTGATCAGCACCCCGTCCGCGCCTTTGATTGGCAGATGAGCATGGCCGGATGCGCCTGGCGCAGAAGGTATTGCTTCGCCCTGCTGCAGGTTTTTCGCCACCACGACGCTCATCGCGTTGCCCAGACCAATTTCCGCCAGCAGATCGTCAAGAGACGTGAGCTTCATACGGTCGAGCTCGCGCTGGATATGCTCCGGTGGGATCTCAGCCAGCTTACGGCTGCCGCCCAACGCGTGGTTGAGCAGACGACGGCCCAGGCTGACGGAATCATCACGCTTGAGGTTTTTCAGCAGCTGACGGATTTTAGCGCGCGCTTTGGAGCTCACGACAAAGTTCAGCCAGGCCGCGTTCGGACGTGCGCCCGGCGCGGTAATAATTTCCACCGTCTGGCCGCTGGCGAGCGGCTGAGACAGCGGGTAAGGCTGTCTGTCGACGCGCGCGCCCACGCAGGCATGGCCGATATCGGTATGCACGGCGTAAGCGAAGTCGACCGGCGTTGCACCCGCAGGGAGTTCGACAATGCGACCTTCGGGGGTGAAAACGTAAATCTCATCCGGGAAGAGATCGGATTTCACGCTCTCGATAAATTCAAACGAGCTGCCCGCACTCTGCTGAAGTTCCAGCAGGCTCTGCATCCAGCGCTGGGCACGGATTTGTGCGGTCGTACTGCTTTCGCCACCGTGCTCTTTATAGGCCCAGTGCGCGGCAACACCCATCTCTGCCATCTGGTCCATGTCTTCGGTGCGAATTTGCACCTCAACAGGCACGCCGTGCGGCCCGATCATCGAGGTGTGCAAAGATTGATAGCCGTTCGCTTTTGGAATGGCGATGTAATCTTTCATCCGCCCCGGACGCGGTTTGTAGAGGCTGTGCATCTGCCCCAGCACGCGATAGCAGGTGTCCGAGTCATGGACAATGACGCGGAAGGCGTAGATATCCATGATCGAGTGAAAACGCTGCTCCTTGAGCACCATTTTGCAGTAGATGGAGTACAGGTGTTTCTCGCGACCGCTGACGCGGCACGGAATTCCCGCTTCCTGCAAGCGCCCTTCGATTTCAGAGAGGATTTTTTGAATCATCTCCTTACGGTTGCCGCGTGCGGCTTTCACCACCTCTTTAATCACGCGATAGCGGTTCGGGTACAACGCTTCAAAACCCAGCTCTTCCAGCTCGGTTTTAATGTGGTGAATACCTAAACGGTGCGCCAGCGGACTGTAGATTTCGAGGGTTTCACGGGCAATGCGGCGACGTTTATCCGGGCGAAGTGAGCCCAGCGTGCGCATGTTGTGGGTGCGGTCAGCGAGTTTGATGAGAATGACGCGGATATCCTGCACCATCGCCATAATCATCTTGCGGAAGTTTTCGGCTTGCGCCTCTTTCTTGTCGCGGAAATTCAGCTTATCAAGCTTAGAAACCCCTTCCACCAGTTCGGCAACGCTTTTGCCAAACAGCTGTTCCATGTCCTGGTAAGTGGCAGGGGTATCTTCAATCACGTCGTGCAGCAGCGCGGCCATCAGCGTTTCGTAGTCGAGTTTCATCTCGGCCAGAATACAGGCCACCGCTACCGGGTGCGTGATGTAGGGTTCACCGCTTGAACGTGTCTGGCCCTCGTGAGCGTCACGTGCAACGAGATACGCCTGCTGAAGACGCTTAATCTGGTCTTCAGGCAGGTAGATTTGAATCAGTTGATTCAGGCTTTCAAACAGATACAAGGGCGACCCGCAGGTTTAATTAACGACGACCTTCAGCAATAGCGGTTACGGCCTGCAGTTCTGCGGCTTCCTGCTCTTGCTGCTCCTGGCGCTCACGCACGTCGAGGATCTGGTTGTTGATCAGACCTTCTTCGATTTCGCGAAGTGCAATAACGGTGGTTTTATCGTTTTCTTCCGGTACCAGCGGATCTTTACCGCCTACCTGCATCTGACGAGCGCGACGCGCGGCGACCAGCACCAGGTCAAAACGGTTACCAATTTTCTCTACAGCGTCCTGAACAGTTACGCGTGCCATACTTAAAATGCTCCACAGGTGAAGAAATGACTGGGCATGATACTGAAAGTGGGTTCAGTCTGCCAACAGTTTGGTGATTAATGCGTCATGTCGCTGCTTCTGGCGGCTCATACGCAGACGTTCTGCACGAAGAATGGTTTTGAGATCGCTCAGTGCGGCATCAAAATCATCATTCACAATAAGGTAATCATATTCCGCGTAATGGCTCATTTCTGCAACAGCCTGTTCCATACGCTTTGCGATGACTTCTTCGCTGTCCTGACCGCGGCCACGCAGGCGGCGATCCAGCTCATCTTTCGATGGCGGTAAAATAAAGATACTGCGCGAGTCAGGCATTTTCTTGCGAATTTGCTGTGCACCCTGCCAGTCGATATCCAGGAACACATTCACGCCCGTGGCCAGAACCTGCTCAATGGTTTCACGCGAGGTACCGTAGTAATTACCGAATACTTCCGCATGTTCAAGAAACGCGTCTCTGCCGATCATCGCTCTGAACTCATCGTGATCCACAAAGAAATAGTGTTCGCCGTGCACTTCACCCGGACGCGGTTGACGCGTGGTGTGAGAAACAGAAACCTGTGTGTCATACAACGGTTGGGTTTTTAACAGTGCCTGAATAAGGCTGGATTTACCCGCGCCACTAGGGGCAGAAACAATATACAGCGTGCCTTGAGCCATGAGAGTCTTTTGTATGTGTTAACGAAGAAGTCCTACATACGGGCTTATTATACACGTCACTGCCGTGTGACGTAGTCTTTGTCACACTTTTTCCCCTGGATTATTGAATTTTGCGTGCCGTTTTCAGGTTTTATCTGGGGTTTTCAGCAATCCAAAGAAATACCGGATAGCGTCTCGCATTGTGAATCGTTGCCGTTAGCGTTGTTTCAGGCATCGGGATATACCTCCTGCAACACAAAGGAGGAGTAGCAATGTGGCGATGGATAAGCGGGTTAATGCTCTTGTGGAGTGGCTATGGCGCGGCGGTGTGCCCGGTGTGGTCGCAGGCAAAAGCTGAGAAAGAGATGGCGTCGTTAAGCGCGCAAATCAAACGCTGGGATGACGCTTACTGGAAGCAGGGCGTGAGCGAGGTCAACGACGAAGTTTACGACCAGCTTAACGGGCGCTTAATGCAGTGGCAGCACTGTTTTGGCAGTGAGCCTTCAGAGGAGAAACTCCCTGCGCTGGTGGGAAGCGTAAAACATCCTGTTGCCCATACGGGCGTACATAAAGTGGCCAGCAAAGAGGAGCTGAGACAGTGGATGCGTGCGCGACAGCATCTGTGGATGCAGCCCAAAGTTGACGGTGTGGCGGTAACGCTGGTCTATCGTGACGGAACGTTAACCCAGGCCATCAGTCGTGGTGATGGCCTGAAAGGGGAAGACTGGACCGGGAAGGTGCGTTTGATCCCGACTATTCCGCAAAAGCTCACCGGCAAGCTCGCGAACAGCGTCTTACAGGGCGAGCTTTTCTGGCTAAGCGACAATCACATTCAGCGGCAGATGGGCGGGATGAACGCTCGCGCAAAGGTGGCGGGGGCGATGATGCGGCAAAAGGATAACTCAGTTTTGAGCAAGATCGGCGTGTTCATCTGGGCCTGGCCGGATGGGCCGAAAGATATGCAGACATCTTTAGCTGAACTGTCTCAGGCCGGTTTTACGCTGTCGGCACGGTATACACTACCCGCCGATTCTGTTGATGCCGTCGAGAAACAGCGCGCTGCCTGGCACGTAACCGGATTACCCTTTGCCACGGATGGCATTGTGGTGCGTTCGGAGGATGCGCCCGCAGGGGAAGGCTGGTTACCGGGCGAAGGCAACTGGCTGGTTGCGTGGAAATATGCGCCTGCAGCCCAGGTGGCCGAGGTGAGTGATATTCATTTTTCCGTGGGGCGAACGGGCAAAATGTCCGTTGTAGCCACACTGGAACCTGTGCAACTGGACGATAAACAGGTACGGCGGGTGAGTCTGGGCTCGGTGGAGCGCTGGCAGAGGCTGGATATTGCCTCAGGGGATCAGATACAGGTCAGCCTGGCCGGGCAGGGTATTCCCCGGTTTGATAAGGTGGTCTGGCGCGGGACGGACAGACATAAACCCGAGCCTCCAGCCTCGCGTTATCATGCGCTGAGCTGTTTCTATGCTTCTCCGGAATGTATGGAACAGTTCTTTGCCCGACTGACCTGGCTCAGCTCAAAGCAGGTGCTTGATATTGAAGGATTAGGCGAGTCAGGCTGGCGCACCCTCTGGCAGGCACATCATTTTGAACACCTCTTTTCGTGGCTGTTATTAACGCAGGCGCAAATGCAGGCTACGCCTGGCTTTTCCTCCGCGCGCGGGCTGGCGCTCTGGCATCGATTTAATCTGGTGCGCGAGAAGCCATTTATTCGCTGGCTCATGGCATTGGGTGTTCCGCTGACACAGGCTTCGCTGAAGGCGATGGGGAACGTAACGTGGCAGACGTTGAGCGAACGTAACGCAAAGGACTGGCAAAGCCTGCCGGGAACGGGAGAGAGGAAGGCGCGACAAATTGTTGCCTTCATCCACGACCCTGGCGTTGCCGGGCTGGCATCCTGGTTAGGCAAGCAGGGCCTGCCTGGATTTTAGAGCGAGCTTGCTTTAGCTTTGCGCCAGGGGGTATGTCTGTCTGGCGAACTGAAGGTTTCGCGGAGCTGATCGTAGTCATAGATGTGGCGGCCGCCATCAATTACCGGGATAAGTGTGGGAGCCTGATAGCACGCCGCAAGCACCGAGCTGCATTGATCAACACCCGTTGTGATTCCAAGCCACGTCAACATCAACTCATAATTGCTTGCTGTGGGCCACGCTTCATGCACCCACCCCACCGATCTTTTTTGAGCATTCAGGGCTTGCTGGCTATACCAGATAAACTGGGGGACCTGGTAAGCCTCTTTGCTTGGGTTGCGTGAGCCATGCATATAGATGGAGTTCAGCTGCGGGTTTTTTTCCAGCCCATGGTCTGAAAAATAGAGCAGAGAGGATGCGCTGCCCTGCAGACGCTTAGCTACTTCGCCAATGAAGTAGTCGGTAAACAGAATCGCATTATTGTAGCAATCTTCATACTTGTTGCCGGTATGCAGAATATTTGCGGATGGCGGATACCGATCGCAGGCCATCTCATGACTGCCGTTGATATGCAGGAAAATTAACTTCCTGCCGGGTGCTTTAAGCGCCTCATCCAGGGCAGGTAAAAGTTCGGTGTCATAACGGGTGTCAATCCACTGGGCTTTATGGCTAATAGAAGCAATCGCCACAATATAGTTATTGCTCTTGCCTGTATTACCCTGGGCGCTAATCCATTCGGTGTGATAGCCCGTTTTTTTAGCGACGCTAACGATATTGTCAGCAAGCTTATCGGTGGTGAAGTGGTCTGGATCAGCTTTACTTAATATCATCGGCACGGAAAGCACGGTGGCTGACGCAGGGGCAATAGCATTGCTAAAAATGAGGGAGTCCTTCGCCAGCAAGGATTCCACTGGCGTGGTATCCTGGTGAAAACCGTAGAGCTTCATATTGCTGCGACGTGCGGATTCACCCACGATAACAACATAGTTTTCGATGCCCGTTTCATGATACTGCAACGCAGGATAATTGACGCTGTGCTGGCTAATTTTCTCCGCCAGCGCGTTATCGCGATGGGCAATAATGAACTCTGCGCCGGTGTAAAATGGCGTATTGGTTAAAATCCGGGAGCTTAGCGGATAATAAACTTCAAGGTCGTGGCGTTTTTTTAGCCAATTTGCCGTCGAATACCAGCCAAAATAAACGGCAAGCAGAACGAAGCCGATAGTTTTGACGCGGGAAGAAACATGCTCGCTAGCTGCTTTGATTGCGAACCAGGTGACAATAAAGTAAGCAAACGCGGCTGGTAAACAGTGCAGGTATAAACCTGACATGCTTTTCGCTTCGGCTACGTGAGTGCCGAGAATACTCATCGCGAATACCGTGTTAAATTCGCTCTGGTAGACGCTCCAGGTACTGTAAGCAATCGCAAAATTTAACGTGAGCAGGGCGGTTAAAAAAAATGCGAGGATCTTGCCGGGAAGCGAGCGAAAGATCGCTGCGGCGCAAACCAGTAAAAGCGCATTACAAATCGCAATGCGCACTGCGAATCGTGCAGGTTGCGTTAAAAATACTGGCCATAACTGAATCAGCACGGAAACGAGCAGCAAAATTAAAAAATGGCTGCTGAGTTTTTTATTAATAATCAGGGCTGACGTTTTGGCAAAGGACATTGTTTTAACGCAAGTTTATGGGGACAAAGATGCGACAGTTTATCGCGTTTGGCCCGGTTATATGAGATAACAAAAAGTGCTTTTTACTACTTTGTTGTGGTTTTGTTGAGAATTCAATGGGTGTCCTGCGTGTAATGAAAAACAGGCAATCCCAGCTTTAAGCGCAGTGCCAGCAAGCGAGCCGTAAAGCCAAATAATAACGTGGCAATGACCACAACATCATGGCTCGAAACATAATGTTGTAAAGCAATATACAGAACGGCAGACGCAAAGGATATTCCGGCGTAAAGCTCTTTCTGGAAAACCAGTGGAATGCGCTTGCAGAACATATCGCGCAGCACACCGCCGAATACGCCCGTGACCACGGCGGCAATGGTAGCGATAACAGGTCCTTCCCCCATATCGAGCGCGATTTGTGCTCCGATAATCGAGAAAACCACCAGACCTAAAGCGTCAAGGACTAAAAACAGGCGGCGAAGATGGGGCATGACGGGCGCCACTATGGTGGTTAACACGGCAGCTGTCGCCACGATAATGACGTACTCGGGGTGTTTGACCCAGCCAAGCGGATAATGTCCCAGCAGAATATCGCGTACCGAGCCGCCGCCCAGCGCGGTCGCTGTAGCAATAATGATCACGCCGAAGGTGTCCATACGGCGACGTCCGGCAGCAAGTGCGCCGGTCATGGCTTCTGCGGTGATGCCAATGAGATAAAGGATGTGAAGCAGCATATTTCCTCCGGTGTAAACGCGGGGGAGGTTAGCGATTTGTGCGCAAGATCACGATTGAGTTTTTCTAAGGCGACTCCGTTTCCCCTATAAATTTTTATCAAATGATGTTGAATAAGCTTGATGAAAGGCGGTGACGCGCAAAATCAGGTGCCGGAATGGATTAGAAATAATAATGGGTGGTGCCGTCGACACCACCCGATAAGGCATTACTCAATATTCTGGATCTGAATATTGAGTAATGGGTTATGTATATTGATATTTAACGGTTTTTTGTTTTAATGATTTTGTTTTTGTACACATCGGGGTACATGAATTTACAGGGATTACAATTTTTATTGTGTGATTTATGACCAATTGTAATTTTGTGTAAGTCACGCCGTGATCTTCATTAAAACATTATCAACAAAAACCCATTCGGGGTGAGAGGTAGGCGCTGGCATTTTTGTTTTACGTTCGCGCCGTGGATCTGCGATTTCAAATGCTGTCGTCATAAAGCGATAAGTCGCCGCCTCAGCCCATGCCTGGGTAAAGCCATACCGCCGTAGCTCATGTATTAGCGCCTCATCATCCAGATCCAGCGCGTAAACCTCTTCAGCAATAGCGGCGGCAATCTGTAGGCGGGTGCTGTTGGGCAAGCGGTTCACATTCAGCATGACAGGCTCCATCAGGTCAAAAGAAACCGCCTTTCGGCGGCGCTTGGCAGTGAGGGAAGGTTACGGGCAGATAAGCATCAGGTAGCAGTACAGCATCACACAGAGCGCATATGCCTCAGTCATGATTTCCCCGCATAGAACCGGGCATTAAATGCCTTTTGGTTCATCGGCTCGTTACTGTCGGTTTTGCTGACCCCATCTGTTTTGGTGACGCGGCCAGCGTAAAAATTTTTGTTAAATTCGGCCTGACCAGTACCGCCAAAGATATTGCCTTCACGCGCTTCACGCGCTTTTTTCAATGCCGCGATTACAGATTCTTTGCTCATCGTGCGAATCCTCGAGTGATACAGGTAAAGCCGCGACCGGCTGCTTTGCTCAGTTCATTCAGGCCATTGGTCACAACATTCGATTCCCAACCGATAACGCCATTAATAGAGCGCGGCAACGGGAAGTTCCCGTCCCTGCTCCATTCCTTCAATTTGGCAGTGGTGAGTGCTTTGCCATATTGGCGCTGATATCTCACACAAACATCATCAGGGCTTACCAGAACCACCTTACTGAATCCCAGCGGCGAGTGAGAGTATTCGATTTGCTTTACATACCAGCCATCACCAACGGCATACAGGCCGGATGGATGGCGCTTACACTCATCAGCTTGGCGGCGTTGTTCTGCGGCTCTTTTCTGCTCGGCCAGAATTGAATCTACTTCGTTCATCGCTATCACCATCATTTTGAAGAATTGACGGCTTATTGTACTATCGTACTGGTTCATGAGTACATAAAGAGATAGTATATATTTGTCGGCCATCCTTCCGACCATCAAGCGCAGAATGACGAAACGGCCCCTACAGAAATGTGGGGGCTTTTTCGTTTCAGGAATTAACTTTGAGAAGTTTTGATTTTAGTAGACTGCTAACTATTGCTAACTAAAATAGTCATAAAATGTAAGCATCACCCTGACATTACCCTGACCAGAACGAAGGCTTTCTCTATCGAGCGACGATTAATCTGACGTCAGTAACATATCAAAAGCCAACACGATGAAGGCTTCCCGCTACCGACCAAAGATTAATCTGGGGTCAGTAGGGCATCAAAAAACGTTGATTCTCACTCCATGCTGAACGCCTGTATCAGGATCATTCCGGCCCGCTGGTTCCGAATGGGAATGCGATTGTTAAATATATGTTATGAAAATCACTTTCCCTGCCTAGCGGCGCGTAGCGCAAGGGTGTCCATTTTTTAGGCTCAAATATTCAAAATCTAGTTTTTCCTGAAAAGTCCATCATGTCCGTCACTCCGTCATTTATTTATTAAAAAAACATTTAAATCAATAAGATAAATAATGACGGACTTGTGACGGACTTATGCAAGCTCATCAAAACTGCGTCAATATCGGGTCTCTGAGTGATGGACTTATGACGGACTTGTGACGGATTTTTATGAAGTCCATCATATGCTAAGTTGTTGATATATATTTAATAATATTGATTGGTGATGGAGGTGATGGACTTTTGCAAAAAAAACAAATATTTGAGATTGTCGCTGAAAATAAAAAAGGCGCTTATTAGCGCCCTTTGTCTTGTATGTTACATGCGGGTTAAGGCAGCCATTCGTCGGCCGATTCTGCCAGATATACATTATAGCGAACTCCTACAGCTCCCTTTTTCTCAGCAAATTCATGTCCACGCTCTTTCATTATCGCAATAACCGCCTGCCTGAACTTCAGTACCGAAAGTGGATTCTGGAACCCGTTGTACTGCATAAATGCTTGATACGCATGATAGAGGTATTCTCGTGGGCGCTCCTCATTTGTTGTTGCAGGCTTACCACCCATGCGCATACCTGTAGGCGCTGGCAGTGGGTCCAGGTGTTTAACGAAGGAGTAAATGCTACTCGTCTCAGCCTTTGCCTCGAATGATTCGTGCGAGTCCCGCTGCTCAATGAGAAGCTGCCTTGCTGCTCCATCGTTCAGCTCTTTAATCAAATGACGAACAATTACTGGCAATTCAGTTTTTATCTTCGCCATAAACTCAGGGTCAGGTCTTTCTACCGGTTCACCAAACTTAAACAGTACCCGGCGGCGGGAGATGCCCCCATTATGCTCAGTAAATACAGCAGGTTCGTTGTTAGCCACGACTACAACGGCGTTAATTTTCGCATCGAACCCTTTTTTATATTTGGGGTTAATGAAAATGGAGTCGCCACCAGTAATGGCCTTTAAATTTGCGCAGTCGCCGCTATATGCGGGCTGATCACTCATGGTGATGAGTTTTGAATCAATAAGCGTTTCGAGCGCCTTTGAATCGCGTAGCGCGTGTAAGGTGGTTGCCTTTGAACCTTCCTCGCCAGATAACAGCCTGCAAAGTGACATAAACACGCTCTTACCGCTACCACCTTTGCCAGTTACCTCAACGTATAGCTGCCATTCGTAGCGATGAGTCAGAACCATATACAGAGCCGCCAGTATCCGCTTGGCCTTCGCTTCATCGCCGCCGCTATTGTGCTCCAGCCATGCGCTAAAGTTTGGTGCGTTGCCGCTTAGCGTTTCGCCTTCGGTGGAGGTGGAGTAGTCAATACCGTTGTGTGACCGTAGCCAGTTTTCCGCACAATGGCTGGAAAATGAACCGTCTATGATTGAGTAAACGCCGTTGGCAAAGGCGATTACCCCGGCTTTTGGTTCCGCCATCTCTGGAGATTGTTTGGTCGATGAATATATCTTCAGCGCTCGCGCGTCGCTCTCAAATACGCTGGCACCTGGTTGGAATCCTCCGCCCCCATAAAAATCAGCCAGATCGCTTTTAACTGCGGAATCGCTGATTGCCCGCCAGATAGCACCATCAAAACGGTACAAGGTATCACTTGCCCGATGAAGTGAATAACGGCCAGTCTTTGCAACAAACGCGGCGATGCGTTCGCCGGGTTGCATCTTTGCCAGCGGCATAGAATCATAATTAGCTGCCCGTGCTGGCGCACCGGACACCGGTTCTTTCATGGTTGACTTGAGCGGTAGGTGAGTTACAGTATTCTCTGACATGGTGATTATGTCCCTTGTTGTTTTGCTTCCCGGGGGCAACCGGGAAGCTCAAAGAATTAAAGTTGTCTATGTAGTCCATAAAGGCGGCGGGTCACTTCAAGGGGCCTGCCGTTTTTTTCATATTCGTGCCATAAAATTGCTGCCTCCTGACAGTCCAGCTGCACTTTTATCCATTCTGAACCCTGCTCCCTTAATTTCTGCTTCCCAGCCAGTAACGCAGTTGTGTGTGGTGGCAAGCTGACCTTTCGCCTGCCTAGCGGCGCGTGGCGCGTTGTGTTTATTCCAGCGGCATTGGCGATCTGAGAAACAGAGGCCCCACAATCTCGAGCTAGCTGAACTCCATCCCTCCACTTTCCGCACCCCCGACAATAGCAAGTACCTTGAACATCATTTTTCCAGTGGAATCGGTCTTTACCGCCGCATACCGGGCAGGGTATATGATGTTGCTTATCGGGTACGTTGATTCCGATTGTGTTCAGTATTGCTGGCCACCGTCCGGCAGCTGCTGTTTGAATCTCAGCGATTAAGCTCATAACTCACCACCTCCATTAATCTGCACTTTTCGCCGCCAGCCATGAGTTGATTTCCGCAGTTGAGAATGCCGCCACTCTGGGGGATAGTTTCACCGGCTTCGGCATCTTTCCAGCTTTAACCCAGCGCCATAAACTAGGCATTGAGATCCCCAGCTCTTCAGCTAGATTTTTGGGTCTAATGTAACGATTAATCATGAGGCACCTATGTTTGTTAGTGTCACGAGATATCTCCCGTAGCGCTAAGAATGCCAACCCTGCTTGCCGGATAAGTTAGTTATTGTCCGTCCTCATCAATTTTTTTTTCTTTTTCTATTTCCCTCGTTATTGCCTTTCTTATCGAGTCTTTTTTCAGCGAGAAAGCGGGCATGTCATCAACAACTATTTCAACCTTACCTGTACCACTAATCTTGATGCGGGGATTGTGTTGCGTTTTTTTTACCCAATTTATAAAGTCATCTGCTATCTTCTTTTTTGGGTATCTATGCTTGCCTTCTTCAATATCGTCTAGATATCGTTTAATGAGGAGAGCTGCAGAGCTTAGTTTTTTGCTTGTCTCGCCTCCCCTTGATCTTGCTTTTCGAACCTTTTCTTTGCCGTCATGAATAGCATTGATGATTCCTCCTGCCGCTTGAATATCTTGGCGGCGTGTTTCAATCACCTGACCGTAATGACTACTAACAAAATTGGCGTTCATCTCCGCGAGTCTCAATGAATGCCGCAATTGAGCATTTTCTCTGGATAGTTCTGCGAGGGCAGATTCTGTATTTCCTGATAGCGCGTTATTTAGAGTCTCAATGTGAGCATTTAGCCTCACTATCTCTAACTCATTCTCCTTCGCTTGCCTTAAGTAACTAGCCAGCGCTTCATCAGATAACCCCATTTGGTTTTGTAAATTGCTCATTATTCACCCTACACGTCTGTTATTTGTACTACCCATCAGTGTTGAGACAGGTTTTTGTCCCGTCCTGTCCCGTCTTTTGTCCCGGTTTTGTCCCATAACCATTCTTGTAACCAGCTGTATTTATTGAGTCTTTACAAAACGGGACAAGCGGGACAGATGGGACAAGCAAAAAAACAATATTGAAAATCTATCTGGCTTGCCTCAGTGGTGTAACGTTGTACTCTTCGCCCCGTTCAAGCGCTTCCATCAGGTTGCCCAGCATGGCCAGCGCTTCCCGCCGTTCGTTTAAATATTGGTGACGGTTGTAGATGCCTTCGACGCCTTTAATGCGGTGATTAAGGCAACGTTCGGCAACGATAGGATCAACGCCCAGCGCTCCTAAGTGGGTTCTGGCGGTACGGCGCATATCGTGAACGGTGAAGTTAGGTACGCCCGGCATTGCCTGCTTAACCTTCGCCAGCGCAACGGGCAGGGTGCTTTCCTGAATGTGGGGGATCATGCGGTGCTGTTGTTTTCGCGCAGGTAATACCCATTTGCTGTTACAGGAAAGAAGGCGCAATTCTTCAAGCCATTCGATGGCCTGCTTTGGTAGTGGGATATCAATCCCGTCGCCTGTCTTTGTGCGTTCGCCCGGTAAGTACCAAATGCCATTGGCTAAATCGAACTCGCTCCAGCGTGCGGCGCATAGCTCCATCTTTCTCACGCAAGTGACAAGCAGCAGCTTCAGCGTTAACTCGTTCTCACGGCTGAAGCCTTTCGCCATTCGCATTGCTTCAAAGAATTGAACCAGCTCCGGTCTGGTTAACCACCGTTCGCGTGATGTTTCTTTGCCGCCCGCATCGCTCGTATCAAAGGCAGCAGCGGGGTTAACCTCAATCATCCCTAGCTTTATGGCATGATCAAAGATACGGCGTACCCATCGCAGGACGTCATTAGCAACGGATGGCGCACCACGTTTTAAGATGGCCTGAAGCAAGGCATCAATATCTCGGGGTTTGACGTCCTTAACCTTTTTCTGACCTATGCGAGGATTAATGTCTTTCGCCAGGCGACGGCGGAGGATGTCGGGGTGTTTCCATGTACCCAGTACTTTCTTCTTAAAATAGTCTTCAGCTACTTCGGACACTGTTTTGTCATGCTGGTCGGCTTCCAACTGGGCTTTTAATGCGGCTTTTCGCTCCTGCTTCTCTCCGGCTACGTCATAACCTAGTGCGACACGAGCGGCTAAAGCTCTGACAGTCTCCCGGGCTTCTGCCAATGAGACAACGCCATACTTACCAACGGTCATAACGCGCGGCTTACCGACAATGCGATAGCGGAAACGCCATGTTGGAGTTGTGTCTGTTTCCCTGTAGCGCAGATATAAGCCATTGCCGTCCGATTTACCCTCGAACCTTGTTCCGGCCTTTATCCACGCTTTTATCTGGATGTCTGTCAGGTTGCCCATATCTCACCTTTGGTTATGTACCTAAATTGAAAAATGCCACCTCATGAAAAGGGTACATGCGGGTACACAAGAAATATGCGCTTTTATGATACTAACTGCAACTTTGTGACATTAAAAAAGCCCGTGGTTAGCGGGCTTCTTCTGGTTGGTGAGTCTACTTGATATGGAATGATATCCTACTCAATGTTCTGGATCTGCTCGCGCATTTGCTCAATCAGTACTTTCAACTCAATCGCTGAATTCGTTACTTCCGCATTGATCGACTTAGACGCAAGAGTGTTCGACTCACGGTTGAACTCCTGCATCATAAAGTCCAGACGGCGGCCTACCGCTTCCTTTTTCTTCAGAATGTTGTAGGTCTCTTTAACGTGCGCTTCCAGACGGTCCAGCTCTTCAGCGACATCAATACGTTGCGCCATCAGCACCAGCTCTTGTTCCAGACGGGTGTTTTCCAGCTGAACTTCTGCCTCTTCCAGTTTGGCGACCAGGCGCTCGCGCTGCCACTGCAGCACTTCCGGCATATGGGTGCGAACCTTTGCCACTTCCGCACTCACGCCTTCAAGGCGCTGCTCAATCATCGCTTTCAGCGCCTGACCTTCGGTTTCGCGGGCAACGATAAAGTCATCCAGCGTGCCGTCGAGGGCGGCCAGAATTTCAGCGGCAATCGCGTCCAGATCCTGCTCACCGGCGGCCATGACGCCAGGCCAGCGCAGAATATCAACCGGGTTGATTTCGCCTTCATCGCTCTGCATTTTGACCCAGTTCGCCGCATTCACGAGCTGTTTCGCCAGTTTTTCGTTGAGGATCAGCTCGCCCTGTGCGCTGGCATCAGGCTCAAAGCGCAGGTTACATTCCACTTTACCGCGCGTCAGACGCGTACGGATACGCTCGCGAACAACAGGCTCAAGGCTGCGGAACTGCTCCGGCATACGGAAATACGTTTCCAGGTAACGCTGGTTTACCGAGCGCATTTCCCATGTAGCGCTACCCCAGCTACCCTTGATTTCACGCCGGGCGTAGGCGGTCATACTGCGGATCATAGACATTCCCGTTTTTAAAGGAGAGATGGGGGGATTATAGCTTTCGGGGGCTTCTCAGGATAGGAATAAGCGTCCTTTATCCGTATAATGCGCAGCCACATTCGTTTCAAGCCGGAGAATCCATCATGCGTCCATCAGGTCGTAGCGCCAATCAGGTGCGTCCCGTCACCCTGACCCGTAACTATACAAAACACGCTGAAGGCTCCGTGCTGGTTGAGTTTGGTGACACCAAAGTGCTGTGTACCGCATCCATCGAAGAAGGCGTTCCGCGCTTCCTGAAAGGTCAGGGCCAGGGCTGGATCACCGCCGAGTACGGCATGCTGCCGCGCGCGACCCATACCCGTAACGCCCGTGAAGCGGCGAAGGGTAAGCAGGGCGGTCGTACCATGGAAATTCAGCGTCTGATCGCGCGTGCGCTGCGCGCCGCCGTTGATCTGAAAACCCTCGGCGAATTCACGATTACCCTGGACTGCGACGTGATTCAGGCCGATGGTGGCACGCGTACGGCCTCTATTACCGGCGCCTGTGTAGCGCTGGCAGATGCTCTGAACAAGCTGGTTGCAGTCGGTAAGCTGAAAACCAATCCAATGAAAGGCATGGTTGCGGCGGTCTCCGTAGGCATCGTTAACGGTGAAGCGCTTTGCGATCTGGAATACGTTGAAGATTCCGCTGCAGAGACAGACATGAACGTGGTGATGACCGAAGACGGTCGCATCATTGAGGTGCAGGGCACGGCAGAAGGCGAGCCGTTCACCCACGAAGAGCTTCTCTCCCTGCTGGCGTTGGCCCGAGGGGGAATCGAATCCATTGTCACGACGCAGAAAGCGGCGTTAGAAAATTGATTTTAAAGGCGACCAATGAGTCGCCTTTTTTTTGCCTGTAAGACAGAAAAACCAAAGGAGCTAATCCATGAAATCGTATCAGCGCCAGTTTATTGAGTTTGCGCTTAACAAGCAGGTACTTAAGTTTGGCGAATTTACGCTGAAATCCGGGCGTAAAAGTCCTTATTTCTTCAACGCCGGGCTGTTTAATACCGGGCGCGATCTGGCACTGTTAGGCCGTTTCTATGCCGAAGCGCTGGTGGATTCCGGGATTGATTTTGACCTGCTGTTTGGCCCGGCCTATAAGGGCATTCCGATTGCGACCACTACCGCGGTGGCGCTGGCGGAACATCATGATCGCGACGTGCCGTACTGCTTTAACCGCAAAGAAGCCAAAACCCACGGTGAAGGCGGGAATCTGGTCGGCAGCGCGCTGCAGGGCCGCGTCATGCTGGTGGACGATGTGATCACCGCGGGCACGGCGATCCGCGAATCAATGGAGATTATCCAGGCCAACGGTGCAACGCTGGCTGGCGTGTTGATTTCGCTGGATCGTCAGGAGCGTGGTCGCGGAGAAATTTCCGCCATTCAGGAAGTGGAGCGGGATTACAACTGCACTGTGACGTCAATAATCACCCTGAAAGATCTGATTGCGTATCTGGAAGAGAAGCCTGAGATGGCGGACCATCTGGCAGCGGTAAAAGCGTATCGCGAAGCGTTCGGGGTTTAAGTGCATTGCCCGGTGGCGTTGTGCTTACCGGGCCTACCCGTTCGTAGGCCGGATAAGGCGAAGCCCCCATCCGGCGATGGCGTTACTGTAATTGTGCTGCGACTAACGGCCAGCGGGCGTCAAAATCGTCCGTTGGACGGTATTTGAACTCGCTGCGCACGAAGCGGGAAAGCATCCCTTCACAAAACGCCAGAATCTGGCTCGCCAGCAGCGTTTCATCAATGCTGTATCCTTCACCCTCACGCATTTTCTTCTCGCGCAGCACCTGGCGCAGCTGCGCTTCAATGCGTTCGAAAAGCTGGTTAATGCGGCCCTGGAGTCTGTCCTGCTCAAACATCAGCGCGTGGCCGGTCAGGATACGGGTTAAGCCCGGATTGCGTTCACCGAAGCCCAGGATTAACAGCACTATCAGACGCAGACGCGCGGTAGTGTCTTTTTCGTCTTTCAGAATCAGGTTGATGCGCGTGATCAGGCTGTCTTCAATAAACTCGATCAGACTGTCGAACATCCGGGTCTTGCTCGGAAAATGACGGTACAGCGCCGCCTCAGACACGCCTACGGAGGCGGCCAGTTTAGCGGTGGTGATGCGTTGACTGCCATCGCTGGATTCAAGCATCAGAGCCAGAGATTGAAGTATTTCTTCGCGACGATTCCTTTTCGCGGTTTGTTTTTCTGCCATGTTACAAAATACCCCTGAAAATAAGCACTTGCCAGGCTGGCATCCACACAGCGACCGCAAACGGACGTTTGCGGTTTGTTATTGCATTATGACGCTGTGAGATACGTGTTTGTCGGGCCGTTATTTGCGCCCGGAATGGCCGAAGCCGCCTTCGCCACGGTCGGTGGCGTCAAAGTCTGCCACCAGGTTAAATTCTGCCTGTACCACCGGTACAAAGACCATCTGTGCGATACGCTCGCCCGGTTCAATGGTGAAGCTGTCCTGACCACGGTTCCAGACGGAGACCATCAGTTGACCCTGATAGTCGGAGTCGATCAGGCCCACCAGGTTACCCAGCACAACGCCGTGCTTATGGCCCAGGCCAGAACGCGGCAGGATAACCGCTGCCAGCGACGGGTCAGCAATGTGAATCGCCAGGCCAGTCGGAACCAGGGTCGTGGCACCCGGAGCCAGTTCTACGGCGTCATCGAGACAGGCGCGCAGGTCAAGACCGGCAGAGCCGGAGGTGGCATAGGTTGGCAGCGGGAATTGCTCGCCAACACGCGGGTCCAGAATCTTAACGTCGATTTTTTTCATCATAACGGGTAACGATCTCGTCGAGTAAATGTTGGCCCAGGAGTTCCTTGCGCTCAAGCGGTAAGACTTTATCTCCATCCTGCCAGAAAAGGTGCAGTGCGTTGCTGTCGCTGTTAAATCCTTGTGTGGCCAGCGATACGTCGTTCGCGCAAATCAAATCGAGGTTTTTGCGGGTACGTTTTTGCCGGGCATATTCTTCCACATTATTCGTTTCTGCGGCAAACCCAACAACGTATGGCCGGTGGCTTTTTAGTGCGGCGACACCGGCAACAATGTCCGGGTTTTTCACCATTTTTAGTGTTAATTCATCGCCTTGCTTTTTAATTTTAGCCTCGGCGATCGTCTCAGCACGATAGTCTGCAACGGCCGCACAGCCGATAAAAATCTGCTGGCTTTGCGCATGTGCCTGCACGGCGGCTTCCATCTCCAGCGCGGTGGTAACGTCAATTCGCTTCACACACGCAGGCGTAGGTAGAGAGACCGGGCCGCTCACCAGCGTGACGTTCGCACCGCGCTTCGCGGCGGCGGCGGCAATCGCAAAGCCCATTTTGCCGGAACTGTGGTTGGTGATGTAGCGCACCGGATCCAGCGGCTCGCGCGTGGGGCCCGCGGTTATCATGATGTTGAGATGTTGCAGATCGTTGACAGGCGAAAAGTGGGCCGCGGCCATATCAACAATCGTCAGCGGATCAAGCATGCGGCCCGGGCCAACATCGCCGCAGGCCTGGCTACCGCTGTCCGGACCCCAGATAAGCAGGCCGCGTGAGGCTAGGGTCTCAAGATTGTGCTGCGTAGCCGCGTTACGGTACATCTGCTGGTTCATGGCAGGCACGACGGCAACAGGCGCAGGTGTGGCCAGACAAATGGTGGAGACCAGGTCGTTTGCCATACCGGTCGCTACCCGGGCGATTAAATCAGCCGTGGCGGGCGCGAGGATAACCAGGTCTGCCCATTTCCCAAGCTCAATATGGCCCATCGCGGCTTCGGCGGCCGGATCGAGCAGGCTGTCAGATACCGGGTATCCTGAAACGGCCTGCAGGCTCAGAGGAGTGATAAAGGCTTTACCGCCTTCGGTTATCGCGACCCGTACATCTGCCCCGCGCTCGCGCAGACGACGCACCAGCTCCGGCGCTTTGTAGGCAGCAATACCGCCGCTCACGCCAAGAACGATTTTTTTACCGGCCAGGCTCATCATGATTCTTTCCTGTTGGGGTTCACCAGAGAGCGGGCATTTTATCACAATCCCCAAAACGGGGTGATTTTGTCCTTCGACCACTTTGCGAGGCGCTACGCAAGAACGCAACGTGGTCGTCGAGTGCCTGACTGGCCTGTGGCAGCATGCGGTTAAAAAAGGGAGAAAGAGCATGGAAGAAGAGGATGAGCCGCTGCTGCCGCGCGAAAAACTGCTGCGCTATGACGTCACCCTGTTAAAAGATGATGAACTGCTGGCGCTCTTTTTACGTACCGGAACGCCCGGTAAAACGGTATTTACGCTGGCAAAAGAGCTGATCGTACATTTCGGTTCTCTGCACGGTTTGCTGACCGCCGAACTGGCGCAGTTTAAGCACGTAGAAGGGATCGGTGTGGCGAAATATGCCCAGTTGCGGGCCATTGCTGAACTTGCCCGCCGTTTTTACAATGTCCGCATGGAGAAGGACGATCCGATCCTGACGCCAGCGATGACGCGTGAATATCTGCAAAGCCAGTTAACCGATATCGAGCGCGAGATCTTTATGGTGATCTTTGTCGATAACAGAAACCGGGTACTGAAACATAGCTGCCTCTTTGCCGGCACGTTAAGCCACGTTGAGGTGCATCCGCGAGAAATTGTGCGGGAAGCGATAAAAGTGAATGCAGCGGGCGTGATCCTCGCGCATAATCACCCCTCAGGCTGTGCAGAACCGAGCAGAGCGGACAAAGAAATCACCGAGCGCATTATCAAATGCTGTCAATTCATGGACATTCGTGTGCTGGACCATCTGATAATTGGCCGCGGAGAGTACATTTCTTTTGCAGAACATGGCTGGATTTAGGCTATTTCTCGCGATCCATCGGGATCTTTGTCTGTTCGGGACTTGAGCACACCGCCGAGTCAGCGTATACTACGCCACCTTTGAGAATCTCGGGTTTGGCATTTGGGCCTGGCAATCGAGAGTTCACTTAGAACTATGCGATGACCGGGCTGTAAAGCCTGACGAGGCGCCGATACCCCATACGAAGCTCGAGCTAATTTGATTTTTGGAGAATAGACATGTCCCGAGTCTGCCAAGTTACTGGCAAGCGTCCGGTGACCGGTAACAACCGTTCCCACGCACTGAACGCGACTAAACGCCGTTTCCTGCCGAACCTGCACTCTCACCGTTTCTGGGTTGAGAGCGAGAAGCGTTTTGTCACCCTGCGCGTATCTGCTAAAGGTATGCGTGTAATCGATAAGAAAGGCATCGATACAGTTCTGTCTGAACTGCGTGCCCGTGGCGAAAAGTACTAAGTACTTAAAGAGGAAATAAATCATGGCTAAAGGTATTCGCGAGAAAATCAAGCTGGTTTCTTCTGCTGGTACAGGTCACTTCTACACCACCACGAAGAACAAACGTACTAAGCCGGAAAAACTGGAACTGAAAAAATTCGATCCAGTTGTACGCCAGCACGTACTGTACAAAGAAGCTAAAATCAAATAATTTTAGTCTCCTTGTATCGAAAAACCCCGCAACTGCGGGGTTTTTTGCATTCTGTATCTCAACGGAGGAACCATGCCTGAATTACCTGAGGTAGAAACCAGCCGTCGCGGCATTGAGCCCCATCTGGTCGGCGCGACGATTCTTCACGCGGTTGTCCGTAACGGGCGTCTGCGCTGGCCGGTGTCCGATGAGATCCATGCCCTGAGCGATAAACCCGTCCTTAGCGTGCAGCGCCGCGCGAAATACCTGCTGCTGGAGCTGCCCGACGGCTGGATCATTATCCACCTGGGGATGTCCGGGAGCCTGCGCGTTCTTACCGAAGAACTGCCTGCGGAAAAGCACGACCACGTGGATCTGGTGATGAGCAACGGCAAAGTGCTGCGTTACACCGATCCACGGCGCTTTGGCGCGTGGCTGTGGACGAAGGAGCTGGAAGGGCATAACGTGCTGGCGCATCTGGGCCCGGAGCCGCTCTCAGACGCGTTTAACGCGGAATACCTCAAGGCGAAGTGCGCGAAGAAGAAAAGCCCGATTAAGCCCTGGCTGATGGATAACAAGCTGGTGGTCGGCGTGGGGAATATCTACGCCAGCGAATCGCTGTTTGCGGCCGGGATCCACCCCGATCGGCTGGCCTCGTCGCTGTCGGCGCAGGAGTGCGAGCTGCTGGTCCGGGTGATTAAAGCCGTATTGCTGCGCTCGATTGAGCAGGGGGGGACAACGCTGAAGGACTTCCTGCAAAGTGACGGCAAGCCGGGCTATTTTGCCCAGGAACTGCAGGTGTATGGCCGTAAGGGCGAACCGTGCAGAGTCTGCGGCACACCCATTATTGCCACGAAGCACGCCCAGCGCGCCACGTTCTACTGCCGTCAGTGCCAGAAATAGGGCTACTTTAGCTTTTCCATCAACGCCTGGTGGACGTTAACCGGCAGGAAATGGGTAACGTCCCCGTGATGGCGCGCCACCTCTTTCACCAGCGTGGACGAGATAAACGACCACTCTTTGGAGGGCATCAGGAACACGCTCTCCAGCTCCGGCATCAGGTGGCGGTTCATGTGCGCCAGCTGCATCTCATATTCGAAGTCTGCCACCGCGCGTAAACCGCGGATCAGAATGTTCGCCTGCTGGGCCCGGGCGAAGTTAGCCATCAGGTCACTAAACCCGACCACCTCAACATTCGGCAGGTGCGAAATGGCATCGGTGGCAAGCTGCACGCGCTCGTGGAGGTCAAACATCGGCTTTTTGCTGGGGCTCGCGGCAATGGCCAGGATGACCTTGTCAAACATGCACGCCGCACGGGTGATGATATCAAGATGACCGTTGGTGATCGGATCGAAGGTACCCGGATAAATCGCTTTTGTGCTCATGGCTCACGTTTTCTCTGAGTAGCCGCGGCAGAGCGCCCACAGCTCGGTGTATTTGTTGAAAGTATACTGGGCATTCACTACCGCGAGTAACCAGCCCTGCTTACCGTCCAGAACGCCACCACGCAGCAGGAGCGTTTTCAGGAACGCGCCCAGCGTGTGGGTAAAGATACCGGTCAGTGAGGCCTTCTTGCCGCGCTGGTGACGCTCCTGCGCCCAAGCCGTGGCATAGTTGAGCTGTTTACGCTGGAAGCTCGCGAAATCGCGGCAGGTCAGGTGCAGCAAATCGCCCGTCAGGGGGATGACCTGGGCGTTGTCGCAGCTCAGGGATTCATGCACCAGATTGTCGTTGTACTGATAGCGCTCGCGCTCGTAAAGGCGCGTCACGCGGTCAGGATACCAGCCGCTGTGGCGCATAAAACGGCCAAGGAAGTAGTTGCGGCGGGCAATGCTGTATACAGCACCAGGTTGAGGTGAGGAAAGCACCGCCTGAATGGCCTGCTGAAGCTCCGGCGTGATGCGCTCGTCAGTATCGAGCATCAGGACATAATCTCCGGTGGCAAACCCCTGCGCGCGCTGGCGCTGGATGCCATAGCCTTGCCAGTCAGTATCGATAAAGACTTTTGCGCCCGCTGCCCGGGCAACGTCCACCGTGTTGTCCGTACTTCCGGAATCAAGAATGACTATCTCATCAGCCCAGGCTACCGACGCCAGGCAGTCCGGAAGCAGGTCGGCGGCGTTTTTGGCGATCATCACGACCGACAGACGCGTTGACATCAGTGGCTCCGCTGGGGCAGGTAAGGTTGCAGAAGCTGCAGCAGACGGATCAGGGCACCCTGGTTCTGGTGCAGCACTTCGACCGCATGTCGCCCGTACCACAGGCGATAATCTTCGTCAGTCAGAAGGGTTGAGACCTCTTTAACTACGGAGTCCGCATCGGTCACGGTAATTAAACCATCGGCCTGCTGTAATTTTGCGCAGATATCTTTGAAGTTAAATGTGTGCGGCCCCATCAGCACTGGAATCGCGTGGGCTGCCGGCTCGAGCGGGTTATGGCCGCCGCGCTCCACCAGGCTGCCGCCGACAAACGCGAGGTCAGCAATGCCGTAGAGCAGCATCAGTTCGCCCATCGTATCGCCAATCACCACCTGGGTGCTGCCAGACGGGATCTCCCCGCTGCTGCGCAGCGTGAAGCTGAAACCGCCTTTTTGCACCATTTCACGGGCATCTTTAAAACGTTCCGGATGGCGGGGCACGAGGATTAGCAGTAAATCAGGGAAGCTTTCCAGCAGCTTGCAGTGCGCCTGCAGGATGATCTCTTCTTCACCGTCATGGGTACTGGTCGCAATCCAGACCTGACGACGCGGGGCCCACTGGCGGCGAAGCGTGATCGCGCGGGCGGCGAGTTCAGGGGTAACCGAAATATCAAATTTCAGGCTACCCGTCACTGCAAGCTGGTTGCGCTTCAAGCCCAGAGAGATAAAGCGTGCCGCATCTTCTTCATTCTGCGCGGCAATCAGGGTGATTTTGCTCAGCAGGCGGCGCATAAATTTACCCAGCTTGCCGTAACCTTTCGCCGAGCGCTCTGACAGGCGCGCGTTGGCAATCACCAGCGGAATTTTACGGGCATGCAGGGCGGAAATCATGTTTGGCCACAGCTCGGTTTCCATCACGATCACCAGCTTCGGGCGAACGGTATTCAGGAAACGATTCATGGCGCAGGGGAGATCGTAAGGGAGATAGACGTGATGAACATCTTTGCCGAAAGCGGATAACGCGCGCTCCGAGCCGGTTGGCGTCATCGTCGTGACGGTAATCGGCAGCGACGGGTAGCGGTGACGCAGGGCGCGAACCAGCGGAATCGCCGCCAGCGTTTCACCGACAGAAACGGAATGCAGCAAAATACCGTCCGGTGCGACTTTATTGCGGCAGAAGCCATAGCGTTCAGCCCAGCGTTTACGATACGCAGGCGCTTTCCGGCTACGAAGCAACAGTCTCAGCCACACCAGTGGCTGAATAATGTAGAGCAGGGCGGTATACAACAATTCCAAGCGATTATCCGTTTTTTTAGTTTCGGCGGGCAAATTCTAAGCATTTGAGCCGTCTAAAGCTATCTCTTTGGTGTTTTAAGATACCCATTTGCCTGCGTTACGCTCATTCGCCTGAAAAAAAACGGGCAATTTCTTGCCCGTTTCATGTCTAACCGTTTAGCGCTCCGCTTCGGGGAGGGCATTCAGATGGTAGGTTACGCGCTCCGAAAGCCCGCGAATATCACCGCCAGTGATAAAGAAGCTGTCATCTTTTTGATTCGGATTGCTGACGTCGTAGCCCAGCATCTTGTTGATGAGCGTTGCCACCTGGTAATGGTTGAGAGGTACCTGCGGGCTGATCTCCTTCATGGCGTAAGCCGGATCGTTGCTGAAGTAGAGGAACGGTACCTGAGCAATTGGCATTTCAACAACCGAGTGGCCAAACAGACCGTTATCGCCCACGCGTTCACCGTGATCGGAGGTGATAAACACCAGCACCGGCAGTTTGGATTTTGCCAGCGCAGTGCGAATCGCGGACGCGAGTTCTTTGTCATACAGGCGGACCGCATCGTCATACTCATTTTTCTTCTGCGCCACATCATCACTCAGACGCGGCGTAGAGAATTTCGCGAAGCCCTGCGGAATATTACGCTCGTACGGGATATGTGGCGCGCGGCTGTTGAGCACCATCAGGAACGGTTTGTTCCAGTCCAGGGTTGCTTTCTCAACGGATGGCGTCAGAACAACGTCTGCGCCGACATCTGGTGCCGGGCGGATCTGGGTATCTTCCCACAGATCGATATCATGGATGCCAATCCAGTTGCTCAGCCCTTCCAGCCCCTGGGCGGAGATAAAGGCGGTCTGATAACCCTGTTTCTTCGCGTTGGCGAAGATATTGGTGGATTTCGATTTATAGGCCCCGTAGTTATCCGGCTCGCGCAGATTATTCACCAGCATCGGGATGGCCACGCGGGTGGACACGGCGTTGGAGACAATCAGGCGGCCCGTACCTTGATACTGCTGGAGCAGTGCTTTCAGCTCGGGCGTGGTATCGCGTTCGTAGCCCAGAGCGCTGACGTGGTGCGGATTAAGGCTTTCACCTATCGCCAGAATAATCGAATATTTACCCGCGCGCGTATCCTTAACAGGTTTGACCTGGTAGGGATCGTAGTGGGTCAGATTCTGGTTTTCGCCTGACATCGCTTCCGGGATCAGGCGTATGGCGCTGAAGCTCATCGCAGACAGGCCGTTACGCAGCAGGGAGTGGCGCAGGTCCGGGTTGAACTTGTACATCTGCCCGTCGATCGCTTTGTAGAACTGACCGACAAACATCACGACAATCGCAAGCAGGCAAGGAAGCGCAATCCATTTGTGCCAAAGCGGCGCCAGACGACGCGCAAAGACCAGCGCAAACACGACCGCCACAATCATGATGGCGAAGTAGATGCCCAGTGAACCCAGGCTGTCGGTGATCCCGCTGGCAATGTCTTTCGTTTCCACGAACGCCAGCCAGACTTCGCTCGGGCCATAGAACTGACCGTAGAACTGGTAGTACACCGCTTCCGAAATCTGAACGATAAACGTGACGGTCAGCAGCAGGCGAGTCAGGAAGAAACGCGCGCTGGCTGCGGCAAGCAGGGAAATGATCAGATACAGCGAGATATCACCGGATTTCGGCTGGTAGACGTGATCTTTCAGCAGAATGATGATTTCTGAAAGCGAGAACAGCAGCAGGAATGCCAGCGTCAACCCCAGGGTGCGCAACAGATTGCTGCGCGGGGTGAACGAAGAGTGTGTCGTTGTTTTGAACATGGAAGGACTCTATTCCGATCAGAACTTTTTAGTCAGCGGGCGAATGGCTTTACCAAAGCCAAAGCGCAGTGCGCGAACTACCGTAGGACGATTGTGCAATCCTTTTCGCCAAATATCCTCAAACAGGGCATACCAGCGTGCAGCGACCGCTTCGCGGGAATAGACCTGTAGGCGTTTTTCACCCTGTTCGCGCATCTGACGATACAGTTCAGGGGAGTTTTTAAGACGCATGATGGCATTGAAGGCTTCATCAGGGTTTTTGGCGATCAGGTAGTCCAGCTCGCTTTCGCGGATCGCGCGATAAGACGGCTCGTCATCGCAGACCATCACCGTTTTCCCCAGCCAGTTGTTAATGAGCTTACTGGCAGGCTTACGCGCCAGTTTATGATCGTGTGATTTGCGGAAGCTGATGCACACGTCCACGTCCTGGTAGTTTGTCCAGTTATCGAACGAGATGCGGAGCTCAATACCTTGTTCGGCAAGACGTTGCTTAAAATTCCCTTCGCGGTATTCGTCCGGGAAACTGTCTACACGGCCGAAGAATGCGACGGTTTTGATTGTCTCGTCGGTGCGTTCGCGTGGTTTTACGCCCGGCTGTGGCCAGTTAGGAATAAAGATACGCCCTGGGATGTTAGCAACTTCAGGGTTTTGTTCGACGACGTAATCCGCGCCGATAACCGGCGGACGATCGGCACGAGCAACAACGGTCACGCCGACCCAGGGTTTTACGCGGGAACCATAGTGATCGTTGTGCATCAGATTAATTGCGTCCGGGCGGCACTCAGTGCCCCATGAGCATTCAATCTGACCGTTATAGTAATAGTTAAGGCTGAGCATCGTCTGAAATGTCCAGACGCCTCTTCCCCCACAGTAAAAACGATGCGGAATATCATCCGGATTGATTTTCTGATCAATCAGTTCCTGAAAATCGGCAAAATTCGTCGCGATAAACTCAGGGCGGGAAACAACATGCAGTTTAAGCTTGCTCATAATTCCACTCATTTGACGAGTTTTTTAAGACGGAAGTAGCGACGTCCCAGACGCCACCGTTGGCGGAAGCCGCGCGCATTTTGCCAAATCAGATTCCAGATACCGCGATCGAAAAGCTCACGGGTGATCTCGCGTTTTTTGGCTATATCTTCAATGTTATTAATGCTATGCAGGATCCCCAGACCCTCTTTGGCGATTTGCCAGCGGCAGGCGGGCACGCGTTTCACCTGTTCCGGATAGCGTTTGTTGATGGCGTCCAGCATCTCCAGAATCTTCATATAATGGCGCGAAGAGCGCATGCGCGTGTCGTCCGTGCCTGGCGTATGGGAAACGGAAGCGGAGTGGATCAGGTAGTCGTAATAGGTCTCATCAATATACTGCACGCGTCTGGCGGTGAGCAGCACTTCCGTAGTCCAGGGGATGTCCTGATGGCGCAGACCCTGTTCAAAGCTGAAGCCCTGCTCTTTGATAAAGGCGTGGCGATAGATGTTCAGCCACGTCACGTGCAGGAACTTGCGCGATTCGAGCGCCATCTGCAGCCAGGTCGGGCCGTCCAGCACGTCGGTTGACGCAAGTTTATCTGAAGGGAAGATCTTCTTCGACGGGCGTCCGTCGTCATAAATGTAGGTACCGTTGCAGGTCGCGACGTCCAACTGCCCGGCGAGTGCAATCTCAAGCAGGCGCGGATACATACCCGGATAGATAACGTCATCAATATCCGGAAACGCGATGTAATCGCCCGTTGCTGCGGCCAGACCGGTATTACGGGCCGCAGAGACACCCCCATTAGGCTGGTCGATGACATTAAAATGACTGAATTCACTGGCGTAGCGGGCGATGATATCTGCGGAGCCGTCAGTTGAGCCGTCATTAACGATAACAAGTTCCAGGCTGTGCAGATTCTGTTTCTTTATGCTGTCAAAAAAAGCGCTCAGGAAATTCTCGCCATTATAGACGGCGACAACGAGGCTTAATTGAGGCGTTCCAGACATGCTTACTCCGTAATTTAACGCGGTGAGATGCGGCTAACGAGCGATACAGCAACGTGCAATGGCTTTTCGACAGCCGGCAGGCAAAAGAGTTCTGATAGGTAACGTTGCGCCGATGCGTATTGTCAACGGCGCTATGTATACGCAATCAGGAGGTTGTTTCTGTTCGTTTAGCGGGCCGTAACGCGCACATTCCCACAAGCAACCCGGTTAACAGCATATATTGTTCCAGGTAGTGATCTTTCAGATTGTGGTCAACCATGGTGCGGGAGAAGAAACCAACCGTAAACAGCAGCAGGAACATGCCCGCCATCATATTGCCATGGCGGAACTCGCGCCAGCCGATGTACCAGCAGCCTGCCAGCAGAATCAGCCAGCCTGCAATGCCCGCGATGCCGTTCTGGATACCAAACTCAATCAGGCCGTAGTGGCTGTGCGGAATGTTAATGCGATTGTCCTGCGTGTCGCGACGCAGCACATAGCGGAAGGCCTCTTTGCGAGGCCCCATTCCCGCAGGGTGTTCACCCACCAGTTTCCAGCCCTGATGGAAGAAGCTGGCACGACAGCCGTTGGAGTGATCCATTGGACGACCGAGATCGTTAGTCGGTACAGTTCCGTCTGTTCTGTTATAGCAAAAACTGGTGAAAGGCGCGTTCCAGCCTGTTACCGCATCATCTTCCAGATTTTGCCAGCGCGGATCGGTTTTCCAGGAGGCATAGCCCAGAAGCGCAGAAGCGATAATAATGCCCAGAAGGATGCCACCGGTGAGCAGCACCCGGCTGCGACGCATACTGTGCAGGCTGAGCAGTAGGAAGGTGGAGAACAGGCTGCCGACCAGGCCGATCGTTCCCCAGCGGGTATCGACTAACGCCGTGCATACAAGGTTACACAGCAGCATAAAGGCGAGGAACGGTGTCTTCAGGCGTAAGAAACGCTGATGAAGCAGGCCGCGCGTAAGCAGTTCGGCGAGCAGGAAACCGGTGATCATATTGACCTGGAAGCTCATGCGCGTGCGGTTATAAACAATCCGCGTTTCGCCCCAGTGGATCACGCCGTCTCGCCAGTAAAGCCAGACGGTATCAAGGAGGTGGATACAGACGACGCCCCAGAAAAAAAGGACGACGAGAGTAAAGAGCCGGGCTGCCGATAAAGAGGGGAAGCGCTCCTGAATCACCGGTAATAACACCAGGCCCGCACAGAAAAGCAATACCGGACGTAACCACTGTCCATCCCAGGTCGACACCATTTCTTTAATATCTGGCGCGACAAAAAAGCCGTTAATCAGGATAAAGAAGGTTAATGCCCACAGCACAATAAGCACGAACTTAATTTTGTTTAAGTCCAGCGCTTTTCTCGCCACTGAAGAGCTAAAGAAAAGACCGAGCGCCACCACAATATTAGGATAAATCAGTCCATTACGATGAAAAGGTAGCTGATCGTTTGGGATTGGCCAGATAAAACATAAAGCCAGTACAGACAGTACTAAAAGACCTGTCAGGATGTTACGAGTATTTGTCATAATTTTGGTACTGGTAAAGGATCTCGGCGTTAATACCGGTTAGTTAACAATGCCATATGCAGATTCCACTGATTTTGAGTGGAATAAAAGCCTGAGAAAATTACCACAGAAGCCATTACTACAGAAGGACAATGTTTGTAAGCAAGATTAATCCGCCTGTGCATTATCGTAATACCCACGTATATAATCGGCGGCCTGGACAGCGGTTTCAGCTAAACGACAGGAAATATATGCATATTGTTCACACTGAAGCAGACGGCGGCAAAGGCGGGCAGCCTCTGCGCATTATCAACGAATCGCTTGGGATGATTCAGCGTGGCCATCAGGTGACTCTCCTTTGTCCGGAAACTGCGCCGCTCCACGCGCTGGCACGCAATGCCGGTCTGACGGTGGTCACGATGCCGTTGAAGCGTAAGAACCTTAAAAACCTGCAGGTGCTGCGTCGCTGGATGAAGGATAACCGTCACTCGATTGACGTCATCAACAGCCATAACTCTGCCGATACCTGGCTGGTGGCGCTGGCGAATCTGACGCTGTCCAACCCTGTACCACTGGTGAGAACCCGTCATGCGTCCGGCGTACCGCGCAACAACTGGACGACCCGCTGGCTCTTCCGCACGGCCTGCGCGCATATCGTGACCACCGGCGAGGCGCTGCGCCATCAGGTGGCAAATATTGGCGTGCCGATGTCTCAGAGTACGTCGGTGCCAAGCGGTGTCGATACGCAGCGTTTCCATCCGGGAGATAAGCACCAGGCCCGGGTTCATTGTGGTTTGTCGCAGGACGATTTCTGGCTGGGCGTGGTATCGCATTTGCGCCCGAACAAAGGCCATAGCGTACTGCTGCGCGCCCTGGCGAAAATCGCCAATCCACACATCAAGCTGGCGATTGTCGGCGAAGGTCCGCACAAAGCGACGCTGGAACAGGAAATCACCGCCCTGGGGTTACAGCAGCGCGTGGTCATGGCGGGACATCAATCCGATCCGGAACGCTGGTTCCCGGCCTTTGATATTGCGCTCAGCCCTTCGCACGATATGGAAGGTGTTCCACAGGGCGTGCTGCAATCGTTAGCCACCCGTATTGCCACCATTGCGACGGATGCAGGTGGAACGGGAGATGCGGTGATTAACGGGCAGACGGGAGTGCTGGTCGTGCAGCGCGACGAAAACGCGCTGCACGATGCCATAATGAAACTCTATGACGACTCAGCCCTTCGCGAGACGCTCGCGCAACAGGGATATGACTACCTGAGCACGCACTTTACCCGCGAATGTATGCTGGACGCGATGGAGAAAGTCTTCTCCGATGCCGCTCAGCGCAGCAAATCGCGATAAAGCGCCTGTAGCTCTTTCGCCATTCTGTCCAGGGTGAAGGGCTCGGCGGTTGCACGCGCAGCGGCGGAGTAATCGACACCCTGTTCACGGCCTTTCAGCCACAGCGAGATGGCCTGCTGGTAGCCTTCGCTGTCCAGCGCATCGCGCACCCAGCCGTTTTGACCCTCGGTTATCCACTCCGCCGCGCCGCAGCCGTGGCTGGTAAGCAGCGGCAAACCACAGGCCAGCGCTTCCACGCACACGTTCGGGAAGGGATCGTAGAGCGTCGGCAGGATAAGGGCATCCGCCGTGCCATAGACTTCACGCACGTTGGCAACGGGGCCCAGGAACTTCACTCGTGAGGAAATCCCCAGCGCCTGCGCCAGCTTTTCGAACTTCCGCGCATGTTTATCGCGGCCGGCAATCAGCAGCCAGACGTCAGGATGCGCCACAATGGCGCGCAGCGCGGTGGCGACGCCTTTACGGCTGAAGCCTGACCCAACATACGCCAGCACCGGTGCGTCAGGAGGAATGCCCAGGGCATCACGCTGCGAAAGGGCGCGGACCTCAGGGCTAAACTGAACGGTGTCCACGCCGTTGTAGATCACCGTCAGCTTGTCGTCCGGCAGCCCGAAGCGCCGCGCGATATCATCGCGCACCATCTTCGAATTACAGATCACCTTGCGCAGCTGCGGATGGGTAAACATCTGCGCCTCGGCCTGCAGAATGTAGCGGTGATAGCGGCTCAGAGATTGCGCCCAGCGCGCCAGCGGCGACAGAATGCGACCATATTGCTCAAGCCAGGTGGCGTGAACACCGTCGCCCGCCCGGAAGATGGTGGCTCCCGGTATGCGTTCGTGGCTTTGCACAATATCAAACTGCGCAAAATGCGCGGCGGCTTCGAGGGCAAAACCGGATTCACGCGCGATGCGATTGCGAAACGGCGGATTGACCGTCAGCGTTTTCCAGCCTGCGGCATCCTCCCACTGGCGGGCAATCAGCGTGACATCAAGCGAGGTATCCTGCGCCAGCACGTTCAGCGCACGCGAGACAAAACGCTCTGCGCCACCGTTGGGGTTGTAGGTCTGTCGGACAATCGCCAGCTTCATGCAGGGGTTTCCGTTTCTAAGAGCATCGTATCGATGGCGCTCAGCACGTGCTGTGGGGTGATGGCCGTGATGCAGTCAGAGACACCGCTGTCTCCGCAGCCCGCTTTGCCGCACGGCTGGCAGGTAAACCCGGCCACGATTACACGATAATTTACCCCCCACGGCGCCCATTTGATGGCGCCGGTAGGGCCAAAGATGGCGACGGTTGGCGTACCGACGGCGCTCGCAAGATGCATTGGCATGGAATCCACGCCGAAGTACACCCGGGCGTGCTTCATGAGCGCACCCAGCTCTTTCAGGTTCAGCTGACCGCTTAAATCAAAGACCGGCTGGGTGAGGGCTGCGCGCAGCGCGTCCATATAGGCCTTCTCTTCTTTTGACGGCGCGGCGGAGAGGACGATCGGCAGGCCGCGCGCCGCCAGGTTATCAATGGTCGCTGCCAGCTTTTTGATATCCCAGGCCTTAAACATCCAGCGCGAGGTCGGGTGAACCAGAATGTAGGATTTACTCGTGAGCCCAAACCCGGCCAGTTTTTCGGCCACAGAGGCTTCTGCCGCGTCACCGGGCACAAAAAGCGTATGTTTGTCTTCGTCGGACTGCGGATGAATGCCGATCCGGCGCAGGGCATCCAGATTAACCTCCACCATATGACGGCTGTTGTCCTGAATCGCCGGATAGAGCGTGGTGAACGATTTCACCCAGCGGCGACGCGCAAGGCCCCCGCGCTTATCCGGCTTAAAGCCGACGGAGACGCGCGGTTTCAGGCGACGCGCCAGGCGCGCGCCGTGCCAGTGTTCGGTCAGGTTAATCAGCACGTCATACTGACGGCCTTTCAGGGTGTTCAGCAGGGCGCGGTAGAGGCGGAATTGTTCAAACCAGCCCTTCTTGCGCCAGTTGCGCCCAATAGTGTGCACCTGGTCGATATGCGGGTGGCTGGTCAGCATCGCCTGGGTATCGTCATAAACCAGCGCATCGACTTCCACGTTCGGCCAGTTCTTTTTCAGCACGGTAAAAACCGGCGAGGTAAGCAAAACGTCACCGTGGTGACGAAGCTTAATAATCAGCACGCGCTTTGGCGGGCGCTCCGCTGAGAAAAAATCAGACATAGGCTCTCTCTGCTGCCAGCAAAGGCTCTAATTGCGCAAATACCGCAGCGGCGCTGAGATCGCTCAGCTGCGATGAGTGTTCCGGGCGGCAGATATATTGATTTTTTCCATAGCCGCCGATCAGGCCCGGGTCCGTTGGGCCGTAAAGCGTAATATTAGGACGGTCCAGCGCCGCCGTCAGGTGGCTGAGTCCCGTATCCACGGAGACCACAGCCGTAGCGCCTGCCAGCGCCTGAGCGACGCCATCCAGCTTCATGCGCGGCAGAACGTCCACATAATCAAACCCTGCCGCCAGGCGTTTGGCCCGCGCCTCTTCGTGCGGTGCACCCCACGGGAGTTTGATACGCAGTCCCGCACTTGCCAGCAGGCCGATCAGTTCGCGCCAGTGCGCTTCCGGCCAGTGCTTGTCGTCGCGGGTCGTTGCATGAAGGAAAATCAGGTAGGGGGCGTCTGTTTGTTGCGAACCGTGCAAAAAATGCTGCGAAATGGCGTAATCGCCCTGCGTTTCCGGCTTTGCATAGCCAAGACTCTTTGCAAATAGCTCGCGGATACGTTCCACCGCGTGCTGCTGCTTCGCGATGTGGTGGCGGTGGTTATAGAACAGGCTCGCCAGCGGTTCGCGGGCGGTTTGCCAGTCCATGCCGTGCTTTACGCCGCGCGCCAGTCGCGTCACCAGCGCGGCGCTTTTGACCAGCCCCTGCGCGTCGATGATGGCATCATAACGCTGCGCCTGTACCGCCTCGCGGAAGGCTTTGCGTTCGGCTTTAATCGGCGCGGAGAACCACGCTTTCCGCCAGCGGCGAATCGCCACCGGGATCACGCGGTCAACCGCTTCATGCCAGGTGGGGATCTGCGCGAAGCCCTCTTCCACCACCCAGTCAAAACGAATGCCCGGTACGGCCTGCATGGCGTCCGTCAGCGACGGCAGCGTGTGCAGAACATCACCCATTGAGGAGGTTTTAACGATCAGTACCCGCATTCGTTATCCTTCTTCGCTCAACAGCAGTTCGTTAAGCTCTTCAAGAACGCGCTGCGGGGTAATGTCGATCAGGCTCTGATGATAACCTTCAGCGGCATCGCCTTTGCGCACCTTGTGGTAGCCGGTGATCAGGCGAATAACGCGCGCTTTATGGGAAAGCGGAGGCGTAAAGTCCGGGCTGCTTGGCCCATACAGCGCCACCAGCGGACGGTTGAGCGCAGCAGCGACGTGCATCAGGCCTGAATCGTTGGTAACCACAGCGTGGCAGGCAGCAATCAGGATAACCGCCTGCTCAAGCTGCGTTTCTCCCGCCAGGTTGCGGCACCAGGCCTGCTGTTCATTACTGAGCGTCGCGAGAATTTCGTTGCCCGCCTCGTGGTCTTTTGCCGAACCGAACAGGACAATCTGGTAGCCTTCGTCGATCAACTGTTTCGCCAGCTCTGCATAGTGGTAGTGCGGCCAGCGTTTTGCCGGGCCGAACTCGGCGCCAGGGCAGAAGCCAATCATCGGACGTTCAGCCGAAAGGCCAAACGCGCTGCAGGTCTGGGATTTTTCACCGTCGTTAACCTGAAGCTGGGGCCAGAGCAGCGGCTGCGGCAGGTCTTTCGCGCTGCGCATCACGCCTTTGTCATAGGCCAGCGCCACGTAGCGCTCCACCATTAATGGCCAGGCCGCTTTATCCAGCACGCGCGCATCGTTCAGCAGGCCGTAGCGCATTTCGCCGCGCCAGCCGGTGCGATGCGGAATGCCCGCAAAGAAGGGCACCAGGGCAGATTTAAAGGAGTTGGGCAGAACATACGCGCGGTCATACTGCTTCTCGCGCAGGCTATGGCCGAGCTTGCGGCGTTCGCCAATTTCCAGCGCCCCGTGGCCGAGCGGCATCGGGATCGCTTCATTCACTTCCGGCATACGCGATAACAGCGGACGGCACCACGCGGGTGCCATCACGTCGATTATCGCCTGGGGATAGCGCGCCTTGAGCGTGCGATAGAGACTTTGCGACATCATCATGTCGCCCACCCATGACGGGCCGATCACCAGAATCTTCATACTTACGCGTCGCGGTTCAGCCAGGCCATATACTCCGTTACGCCTTCGGCAACGGTTTTGAACGGTTTGTTATAACCCGCTGCGCGCAGGTTAGTCAGGTCAGCCTGGGTGAACGCCTGATAGCGGCCTTTCAGCTTGTCCGGGAACGGAATGTACTCGATGCTGCCTTTTTTGTGGTACGCCAGCGTGGCGTCAGCCACCGCCTGGAAGGACTCTGCGCGGCCGGTACCCAGGTTGAAGATGCCGGACACGCCGTTTTCCCAGAACCACAGGTTTACGGCCGCCACGTCGCCCACGTAAACGAAGTCGCGCTTAAAGCCGTCGCTGCCTTCGAACAGTTTTGGACTTTCACCGTTATTCAGCTGGGTGTTCAGGTGGAACGCCACGCTCGCCATGCTGCCTTTGTGGCCTTCGCGCGGTCCGTAGACGTTGAAGTAACGGAAGCCGACGATCTGCGAGTTCGCTTCTGGCAGAACCTGACGCACATATTCGTCGAACAGGAATTTGGAGTAGCCGTAGACGTTCAGCGGCTGCTCATATTCGCGGGACTCGATGAAGTCCGAGGTGCGCCCGCCGTAGGTGGCGGCAGAAGAGGCATACAGGAACGGAATTTCACGCTCCAGGCAGTAGTGCAGGATCTCTTTGGAGTACTGATAGTTGTTGTCCATCATGTACTTGCCGTCCCACTCGGTGGTGGAAGAACACGCACCTTCGTGGAAGATGGCTTCGATTTCGCCGAACTCTTCGCCCGCCATAATCTGGATAAGGAAGTCTTCTTTATCCATGTAGTCAGCGATGTTCAGATCCACCAGGTTAACGAACTTGGTGCCGTCTTTCAGGTTGTCAACCACCAGGATGTCGGTGATGCCTTTGTCATTGAGAGCCTTAACAATATTGCTGCCGATAAAGCCTGCGCCGCCGGTAACGATGATCATAACTGTAACCTTTGAAGTGTGGAGCCCGGGGACAATCCCGGACGCTAATGTCTCTATCATATCATTAGTATGGCTGCCCTTCAGCCATTCACCGACATAGCGCAAGGGTACACGTGATTTATGCTGCAAAAACGACAAGAGATGACGTGTCATCTCGTCATGAACTATAGGTTTGGGTAATATGTCCCGAAATTTGCCGAGTCTGGAGAATTGCAATGCGTGGTGATTTTTACAAACAGTTAAACAGCGACCTTGAGACCGCACGTGCGGAAGGGTTGTTCAAGGAAGAGCGTATTATCACGTCTGCACAGCAGGCGGACATCACCGTTGCCGACGGCAGCCATGTGATCAACTTTTGTGCGAACAACTACTTAGGTCTTGCGAATCACCCTGAGCTGATTGCCGCGGCAAAAAACGGCATGGATACCCACGGTTTTGGTATGGCCTCAGTACGCTTTATCTGCGGTACCCAGGACAGCCACAAGCAGCTTGAGCAAAAGCTGGCGAACTTCCTCGGAATGGAAGACGCGATTCTCTACTCCTCCTGCTTCGACGCCAACGGCGGCCTGTTCGAGACTCTGCTCGGCGCAGAAGATGCGATTATCTCCGACGCCCTGAACCACGCCTCCATCATCGACGGCGTACGCTTGTGTAAAGCGAAGCGTTTTCGCTACGCCAACAACGACATGGTTGAGCTGGAAGCGCGCCTGAAAGAGGCCCGTGAAGCGGGCGCTCGCCATGTGCTGATCGCCACCGACGGCGTATTCTCCATGGACGGCGTGATCGCCAACCTGAAGGGCGTGTGTGACCTGGCGGATAAATACGACGCGCTGGTGATGGTCGATGACTCTCACGCGGTCGGTTTTGTCGGCGAAAACGGCCGCGGCTCCCACGAATACTGCGACGTAATGGGCCGCGTGGACATCATCACCGGCACGCTGGGCAAAGCGCTCGGCGGCGCATCCGGCGGCTATACCGCTGCGCGTAAAGAGGTGGTGGAGTGGCTGCGCCAGCGCTCGCGTCCGTATCTGTTCTCCAACTCCCTGGCACCGGCGATTGTTGCCGCCTCCATCAAAGTGCTGGAGATGGTGGAGTCCGGCGCTGAACTGCGCGACCATCTGTGGTCCAACGCGCGTCTGTTCCGTGAAAAAATGAGCGCAGCAGGGTTCACCCTGGCCGGTGCTGACCACGCGATCATTCCGGTGATGCTGGGTGATGCGGTCGTGGCGCAGAACTTTGCCCGCGAACTGCAGAAAGAAGGGATTTACGTCACCGGGTTCTTCTTCCCGGTGGTGCCAAAAGGTCAGGCGCGTATCCGCACCCAGATGTCTGCGGCGCATACGCCTGAACAAATTGAACGTGCGGTGGAAGCCTTTACCCGCATCGGTAAACAGCTGGGCGTCATTGCCTGAGGACGTGTGATGAAAGCGTTATCCAAACTGAAAGCGGAAGAAGGGATTTGGATGACCGACGTGCCGGAACCGGAAGTCGGTCATAACGATCTGCTGATCAAAATTCGTAAAACGGCTATCTGCGGTACTGACGTTCACATCTACAACTGGGACCAGTGGTCGCAGAAAACCATTCCTGTACCGATGGTTGTCGGTCACGAATATGTCGGTGAAGTGGTGGGTATCGGCCAGGAAGTGAAAGGCTTCAAAATCGGCGACCGCGTCTCCGGTGAAGGTCACATTACCTGCGGCCACTGCCGTAACTGCCGCGGCGGGCGTACGCACCTGTGCCGCAATACCATCGGCGTGGGCGTGAACCGTCCGGGCTGCTTCGCGGAATATCTGGTGATCCCGGCCTTTAACGCCTTCAAAATCCCGGACAATATTTCTGACGATCTGGCCTCCATTTTCGATCCGTTCGGTAACGCCGTGCACACGGCGCTCTCCTTCGATCTGGTCGGTGAAGACGTGCTGGTCTCCGGCGCGGGCCCCATCGGCATTATGGCGGCAGCCGTGGCGAAGCATGTAGGTGCGCGCAACGTCGTGATCACCGACGTAAACGAATACCGCCTGTCGCTGGCGCGCAAAATGGGCGTCACCCGCGCAGTGGATGTCTCGAAAGAGAGCCTGACCGACGTGATGGAAGAGCTGGGCATGACCGAGGGCTTTGACGTGGGTCTGGAGATGTCCGGTGCGCCACCGGCGTTCCGCACCATGCTCGACACCATGAACCACGGTGGCCGTATCGCGATGCTGGGTATCCCGCCGTCAGATATGTCCATCGACTGGAACAAAGTGATCTTCAAGGGGCTGTTCATCAAGGGCATCTATGGTCGTGAGATGTTTGAGACCTGGTACAAGATGGCGGCGCTGATCCAGTCCGGTCTGGATCTGTCCCCGATTATTACTCACCGTTTCTCCATCGATGAGTTCCAGCAGGGCTTCGACGCGATGCGTTCCGGCCAGTCAGGGAAAGTGATTCTGAGCTGGGATTAACTGCGAAAGCGCCTTCGGGCGCTTTTTTTACGGCCTCTTCACGTTTCTTACATCCGCAATCAGATTATTTCGATTTTTCCTTCGCTTTTTTACCCGCACACTTATAAAGTTTGTTGACGATCCGTTTACTTTACAGAGCCTATGTTCAAGCTTACCGTTTGTTTATTGACCTGTAATTCTGCGCGTTTGCTGCGCGAGGTGATTCCTCCGCTGCTGACGGTGGCAGATGAAATTGTCGTTCTGGATTCCGGCAGTACGGATGCCACCCTTTCTATTTGCCGCGAGTACGGCCTCTCCCTTCATCATCACCCCTATGCTATGCATGGCGTGCAGATGAACCATGCGATCGATCTGGCGAGCAATGACTGGGTGCTATGTATGGATAGCGACGAGATCCTGGACGCGGAAACGGTCGACTTTATTCTGACCCTGAAAGCCGGGGATGAACCTTCCGCCGATCGCGCCTGGCGTATCGCCCGCTACTGGCACGTGCTGGGCGAGGAGGTGCGTACAATCTATCCTGTTTCCTCGCCTGATTTCCCGGTGCGGCTCTTCAATCGTACCCAGGCTCGCTTCAACCAACGACCCGTAGATGACAAAGTTGAAGGTAAGATTGTCGCCGTGAAAATGCCGGGGCGGGTGCGTCACGACACGTTTTATAACCTGCATGAAGTGTTCAATAAGCTTAACAGCTACACCACCCGGCTGGTGAAGTACCAGCCGGCTCGGCCTTCGATCGGACGCGGCATCATCAGCGCCATCGGGGCGTTCTTCAAATGGTATCTGTTCAGCGGAGCCTGGCGTCAGGGCAAGGTTGGGGTCGTGACGGGTCTGTATGCCACAGCCTACAGCTTTTTGAAATATTTCAAATCCTGGTATCAGCATCAGGAGAAAAAAGAGCCCGTTGCGAATGAGCAGACGGACTCTCAGATTGCGAAATAAGCGTCAGGCTTTCTTACCCCATCCCTGCCACTGCTGCTGGACGTATTTCACCAACGTACTGTTACTGATGCTGTCTCCGATGACGGAGAAGAAGCGGGTCGCGTAGACCGGTTCTAGCGGCTGCTTCGCTACGCAGCGCTTCACGCCGCGGAACGGATTACGCGGCGCCGTCGGGGTGGGCTGCGCAGAATTCGGCGTAGAGGTATCCACCTGCGGCTCATTCAGCAGATCGCTCGGGCGCACCAGCGTGATATCGGAAGGTAAGGTCGGCAGCATTTGCTGCAGGACGCGGACGGTAGATGGGTGGGGGTGACCGATGGCAATGGCCGAACCATTGCGGCGGGCCAGCTGTACCGCGCGATTAAACTGCACGCGAATATCGGCTTCGTTCTGGGTATCATCCAGGAACACCTTGCGCTTAATCACCTTTACGCCCGTTCCCTGAGCGGCGCGCATCGCCTGGCTGTTGCCGATGGTCATACTGTCGAGGAAGTAGAGATTGTAACGCTCCAGCGCCTGCATCACTTTGAGCATCCCGTACAGGCTCGACGTCATCGCGCTGCCCATATGGTTGTTCAGCCCTACGGCATACGGCACCTTGTTGTAGGCGTCGCGGATGATGCGCTCGATCTCCTCGCTGCTCATATCCGGGCGCAGGGTATCTTTTTCCAGCGGCTGCTTGCTGAGCGGGGCCATAGGCAGGTGGATGAGAACCTGATGCCCGCTGCTGTGGGCTTTGGTCGCCATCTCACGCGCGTGGGGGGCATTCGGCAGGACGGCAACGGAGATGGCCGACGGCATCGCCAGCACCTGGTTTTCATAATGTGGGCGATAACCGAAGTCATCAATCACGATAGCGAGCTTACCGGCGTATACCGGTGCAGCCAGCGCCAGCGCGCTGACGACGGAGAAAACGATTCGACGAAATTGAAGCAAAACTTATCTTCCCAACCACGGCTGTGGATTGACCGCCTGACCCTGACGACGAATTTCGAAATAGAGTGACGGGCGGCCCTGACCGCCACTGCTGCCCACAAGGGCGATGGGTTGGCCAGCGCGCACCTGCGTGCCGACGCTGACCAGCGCGCTCTGGTTGTAGCCGTAAAGACTCATGTCGCCTTTACCGTGCTCGACCACTACCACAAGCCCGTAACCCTGCAGCCAGTCGGCCAGAATCACGCGGCCATCGGCGATGGCTTTCACTTCGCTACCTTCAGACGCACCGATAACGATCCCTTTCCAACGTAGCTCACCCTGCAGCTGTTCGCCATAGCGATGCAGAATTGAACCGCGAACGGGCCAGAAAGCCTGACCGCGAGGAGAGCCGAGGCCGCCGGTACGCGACATCAGGGAACGTTCGCTTTCGCTTGGCTTGTAGGTGGTCCCTTTGCGGGACGCTTCCTGCTGCTTGTCACGAACGGCCTGCGCCTCGCGAGCCTCTTTTTCGGCGCGCGCTTTCGCTGCGGCTTCCGCACGGGCGATGCTGTTGCGCAGTTTGGATTCGTTGGCGCGCATTTCGCTCAGCTGGCTCTGACCTTCCTGAATCGAGGACTCGAGACCGGCCAGGGTTTTCTTACGCTCGTTGCGTGCCTGCTCAAGCTTTGCCTGCTGGGCCTGCTGATCGTAGAGCAGCGTCTGCTGCTGGCTCTGCTTCTCTTCCAGCTCGGCTTTTTGCGTGGAAACCTCTTCGCGCGTCTGCTTCAGCTGCGCGATCGTCTCCTGACGCGCCTGGTTCAGATAGCCAAAGTAGGCCTGCAGGCGCTGGCCGCGCTGGCTCTCTTCGCCGCTGAGGATCAGCTGGAGCCCGGTATGTTCACCCTGGCGGAATGCGGCATCAAGCTGTGCGGCAAGGTTGCGCTCCTGCGCATCGCGCTGGCGCTCCAGTTTGGCAATCGACGCGTTCATCTCGTCGATCTGCTTATTCAACTGGGCAAGGGTGTTTTGCGTTTCACGGAGTTTACGTGTGGCAGCGGAGATGGCCTCTTCCTGCTGCTTAAGCTGGGCGAGCAGGGCGGCGCGCTGTTGCTGCTGTTGGCGTACCGCACGCTCTTTGGCGGCGATATCGGCCTGAATGGATTTCAGCTGGTCGCGGTCATCCGCGTGGGCGGATGCGGCGCACAGCAATACGCCAGCGCTGAGTGCGCTGGCGTAAAACAGAGGTCTGACTGATAACCTAAGCGGCTTCACGACCCATGTGATTGAAAAAATCGCCTTTCCCCTCATGGGGAGCGATTATTCCACGATGAACAGCGGCTTACCAGTCATCTCTTCAGGGATCGGCATCCCCATCAGCGACAACATGGTTGGCGCGATGTCAGAAAGCTTGCCGCCTTCTACGGCTTTCACTGATTTATCACCCACATAAATCAGCGGAACCGGCAGGTTGGTGTGGGCGGTGTGCGCCTGTCCGGTCGCCGGGTCGCGCATCTGTTCAGCGTTACCGTGATCCGCGGTGATCAGCAGCTGGCCGCCAACGGATTCAACCGCTTTCGCCACCTGCTCAACGCAGTGGTCCAGCGCTTCAACCGCTTTCACTGCCGCTTCCATCACCCCGGTATGACCGACCATGTCGCCGTTCGGGTAGTTACAGATGATGGTGTCGTATTTGCCGCTCTCGATGGCCGCAACCAATTTTTCAGTCAATTCTGCAGAGCTCATTTCTGGCTGCAGATCGTAGGTGGCGACTTTCGGGGAGTTGATCAGAATACGTTCTTCGCCTTTGAACGGCTCTTCAACGCCACCGTTAAAGAAGAAGGTCACGTGCGCGTATTTTTCCGTTTCGGAAATACGCAGCTGCGTTTTGTCATTCTTCGCCATCCACTCACCGAAGGTGTTTGCCAGCGAGGCCGGTGGGTATGCGCACGGCGCTTTGATGTCTGCCGCGTATTCGGTCAGCTGGATGAAGTCGATGTTTACTACTTTCTTACGGGCAAAACCGTCGAAATCGCTGTTGACGAACGCACGGGTGATTTCGCGCGCGCGGTCAGCGCGGAAGTTCATGAAGATCAGCGCGTCGCCATCTTCCATGGCGGCATCGGCCTGGCCTTCGGCGCGAATCACGGACGCTTTCACGAATTCGTCGTTTTCATCGCGTGCATAAGCCGCTTCCAGCGCTTCAACGGCGGTCGCAAACTGGAATTCCCCTTTTGCCAGGGTCAGCAGGTCATAGGCCTGTTCAACGCGATCCCAGCGGTTGTCGCGGTCCATGGCGTAGTAACGACCAATGATGGAGGTCACGCGGCCTTTACCCAGCGCGGCGAATTTGTCTTCGAAGGCTTTCAGGGAGCCTTCCGCACTGCGTGGTGGCGTGTCGCGACCGTCCAGGAAGGCGTGCAGATAGATTTTTTCCGCACCGCGCTCAGCGGCCAGTTCAACCATTGCCATGATGTGATCTTCGTGGCTGTGAACGCCGCCAGCAGAGAGCAGACCCATGATGTGAACGGCCTTGCCAGCAGCAACGGCTTTATCAACCGCGCCACACAACGTTGGGTTGGAGAAGAAGGTGCGTTCTTTGATTTCAACGTCCAGACGCGTCAGGTCCTGATACACGATACGCCCGGCGCCCAGGTTAACATGACCGACTTCGGAGTTGCCCATCTGGCGGTCCGGCAGGCCCACTTCCAGGCCAGACGCGTCAATCAGCGTATGCGGACGTTTTGCCCACAGGGCATCCATGACCGGGGTTTTGGCGTTGAAAATAGCGTTATCCTGGCTGTCTTCACGGTAGCCATAGCCATCCAGAATCACCAGTACCATAGGTTTTTTAGAAACCGACATTGCGACAACCTCATGCTCAAGAGTCAAAATTTGCGTAATTTTACTACAGCTGAATCGATCAAATAGCCGCAGAAGATCAAAGAAAGCGCAGGGGCAAGGTACTCGCCAGACCATTTTGAGGCATTTTTTTAGGTGGCATGCCGCAGAAAATGGATTAGGTTAGGGTCGCTGGCTGTATTTGCCAGAACGCACAGGTATACTCCTGTCCTGGTTTTTTTAATCACTAAGTCGGGAGTAGTTACCCTCCATGCAAGAAATTATGCAATTCGTTAGCCGCCATCCGGTTCTGAGCATCGCGTGGATTGGCCTGCTGGCTGCTGTGCTGTTCACCACATTTAAGAGCCTGACGTCTAAGATTAAGGTTATCACCCGTGGTGAAGCGACGCGTCTGATTAACAAAGAAGATGCTGTCGTGGTCGATCTGCGTCAGCGTGACGATTTCCGCAAAGGGCACATTGCAGGTGCGATTAACCTGCTGCCTGCTGAAATCAAAGCGAACAACGTGGGCGAGCTTGAGAAGCATAAAGCCCAGCCGATTATCGTTGTTGACGGTACCGGCATGCAGGCGCAGGAATCCGCCAGCCTGCTACATAAAGCAGGCTTCGAAAACGTATCTGTGCTGAAAGAAGGCATTTCCGGCTGGAGCGGGGAAAATCTTCCTTTGGTACGCGGTAAATAAGGAGTTCAGTCATGGCCCATATTGAGATCTACACCAAAGCGACGTGCCCGTTCTGCCACCGTGCGAAAGCGCTGCTGAACAGCAAAGGCGTCACGTTCCAGGAACTGCCGATTGACGGTGACGCGATTAAACGCGAAGAGATGATCCAACGTAGTGGTCGTACGACGGTTCCACAGATTTTTATTGATGCGCAGCACATTGGCGGCTGTGATGACTTGTATGCGCTCGATGCCCGTGGTGGACTCGATCCGCTGCTGAGCTAAGAGACTTTAGGACAATTAAAAAGGGTATTTCCATGTCAGAACAAAGCAATAATGAAATGATTTTCCAGATCCAGCGCATCTACACCAAAGATGTCTCTTTTGAAGCGCCAAATGCGCCGCACGTTTTCCAGAAAGACTGGCAGCCAGAGGTTAAACTTGATCTGGATACCGCATCAACCCAACTGGCTGATGACGTGTATGAAGTCGTACTGCGTGTGACCGTGACCGCTTCTCTGGGCGAAGAGACTGCTTTCCTGTGTGAAGTACAGCAGGGCGGTATCTTCTCCATCGGCGGTATCGAAGGCAACCAGATGGCGCATTGCCTGGGTGCGTACTGCCCGAACATTCTGTTCCCGTATGCACGTGAATGCATCACCAGCCTGGTTTCTCGCGGTACATTCCCGCAACTGAACCTTGCGCCAGTTAACTTTGATGCGCTGTTCATGAACTATCTGCAGCAGCAGGCTGGCGAAGGTGCTGAACAACATCAGGATGCCTGATGAGCACTGTTAATGCGTCAATGACTGTGATCGGTGCCGGCTCATACGGCACCGCTCTTGCCATCACGCTGGCAAGAAATGGTCACGATGTGGTCCTGTGGGGCCACGACCCAAAACATATCGCGACGCTACAGCGCGACCGCTGTAACGTGGCGTTTCTCCCGGACGTTCCGTTCCCTGACACCCTGCACCTTGAAAGCGACCTTGCGACCGCCCTGGCGGCCAGCCGCAACATTCTGATTGTGGTTCCGAGCCATGTCTTTGGCGAAGTGCTGCGTCAGATTAAGCCGCTGATGCGCCCGGATGCGCGCGTTGTCTGGGCGACGAAAGGACTGGAAGCCGAAACCGGACGCCTGCTGCAGGACGTTGCCCGCGAAGCGCTGGGTGATGCGATCCCGCTGGCGGTCATCTCCGGCCCGACCTTTGCCAAAGAGCTGGCCGCTGGCCTGCCGACGGCGATTTCACTGGCCTCCACCGATCGGGCCTTCTCCGACGATCTCCAGCAGTTGCTGCACTGCGGCAAGAGCTTCCGCGTTTACAGCAACCCCGATTTTATCGGCGTGCAGCTGGGCGGCGCGGTGAAGAACGTGATTGCGATTGGCGCCGGGATGTCCGACGGCATTGGTTTTGGTGCCAACGCCCGTACGGCGCTGATCACCCGCGGTCTGACCGAGATGTCCCGCCTGGGCGAAGCGCTGGGTGCCGATCCGGCCACCTTTATGGGGATGGCTGGCCTGGGCGATCTGGTGCTGACCTGTACCGACAACCAGTCTCGTAACCGCCGCTTTGGCATGATGCTCGGACAGGGCAGCGATGTGAAAGACGCGCAGGAGAAGATTGGCCAGGTGGTGGAAGGCTACCGCAATACCAAAGAAGTCCGCGAGTTGGCGCACCGTTTCGGTGTCGAAATGCCAATAACCGAGGAAATTTATCAGGTATTGTATTGCGGAAAAAATGCGCGCGAGGCAGCATTGACCTTATTAGGTCGTGCGCGCAAGGACGAGCGCAGCAGTAACTAGTCGGAACCGTTGTCACCTGAATGACCCAGCCAGCGCAGAACTGGCTGGTCATTAACTATCGTCTGGAGTAAGCAATGCCGTGTGAAGAACTGGATATCGTCTGGAATAACATTAAAGCCGAAGCCCGGGCGCTGGCCGACTGTGAGCCTATGCTGGCCAGTTTCTACCACGCAACGCTACTCAAGCACGAAAACCTCGGCAGCGCGCTGAGCTATATGCTCGCCAACAAGCTGGCGTCCTCGATCATGCCCGCGATTGCGATTCGTGAGGTGGTGGAAGAGGCTTACGCCGCTGACCCGGAAATGATCGCCTCTGCCGCCTGCGATATCCAGGCCGTGCGCACCCGTGACCCTGCCGTCGACAAATATTCTACGCCGCTGCTGTACCTGAAAGGCTTCCACGCCCTGCAGGCTTACCGCATCGGCCACTGGTTATGGAATGAAGGCCGCCGCGCGCTGGCTATTTTCCTGCAAAACCAGGTTTCCGTAACCTTCCAGGTGGATATTCACCCGGCCGCGAAGATTGGCCGCGGGATCATGCTCGACCATGCCACCGGCATTGTTGTCGGTGAAACGGCGGTCATTGAAGATGACGTCTCGATCCTGCAGTCGGTTACCCTGGGCGGTACCGGTAAAACCAGCGGCGATCGCCATCCGAAAATTCGTGAAGGGGTGATGATTGGCGCGGGTGCCAAAATCCTCGGCAATATCGAAGTCGGGCGCGGCGCGAAGATCGGCGCAGGCTCCGTGGTGCTCCAGCCGGTGCCGCCGCACACCACCGCCGCTGGCGTACCGGCGCGCATCGTCGGTAAGCCAGACAGCGATAAGCCGTCCATGGATATGGATCAGCACTTCAACGGCATTCACCATACCTTCGAGTATGGTGACGGCATTTAACTTCTGAGAATGGCGCCCGGATATCCCAGCTGGCGCCATGCTTCATACACCACCACCGACACCGCGTTCGACAGGTTCATGCTGCGGCTGTCCGGCATCATCGGAATACGGATTTTCTGCTCAGCGGGCAGGGCATCCAGGATCGTGGCCGGCAGGCCGCGGGTTTCCGGGCCAAACATCAGATAGTCACCTGCCTGATAGCTTACGGCGCTGTGCGCTGGCGTGCCTTTGGTGGTCAGGGCGAACATGCGCTCCGGCTGCTCTGCTTCCAGAAACGCGGCGTAATCGTGGTGGCGAATAACGGCGGTAAATTCATGATAATCCAGCCCTGCGCGACGCAGGCGTTTGTCGTCCCACGTAAAGCCCATCGGCTCAATAATGTGCAGACGAAAACCGGTGTTGGCACACAGGCGGATAATATTGCCGGTATTCGGCGGAATTTCTGGTTCGAATAAAACGATGTTAAGCATGCTGCCCCCTTAATTGCGGGGGCAGGATAGCAGAAAAGAGAGGAACTACGCGACGCCGGGTTCCTGCGAGCGGCTGTACAGCATTTTGTAGACGGTTGCCGCCGCGGCCAGCAGGGCGGGCACGCTGAGGATCATTAAAATACTGTCCGCCTGCCACTGCATGGAAAGAAGCTGGGCGCTGGTCATGGTTCCCGCCACGCCGCCAAAGCGGCCGATGCCCTGCATCCAGGCGATGCCCGTCGCGCGGCACTCGGTGGGATAAAAGGTGGCGGCCAGGGTCTGCATGCCCGACTGCGCACCGTTCATCGCGATCCCCATCAGGAAGATCAGCCCGCCAAACAGGGCGATATGGTTATGCTCAATGCCCAGTAACAGAATAAGGCCCATCGTCAGGATAAACCCGCCCGCGACCACCCTGTGCGCTTCCCAGCGGTCCATCATCCAGCCTGCGAGCAGAATGCCTGCGGTACCGCCGAAGGTGAACAGCGAAGTCAGCCATGCGGATTCCGCCAGCGCATAGCCCATCCCCTGCATCAGCGTCGGCATCCAGCTCAGCAGGACGTAGTAAATCACCAGCCCCATAAAATAGGTCACCCACAGCATCAGGGTGCCGGGTAGCCAGGGCATGGAAAACAGCTGCGACACGCTCCCTTTTTTCGACGCGACCTTCTCCTCCGCCAGGAAAAAGCCCGTGACGCCCTCCAGCGTGCTGCGCGAGAACCGGCTGGCGATACGGCGGACCTGCATGATGTCTTTCCCGCGCTGCACCAGAAACTTCACCGACTCCGGTAAAAGCAGCGCCAGCAGCAGCGTTAAAACCAGCGGCGCAATTGCGCCGGTCAGCAGCACGCTTCGCCAGCCGTGGTGGGGAATCAGCCAGGACGAGATCGCGCCGCCGCCCGCCGCACCCAGAGGGAAGCCGCAGTACATGGTATTGATCGCCATCGCGCGACAGCGCTGGGGGGCAAACTCGGAGATCAGCGTAATGGCGTTCGGCATGGCGGCACCGAGCCCCAGGCCGGTCAGGAAGCGCCACAGCGTCAGGGTATTCAGGCTTTGCGCCCAGGCCGTCCCCAGGCTCGCGAGGCCGAAGAACAGGCAGGAGAAGACCAGCACGCGCTTGCGTCCCATCCGGTCCGATACCGGACCGGCGATCAGCGCGCCCAACGACAGCCCCAGCAGCGCCGCGCTCAGCACCGGCCCCAGATCCTGCTTATGGATCCCCCATTCTGCCGACAGCGTGGGCGCGATGTAGCCCATTGCCGCCGTATCAAAGCCATCGATCGCCAGAACCAGAAAGCCCAGCACAATGAGCAGCCAGTGAAACCCTGAAAAGCGGCTGTCGTCGATCACCTGCTGAATATCCACCTTACCTGAATAGGTCATACGCTCCCCCTCTGATGTGATGTTGTTTTTGTGTTCTTGTCTTTGCTTGTCTATACAATTGCGGGCGACAGGTAGATGTCAAATTTTCTTATCCAATATGTTATCTGGATGTTATTTTTGGCATAAAAAAGCGCCCGAGGGGGAGATCGGACGCATGAGAAGAGATGTTAACGTGGGGTAATTCAGGCCGCGTTTCCCTGAGCAAGCGGAGCCAGCGCTGCCGGTAATTTGCTTAACTCCTGAACCAGAGAATCCCTGCTGATTTCGCTAATCGTTTTTGCACCGGTCAGCGTCATCGCTACCTTCATCTCTTTTTCGATCAGGTTAAGCAGATTCGCCACGCCCGCCTGGCCCGCGGTCGCCAGGGCGTACAGATACGCGCGCCCCAGCAGCACGCTGTCGGCACCCAGTGCAATCATGCGCACCACGTCCAGCCCGTTGCGGATCCCGCTGTCGGCCAGGATGGCAATATCGCCTTTCACCGCATCGGCAATGGCCGGCAGGGCGCGGGCGGAGGAGAGCACCCCGTCGAGCTGGCGGCCGCCGTGGTTAGAAACCACAATCCCGTCTGCGCCAAAGCGGACCGCATCGCGGGCATCTTCCGGGTCGAGGATCCCCTTGATCACCATCGGGCCATCCCAGAATTCGCGGATCCACTCCAGGTCTTTCCAGGAGATGGACGGATCGAAGTTGTTTGCCAGCCAGCCGATGTAATCCTCCAGCCCGGTGGGTTTACCCAGATACGCCGAGATATTCCCCAGATCGTGTGGACGACCGTTCAGGCCGACGTCCCACGCCCACTGTGGATGCGTTACCGCCTGCCAGTAACGACGGAGCGCAGCGTTCGGGCCGCTCATGCCGGAGTGGGCGTCACGATAGCGCGCGCCGGGGGTCGGCATATCAACGGTAAAGACCAGCGTGGAGCAGCCCGCCGCTTTGGCGCGCTCCAGCGCGTTACGCATAAAGCCGCGATCCCGCAGGACGTACAGCTGGAACCACATCGGGCGCTTGATGGTCGGGGCGACCTCTTCAATCGGGCAGACCGAGACGGTAGAGAGGGTAAACGGAATGCCTTTGGCATCCGCCGCGGCGGCGGCCTGCACTTCACCACGGCGGGCGTACATGCCGCATAAGCCGACAGGTGCGAGCGCGACCGGCATGGAGAGCGTTTCGTTGAACAGTTTCGTCTCAAGGCTGAGGTCAGACATATTCTTCAGCACGCGCTGGCGCAGCGCCACCTCCGACAGGTCTTCCACGTTGCGGCGCAGGGTGTATTCGGCATACGCCCCGCCGTCAATGTAGTGGAACAGGAACGGGGGCAAAATGCGCTGCGCCGCGGCGCGATAGTCACTGGCTGCTGAAATAATCATGCTTTGTTCTCCCTGGAAATATCACTGTCGCCAGGCAGACGGGTAATACGCGCCTGTCGGGCCTGGTCTTCATCGAATCGTTTAATCGTGGTGTGCACGAAACCGAGATGCGCCATCATCGCTTTGCGTGCGGCCTCGGCATCGCCGGCCAGAATGGCGTTGAGCACCGCCTCGTGTTGTTCGGTCAGCTGGGCAAACACCGGCGGAACCAGATACATCCGCTGGCGGCTCTGCTTCACGGAGGATTGCAGCAGGTCGAAGAACCCGCGCATGGTCTGGAGCAGCACCACGTTGTGCGACGCCTCGGCAATCGCCAGGTGAAAGCGCACGTCCGCCTGGGAGGCGATATCCGGGTCGCTGCTTTGCGTGGCCTCAAAGCAGGCGATGAGTTTCTCTTTGTCGGCCTCGGTTGCCCGCATGGCCGCGTGCCAGGCGGTACTGGTTTCGATGGCGTGACGCGCTTCAAGGATGTCGAAGCTGTAGTCCGGGTCGTTCTCCATCAGCGTTTTCAGCGGCTGAACGATGTTTTGCTCGGACCAGTCGTCATGCTGCCAGCGTACAAAGGTGCCGCCGCCGCGACGGCTTACCAGCACCCCTTCGCTGACCAGCGTCGCCAGCGCCTCGCGCAGTGAGTTGCGCGACACGCCAAGCTGGGCGGCGAGCTGGCGTTCGGCGGGCAACTTCATGCCCGCTTCCAGCTGTTGTTCTTCAATCAGCGCCCGCACGCGAGAGGCAATCTCGTCGGACAGGCGTCTGGGCATCACTATCATGGGATCATCCAGGTTAAGACATAGGCCTGCAGGGTGGTGATCACTCCGACCATGCAGGTGAATATCAGGCTGTGTTTCACGGTAAAGCGGAACAGATCCGACTCTTTACCGACCAGTCCCACCGCCGCACAGGCAATGGCAATGGACTGCGGGGAGATCATTTTCCCGGTCACGCCGCCCGTCGTGTTCGCGGCCACCAGCAGGACGTCCGACACGCCAATCTGCTGGGCCGCCGTTGCCTGCAGTGCGGCAAACAGGGCGTTAGACGAGGTATCGGAACCGGTCAGGAACACCCCCAGCCAGCCGAGGAACGGCGAGAAGAAGGTGAAGGCGTGGCTGGTATGGGCCAGCGCCAGTGCCAGCGTTGATGACAGGCCGGAGTAGTTCGAGATAAACGCGAACGCCAGCACCATGCCGATGGAGTAGATCGGCAGCATCAGCTCTTTAACGGTCGCCGCAAAGGTCTGTACCGCAGCCGCAGGCTTCATGCGCAGCCACACCACGGAAAGAATAGCGGCAAACAGGATGGCGGTCCCGGTGGCGGAGAACCAGTCGAATTTATAGACCGCGGCATACGGCGTGGCGGCGTGCACCACCGGCGGCATACGGGCGACCATCTTGTCGAGGAACGGCACCGAAACGTTAATGACCATGTCGTACAGCGCGCCGCCCGGGGCGAACAGAGCTTTAAACGGCGGGATGCTCCACAGCGTAACCGTGGCGGTCAGGAACAGGAACGGCGACCAGGCGCGGATCACCTGGCCTGCGGTGTAGCCGGTGCGGGCCAGCGTTTGATCGACCTGCGAAGCACCCATGTCGGCGAAGCGGAAAATACGGATCGGCTGCCAGCGTTTCAGGAACAGCGTCAGGCAGACCAGCGACACCAGCGAAGAGATGATGTCCGGCAGCTCCGGGCCAAGGAAGTTCGAGCTGAGGTACTGGGCAATCGCGAATGAACCGCCCGCCACCATCACCGCAGGCCAGGTCTCCTTCACGCCGCGCCAGCCGTCCATAATCGCCATGATCCAGAAGAGGACGATAATGGTCAGGAACGGCAGCTGGCGGCCAACCATCTGGCCGATCTCAAAGCTGTCCAGACCGGTCACCTGGCCCGCGACCAGAATCGGAATACCCATCGCGCCAAACGCCACCGGCGCGGTGTTCACAATCAGGCACAGGCCCGCGGCATACAGCGGGTTAAAGCCCAGCCCCACCAGCAGCGCGGCGGTGATCGCCACCGGTGCGCCAAAGCCTGCCGCGCCTTCCAGAAACGCCCCGAAGGAGAAGCCGACAATCAGCATCTGCAGGCGCTGGTCCGGCGTGATGGAGAGAATCGACGAGCGGATGATGTCGAACTGCCCGGTTTTCACCGAGATTTTATAGACGAAGACCGCCGCGATGATGATCCACGCAATCGGCCACAGGCCGTAGAAGAAACCGTAGACGACGGAGGCCAGTGCGCGATCGACCGGCATCTTGTAGAAGAACAGCGCCACCATCAGGGCGATGGCGACGGTGTACGTCGCGGCAAGGTAGCCCTTCAGCTTGAGCTTAATCAGCGCAAAGAAGAAGAACAGGATCGGCAGCGATGCGATCAGGCTCGATAGCCAGATATTTCCGGCCGGGTCGTAGTTTTGTTGCCAGAGGCTCATGCAGGTCTCCTGGGGACCAGACAGCCTGCGCTGCGGGTGAGTCTCCGCTCATCTCAGCGTCACAGTCTGTGTAAAAGTGGTCCTGCCAATGTTGTGTTGTAGGGTTAATGACAATGAATGGTTAACCAGATGTTATGAGTTAGCAATGGTTTTGTGAGCGGAAATAATGGAATTGTGAACCGGGGGAGGATTGATTGCGCTATTGGTTGGACCAATTTACGCGAAGGGGAAAAGAGTAGGCCGGGTAAGCGCAGCGCCACCCGGCATGAAATCAGAACGCCGTCTTACAAAAACCCGTCATCTCTTTCAGGCCCATTTCGCGGCCAAGCTCGGTCATCGGGTGAACCACCACCAGACCACGGACGCTTTTCTTCAGCTTGCCCATGTCGGCCTGCTCTTTTTTGGTGATCGCACGGCGGTGCGGCATGTTCATCAGCTTCTGCGCTTCTTTGCTCAGCTTCTGGCCTTTGACCTCGCGCAGGCGCTCGATCTCCGCTTCCAGCTTCGCGGTCTCTTTCTCAAGCTCTGCGTACTTCTCGGCGGAGTCGACCAGCGACAGGCCCGCCATCTGATGGCGGATGAGATCCAGGCGGTCGCTCAGGCGTTTAATTTCGTTCTTTTCGACTTCTTTCATGACAAATAACTCTGAAAACGGGGAATTTACAGGGAAGGATACACCAATGTGAGCAGGCTTACTTCTGAAACGCTTTTTTTAAGCTGATTCGGGAAATCAGCTCAGTCAGGGAAAGGACCATCGTAGAACGGACAACCTGTTGATAACGCAGCTTTTGCATCGCGTAGAGCTCCGGGTCGCTGTTATCAAACTGCGGTGCCGGAGGGAGCGCGGTGACGCAGTGCAGCTCGCCGAACGGCCCCAGGATCTCATCGTCGGTAAAGGTGTATTCGTTACCGTCATGGTTGAGCTCTTCGCGCAGCGCCATTAGCAGCTCCGCATCTTCATACTCTTGTCGGTTCAGCACGCCAAGACCATAAATCAGCTTCAGACGCACGGATAAATCGCCCAGCGGTCCGTCTCCGTCCAGTAACGGTTCTACAGCATATTTTACCGCGTAGTCGTCTTTGCGAAACACCTGAAGCACCAGGATATTCACCGCCTCGGTTAACAGCTCGACGGCGGCAATCAGGAAACTTCGTACGGTTTTGCCAGCATTCAGACGCTCAAGCACACGATTTTCAAAGGCCTGGGTTTGTTCCATTATTGCCTGCATATCTGACAATCTGTTATCCGGGCGCAGGCTAACCTGCGCCGCATTGTGCATCATTTGGTTGCGTTGTATGCGTTAACCGCCTCCACAACCACGTCGCTGTTGGCGTCCAGACCGGAAATCTGCGCCAGCGCAGCCTGCGCGCCCTGGGTATCAATCAGCTGAGCCAGTTCCTGCGCCTGCGGGTCCTGCTCGCTGCGGTAGTGCATCGCGGCGGCAATTCCTTTCACCAGGTTGGCGTGCGGCAGACCGTATTCCAGCGTGCCCAGCAGCGGCTTAATCAGGCGGTCGCCCGCGCTCAGCTTACGCAGCGGCTGACGGCCCACGCGCTCAACGTCATCTTTCAGATACGGGTTTTCAAAGCGACCGAGGATTTTCTGGATGTATGCTGCGTGTTTCTCAGCATCAAAACCGTAGCGTTTGATCAGCACCGCGCCGCTCTCTTCCATTGCCCCTTTTACCACCGCGCGGATCTTCTCATCGAGGATCGCATCACGAATGGTCTGATGACCGGCCAATTTTCCGAGGTACGCGGTTATAGCATGCCCGGTGTTCAGCGTGAAGAGTTTGCGTTCGACAAATGCCATCAGGTTATCGGTTAATTCCATTCCCGGAATAGTAGGCAAGTCGCCTTTAAACTGGGTTTTATCAACGATCCACTCGCTGAAGGTTTCTACGGTCACTTCCAGCGGATCGTGGGTCGCGGATTCGGACGGCGGGACGATACGGTCAACGGCGGAATCCACAAAACCGACGTGCGCTTCCACCCAGGCTTTGTCTTCATCTGCCACAGCGTTGAGAACGTAGCCTTTCAGCTGCGTGGTGCCGCGCACCATGTTTTCACAGGCGATGATGTTCAGCGGGGTGTCGATACCCTGCGCTTTACGTTTTGCCAGGCCTTTCGCGACCGCAGGGGCGATGCGCTCAAGCACAACCGGGCCCACGGCGGTGGTGACCAGATCGACGCTGGCGATAAGGTCAATAACGTCGTCGCCGATGCTGCTGACCGCGTTGACGCCAGATACTGTCTCAACCTGCTCGTTTTCGCCCACCACATGGACCTGATAGCTATGACGGGCATTCAGGGCATCCAGGACGACCTGATTCACATCGGCGAATGTCAGGGTAATGCCCGCGTCTGCCAGCAGTTTACCGATAAAACCACGACCGATATTACCTGCGCCAAAATGTAATGCTTTCATAGTGTTAACCTTCATCAATGTTTTTACCCGAGAGGGCTGGGGTGAGGAACGTTTTCCCCTCACCCTAGCCCTCTCCCCGGGGGGAGAGGGAGGAGTACCGTTATTTGTTAAGCAGAGCCAGAACTTCTTCAACGCTGGTGGTGTTCGCCAGGCGCTCAATAACCGTTTCGTCATCCAGCGCGTTGGTCAGGCTGGTAATCACCTGAATGTGCTCGTTGTTGCGAGCGGCGATACCAATTACCAGACGGGCGATGTCATCTTCTTCTTCACCGAAGCGAACGCCCTGCGGGTACTGACAGAATACGACGCCGGTTTTCAGGACGCGATCTTTCGCTTCAACCGTACCGTGCGGCACCGCGATGGATTCGCCCAGATAGGTTGGCGTCAGTTTTTCGCGTTCCAGCATCGCGTCGACATATTCAGGCTGAACGTAGCCGCCTTTCACCAGCTGCTCACCGGCAAAGCGAATCGCGTCTTCTTTGGTGGCCGCGGTACGACCGAGGAAGATGTTTTCCGCACCCAGCTTAAACAGGTGGGCGTTGCTCTCGTCAAAGCTGTCCTGCAGGCTGGAGCGCACTTTCACTTCGTTGTCTTCGTGACGCTGCGCGGCAACCAGACGTTCGGTCAGGCTGGTGTACAGGCCGCTGTCGAGGAAGTTGGTCAGCGAAATGTGCTGTGCCTGTGGTACCTGACGCATGGCGCGTTCGGTCAGATCGCGGTGCGTGATCACCAGGTCAACATCCGGCGGCAGGCTGTTAATGGCGCTGTTGGTCACGGAGATGTTGGTCAGGCCTGCATCCTGCACTTTCTTACGCAGCACGCCTGCACCCATTGCGCTGGAACCCATACCGGCATCACAGGCAACGATGATTTTACGCACGTGGCTCAGGTCGTTAGAAACATCACCTGCTGCCAGTGGCGTTGCGCCTTTGGATTCGGCTTTCATGTCGTGCATACGACGGGTTGCGGCTTCGATGTCATCATCTTCTTTCACCTTGCTGGTTTTCAGCAGGATAGAAGAGACCACGAAGGAGACGGCCATTGCCGCAAAGATAGCTGCGAGGTTCGCGAAATAAGCGCCTTTTGGCGTCATCGCCAGTACCGCCAGGATAGAACCCGGAGAGGCCGGAGAAACCAGACCGCCGCCCAGCACGCTCAGCGTGAACACGCCGGTCATACCGCCGAGGATAACGGCCAGGATCAGACGTGGGTTCATCAGCACGTATGGGAAGTAAATTTCGTGGATACCGCCCAGGAAGTGGATGATCGCCGCACCGCCAGCAGACTGTTTTGCGCTGCCACGGCCAAAGAAGATGTACGCCAGCAGTACGCCCATACCCGGACCCGGGTTGGCTTCAATCAGGAAGAAGATGGACTTGCCGAGATCGTGTGACTGCTGAATACCCAGCGGCGAGAAGATACCGTGGTTGATGGCGTTGTTAAGGAACAGGATTTTCGCCGGTTCAACGAAGATCGACGCCAGCGGCAGCATCTCATGCGCCACCATGAAGTTTACGCCTGCCGCCAGAACTTTAGACAGCACTTCAACCGCAGGGCCAATGCCGAGGAACGCCAGAATGGCGAGGATCATCCCGATGATGCCCGCAGAGAAGTTGTTCACCAGCATTTCGAAGCCGGATTTGATCTTACCATCAACCCAGACGTCGAATTTCTTAATCGCCCAACCGCCCAGAGGACCGGCAATCATCGCACCGAGGAACATCGGCATATCCGCACCGACGATAACACCCATGGTTGTGATGGCACCCACGACGCCACCACGGTCACCGCCCACCAGACGACCCCCGGTGAAACCGATGAGCAGCGGCAGGAGATAGGTAATCATTGGGCCAACAAGTTTCGCCAGCGTTTCGTTAGGCAACCACCCTGTCGGAATGAACAATGCAGTGATGATACCCCACGCGATAAACGCGCCGATATTTGGCATCACCATGTTGCTGAGGAAACGACCAAAGCTTTGAACTTTGATCTTGAAATCGGATGACATAAAACACCCCTTCTTCTGTTTACGCTTAGGCTTATGGCCCGAGGTTTATTGTTAATGAGGCGGCAGAGGTAGCCGGGCCCTGTTCTGATGCTGTGAAATCTGGCACTGAATCGTTCAACTGTCCAGACAGGGAAAATTTATGTGATGCGTGTCACGTAAAGGCAGGGGGTAGGGATGTCAATGAAGTGATCTCAATCACAAAATAAGTGGGCAAAAAAAATACGATGGCGAGAAAAAAAGCAAAATCCACCCCTTTGTGTGATTACCGTCACGTTTTGTCATGACGAGTTTGTTTCTGGATTGTGACTGATTTCACAAAATATTTTTATGCAGATTTCTCCGGCTGTGATCGGCGGCAAACTCTGCTTCGCGTTTCAGCGCCAGGATGATATGGCACGACACGATAAGCTAAAAAACCACTTTTGATGTGTGGTATGGCGAAAAGTTAAAAGGTGGATTACGCTCATATTGTAAGGTTAAGTCTATTATTATTCAGGATATATTTTGACACGCTTATAAACTTGCATGGAGATATTATAAAAACTCATACTCCCCGGCTCGGAAATAGTAAGCACATCCCCGTGTTTATAAAAAAATTAATTAGGTTGCGTACCGTTTTATTAATTTAATGAGTTGACGTTGTTTAAGTGAGGAGAATATGTTTCTCAACTATTTTGCGCTGGGCGTATTGATTTTTGTATTTCTGGTTCTCTTTTACGGAATCATCGCCATCCATGATATTCCTTATAATATGGCCAAAAAGCGTAACCATCCGCATGCCGATGCCATTCATACGGCAGGCTGGATTAGCCTGTTTACACTCCATGCCATCTGGCCATTCCTGTGGATTTGGGCCACGCTGTACCGCGAAGATCGCGGCTGGGGCATGCAGAACCACATCACAAAGCCTGATGAAGTTCCGGGCATGGATGCGCTGGCCAAACGCGTGGCGGAACTCGAACAAAAGCTGGCTGCAGTACAGCCCACTGCTGATAAGAACACGCTGGAGCGCTAATCATGGATCTGTTGATTATTTTGACCTACGTGGCATTTGCCTGGGCCATTTTTAAAATATTCCGTATTCCGGTCAACCAGTGGACGCTTGCCACCGCAACATTAGGCGGCGTATTTATTGTTGCCGGACTTATTCTGTTAATGAACTATAACCATCCGTATACCTTTACGGCGCAAAAAGCGGTTATTTCTATTCCAATCACGCCGCAGGTGACCGGTGTGGTCAGTGAAGTCACGGATAAAAATAACCAGCTAATTAAAAAAGGCGAAGTGTTATTTAAACTGGATCCAGGCCGCTATCAGGCGCGGGTCGACAGACTTCAGGCCGACCTGGTGACCGCGACGCACAATATCGATAATCTGAAGGCGCAGCTGGCGGAAGCCGTTGCCAATACCACGCGCGTCTCCGCTGAACGCGATCGCCTCTATAAAGATTATCAGCGCTACCTGAAAGGCAGCCAGGCGAAGGTGAATCCGTTCTCTGAAAGCGATATCGACAACGCGCGGCAGAACTATCTGGCACAGGATGCGCTGGTGAAAGGCTCCGTGGCTGAACAGGTGCAGATCCAAAGCCAGTTAGACAGCATGGTGAACGGCGAGCAGTCACAGATTGCTTCGTTACGTGCCCAGCTTGCCGAAGCCAAATATAACCTGGACCAGACCGTAGTGCGTGCGCCGAGCGATGGTTACATCACCCAGGTGCTGATCCGTCCGGGGACCTATGCCGCCGCGCTGCCTCTGCGTCCGGTGATGGTCTTCATTCCTGAACAGAAGCGTCAGATTGTGGCCCAGTTCCGCCAGAACTCGCTGCTGCGTCTGAAACCGGGCGATGAAGCGGAAGTGGTGTTTAACGCCCTGCCGGGCCAGGTATTCTCCGGGAAGCTCACCGCAATTCTGCCGGTGGTGCCGGGGGGAACCTATCAGGCGCAGGGTGCGCTCCAGTCTCTGACGGTCACGCCGGGCACGGATGGCGTGCAGGCCATCATCGAGCTGAGCCCTGACGCTGAAGTCGATGCCCTGCCGGACGGTATCTATGCCCAGGTGGCGGTCTATTCGGACCACTTCGCTCACGTCTCGGTCATGCGTAAAGTACTGCTGCGTATGACCAGCTGGATGCACTACCTCTACCTCGATCACTAATCCTTCAGGGCAGGAATGCGACATGCAGACCTGCCCTTTTTTCATCGCTTGATCCATACTGACTTTTTTCCGGCATTAAGGATCAGGCAATGAAACTCATCGGCAGCTACACCAGTCCCTTCGTGCGAAAAATCTCGATTCTCCTGCTGGAGAAGGGGATTGAATTTGAATTCGTGAATGAACAGCCTTACAACGCGGAAAACGGCGTTGCGCAGTACAACCCGCTGGGAAAAGTCCCGGCGCTGGTCACGGACGAGGGCGAGTACTGGTTCGATTCCCCAATAATTGCCGAGTACATTGAGCTGCTGGGCGTTGCCCCGGCTATGCTGCCTGCTGACCCAAAAGCGGCGCTGGCGGTGAAGCAGGTCGAAGCCCTGGCCGACGGTATTATGGATGCGGCGTTAACCTCCGTACGGGAACAGGCAAGGCCCGCTGCCCAGCAGTCGGAAACGGAACTGTTACGCCAGCGGGAAAAAATCAGCCGCAGCCTGGACAGGTGTGAACAGCTTATCCGGGAGGGAAAGATCGACACCGACAGCCTGAACCTGGGGACCATCGCCATCGCCTGCGCGATTGGTTATCTCAACTTCCGCCACGTCTCCCCGGGCTGGTGCGTCGACCGTCCGCTGCTGGTGAAGCTTGCAGACACGCTGTTTAGCCGCGAGAGCTTTGCCCGTACCGAACCACCAAAGGCTTGACGCGGGTTATAACACTTCGCCGTCGGAGGCGGTACAATCCCCCCACATGTTAACTCCCTCTCCCGTCGGGAGGGGGGAAGATATTTACTCGCCAGGCGCCTTCATGACTACTCATCATTCGCTGTACAGCCAGATCCCCGCTACCGACCGTCTTCTTCGCGAACCCCGCATTCATGCTGTTGCTGAGCGTTTCGGCCATACCGCGACGGTGGAAATGTTACGCCTGCTTCAGGACGAAGCCCGATACGCGATTCAGGCAGAAAACGCCTTGCCCGCCTGGTGTAGCGCGTGGGAGCAGGAAGTTGAACAGCGGCTGGATGAGAAGGCGCAAAGCGCATTACGCCCGGTGATAAACCTGACCGGAACCGTGCTGCATACCAACCTGGGGCGCGCGCAGCAGGCGGAAGAGGCCGTTGCCGCGGTCGTGCAGGCCATGCAAGCGCCCGTAACGCTGGAGTACGATCTGGACGGCGCCGGACGCGGGCACCGCGACCGCGCGCTGGCGGAGCTGCTGTGCCAGCTGACCGGCGCGGAAGATGCCTGCATTGTGAATAATAACGCCGCAGCGGTGCTGCTGATGCTGGCGGCCACCGCCAGCGGCAAAGAGGTGGTGGTATCCCGCGGCGAGCTGGTGGAGATTGGCGGAGCGTTTCGTATTCCTGACGTGATGCGCCAGGCGGGCTGTACGCTGCATGAGGTGGGTACCACTAACCGTACCCATGCGAAAGACTATCGCGCGGCGGTGAATGAAAATACCGCCCTGCTGATGAAGGTCCACACCAGCAATTACCATATTGAAGGCTTCACCAAAACGGTTGAAGAGGCGGAGCTGGCGGCGATTGGGCGCGAACTGAATATACCGGTGATTGCCGATCTCGGCAGCGGCTCGCTGGTGGATCTGAGCCTGTACGGGCTGCCAAAAGAGCCGATGCCGCAAGAGATGATTGCGTCGGGCGTGAGCCTGGTCAGCTTTTCCGGCGACAAACTGCTGGGCGGGCCGCAGGCCGGGATTATCGTCGGCAAGCGCGAGCTGATTGCGCAGCTGCAGCAGCACCCGCTTAAGCGCGCCCTGCGCGCCGATAAAATGACGCTTGCCGCGCTGGAAGCGACGCTGCGGCTCTATCTCCACCCGGAAAAACTGGCCGACCGCCTGCCCACGCTGCGTCTGTTAAGCCGCGATGCCGCCTCGATTCGCGCCCAGGCCGAGTTACTGCTGCCGCGCGTCGCCGCGCATTACCCCGATTTTGACGTTCGCATTGAGCCCTGCCAGTCGCAGATTGGCAGCGGGTCGCTGCCGGTGGACAGGCTGCCGAGTGAGGCGCTGACGTTCACGCCGCGTGACGGGCGCGGCAGCCAGCTTGAGGCGCTGTCGTCGCGCTGGCGCGGTCTCTCGACGCCGGTTATCGGGCGGATTTACGACGGCCGAATGTGGCTGGATCTGCGCTGCCTTGAAGATGAAGAGCGATTTCTGGAGATGTTGTTGAAATGATTATTGCCACCGCCGGTCACGTTGACCACGGAAAAACCACGTTACTGCAGGCGATTACCGGCGTAAACGCCGACCGCCTGCCGGAAGAGAAAAAGCGCGGCATGACCATCGATCTGGGCTATGCCTACTGGCCCCAGCCTGATGGCCGCGTGCTGGGCTTTATTGATGTGCCGGGGCATGAAAAGTTTCTGTCTAACATGCTGGCGGGCGTGGGCGGCATCGATCATGCCCTGCTGGTGGTGGCCTGCGATGACGGCGTGATGGCGCAAACCCGCGAGCACCTGGCGATCCTGCAGCTAACCGGCAACCCGCAGCTGACCGTGGCGCTGACCAAAGCCGATCGCGTGGATGACGCGCGCGTCAGCGAGGTGCGCGAAACGGTCCAGGCGACACTGCGGGAGTATGGCTTTGCCGACGCATCGCTTTTTGTCACCGTGGCGACAGAAGGGCGTGGTATCGACGAACTTCGCCACCATTTGCAGCACCTTTCATCACGCGCTCACGCTAGCCATCACCGCTTTCGTCTGGCGATCGACCGGGCCTTTACGGTAAAAGGTGCGGGGCTGGTCGTAACCGGCACCGCGCTGAGCGGTGAAGTCAGCGTGGGAGATACCCTCTGGCTGACGGGCGTGAATAAACCGATGCGCGTGCGCGGACTGCATGCACAAAACCAGCCCGCTGACCGTGCCCACGCCGGACAACGTATCGCGCTGAACATTGCCGGGGATGCGGAAAAAGAGCAGCTGAACCGCGGAGACTGGCTGCTGGCCGATGCTCCACCGGAACCGTCTGAACGCGTGATTGTCTCCCTGCAGACACACATACCGTTGACCCAATGGCAGCCGCTGCATATTCACCACGCGGCCAGCCATATCACCGGGCGCGTGTCGCTGCTGGAAAACGACCTTGCCGAGCTGGTATTCGATTCGCCGCTCTGGCTGGCAGACAACGATCGTCTGGTACTGCGTGACATTTCTGCAAGGGAAACGCTGGCGGGCGCGCGCGTGGTGGCGCTTAACCCACCTCGACGCGGCAAGCGTAAGCCGGAATATCTGCAGTGGCTGGCCGCGCTGGCGCAGGCCAAAGAGGATAACGCCGCGCTGCGGGTGCACCTCGATCGCGGGGCGGTGAGTCTGCGTGATTTTGCATGGGCACGCCAGCTGAGCGGGGAAGGCTTACGCCAGCTGACCCAGGAGCCGGGCTTTATACAGGCCGGAGACAGCCTGCTCAATGCCCCGGTTGCTGCGCAATGGCAGCGTAAAATACTGAACACGCTCGCGACTTACCATGAACAGCATCAGGACGAGCCTGGCCCGGGGCGCGAGCGTCTGCGACGCATGGCGCTGCCGATGGAAGACGATGCGCTGGTGCTGCTGCTGATTGAAAACATGCGCGAAAGCGGGGTGATTAAAAGCCACCACGGCTGGCTGCACCTGCCGGATCACAAGGCCGGGTTCACCGCAGATCAGGAGGCGATATGGCAAAACGTAGCCCCGCTGTTTAGCGATGAGCCGTGGTGGGTTCGGGATCTGGCCCGCGAAACGAATACCGAAGAGCAGCTGATGCGGCAGGTGTTGCGCCATGCGGCGCAGCAGGGGCTAATCGTCGCGATCGTGAAAGATCGTTACTACCGTAACGATCGCATTGTGGCGTTTGCCAACCTGATCCGCGAGCTGGATCAGGCGCGCGGCTCGACCTCCGCAGCGGATTTCCGCGATCGGCTGAACGTGGGCCGTAAGCTGGCGATCCAGATCCTGGAATACTTCAACCGCATCGGCTTTACCCGCCGTCGCGGTAACGATCATCTGTTGCGCGATTCGTTATTATTTCCTGAAACTCCGTGACCTCCGTCGTAAACACCGTTACCGGCTGGCGAGAAAATCGCCAGCCGGAACTACCCTTGTTGTACACCAACAGCAAGGAGACGGACATGACAAACAATCCTCCCTCATCGCGTATCCAGCCCGGCGAGTATGGTTTTCCCCTCAAGCTGAAGCCCCGTTATGACAACTTTATTGGCGGCGACTGGGTCGCGCCCGTCGACGGCGAATACTATTCCAACCTGACCCCGGTTACAGGCCAGCCGCTGTGCGAGATTGCCAGCTCCGGTAAGCGTGATATCGACCTGGCGCTGGATGCGGCCCACAAAGCGAAAGAGAAATGGGCTCACACCTCCGTGCAGGACCGGGCGGCGATCCTGTTCAAAATCGCCGACCGGATGGAGCAAAATCTGGAGCTGCTGGCGACGGCGGAAACCTGGGATAACGGCAAGCCGATCCGGGAAACGATGGCGGCTGACGTGCCGCTGGCTATCGACCACTTCCGCTATTTTGCCTCCTGTATTCGCGCGCAGGAGGGCGGGATCAGCGAAGTTGACAACGACACCGTGGCGTATCACTTCCACGAACCGCTGGGGGTAGTAGGCCAAATTATTCCGTGGAACTTCCCGCTGCTGATGGCGAGCTGGAAAATGGCGCCCGCGCTGGCGGCCGGAAACTGTATTGTGCTCAAACCGGCGCGTCTGACCCCGCTCTCGGTCCTGCTGCTGATGGAAATCGTTGGCGATCTGCTGCCGCCGGGCGTGATTAACGTGGTCAACGGTGCGGGCGGTGAGATAGGGGAATATCTGGCCACCTCAAAACGGATTGCCAAAGTGGCGTTTACCGGGTCGACGGAGGTGGGCCAGCAGATCATGCAGTACGCTACGCAAAACATCATTCCGGTGACCCTCGAGCTGGGCGGGAAATCCCCGAACATCTTCTTCGCGGACGTGATGGAGGAAGAGGATGCCTTCTTTGATAAAGCCCTGGAAGGGTTTGCGCTGTTTGCGTTTAACCAGGGCGAAGTCTGCACCTGCCCAAGCCGCGCGCTGGTGCAGGAATCCATCTACGAGCGCTTTATGGAGCGGGCCATTCGCCGCGTCGAGTCTATCCGCAGCGGTAACCCGCTCGATAATGTCACCCAGATGGGGGCGCAGGTCTCGCATGGACAGCTGGAAACGATCCTCAACTACATCGACATCGGCAAGAAGGAGGGGGCGGATATTCTCACCGGCGGACGCCGTAAGGTGCTCGGAGGGGATCTGCAGGACGGGTATTACCTTGAGCCGACGATCCTGTTCGGGCAGAACACCATGCGCGTTTTCCAGGAGGAAATCTTCGGACCGGTGCTGGCCGTGACCACCTTTAAAACGATGGAGGAGGCGCTGGCGATTGCCAACGACACGCCGTATGGCCTGGGGGCAGGCGTCTGGAGCCGCAACGGTAATCTGGCCTATAAAATGGGCCGCGGCATTCAGGCCGGACGCGTCTGGACCAACTGCTATCACGCCTATCCGGCACACGCGGCATTTGGCGGTTATAAGCAGTCGGGCATCGGGCGTGAAACCCACAAGATGATGCTGGAGCATTACCAGCAGACCAAATGTCTGCTGGTCAGCTATTCCGATAAGCCCCTGGGGCTATTCTAGTCGCCCAGCTCAGGCCGTCCGTGGGCGGCCTGAGCGATTTGCTGGCGCAGGCAGTTCAGTACGCCATCCAGAACGTATTGCACGCGCCAGGGCTGGTATTCGCGTTTGCGGAAGATGGCGGTAAGGTCGAGCCACCACTCTTCCTGATGCGGGAAGCAGGGGACGAGCATGCCTTTCGTTAATTCTTTTTTCAGGCTCTCTTTTGGCGCAAAAACAATCCCAAGATTATTTCTTGCCAGCTCCAGGGCCGTCTGCGTATTGTCGCAAATATAATTACCGGTCACCCGGTAGTCATGCACGTCATCGCTGCCGTGCACGCGGAAACGCCAGATGTTGGCTTCATCGACCAGCATGGAGTCAATGAGAATACAGGAGTGATTAATTAAATCTTCAGGTCCGGTTAAGGGATGTTTATTTAAATATTCTACGGTTGCGAAGGCCGTAACGGAATATTGTGTCAACACGCTGGCAACCAGGCTTTCGTCTTTCGGCTGAGCATAGGTAATTAAAATGTCGCAGTCATCCGGAAAGGTAACGCCTTCTGAAAATTCATTCCGGTCCAGATTGTAGGTTTTCAGGGAGATGCGGATGTCGCCGATGTCTTCTATCTGATGGATCACGTGTCGCGCGAGGTAGGTCACGATACCTGTTGGGGCATAGATCGTCACTTTTCCGCGCTTTTCATGCTTATAATCAGCAATGAAATTAACAAGCTGGCTGTTCTTATCCAGCGTGGCATTCACGTAGGGGAGTAACGCTTCACCAAACTGGGTCAGGGCCAGCTGCCGCGTGGTGCGCTCAAAAACCTTGAGCCCAACCCGCGTTTCAAAATCAGACAGATATTTACTGACGTTGGCCTGCGCCATACCCAGCAGGGCGGCGGCATCACCAATGCTGTGGGTGGCTGCAATGACGGAGATAATTTTTAATTCGCGTGGTTTTAGCTGTAATGTACTCATTATGCACACCCATCTATATGATTTTATATATAATATTATATAAACCGCAGCGTTGCATTGGCAATTTTGTAACCATTATTATGCGCCTCGCTTGTTTGGCATATATATGGATTACATGGAATGACTATTAAATACAATTTACTGATCGCTGCCACGTTATTTGCATCAACGTCTGCCATGGCCGGTGAATTTTCACTTGGTGCGGGGGCTGTATTTAATGAGTCTCCTTACAAAGGCTATAACGAAAATACGACCGCAGTACCGTTGATTAGCTACGAAGGCGATCGTTTCTACGTTCGTCAGACCACGGGCGGATGGATCCTGTGGAAAGATGCAAAAAATGAATTGAGCCTGACCGCAACGTGGATGCCGCTGCATTTCGCCCCTGACGATAACGACGATCATCAGATGAAGCAGCTTGATGAGCGTAAAGCATCCGCCTTCCTCGGTGGGGCGTACTACCGCCACGAAAGCTGGGGTTCGCTGAAAGTGGCGGTCTCTGGTGATGCCACGGATGAAAGCGGCGGCGTGATCGGCGAAGTATCGTACTTCCGTCCGATCAAAATGGAGCGCCTGACCCTGACGCCTTCCGTAGGTGTGTTCTACAGCGACGAAAGCTATAACGACTACTACTACGGCGTATCCGGTAGCGAGTCTCGCCGCTCCGGACTGGATCAATACACCGCCGGCGACAGCTGGACACCATACGTTGGCCTGGCGGCTAAATATCAGTTAACCCAGAAGCTGTATCTCAACGCCAGCGCGGTCTACACCGTGTTGCCTGACGACGTGAAGAACAGCCCGATGATCGACCGCGACGACAGCTTCACGCTGATGACCGGCCTGACCTGGCGTTTCTGATGCGGTAAAGCCGGGTGGCGGCGTTGCCTTACCCGGCCTACGATCTTGCCTGCAGTGCTGTTCCTTAAAGCCCATCTCAATGCCCGATCACTGCCCGTAGTAGGCATTCGCCCCGTGCTTACGCAGATAATGCTTGTCGAGCAGTTCCTGCTGCATAACCGGGATCTGAATCAGCTAGCATATGCCTCTCTACTGCTCAGCAATGGGCAAGATCTTTATGGCGTGTGGCCATCAGGAACAGATCTAACCTTTGACGCGGAACACCATCACTGAACTGAGCGCCATGTATGATGAGCTGGTGTTTGATATCCACGGCCGCGTTCCGTATGCGATCTCAAAAGAGCTGGGTTTTAACGTACGCGAGGCGTAACAGATGAACCGATTTATCATGGCGGATGCGGGAAAATGCATCGGATGCCGCACCTGTGAAGTGGCCTGTGCGGTCGCGCATCAGGATGACTTCACCGCAGAGGCTTTTACCTCTAGCCTGCGGGTGGTGAAGGGGGACGCCTACACTACGGCGGTGGGTTGCCATCAGTGCGAGGACGCCCCATGTGCCAATGTCTGCCCAACCCATGCCATCAGCCTTACGGCAGGCGCCTGGCTTGTTGAGCAGACGCGCTGTATTGGCTGTAAAAGCTGCATGGTCGCCTGTCCGTTTGGGGCGATGCAGGTACGGCTGGTGGGAAGCAGGGCACAAGCGCTGAAATGTGATTTATGTGTGCAGCGCGAAGGCGGACCGGCCTGCGTGGAGGCCTGTCCAACCCACGCGCTGCGCTGCGTTGATCCTGCCAGTATTCGGGCTGAAAGGCTTACTGCATTTTATTGAAATTCCAAGTAAACGTCAGACTGTAGCGCCAGTCTCTGTTGCGACTGTCTGTCGGAACATCCCCGACGGGTCTTGCCGCCTCAACCGTGATGCTATAGTGGCGGGTATCGCCTACCATCACGCCGGCCGCCACTGACCCGAGCCGCTGATGAGGCAAGCCGGAGGTGTTAAACCAGGTTTGCGCGGTATCGGCCAGCATGTAGGGCTGGATTGTGGCAAGCCATGTGCTCTCTTTTCGCATCTGGATATAGCGCAGTTCTACCTGCCCGCCATAGCCGTAATCACCGCTTGCTTCACTGTCCTGGTATCCACGGCCAAACCGCTGGGCACCGAAGCTAACGCGTTCGGGCTCTGGCAACGTGTTGTTTGACCAGTCCCCCTCCCAGGACGTTGATAGCCGCCACTTATCGGCAAACAGCCAGGCTGCGTCCAGATAGCTTTTCGTGAGCGTAAAATTAATATCGGGCCTGGGAGCCGAGACGATATCGGCTCCCATCGCATCCATACCCTGACGCACGTTGAGTCGGCCGCTGAGGCTGGCGGTTGTGAACTGATGTGCACCGTTGATGCCCACTTCCAGCGCGGGATAACGCGCGTGCTGGTTGACGGAGTCCAGGCTATAGGTTTTGCCCAGCAGTCTTGCCTGCAGGGCATAATCATCCTGGCGGTCGGTGTAATCAAAACCGCTGGTCAGATTAATTTGTGATTTTTGCTTCAGCAGCAGGGGGTAGCCAAACGTCACGCCGCCGTTGTATTGCGTTGTTTTTTGCTTCGAATCGACGCTGATATTATTCGGCAAAGAGAGCAGGGGCGAAAAATCTCGCGGATCTTCACGGTAATAGCTGCCTTTTAGCTGCATGGTCAGCCCTTCATCGTTTAAAAACTGCTGCCAGTTGAGCCCGACATAATTTTTTCGCGTGTTGCTATCTAACGGTACAAGCGTGGCCACGCCAAGCTGATCGCCATAGCTTGTCATGTTGCTGAGCGTGCCGTTCAGCATCATTAAATCTTGCCCTTTACGGGTATCGATGGTGGAAGCGATATTCCAGCTCCGCTCCTGATTACCGGTGATTTGCATCGCCGCCGCGCCATAGATATTGGTTGGCAGCTGCGCGTTAGCCGTAACCGGAACGTTCGGGGTGCGCGTCATCAGCTGGCTGTAGCGATCGAACGTATCCTGAGACAGCGGTTTTTCCGCCATGATTTTTTCAGACAAACGTTTAAGACGTTCGGCGATGTGCGGGTTATTACTGGTGATGTCGCTATGAGCGACATAGCCTTCAACCAGAACAATTTTAATATTGCCCTGCTGGAAATTATTATCGGGCAGCCAGGCATAAGAGAGTGGAAAACCGTCGGCCTTATAGCGTTCCGTAATATCATTTACCAGCCCCGTAAGCGTTTTTAGCGGCACGGTTTTTCCAGCGTAAGGCCTGAAGGGCTGAAGTAATTCCTTCAAGGGATAACGCGTGCCGCCAATAAACTGAATGTGATGAATGGTAATAGGCGTTTCAGGCGTCAGCGTTGACTTCGGTTTTTCTATTTTGACGTTCGGCTGCGGCGCGGCCTCAGTCTGTTCGGGGGCAACGTTACGAGAAACTTGCGCCGGGTTATCGGGGTTAATAATAGAGGGCAGAGTATCGGCGCGGGCCATGCTCAGCACAACCAGCCCCGTCAGCGAAAAAAGGAAGTGGTGTTTCATCGCGCTATCCCTGTTCGTCATCCCCGGTTGGGGTAAATGTCGCTGAATAAAGCGCCCCTGAACCAGGGGCGCAGACAGGCAGTAAAAGGATTACTGTTTTGGCGTCAGTAGGCTCGAGGTTAACGTGTTGAGCCCGTTAATCGGGTTTGTCGTAGATGTGTTTTGGGTTGTGCCTGCATTGGCCGTTACACCCGCAGTCAGCGTATTGAGGGTGGTATTGACCGTTGTGCTCAGGCTATTGTTTGTGGCTGTCACATTGGCATCGGCCGTCAGAGATCCTGTGCCGCTGCCTCCGGTGGTTGATGTGGGTTTCACTAGCGTACCGCTATCCGTGACCGTCTGGCCGACATTTTGAACGACCTGACCGACACCGCTAAGCCCGCTATTGCTGCTGCTAATGTCGGTCCCCACGCCGCTGACGGTGCCACCCACCTGGGTCAGCAGACCGTTAACCGGTGTGCCGAGACCCGTTGTGGTGCCTACGGTTTGCGTCACGCCTTGTACTCCGCCCAGCGTCTTGTTAGCCAGGGTCGTGGTATCGGTTGTTACCTGAGTGACAGCAGGGCTGCTTACCGTGTTGGTGAGACCCGTGCCGGTGTTACTGACCAGTTGCCCGGTGCTGTTGACCACGCTGCCCGTCAGGCCGGTTACGCCGCTGACCGGGGTTCCGGAAGTGGAACTCGCCAGGCCCGTGCCTACCGTTGAAACGGTATTGCCGAGGGAGGTGACCGACGTGGTCACGCCTTTAACCGTGGTACCCACACCGTTCGGGTTGTTTGGATCGCCAACGCCAGTCGTGACGCCTGTCCCCACGGTGGACACGGCACTGCCAACACCGCTGACGGTGGTTGAGACGGTTGACGTGACGGGATTATTTGTCGGAAGCTGGCTTCCGAGGCTATCCACAGTGGATCCGACGCTGGTCACGGTTTTACCGGCATCACCCAGTATCGTATTTACGCCTGCGGTAGTGGTTCCTCCACTGCCTCCTGAGCCTGAGCCTGAGCCTGAGCCTGAACCTGATCCCGACCCTGAACCAGAACCCGTTCCGCCGCCAGCGCCTGTCCCGGTACCTGAACCCGTTCCGGTGCCCGATCCGTTGCTGCCCGAACCGCCATTGCTCGCGGTTGTGCCACTTCCATCATCTGAGCCGCTGCTGCTTCCCGTCGCAGGGTTATTTTTGGCCGTTGAGTGAGATCCGCCACCGCTTCCACTACAGGCAGAAAGAGAGAACGCGAGCAGTACCGCAACAGCAATAGCGCTGATGCGACTAACATTATTAGGTAGCATATGAATACTCCACGCAAAAGAACGCCGAGCGGCGTATTAGTGAGTATATGCAGTATTTTTAAATATGCATGAAAGCGACTCAGGGAGGTATTTTGCTGCGTTGAAGGGGGTTATTTAAAATAACAATAAGTTAGCATATTTAATTTTTGCTTAATTATTGAGAGGGTAGTTAGCGAGCCTAAATTAAAGGAATATTCCTAAGAAAACTCAATGGGAATGATAAATGGAGTGCTACAGGATATATCCTTAATATAAGATTCAGATCACGGAAAAATAAGGCTCTTCATTTGAAGAGCCTTATTTTTTAACAATTGCCTTCTTGCCAGGCTTTTTCGATCTCTTCGGCGAGAATTTTAACACCCGCTTCGATTTTTTCCGGGTCGGGGACGTAGTTCATGCGCATGCACTGATGGGTATGCGGCCATGGCTTATCCAGACCCGGGAAGAAATAATCGCCCGGCACCATCAGTACGCCGCGCTTTTTCAGGCGCTGGTAAAGCAGCTCGGTGGTGATGGGTAAATCCTTAAACCACAGCCACAGGAAAATCGCCCCTTCCGGTTTGTGGATAAGGCAGCGTTCTTCCGGCAAATAGCGACGAAGTGTCGCGATCGTCTCCTGAACGCGCTGGTAGTAGAACGGCTTGATCACGTCATTCGACAGACGCAGCAGGTCCTTGCGTTTGATCATCTCGCACATCATCGCCGGGCCAATGCCGCCCGGTGAAAGGCTGATAATGCCGTTCATATTGGTGATGGCGGTGATGATTTTCTCATTGGCAATGATGATGCCGCAGCGGCTGCCCGGCAGACCCAGCTTAGAGAGGCTCATGCACAGGACAATGTTCGGGTTCCACAGCGGACGTGCTTCGCTGAAGATGATGCCCGGGAACGGCACGCCGTAGGCGTTATCGATCACCAGCGGAATACCGTGCTGATTGGCCAGCGCATCCAGCTTCATCAGTTCGTCATCGGTGATCACGTTGCCCGTTGGGTTAGTCGGGCGCGATACGCAGATCATGCCCGTCTCTTCGCCAATATGCAGGTGTTCAAAATCGACGTGATATTTGAACTGGCCTTCCGGCAGCAGCTCGATGTTCGGGCGCGCAGAGACGAACAGATCCTCTTCCAGGCCGGAATCGGCATAGCCGATATACTCCGGCGCCAGCGGAAACAGCACTTTTTTGGTGGTGCCGTCCGCGCGACGTCCTGCGAACAGGTTAAACAAGTAGAAAAACGCGCTCTGGCTGCCGTTTGTCAGTGCAATATTCTGTGGTTCGATATCCCAGCCCAGCTCGTCACGCAGCATTTCGGCGAGGAGTGCCAGCAGCTCGGTTTTCCCCTGCGGGCCGTCGTAATTGCAAAGCGCATCGGTTGCTTTGCCGCTTTCCAGCATCTGAGCGAGCAGGGTCTGGAAATAGGTATTCATCTCCGGGATTTGAGCCGGGTTTCCGCCGCCGAGCATGATTGCGCCCGGTGTGCGCAGCCCGTCGTTGAGGTCCTCCATCAGGCGAGTAATGCCTGAATGGCGGGTAAATTTGTCGCCGAAAAGTGAAAACGTCATAGCAGGTGATCTGTCGAGCTTATTTTGAAAGTGGGTAACCATAACGCTAGCACCGTGTTGGTGCAAATCGGGTGGTGTGGTCGGATTTGTGGTTTTATAGGGCGGGAGTGGATTTGTGTAGTGAATAGTTCTGGAGCTTCTCCCCTCTCCCCATGGGGAGAGGGTTAGGGTGAGGGGTATGATCTACTGATTCCCCGCCCAGACGACCATCACCTTATCGTCATCATGTTCACGTACGAATCCATACCCCTCTTTCAGCGACAGCGTGGTTTGCTTGCCTTCACCAATCGCCGGGTGGCGGGCGCGGAACTGACCCAGCGTTTGCCAGTGGGCGACGGTTAAGGCCTGCTTGCCCGTGACGTCCTGCCAGTTCATATCCGAGCGGGTGCCCTGCAGCGGGTCGGAGCCTGTCGGCCCGAACGGACGCTCGGACTCATCCCCGTAATAGATTTGCACGCTGCCCGGTGCCAGCAGGAGCAGCTCCGCCGCGCGCTGGCCCCCTTCGCGGAACAGACGCGTATCGTGTGATGAGAGGTAGCTCAGCACATTGAAGCTTTGCAGCTTCTCCGCCATCTGCTGCCAGGTGAGATCCATATCGGCCAGGCAATTTACCGCTTTCGCCGCCTGCTCCTGATAATCAAAGTTGATCATCGCGTCGAAGCCGTGGCGGTAATAATCGCTCTGCATCACTCCGTGACCCCAGGATTCGCCGGTCATCCAGAACGGTGCGTTGTCGAGCTTTTTGTCCGGGTGAGCGCCTTTCCAGGCGGCCAGCGCCTGGCTTGCCTGGTCTTTCAGCTGCTGCCAGGCCGCGAGCTCAACGTGCTTCGCGGTATCCACGCGGAAACCGTCGATGCCGTAGTCACGTACCCACTGGCTGAGCCAGTGGGTCAGGTAATCGCGCGGGGTATAGCCCGGAATAGCTTTCGCGTGGGTATCGGGTTTGTGTTGATAGAAATTGGGTAGCCCGGAAGGGGCGGTGGATTCCGTTTTCAGGTCGGGCAGAAACGCCAGCGACATCGTTAAATCGTCGAAGCCGGGGTTGTCGTAATCACCGATGTCGGTGCGGATCCATTTCTTGCCCCACCATTTTTCCCATGCGGCTTTGTCGCTGAAGTTGATGTAGTCGTTGAAGCTATGCCAGGTCTGGCCTGCGCCAGGCTTCCAGTTCGTCCAGTGCTCTCCCAGCGTCTTTTTCAGCTCATCACCCTGCAGGTACAGGGCGCCAAACTGATACGCCTGCATGTCCGCAAGCGTCGCGTAGCCCGTATGGTTCATGACGATATCAAACAGGATGCGAATGCCGCGCTTATGCGCTTCATCAACAAGCTGACGCAGGTCATCCCCGGTGCCCATGTTGTCGTCGAGCGTTGTCCAGTCCTGGGTGTAGTAGCCGTGGTAGGCATAATGCGGGAAATCACCTTTGGTGCCGCCGCCAACCCAGCCGTGGATCTGCTCAAGCGGGGAGCTTATCCAGAGCGCATTCACCCCCAGCTGCTGCAGGTAATCGAGCTTGCTGGTCAGTCCCTTGAGATCCCCGCCGTGGAACGTACCAATCTCCTGCATGCCGTCTTTGTGGCGGCCGTAGCTGTTGTCGTTGCTCGGGTCACCATTCACATAGCGGTCAGTCAGTACAAAATAGACGGTGGCGTTTTGCCAGCTAAACGGCGCAGGCTTGTCGGTTTCGGCGCGCTCAAGCAGCAGCAGGCCGTTACTGTTGGCGGCTGGCTGCAGGGTGATTTTTCCACCTTGTACGGTCACCGTCTGTTTACTGTAGAAATCGCGCACGACGGAGCCTTCCGGGAAGGTATGGCTGACGTCCAGCGTCAGCGGCTTACCGTCCCACTTCGGACACTGGCGGATAACGTTGGCCACCGGCTGTTCTGTCGCGCTCTGAACCGCCAGCAGCAGCGTGGGCGTGCCGGAGCGTGTATCGATTCGCATCTGGTATTCACCGTCGCGGAAAAGGCGCCACTGCGGTGGTGTGCCGTCACAGGGCTTGAGCGACAGCATCTCATTGAGTTTTATCGCGCCTGTGGGCTGCCAGCACGTCTTGTCAAAACTGAGCGTAAGAGGACGCGTACCCTTCGCAAGCTTTGCCTGGCTGGTGAAAATCCCGGTGCCTTCGGCGCGAAATGCGCCAAACCCCGGCGATGACCAGTCGGCATGTGCCAGTGCGGGTAACATCAGAAAGGCTATTGCGGTGCGTTTCATTCCAGGTTCCTGTCGCGGCATTTTTGACCAGTTTGCCAGCAGGCGGGCGGGAAAAACTCATCCCCTGTCGCTTTCTGCCAGGAGGATGCGTGAGGATGAGTGATCTTGCGCAAAATTAGGCAGTTATCTGCGATAACGCACACATTTTTCCAGAAATGATGTTTTTATGAGCAAGTTTCAGGTGACATAGTTTCGGAATTGGACTATTTCTATACGTGCTCTTGAAGTCTATTTTTGATATGATTTGAGATTCCGCTCTCAAATTTGTGAAAAAAATAAGGTGTTGGGATGATTACATCCGACCAGGAGACCTAATGATATCGACTCCCATTCGACGATATGGGGCTGCGATACTCATGTTACTCACCACGGCATTTTCGGGTGGGGTGCTTGCGAAGACGCACACGGATACAACGAGTAAGAAAGCCCACGTAATAAAGACGACAAGTAGTAAGGTTAGCAGTAAACAAGAGTATTCTCGCAATAGTGCAAAGAGTAGTTCACTTCCTGATTTGCGAAAATACCCTTCCGGAACACCAAGGAAAAAAGCGTTTCTCCGGACGGTAATGCCTTACATCACGAGTCAAAATGCCGCGATTACTGCGGATCGTAACTGGCTGATTTCCAAACAGTACGATAGCCGCTGGTCGCCATCTGAGCGCGCGCGTCTGAAAGATATCACGAAGCGCTACAAGCTGAGCTGGAACGGGAACACGCGTCGTGTGCCGTGGAATGCTCTCCTTGAGCGTGTGGATATCATCCCGGGCAGCATGGTTGCGACCATGGCTGCAGCCGAAAGCGGCTGGGGAACGTCTAAGCTTGCGCGTAACAACAACAACCTTTTCGGCATGAAATGCGTGAAAGGTCGTTGTACGAATGCGCCTGGCAAGGTGAAAGGCTATTCGCAGTTTGAATCCGTGAAGGATTCCGTGAACGCCTATGTGGTGAATCTGAACACGCACCCGGCCTACTCATCGTTCCGTAAATCACGCGCTCAGCTGCGTAAAGCGGACCAGGAAGTGACGGCCAGTACGATGATCCACAAGCTGAAAGGGTATTCAACGAAGGGACAGAGCTATAACAACTATCTGTTCGCCATGTACCAGGATAACCAGCGCTTAATCGCCGCTCATATGTAATCTCAAAAAACGCCTTCCACTGGAAGGCGTTTTCTTTTCTATATCAGCACCTCGCTGTGGCGATCCCGATACTCTTTCGGCGTGGTGTCATACTCTTTGCGGAACACCGAGTAGAAATATTGCAGCGACGGGTAACCGCACATCTGCGAAATTTCGTTGATCGACAGCGACGTGGAAACGAGCAGGCTGCGTGCTTTCTCCAGCTTTTCAGCATGGATGACGGCATGAATGGTTTCGCCCACCTCTTCTTTAAAACGCTTCTCCAGATTCGAACGCGAAATGCCTACCGAATCCAGCACCTGATCGACCTTAATCCCTTTGCAGGCGTGGTTGCGAATATAGTGCATGGCCTGAATGACGGCCGGGTCGCTTAAGGAGCGATAATCGGTCGAGCGACGTTCCACGACGCGAACCGGTGGCACCAGCAGGCGCTGAAGCGGCAGAGATTCTTTATCCAGCAGACGGTGCAGCAGCTTCGCCGCCTGATAGCCCATCTGACGCGTGCCCTGAGCCACGGAAGAGAGCGCCACGCGGGACAGATAGCGGGTAAGCTCTTCGTTATCAATGCCAATCACGCACAGCTTTTCGGGCACCGGAATATGTAAGTGTTCGCAGACCTGCAGCACGTGGCGGGCGCGGGCGTCCGTTACGGCAATAATCCCGGTTTGCGGCGGCAGCGTTTGCAGCCAGTCAGCGAGACGGTTTTGCGCGTGCTGCCAGTTTTCCGGGGCGGTTTCCAGCCCCTGATAGACCACGCCGCGATACTTCTCCTGCGCGACCAGCTGGCAAAATGCGTGTTCACGCTCTACGGCCCAGCGCTTGCCGCTGGTGGCGGGTAAACCATAAAACGCGAAGCGATGGACGCCTTTCTCTTTTAAATGGAGAAACGCGGCCTCGACCAGGGCATGGTTGTCGGTGGCAATATAGTGAACCGGCGGATAGTGTTCGGGCGAATGGTAGGAGCCGCCGACGCCCACGATCGGCACGTCGACGTCGATAAGCAGCTGCTCAATGACGGGGTCGTCATAGTCGGCAATAACGCCATCGCCCAGCCAGTCTTTAATGTTCTCCAGACGGGTGCGGAAATCTTCTTCAATAAAAATATCCCATTCGGATTGCGACGCCTGCAAATATTCACCCACGCCTTCTACCACCTGACGGTCATAGGCTTTGTTGGCATTGAATAACAACGTAATGCGGTGACGCTTTTCAAACATGGCTCACTTCCCAATTAAGTCACAATACCGTTATCAGGCCCGTCGCTTGGTGGCCGAGTCCATCCAGACTGCCAGTAAAAGAATGGCTCCCTTGACGATATACTGCCAAAACGTCGGGACGTCCATCATACTCATCCCGTTATCCAACGACGCCATGATAAATGCCCCCATCACCGCGCCCGCGACGCTGCCGATACCCCCTGCGAGGCTGGTGCCACCGATGACGCAGGCGGCGATAGCATCCAGCTCGGCGATGTTGCCCGCGGAGGGTGAACCCGCCCCCAGACGTGAGCTAAGAATCAGCCCGGCGATGGCGACCATCAGGCCGTTAATGGCGAAGACCGCGAGTTTGGTGCGTTCGACGTTAATCCCCGACAAACGGGCAGCCTCAAGGTTGCCGCCGATGGCATAAATACGGCGGCCAAACGCGGTGCGCGTCGCCATAAACATGCCGCCCAGCAGCAAAAGCGCCAGCAGCAGCACCGGCGTCGGGACACCGCGATAGTCATTCAGAAGCCAGATGGCACCCAGCACAATGACCGCCGTCAGCGCCTGACGTCCCACCACCGAGGTTGATGCTGGCGACGCCAGCCCCAGAGCCTGACGGCGCATGCGTCCACGCCACTGCCACGCGACAAACGCCAGCAGCCCCGCCACGCCGATGGTAAAGCCCACGCCATCCGGGAGATAGCTTTGACCAATCTGCGACATGGCCGCGCTGGTCGGGGAGACGGTGGTACCGTTGGTGATGCCGATTAAGATCCCGCGGAAGGCCAGCATCCCCGCCAGGGTGACAATGAACGACGGCACTTTACGGTAGGCTACCCACCAGCCGTTCCAGGCCCCCAGAACCAGACCCAGCACCAGCGTGACCGCCACGGTCAGCGGCAGCGGCCAGCCGAGCCAGACGTCAAAAATGGCCGCCACGCCACCGAGGAGCCCCATCATCGAGCCGACCGACAGATCGATTTCCGCGGAGATAATCACGAACACCATGCCCACGGCCAGGATGCCTGTGATAGCGGTCTGGCGGAGCAGGTTAGAGACGTTACGCGCGCTCAGGTACGAGCCATCCGTCATCCAGGTAAAGAAGAGCATGATGACGATAATGGCCGCGATCATCACGAACACCTGCAGGTTCAGCGCTTTTAGTCCTGCGAACGCACCGGGCGTCGGAACGGCGACTTTGATATCAGACGGATTGCTTTTCGACATGACGTTCGCTCCTTAAAGCGGCTTCCATCACCTGCTCCTGCGTCAGGTTCTGGTTAATCAGGTTGGCTTTCAGTTTTCCCTCGTGCATGACCAGCACACGGTCGCTCAGGCCGAGCACTTCGGGTAACTCAGACGAAATAACAATGACGGCAATCCCTTGCTGTACAAGCTGATTAATCAGTTTGTAGATTTCATATTTGGCGCCGATATCAATCCCGCGCGTGGGCTCATCGAGGATTAATATGCGCGGGTTGAGAAGCAGGCAGCGCGCCAGAATCGCCTTCTGCTGGTTGCCGCCGCTCAGGCGGCCAATGGCCAGTTCCGGTGAGGAGGTTTTGACCTTCAGACGGGCAAGCGACTGGAGGATGCACTGCTGCTCGGCGGCATCGTCCAGGCTGCTCAGCGCGCCGGAGAAGCGATCGAGTGCCGCAAGCGTAATGTTTTTCCCCACGGCCATGACCGGCACGATGCCGTCCTTTTTGCGGTCTTCCGGCACCATAGCAATGCCGTGGGCAATCGCCTGCTGGCAGTTGTCGATTTTCACCGGCTGGCCGTCGATATAAATCGTGCCCTCCCAGCGCCCCGGCCATACGCCAAACAGACACTGTACGGCCTCCGTGCGCCCGGCGCCGACTAACCCGGCAATACCGAGAATTTCGCCGCTGTGCAGAGAAAACGAGACGTTATTGACGCGCTTGATGTGGCGGTTAACGGGGTGCCACGCGGTCAGATTTTCCACGCGCAACACTTCATCACCTTTGGTGTGAGGCTCATTCGGGTAGAGCGCCGTCAGCTCGCGCCCCACCATCATGGTGATGATGTCATCTTCGCTCATGCCCGCGGCTTCACGCGTGCCGATGTGTTGCCCATCGCGGATCACGCAGATGGTGTCCGAAATGGCTTTGACCTCGTTAAGCTTGTGCGAAATGTAGATACAGGCGATGCCGTGGTTTTGCAGATCGCGGATGATATTGAGCAGAACCGCGGTTTCCTGTTCGGTGAGCGAGGCCGTTGGCTCATCGAGGATCAGCAGCCTGACCTGCTTATTGAGCGCTTTAGCGATTTCAACCAGCTGCTGTTGCCCCAGGCCCAGGTCGCCCACGCGGGTATCCGGTGAAATGTGGAGGCTCACCTGCGCCAGCAGCTTTTCACAGCGGAGCGTCATGGTGTCGTAATCCAGCACGCCGTGGCGGGAGATTTCGGCTCCGAGGAAAATGTTCTCCAGCACGGTGAGATGTTTCACCAGCGCCAGTTCCTGGTGGATGATGGCGATACCTTTGCGTTCGGTATCGCGAATATGAGTTGCCTGGATCACTTCGCCGGCAAAGACGATTTCGCCTTCGTAGCTACCGTGCGGGTAGATCCCACACAGCACTTTCATCAGCGTTGACTTGCCTGAACCGTTCTCGCCACACAGCGAAACCACTTCGCCGGGATTCAACCGGAGACTGACGTTGTCGACGGCTTTCACCGTGCCGAAGCGCTTGGTGATGCTTTTCATTTCAAGTAAATAAGGCATAACTGCTCCACATAACCCGAGGAAAGAACAGTGCAACGTGATGCGCCCCCGCAGAGCAGGGGCCGCGCCGGATTACAGTTCGCTCTTCTTGTGGAAACCGTCCTTAATGACGGTGGCGTCAATGTTCTCTTTATTGACTTCAATAGGGGTGAGCAGGCGAGCCGGAACGTCTTTCAGCCCGTTATTCAGCGTGGCGTCTGCTTTTGGTTGCTTACCGTTGCCCAGTTCCACGGCGATTTCCGCCGCCGTATTGGCCAACTCGGTAATCGGTTTGTAGACCGTCATGGTTTGGGTGCCGGCGATAATACGTTTTACGCCAGCCAGATCGGCATCTTGCCCTGAAATGGCGACTTTACCCGCCAGCCCCTGGGCGCTCAGGGCCTGAATCGCACCGCCTGCGGTGGCATCGTTGGAGGCCACAACCGCGTCAATTTTGTTGTTGTTGGCCGTCAGCGCGTTTTCCATAATCTTCAGGGCGTTTTCGGGTAACCATCCGTCGGCCCACTGATCGCCAACCACTTTTATTTTCCCGTTGTCGATGTACGGCTTAAGGACCTTCATTTGCCCTTCGCGGAACAGCTTGGCGTTGTTATCTACCGGCGAGCCGCCCATCAGGAAATAATTGCCCTGAGGCACTTTGTCGATCAGGCTTTGTGCCTGTAATTCGCCGACTTTTTCATTGTCGAACGAAATATAATAATCAATGTCCGCATTATTAATCATGCGGTCATAGGCCAGCACTTTTATGCCTTCTTGTTTGGCTTCTTTCACTACGTTACTTAATACCTGGCCGTTATAGGGGATAATGACCAGCACATCGACGCCGCGGTTAATCATATTCTCGATCTGCGACATTTGTGTTTCTTCGTTGCCGTTAGCCGACTGGACAAACACGTTTGCGCCGAGTGATTCCGCTTTTTTCACAAAAATATCGCGATCTTTTTGCCAGCGCTCCAGACGCAGGTCGTCAATCGCCATGCCAATTTTGACCTCCTTGGCATGCCCTGCAAAGCTTGCAAGGAGGAGCGTAGTGCAGAGCGTTAGGGTCAGGTTCTTTATCTTCATAATTATTAGGCCTTTTTGTAGGGGTATGTGTTGCTGAGATAAAAGAAACATTCACTGCTGGGACGCAGCAAATTTTTAACGCGGAAAGGCAGGCTGGCAATTACAGATTTTTATCTTCTCATTATGATATTTGGTTTATTTCTGAATTTATGACCGCGATCGGATTTTAAAATACGTAACGTCTTAATTACATTTGATTCTGGAATCCGCGCCGAAAAATAGTTCGTCTGCGCATTATTTTGCGAGCCAGCGCACAGTTGTGCATTCTCTCAATAGCAGTGTGAAATAACGTAATTGAGCAACCCAAAATGTCTATTCACTATTACTCCTGTATCAACGACTCGCCGCATACCCTGATTATGGAGCTCAATATGCAAGCTTATTTCGACCAACTCGATCGTGTTCGTTACGAAGGCCCGAAAACGACCAATCCTTTAGCATTTCGTCACTACAACCCGGATGAGCTGGTGCTGGGTAAGCGCATGGAAGATCATCTGCGCTTTGCCGCCTGTTACTGGCATACCTTCTGCTGGAACGGCGCCGATATGTTCGGCGTGGGCTCCTTTGACCGCCCGTGGCAGCAGCCGGGTGAGGCCATCGAGCTGGCAAAGCGCAAAGCCGATGTGGCGTTTGAGTTCTTCCACAAGCTGAACGTGCCGTACTACTGCTTCCATGACGTCGACGTGTCGCCGGAAGGCGCATCGCTGAAAGAGTATCTGAACAACTTTGCGCAGATGGTGGATGTGCTGGCGGCAAAACAGCAGCAAAGCGGCGTGAAGCTGCTGTGGGGCACGGCAAACTGCTTCACTAACCCACGCTACGGCGCAGGTGCGGCAACCAACCCGGATCCGGAAGTGTTTAGCTGGGCGGCCACGCAGGTGGTGACGGCAATGAATGCCACGCATCAGCTGGGCGGTGAAAACTATGTTCTGTGGGGAGGCCGTGAAGGCTATGAAACCCTGCTCAACACCGACCTGCGTCAGGAGCGCGAGCAGATTGGCCGCTTTATGCAGATGGTTGTCGACCACAAGCACAAAATCGGCTTCCGCGGCACGCTGTTGATTGAGCCGAAGCCGCATGAGCCGACGAAGCACCAGTATGACTACGACGTGGCGACGGTGTATGGCTTCCTGAAGCAGTTCGGTCTGGAAAAAGAGATTAAAGTGAACATTGAGGCCAACCACGCCACGCTGGCGGGCCACTCTTTCCACCACGAGATCGCGTCGGCGATTGCGCTGGGCATCTTCGGCTCGGTCGATGCGAACCGCGGCGACCCGCAGCTGGGCTGGGATACCGACCAGTTCCCGAACAGCGTGGAAGAGAATGCGCTGGTGATGTACGAAATCATCAAAGCGGGCGGCTTCACTACCGGCGGCCTGAACTTTGACGCCAAGGTGCGTCGCCAGAGCACCGACAAATACGATCTGTTCTACGGCCACATTGGCGCGATGGACACCATGGCGCTGGCGCTGAAGGTGGCGGCACGTATGATTGAAGACGGCGAGCTCGATAAACGCGTGGCGAAGCGCTACAGCGGCTGGAACAGTGAGCTGGGCCAGCAAATTTTGAAAGGTCAGTTATCGCTTGCGGAGATCGCGAAGTACGCTGAACACCATCAGCTGGCGCCGCAGCACCAGAGCGGGCACCAGGAGCTGCTGGAAAATCTGGTCAACCACTACCTGTTCGATAAATAACGGCATCCAGCTTGTAGGCCCGGTAAGCGCAGCGCCACCGGGCATTTTCACTTAAGGAATCCACTATATGTATATCGGGATCGATCTGGGCACATCGGGTGTGAAAGCCATCCTGTTAAGCGAGCAGGGCGAGGTGTTAGCAACGCAGACTGAAAAGCTGCAGGTTTCACGTCCGCATCCGCTGTGGTCGGAACAGGACCCGGAGCAGTGGTGGCAGGCAACGGATCGTGCAATCAAGGCGTTAGGTGAACAGCATTCTCTGCGTGACGTGAAAGCGCTGGGGATTGCCGGGCAAATGCACGGTGCAACCTTGCTGGATAGCGAGCATCGCGTGTTGCGTCCTGCGATCCTCTGGAACGATGGCCGCTGTGCAGAAGAGTGTGCGCTTCTTGAGGGACGCGTACCCACTTCCCGCGCGATTACCGGCAACCTGATGATGCCCGGCTTTACCGCGCCTAAGCTTCTGTGGGTGCAGCGACACGAGCCGGAGATTTTCCGGCAGGTGGCGAAAGTCCTGCTGCCGAAAGACTATCTGCGTTTTCGCATGACGGGCGATTTCGCCTCCGACATGTCCGATGCCGCCGGCACGATGTGGCTCGACGTGGCGAAACGCGACTGGAGCGAGGCGATGCTGGATGCCTGCTATTTGACCCGTGAACACATGCCCGCCCTGTTCGAAGGTAGCGAGGTAACAGGCACACTGCTGCCAGACGTTGCGGAACGCTGGAATATGCCTGCCGTGCCGGTGGTTGCCGGGGGCGGTGACAATGCCGCAGGGGCCGTGGGCGTCGGCATGGTTGAGGCAGGTCAGGCGATGCTGTCGCTGGGAACCTCTGGCGTCTATTTTGCCGTCAGCGACGGCTATCGCAGCAATCCCGAAAGCGCGGTGCACAGTTTTTGTCATGCGCTGCCAGGAAAATGGCATTTGATGTCGGTGATGCTGAGTGCAGCGTCGTGCCTGGACTGGGCGGCGAAGCTGACCGGGATGGCCGATGTTCCTGCGTTGATTGCCGCAGCACAGCAGGCGGATGAAAATGCCGGTACCGTCTGGTTTTTACCGTATCTGTCCGGCGAGCGTACGCCACACAACAATCCGGAAGCGAAAGGGGTGTTCTTTGGCTTAACACATCAGCATGGTCCGGCAGAACTGGCGCGTGCGGTTCTCGAAGGCGTCGGATATGCGCTGGCTGACGGAATGGACGTGGTTCACGACTGCGGCCTGAAACCCGCAAGCGTCACCCTGATTGGCGGCGGTGCGCGAAGCCCTTACTGGCGACAAATGCTGTCGGACATCAGCGGCTTGCAGCTGGATTTCCGCACCGGTGGCGATGTTGGCCCCGCGCTCGGCGCCGCGCGTCTGGCGCAGATTGCTATGAACCCGGAAAAACCGCTTTCACAACTGCTGCCGCAGCTTACGCTTGAACAGGCACATTTGCCTGACGCGGCGCGCCATGCGCGGTACGCGGAAAGGCGCGACGTGTTCCGCAAAATCTACCAGCAGCTGCTGCCGCTGATGACGTAAATTCGCTTGTCCGGGAGAGGCACGAGGATGTCCTTTTTTGGTCTGTGCGTGCCTTCCTTTCCTTGCCAGTATGGTGTCACACCCACTGGCGAGGAGAACCATCATGTCACGCATTGCACTCATCAACATTGATACTCAGCAGTCCTTCCATCACCGCAATTACTGGCAGGAGGATGACATTCCCGCTTTTCAGCAGGCGATGCTGGGGCTGATTGAAGGCTGCCAGGCGCGCGGTATTCCGGTCGTTGATATTTTTCATGTGGATGAAGACGGCCCATTTACGCTGGAAAGCGGCTATGTCAAACCGATGGCCTTTTTGCGTCATCAGCCGGATGTGGTTTTCCAGAAACACGTTCATAATGCCTTCACGGATACCGGGCTCGATCGCTGGCTGCGCGAGCGCGATATCAATAGTGTGATTATCTGCGGCATTCGCACGGAGCAATGCTGTGAAACCACCGCCCGGGTGGCATCCGATCTGGGTTATGCTGTGACCTTTGTGAGCGAGGCAACGCTGACGTTCCCCATGACGTACAAGGGCATTACCCTTAGCGCAGCGGACATTCGCCACCGTACCGAAACGGTACTGTCCGGGCGTTTTGCCGACATTAAAACGGTAGCGGAGACGCTGGAGTCACTGTAATGCCCATCGACGTCTGGTTCGTGATGTTGCCCGGGGTGCTGTCATTAGACATGACCGGCCCGGCAGAAACCTTTGTGCTGGCAGGCGACGCGTTTCGTCTGCATTACATTGGCCCGCAGCCGGAGGTTCCGACGTCGATAGGTCTGACGATGAGCGGCATCCAGCCGTTGCCGGAAAGCCTGTCTCCGGGCAGCTTGCTGGTCCTGCCGGGGGTGAGCGACTCCCGCTTTCAGTTCTCAACCCCGCAGGCGCAGCAGATTCAGCACTGGCTGATGCGCCGGCAGCCGCAGATCCAGCGCCAGGAAATCACCGTGATGTGCGTCTGTTCAGGAGCGTTGCTGGCGGCGAAATCGGGCCTGCTGAATAACAAACAGTGCACAACTCACCATGACGTTATCAGCCGTTTACGCACCGCGGCCCCTACGGCGACGATTAAAGAAAACCGCATCTTTGTGCAGGACGAGAACATCTGGACCAGCGCGGGGATCACGTCGGGCATCGACCTGGCGCTGCATATGATTAACCGCCTGTGCGGCCCCGAAAAGGCGCTGAATGTGGCGCGCGAGATGGTGGTCTGGTTCCGCCGTTCTGGTGACGATCCCCAGCTCTCCCCGTGGCTACGCTACCGCAATCATCTTCATCCGGCGATTCATCGGGCGCAGGATGCGCTCACCGCCGAGCCGCAAAAAACGTGGAACTTGCCTGATATCGCCGCGCTGGCGCACGTCAGCCCGCGCCATCTCACCCGGCTTTTCCAGACACATTTAGGGATTAGCGTCCGCGATTATCTGGAGCAGCTGCGTCTGGCGGTGGCGGAGCAGTGGCTATTGCAGGGGCGCGGCGTGGAGCAGGCTTCGCTGGCGGCAGGGTTTTCCTCCCCGCGCCAGTACCATCGCGCCCGGCAGCGCAGCGTTAGCTGACGAAGCGGCGAACGTCTATTTTTTGCAGCAGCATCGACAGCAGCAGGCTGATCGCCAGGGTCGCGGCAAAAATCCAGATGATATCCAGCACCGGCCAGGTTTTTAGTTCAACCCCTCTTGTCCGAAGCGCGTGGATCACCAGCGCGTGAAAACCGTAAATCCCGAGAGAGTGTCGTGAAATGACGCTCAGTACGGGAAGGGGACGCGCATTCAGGGTGTTTTTAACGAGCGTGAGCAGCGATACGGCACAGATAAAGACCATCGGGCCGCAGTACAGATACCAGGTATCGGCAAAATTACCGCGCCACTGCAGCTCATGCAGCGTCCCGCGTGAAATCACCGCCACGCCGGCGATAAACAGTGCCCCGCAGAGCCAGTTCAGACCGCGTTTTTGCGTGTCCATCATCCCGATGGCGCGCCCCAGCATGCCGTAAAGCACGTAATAGAAGGTATCGCCGTTGATATAGAGGTTCACCGGCAGCCACTCAAATCCGTCGATTTTCTGCGAGACCGTATTCGGGTTGGCGACAATGCCAATCACCACCATCAGGGCCAGAAGCATTTTTCCGCTGACGTTTTTCACCTGAATGAGGGGGGAGACCAGATAGATCACGATAATGGCGAAGAAGAACCACAGGTGGTAGAACACCGGCTTTTGCAGCAAATATTTGAGGGATAACCCGGCGTTAATGGAGGTGAACAGGGTGATATAGAGCAGGGCAACGGCGCTATAGAACCCCAGGCAGGCCGCGATGCGGATGAAGTGCCGCGGCTGCGCGCTGCGTTCACCAAAAAAGAGAAAGCCGGAAATCATAAAGAACAGCGGCACGCTGACGCGCGACGCAGAGTTGAGAATATTGGCGATATCCCAGTTAACGGGGCTGATGCTGTGGGCGTTCGTGACGTACCAGGTCGTCGTGTGGATCATGACCACCATCAGACACGCTATTCCTCGCAGGTTATCAATCCAGTTAATTTTTGACGGCATCAGTTCCTCGTATTCCCTGTAAAGTGAGTGTGACTCCCATTGTCCAAAAGTCTTCGTTTGGAAAATTCTGAGTTTTATTCGCAGGCTTGCCGGGAGACCGCGAGATTCGCAGAATGGCTGACCATAATCTATAAACGTGTTGATACTAAAAATAACAGCCACTGACCAGGACGGTAATAAAAATGATGATGAAGCGTGTGGCATCACTCATTCTGCTTTTCATGCTGGCAGGATGCAGTGCGCCACAAGAATCACCAGTGCAAAAAGCCCAGCAGGGCAAAATGAGCCCGGAACGTTCACTGAATATGGAGTCACTCTGCAAGGACCAGGCCGCACGCCGCTATAACTCGGACGTGCAGAAAATCAACGTCACCGGGTTTGAGCGCTTTCAGGGCAGCTATGAGCTCAAGGGCTATACGGCGCGTAAAGAAGGCTTTGTCTGCTCGTTTGATGCGGACGGCCAGTTTTTACACCTCTCCATGCGCTAGCCTGCTCGCATAATCAACAGCCAGACGCCGTCAGCGCCCTGGCGTGAATGCTTATTTCCCAATTTTCCCTAAACAACCCCGTTTCGTACTGTATATCTTGCAGCCAGCGGGTATACTGGTCCCTTCCATTTAAAACCACACGTATCCAGCACGAAATACTATGCAAAAGTTTGATACCAAGACCTTCCAGGGCCTGATCCTGACCTTACAGGATTACTGGGCTCGTCAGGGCTGTACCATTGTTCAACCTTTGGACATGGAAGTCGGCGCCGGCACTTCACACCCGATGACCAGCCTGCGCGCGTTGGGGCCAGAGCCAATGGCGACCGCGTATGTGCAGCCTTCCCGTCGTCCGACCGATGGTCGTTACGGTGAGAACCCGAACCGTCTGCAGCATTACTATCAGTTCCAGGTGGTGATTAAGCCATCACCCGACAACATTCAGGAACTGTACCTCGGGTCGCTGAAAGAGCTGGGTATGGATCCGACCATTCACGACATTCGTTTCGTGGAAGATAACTGGGAAAACCCAACGCTGGGTGCCTGGGGTCTGGGTTGGGAAGTGTGGCTGAACGGCATGGAAGTGACCCAGTTCACTTACTTCCAGCAGGTTGGCGGTCTGGAATGTAAGCCGATCACCGGTGAGATCACCTACGGTCTGGAACGTCTGGCGATGTACATTCAGGGCGTAGACAGCGTTTACGACCTGGTCTGGAGCGACGGCCCGCTGGGTAAAACCACCTACGGCGACGTGTTCCATCAGAACGAAGTGGAACAATCCACCTATAACTTTGAATACGCGGACGTGGACTTCCTGTTCACCTGCTTCGAGCAGTATGAGAAAGAAGCGCAGCAGCTGCTGGCGCTGGAGACTCCGCTGCCGCTGCCTGCCTACGAGCGTATTCTGAAGGCCGCCCACAGCTTCAACCTGCTGGACGCCCGCAAAGCGATCTCCGTGACTGAACGTCAGCGCTACATTCTGCGTATTCGTACCCTGACCAAAGCCGTTGCAGAAGCTTACTATGCGTCCCGTGAAGCCCTTGGCTTCCCGATGTGCAACCGAAACAAATAAGAGGCGGCCATGTCTGAGAAAACTTTCCTGGTGGAAATTGGCACCGAAGAGCTGCCACCAAAAGCCCTGCGCAGCCTGGCTGAATCTTTTGCTGCGAACGTGACTGCCGAGCTGGATAACGCTGGCCTGGCGCACGGTAAAATTGAGTGGTTTGCTGCTCCGCGTCGTCTGGCGCTGAAAGTGGCAAACCTGGCGGCGTCCCAGCCGGATCGCGAAGTCGAAAAACGTGGCCCGGCGATTGCTCAGGCGTTTGACGCCGAAGGCAAGCCGAGCAAAGCGGCGGAAGGCTGGGCGCGCGGCTGCGGCATCACCGTCGATCAGGCCGAGCGTCTGACCACCGATAAAGGTGAATGGCTGCTGTATCGTGCCCATGTGAAAGGCGAAAGCGCGGAAGCGCTGCTGCCGGACATGATTGCCACGTCTCTGGCGAAGCTGCCCATTCCTAAGCTGATGCGCTGGGGCGCGTCCGACGTGCACTTCGTGCGTCCGGTTCACACCGTGACCCTGCTGCTGGGCGACACCGTTATTCCGGCCACCATTCTCGGCGTGGCGTCCGATCGCGTGATCCGCGGCCACCGCTTTATGGGCGAGCCTGAGTTCACCATCGACAATGCCGACCAGTATCCGCAAATCCTGCTGGAGCGCGGCAAGGTCATTGCTGACTATGAACAGCGTAAAGCCAAAATCAAAGCGGACGCGGAAGACGCGGCGCGTAAGATTGGCGGTAAAGCCGATCTGAGCGACAGCCTGCTGGAAGAAGTGACCTCGCTGGTGGAATGGCCGGTTGTGCTGACCGCGAAGTTCGAAGAGAAATTCCTGGCCGTTCCGGCTGAAGCGCTGGTGTACACCATGAAGGGTGACCAGAAGTACTTCCCGGTCTATGCCAACGACGGCAAGCTGCTGCCAAACTTCATTTTCGTGGCGAACATCGAATCGAAAGATCCGAGCCAGATTATCTCCGGTAACGAGAAGGTCGTGCGCCCACGTCTGGCGGATGCCGAGTTCTTCTTCAACACCGACCGTAAAAAGCGTCTGGAAGATCATCTTCCACGCCTGCAGACCGTACTGTTCCAGCAGCAGCTGGGTACGCTGCGCGACAAGACCGACCGTATTGCGGAGCTGTCCGGCTGGATCGCTCGTGAAATCGGTGCCGACGTTAACCACGCGACCCGCGCAGGCCTGCTCTCCAAGTGTGACCTGATGACCAACATGGTGTTCGAATTTACCGACACCCAGGGCGTGATGGGCATGCACTACGCGCGTCACGATGGCGAAGCGGAAGACGTGGCGGTTGCCCTGAACGAGCAGTATCAGCCGCGCTTTGCGGGTGACGAACTGCCGTCCAACCCGGTAGCTTGTGCTGTCGCAATTGCCGATAAGATGGACACCCTGGCGGGTATCTTCGGTATCGGCCAGCATCCGAAAGGCGACAAAGACCCGTTTGCGCTGCGTCGTGCTGCGCTCGGCGTGCTGCGTATCATCGTTGAGAAGAACCTGAACCTGGATCTGCAGACCCTGACCGAAGAAGCGGTGCGTCTGTACGGCGATAAGCTGACCAATGCCAACGTTGTGGATGACGTGATCGACTTTATGCTCGGTCGTTTCCGCGCCTGGTATCAGGATGAAGGTTACACCGTCGACACCATTCAGGCGGTGCTGGCGCGTCGTCCGACCCGTCCGGCTGATTTCGATGCGCGTATGAAGGCGGTTTCTCACTTCCGTACGCTGGAAGCGGCATCTGCTCTGGCGGCGGCCAACAAGCGTGTCTCCAACATCCTGGCGAAGTCCGACGAGACGCTGAACGAGCGCGTGAACGCCGCGACGCTGAAAGAGCCGGAAGAGATCGCCCTGGCGATGCAGGTTGTGGTGCTGCGCGACAAGCTCGAGCCGGTCTTCGCGGAAGGTCGCTACCAGGAAGCGCTGGTGGAGCTGGCCGAGCTGCGTGACGTCATCGACGCCTTCTTCGAGAAAGTGATGGTAAACGTAGAAGATAAAGAGCTGCGTATTAACCGTCTCTCTATGCTCGAGAAACTGCGTGAGCTGTTCCTGCGCGTGGCGGATATTTCGCTGCTGCAGTAATGTGCCCGTTGTGACAAATGCTAAAAACCCGCTTCGGCGGGTTTTTTTATAGTGTGTTGCTGAAAATTTAACCTTGAAATGGTCAACACATTCCCGCTATCCTTATCCCCGTTAACTTTCTCGCGCTGGAGTGCCCCCCAAAAATGAACAAACACGACTGATGAATTTCGATCCTTGCTAAACGCCATCGCGTCGGCAGGGGATGTTTTGATTTCATTCAGGAGTGCTTATGGCTCATTTTGCGCAGTCCCCTTCTTTTATTTTGCATCAGGTCGCCTGTCAGTTTCCGACGGGCGATACCCTTTTTGGTCCGCTGAATCTCACGCTGGAACCCTCCCTGTGCGCGCTGGTTGGCCGCAACGGCAGCGGAAAAACGCGTCTGCTGCGTCTGCTGGCGGGGCTGGACGAACCGGCTACCGGTCATATTGAACGCTTTGGCTCGCATGCCTGGGTGGCGCAGCAGCATGTTATTTCTTCGCAGACGACGCTGGCTGAACTTCTCGGGTATGACGCGATTTTTACTGCGCGAAAGCGCATTGACAGCGGCGATTACCAGCCTGACGATCTGGCGTTGCTCGACGGCTACTGGGATATCGCCGAACGTCTGAGCGAAGCGTTTATCAATGCGACGCTCCCACCGTTTGAGCCTGATAAGCCCGCCATAGAACTCAGCGGCGGCGAGCGCATCCGCGCCCTGCTGTGCGGGGCGTTTACGGCGGGCGCGGACTTTCTTCTGCTGGACGAACCGACTAACCATCTGGATCGACAAGGCCGGGCGTGGTTCTACGACCAGTTGAGTCGGTATCAGGGCGGCGTGCTGGTGGCCTCCCATGACCGGGAGTTACTGGCTCATGTACCCCGTATCCTTGAACTGAGCGGTTCGGGTCTGCGCAGCTACGGCGGGAATTATGCGGATTATCAAACCCAGCGCGATGCCGAACAGCAGGCGGCCCGCGCGGCGCTGGAACATGCGGCAACCGAGCGCAAACGCACCCGCGTGCGCATGCAAAAAGAGCATGATGACAGCCAGCGGCGGTCGGCAAAGACGTTACGCACCGTCGATACCCTGAATATCGCGTCGTTCGAGCGGGTCAAATATAAAGGCGCGGCAAAGGAACGTATCGGCACCTGGAAAAAACAGCACAGCGAGCAAAACGAAGCGCTGAACGCCGCGGTAAACAAGGCGCGTGAACGCGTTGAAGACGATAATCCGGTGATGTTCACTTTACCGGGGAGTCAGATCTCGGAGGGGAAGCAGGTGCTGGTGCTGGAGGATCTGGTGCTGCAGCATGTACCTGTTCCTCCGCTCAACTGGCGGATGGACGGACCGATGCGCGTGGCGTTAAAGGGGCCGAACGGCTGCGGGAAGTCGACGCTGTTAAAAACCCTCCTCGGCGAGATGGCTCCCCGTTCGGGTAGCTGTAAAGTGTCCGTCAGCTGCGCTTATCTCGACCAGCATCTCTCCCGGTTCGATCTCTCGCAGTCGGTCATGACGCATCTCAATTTGAGTCATACTCCTCTGGAAGAGGGGGTATTGCGAACCCGTTTAGCGCAGCTTCAACTGGGGGCTGACAAAGTGATGCTCCCATTGGCGGCGCTCAGCGGCGGTGAGCGTCTTAAGGCTGCCCTGGCCTGCGTGCTGTGGCGCGCGGAGGCCACGCAGCTTCTGCTGCTGGATGAACCGACCAACCATCTGGATCTGGCTTCAGTCCAGGCCATTGAAGCGGCGCTGGCCGGTTTCCCTGGGGCACTGCTGGTGGTATCACACGATGAGGCGTTTTTAAGCGGCTTAACGTTAACGCATGAGCTGGTGTGGGAAGAGGCAGGTTGGCGTTGTGATAGCCTGTAAAACACAAGCCCCCGCAAAGGCGGGGGCATTCAATCTTCACTACGCGATCTGCTTGCTGAGTGCAGGGTTGGCCTGAATCAGGCGCATCAGCCGTAACTCGGTTGGGGTGGGTTTCTCACGTTTTGACTCCCACTCCTGCACCATAGCCACGCTGACACCCATCGCTCTGGCGAATTCTTCGGTTTTCAGTCCTGTCCCTTTGCGCAATTGCTCATATTCTGTAAAGGGATTGGATTTTTGTTGCAGGGTAATCGTCTGCGGTACATCTTTAAAAATGATCTGTTCCAGGCTGCTCAGCAGCTCAAACTCAGGATCTTTATATTCCATTGAGGACTCCTCTTAAATCTCACATCGTGATCAAGAACATCAGAGAGCCAGTTAAGAATAGTCCCTAATACCAACCCAGGATCGTCACGGGTGTGATTAATCGTGCGGTAACGATCGCTGTATCCGATTCAGCAATATGGAGAGTTATGCTAATTCCCTGATTAGTCATAAGTCGGCTTCGCCAGGTATTTTTTTGTAAATGGTAAGAAATAAATCGGCAATAGCCGTTTTGCATGAAAAGAGTATCTTGCAAGGCTGACCTGGACTATCCTTGTCAGCGTCGGGCACGCGTGTGCCGGTGTGCGCTTTTTTGGGTGAAAGGAGTAATAAAATGGCGACAGGAAAGTCCTGCTCTCGCTGGTTTGCGCCTATTGCGGCGTTGTTGATGGTTGTTAGCCTGAGTGGGTGTTTTGATAAAGAAGGCGATCAGCGCAAAGCGTTTATCGATTTTCTGCAGAATACAGTGATGCGCAGCGGCGAGCGGTTGCCAACGCTGACTGCGGATCAGAAAAAGCAGTTTGGCCCCTTTGTGTCCGATTACGCCATTCTTTATGGTTATTCACAGCAGGTGAGCCAGGCGATGGATTCCGGTATCCGCCCGGTAGTGGATAGCGTGAACGCCATCCGCGTTCCACAGGATTACATGACGCAGCGTGAACCATTGCGCCAGTCCAACGGTGCGCTTGGCGTGCTGAGCCAGCAGTTGCAGAATGCGAAAATGCAGGCTGACGCGTCACGTTCTGCGCTGAAGCAGGGCGACGATCTCAAACCGGTCTTCGACAAAGTGTATGAGAAAGTGGTGACCAAACCGTCAGAAGCACTGCAACCGTTGATTCCGGCCGCGCAAATCTTCACGCAGCAGCTGGTCCAGGTGGGTGACTTTATTGCCCAGCAGAATACGCAGGTAAGCTTTGTTGCCAACGGTATTCAGTTCCCAACCTCCCAGCAGGCAAGCCAGTACAATACGCTGATTGGGCCGCTGGCCTCTCAGCATCAGGCCTTCAGCCAGGCCTGGAGTGCCGCAGTCGCTGCCACAGAATAAACCGAAAAAACCCCGCTTCTGGCGGGGTTTTTTAATGCGTTGCGAAAATAACGCTTGTCATTCCTCTACCACATCGGTATAACTATTCCCGTCGGTTTGTTACACAGACCTAAAGCAGTTTAGTAAAGCAGTCCAGATTGTTATCCATAGATACCCTTCGTAGTGACCCTTCCTTCATCGCTTAAAAATCTGTAACGCAATCCATCAAGCCGGAAGGCACAATATATTTGTTAATAAGGTAATTTCTATGTCTGCTAAAATGACTGGTCTGGTAAAATGGTTCAACGCTGATAAAGGTTTCGGCTTCATCACTCCTGACGATGGCTCTAAAGACGTGTTCGTACACTTCTCTGCTATCCAGAACGATGGCTATAAATCTCTGGACGAAGGTCAGAAAGTGTCCTTCACCATCGAAAGCGGCGCTAAAGGCCCAGCAGCTGGTAACGTTGTAAGCCTGTAAGCTTCCAACCCAGTAGCAAAGAATTTAAAACCCGCCTTCTGGCGGGTTTTTTCGTTTCTACCGTTGCACCTGCGGGTTCACGCAGTTTATCTCCACCTTTCCGCTAAGGGCGGCAATAAGGTTATCGACCGCGGTGGCCGCCATGTTGTAGCGCGTCTCATGGGTGGCTGAGCCGATGTGGGGCAGGGCAACCACGTTAGGCATTGTCAGCAGCGGGGAGTCCACCGGCAGCGGCTCCTGCTCAAACACGTCCAGACCTGCTGCATGGATCTCACCGTTTTTCAGAGCCTCAATCAGCGCCTTCTCATCCACCACCGGGCCACGACCCGCGTTGATGAAAATGGCAGATGCCTTCATTTTTTCAAACGCCTCTTTACCGATCAGATGACGGGTTTCATCCGTCAGCGGCAGCACCAGGCAGACAAAATCGGCTTCCTGCAGCAGGGTATCCAGCTCGCAGTAACGGGCGTTGAAGCGTTCTTCGGCTTCACTGTGATGGCGACGCGCGTTATACAGAATCGGCATGTTAAAACCAAAATGCGCGCGCTGCGCCAGCGCCAGCCCGATACGCCCCATACCGACAATGCCCAGCGTTTTGCCGTGAACATCCACACCGAACCAGTCCGGACCAATGCTTTTTGTCCATTCGCCCGCTTTGACGCGCTCAGCCACTTCCACCACGCGACGGGCCGTGGTGAGCATGAGCGCCATCAGCGTATCGGCCACGGTTTCCGTCAGGGCATGCGGGGTATGCATCAGCAGGATTTTGCGGGCGTTAAGCGCATCCACGTCGAAGTTGTCGTAACCCACGGAAACGGTTGAGGTAGCACGCAGCTTCGGCATTTTCTCCAGCAGGGCGACATCCACTTTTTCGCTTGAACCCAGCAGGCCTTCCGCGCTCGCGAACGCGTCGGCGTGCTGTGCCACGGTTTCCGGGCGCAGGTTCTTCACCTGCGTGACGGTGAAGTGCTCTTCAAGGCGTTTCTGCAGATCTTCCGGCAGGGTTTTATACAAAATGACGGACGGCTTCATGCTAATCTCCGTTGATTTTTTAAGGATTCAGGCGTGGCGAGCGCCGACAGGGTGTTGTTGATTATTAGCAGGCTTAACAATCAGAGTAAGCCATACCGAGGCGAAAAGCGCCACTCCCATAAAGATGTACGATGCGGATGGGCTGCCGGTGGCACCGTTCAGGTAACCGACGAACCAGGAGCCGCAGAACGAACCCAGCGCACCCATGCTGTTAATCAGCGCCATCGCGCCACCCGCCACGTTACGCGGCAGCATCTCGGGGATGATGGCAAAGAACGGTCCGTAAGGGGCGTACATGGCCGCACCGGCAACCACCAGCAGCGTATAAGAGACCCAGAAGTGGTTTGCGCCCACGGCCCAGGAGCCAATAAAGGCGAAGGCAGCAATCAGCAGCAGCGGCCAGACAAACAGCTTGCGGTTCTGCAGCTTGTCCGACGCCCAGGAAACGACGATCATCGCGATGGTTGCCGCCAGATACGGTACGGATGACAGCCAGCCTACTTCGACCATGCCGAGGTTTTCACCGCCGCTGCGGATAATGGACGGCAGCCACAGCACAAAGCCGTACACGCCAATGCTCCAGGTAAAGTACTGCGCGCAGAGCAGGATCACGTTACGCGAGCGGAAGGCTTCACCATAGTTACGCACCGCCTTCAGGCCTTGCTGTTCTTTATCCAGCTGCGCCTGCAGCGCCGCTTTTTCATCTTCGGAAAGCCATTTCGCCTGGGCTGGTTTATCTTTCACCAGCACCCACCAGCAGAAGGCCCAGATAATTGCCGGCACCCCTTCAATGATAAACATCTCGCGCCAGCCGAAGGCCTGGATCAGGTAGCCGGACACCACCGACATCCACAGTACCGTGACCGGGTTACCGAGGATAAGGAAGGTATTCGCGCGCGAGCGCTCAGATTTGGTGAACCAGTTGCTGATGTAGATCAGCATCGCGGGCATAACCGCCGCCTCAACGACGCCGAGGATAAAGCGAATGGCGGCCAGGGCAGGAATATTGTTCACCATGCCGGTCAGCGACGCGCAGGCGCCCCACAGGATCAGACAGATGAAGATCAGCTTACGCACGCTGCGGCGTTCCGCATAGATCGCGCCGGGGATCTGGAAGAAGAAGTAGCCCAGGAAGAAAAGGGCACCCAGCAGGGAGGAGATCCCTTTGGTGATCCCGAGGTCCTCGGTGATCCCCGCGGCGGACGCGAAGCTGAAGTTGGCACGGTCAAGGTACGCCAGGCTGTACGTGATAAACACGATTGGCATGATGTACCACCAGCGTTTTACTGCATTGGTCGAACTGTTCATAGGCTTGCCTCTGTTGTTGAGGTTGTTACCGCCGTTGTCTGTAGGGTACACGGTGGCTTAATTATCTGGTGCGGCTTGCTGCCTCACCCTGGCCCTCTCCCACAGGGAGAGGGAATTTAAACGCCGAGCTGTGCTCGCGTTGGTAATCCTTCGCTGTCGCCCTGCACCTGAATGGCCAGCGAGCCAATCTTGTTGCCTCGCGCGACGGCCTGCGGCAGCGTTTTACCTTCCAGCAGGGCGCTAATCACGCCCACGGCAAAGCCGTCACCTGCGCCGACGGTGTCGACGACGTTCTCGACCTTCACTGCCGCGACCGCGCCCTGCTCGCCGTTGGCCGTTTTAAACCACGCGCCATCGGCACCGGTCTTCAGCACCACCGCTTTTACCCCTTTATTCAGGTAGAAGTCGGCGATGCCTTCCGGCGTGCTTTCGCCGGTCAGAATCATCCCTTCTTTCAGGCCTGGCAGAACCCAGTCCGCCCGGAACGCCAGACGGTTCAGTTTCTCCACCATTTCCGCTTCGCTTTTCCACAGCACCGGACGCAGGTTGGGGTCGAACGATAGGGTTTTCCCCTGGGCTTTCATGGTGGTCGCGGCATGATCCAGCAGCTCATACGAGCTGGCAGAGAGTGCCGCGGCTACGCCGCTCAGGTGCAGATGACGTGCGGAGGCAAAGTAATCGGCGTGGTAATCCGCGACAGAAAGGTGGCTTGCAGCCGAGCCTTTGCGGAAATACTCCACGATGGGATCGGTTCCATTTTCGACCTTGGATTTAAGCTGAAAGCCGGTAGGGAAGCGTCCGTCGAGGGTGACCCCTGCAGCATCAATCCCCTCTTTTTTCAGCGAATCGAGAACGAAATGGCCAAAGCTGTCATCCCCCACGCGGCTGACCCAGCCCACGTTCAGGCCGAGACGCGCCAGGCCGGTCGCGACGTTGAGTTCAGCGCCTGCGACGCGTTTGATAAAGTGCTCCACCGCACTCAGCTCGCCCGTTTCGGTGGCGACAAGCATGGCCATGGCCTCGCCGATCGTGATGACATCCAGCGTCTTGTGCATGGTTTACTCCTCGCGCAGCAGGTTGACGTAATGGCGGGTAACGGCGGTTAAATCCGACCCTTCCAGCGGGAATTCGATACCGCGCGGGGCATCGGCAGGCAGCTGGCCGAGCAGATCCAGCCAGCGCGCATCGGCGCGGTCCGGTGCGACGGCGCGGAAGTTATCTTTATGCGGCACGGCGGCTTTCACGTGGATATAGCTCACCGCGGGGGCCAGATGACGCGCGGCCTCTTCCGGGGAGTCGCCCACCCACAGCCAGTTCCCCATGTCGAAGGTCAGCGTGACGGGAAGCGCCATTTCCCGACAGGCGGCCTGGAAGCGCTGCATGGGCGCGAGCTGTCCGCAGTCGGTCTGATCGTTCTCCACGACCAGCGCCATACCGCTGGTATTCAGCAGCGTACGCAGGGCGTCCAGAGGTTGCGTGTCGCTGAAATGGCCCAGGGAAACCTTCAGCCAAAGTGCGTTCAGGGTGTTGGCTTCAGAAAGATAGCGGGGCAGGTCCGGGTTGAGGGTGCCGTCGGGCATAAACAGGGCGGCGGGTGCGGAGTAGCACGCCAGCAGACCCAGCAGCTCAATGGATTCGCCCAGCGCGGGCAGCGCCAGCAGCTCTTCGCTGTTGAACAGTTCCCGGCGGATCTCCACGCCGTCTGCCCCCGCGCCAGCAATAACGGGGAGCATCGCCCGTTGACCGCCCGCCTGTCGCACCTGTTCCGCACCGTACGCGGCGGTGACCACCATAATTTTCCTGCCCATCTTCGGACTCCATCGCAACATATCAATACTATTACGCTAGATGGAACCGGTTCCAAAGAAAAGGTCAGGATGTTGAATTTATGATCGCTATCACAAGGGAAATTTAACGCGCGGTGGAGCCACGAACGATCAGCTCGCCGGAGAAGACCTGCTCGCGAACGGCATCGCTGGTGCCTTCAATACGACGAACGACTTGTTCAACAGCAGCATAGCCAATCTGCCAGGTGGGCTGTTTGAGGGTAGTAATGCCGACGCCAGCCAGCTCCGCCCACTCCAGTTCATCAAACCCCAGCAGACCGATGTCGCTGCCCCAGTGCAGGCCAATGCGCTTGAGCGAGCGGGCGACCTGCAGCGTCAGCGCCCCGTTGGCGGAGATAACCGCTTTGCGCATCCCACGATGGCGCGTATGGAACTGACGCAGGGTGTTGTCGAGCTGCCCAGCTTCGTGAAGCGGCGTTTCGGCATTTTCGGCGATCACGCCGGGATAACGCTCCAGCGTGGCGCGAAATGCGCTCAGGCGTTCACGACGGGTGTTGACCATCCCCAGCGGTTCACTCAGAAACAGAATGGCCTCGAAGCCCTGTTCAATCAGATGTTCGGTGGCGGTCGTGGCGGCCTGGGTGTTATCCAGCCCGACCACGTCGCAGGCAAATTCCGGGATTTTACGGTCGATGAGGACCATGGGCAGGGAGGATTGCTGCAGGCGATTTAAGCCTTCTTCACGCATGCCTACCGCGTTGACCACAATCCCTTCCACCTGATAGCTGCGCAGCAGGTCGAGATAATGCAGCTCCTGGTCGACTTCGTTGTTGGTATTACAGACCAGCGGCGTAAAGCCTTTCTCGCGACAGGCGGCTTCGATACCGCTGAGCACGTTGACGGAGTAGGGATTGGTGATATCGGCGATGATCAGCCCGATAAGGCGGGTGCGGCCGCGTTTGAGCCCGCGCGCCATGAGGCTGGGACGGTAGTCGAGATCGGCAATGGCCTGTTCAATACGCGCCAGCAACGCATCGGATAGCAGATGTTTCTCGCCGTTAAGGTAGCGCGAAATGCTGGTTTTACCGGTTTTGGCGGCTTTCGCCACGTCGCTGATGGTGGCCCGGGCTGGTTTGCTCATCGCTGATTTCCCTGAATTTAGTGAGAATACCTTAGCGGGAAAATCGGACGAATCAAGTAATTTGCCCGGTGGCGCTGCGCTTACCGGAGGTTGCGGTCTGGTACCCTCACCCCAACCCTCTCCCACGGGAGAGGGCGCAAACACTAAAAACGGCAACGGGGTTGCCGTTTTGCTTTTACCTACTGAATTGGGCTTAACGTAATCTCTACGCGGCGGTTCTGCGCTTTGCCTTCCGCCGTGCTGTTGCTGGCGATAGGGTTGGCAGGGCCCATGCCGCTGGTGCGGATGCGGTTTGCTTCAACGCCCTGGGTAATCAGCGAGCTGGCCACGGAATCGGCGCGCTGCTGGGACAGACGCATGTTCAGATCCTGGCTGCCGGTGCTGTCGGTGTAGCCAATCACGTTCACGGCGGTCTTGTTGTACTCTTTCAGCACCATCGCCACGCCGGTAAGGGTGTTCGCACCCGCGGGTTTCAGCGTTGCGCTGCTGCTGTCGAAGGTGACGTTGTTCGGCATGTTCAGGATGATGTTATCGCCGCTGCGCGTCACGCTCACGCCGGTTCCCTTCATTTTGTCGCGCAGTTTTGCTTCCTGCACGTCCATGTAATAACCGACGCCGCCGCCCAGGGCCGCGCCCGCCGCTGCGCCAATCAGCGCGCCTTTGCCGCGGTCTTTCTTGGAGGAGGAGAGCGCCCCAACGCCTGCGCCGACCAGCGAGCCGATACCTGCGCCAATGCCGGATTTACCCGCTTCGCGCTCACCGGTGTAAGGGTTGGTTGTGCAGCCAGAAACAGCCAGTGCACCGCTCACCAGAGCGGCAATAACGAGTACGCGTTTTTTCATCTTCTTTCCTTAATCCTTTTTATTCTTTGCCACGGCGAACGTGGCAGTTGATTATGACGTCCAGATACGGAGAAAATTCCGGGTATAACTCTGAAATTTGTGACAAACCATAAACGGTCTCAGCAAGAAGGCCGTAAAACCTGCACGCAACCAGGAGCGCACGCTTGAGCACCTCAACGAAAACCATTCTGACCGCCGCCCACTGGGGGCCAATGCTGGTCGAAACCGATGGCGAAAATGTTCTGTCGTCTCGCGGAGCATTGCCAACACAACATCCCAACTCTTTACAGACCGTCGTTCGCGATCAGGTGCACAGCAAAACACGCGTGCGCTGGCCGATGGTGCGTAAAGGTTTTCTCGCCTCACCTGACAAGCCGCAGGGCATTCGCGGTCAGGATGAGTTTGTTCGCGTGAGCTGGGATGACGCGCTGGCGCTGATCCACACCCAGCACAAGCGCATTCGCGACAGTTACGGTCCGTCGTCCATTTTCGCCGGGTCCTACGGCTGGCGCTCTAACGGGGTGCTGCACAAGGCGTCGACGCTGCTGCAGCGCTATATGAGCCTGGCGGGCGGCTATACCGGTCATCTGGGGGATTACTCCACCGGTGCGGCGCAGGCGATCATGCCGTATGTCGTGGGCGGGAACGAGGTGTACCAGCAGCAGACCAGCTGGCCGCTGGTGCTGGAACATACCGACGTGGTGGTGCTGTGGAGCGCTAACCCTCTTAACACGCTGAAAATTGCCTGGAATGCCAGCGACGAGCAGGGCATTGGCTATTTCGACGCGCTGCGCAAAAGCGGCAAGCGCATCATCTGCATTGACCCGATGCGCTCTGAAACCCTGGATTTCTTCGGCGACAGCGCCGAGTGGATTGCCCCACATATGGGCACCGACGTGGCAATGATGCTGGGTATCGCCCATACCCTGGTGGAAAACGGCTGGCACGATGTCGAATTCCTGACGCGCTGTACCACCGGCTTCGATAAATTCGCCGACTATCTGACGGGTCGCTCCGATGGGGTGGCGAAAACGGCAGAGTGGGCAGCAGAGATTTGTGGCGTTTCTGCGCAGAAGCTCCGCGAACTGGCGGCGTTATTCCATAAAAACACCACGATGTTGATGTCCGGCTGGGGGATGCAGCGCCAGCAGTTTGGCGAGCAGAAACACTGGATGCTGGTGACCCTCGCCGCGATGCTGGGGCAGATCGGTACGCCGGGCGGCGGTTTTGGTCTCTCCTATCACTTTGCCAATGGCGGTAACCCCACGCGTAAAGCGGCGGTGCTGGCGTCTCTGCAAGGTTCGGTGCAGGGGGGCGTGGACGCCGTGGATAAAATCCCGGTGGCGCGTATTGTTGAAGCCCTGGAAAATCCGGGCGGTTTTTATCAGCACAATGGTCTCGACCGCCACTTCCCGGATATTAAATTTGTCTGGTGGGCGGGCGGGTCGAACTTCACGCACCATCAGGATACCAACCGCCTGATCCGCGCCTGGCAGAAGCCGGAGCTGGTGGTGATCTCCGAGTGCTTCTGGACCGCCTCGGCGAAACACGCCGATATCGTCCTCCCGGCGACCACCTCGTTTGAGCGTAACGATCTCACCATGACCGGTGACTACAGCAACCAGCATATGGTCCCGATGAAGCGCGTGGTGGCCCCGCGCGATGAGGCGCGTGATGATTTCGACGTGTTTGCTGAACTGAGCGAGCGGTGGGAAGCGGGCGGTCGCGCGCGTTTTACCGAGGGAAAAACCGATCTCGAATGGCTGGAAGCCTTCTACCAGATTGCCGGGCAGCGCGGCGCGGCGCAGGGCGTGACGCTCCCGCCATTTACTGAGTTCTGGGAGGCGAACCAGATCGTCGAAATGCCGGAGAGCGAACAGAACGCGAAGTTTGTTCGTTTTGCCGATTTCCGCCGCGATCCGGAGAACCACCCGCTGAAAACCGAGAGCGGCAAGATAGTGATCTACAGCGAGCGCATCGCCAGCTTTGGCTATGCTGACTGCCCGCCGCATCCCACGTGGCTCGAGCCGGACGAATGGCACGGCAACGCCCGGCCGGATCAGCTGCAGGTATTATCTGCCCATCCCGCGCACCGTCTGCACAGCCAGCTTAACTATACCTCCCTGCGCGAGCAGTATGCGGTCGCCGGGCGAGAGCCCATCACGCTGAATACCCTTGATGCGCAAGCGCGCGGGATTGCGGACGGCGACGTAGTGCGCGTCTGGAACGCGCGTGGACAAGTGCTGGCAGGGGCGGTGGTGAGCGACGGGATTAAGCCGGGCGTGATCTGCATTCATCAGGGCGCATGGCCTGACCTTGAGCTCGCCGAAGGCGGTATCTGTAAAAACGGGGCGGTTAACGTGCTGACCAAAGATCTCCCCAGCTCGAAGCTGGGGAATGGTTGCGCAGGGAACACGGCGCTGGCCTGGGTCGAGAAATATACGGGTCCCGAGCTTACCTTAACGGCGTTTGATCCGCCTGCCAGCTCATAATCCACGTCGGGTGTTGGGTGTCATCCTGCCAGGCGCTGTCTTCAATGCGAAAGCCCTGAGCATGGTAGAAATTCACCGCCCGGACATTTTTCTGATACACCTCCAGGGTTAAGTGCGGGAAGCGCTGTTGAACATGGTTCAGCAGCGCGCGCCCGATGCCTTTCCCGATGCATGACGGCGCCACAAACAGGGCGCCGACAAACTGAGACTGCATCACGCTGATAAATCCGCAAGGTTCGCCGTCCTGCTCCCAGACCCAGGTTTCAGCGGACGGCAGATAAACGTCCCGCACCATGGCCTCATTCTCTTTCCAGTAATTCGGCGCGATGAACGGATGCGCTTCCGTGGTGCTTTCCAGCCACAGGCTCAGCAGCGGCGCGGTATTTTCATTTTGCCATTTGCGGATCATGATGGCCTCCCGGATGACAGAAGCAGCCGGTAACGTGGTCGTTGACCAGGCCACAGGCCTGCATAAAGGCGTAGCAGATGGTGGAGCCGACAAACTTAAAGCCGCGTTTTTTCAGGGCCTTCGAGAGCGCATCCGAGGCCGGAGTGGCGGCCGGAATTTCCGCGAGCGTGGTCGCCTCCGTGACTTGCGGAGCGTTATTCACAAACGTCCAGACAAAATCTGAAAATGATTCGCCGTTTTGTTCCATCGCCAGATAAGCGCGTGCATTACCGATGATGGCCTGGATCTTGCCGCGATGGCGGATGATGCCGGCATCCTGCACCAGTCGCTCGACGTCCTCATCGGTCATCGCGGCGACGGCGACGGGGTCGAACTGGTGGAAAGCGCTGCGGTAATTTTCGCGTTTTTTCAGTACCGTAATCCATGATAACCCCGCCTGCTGGCCCTCCAGGCAGATCATCTCAAAGAGCTTTTTGCCATCCCTTTCCGGCACGCCCCATTCCCGATCGTGATAGTCGATATAAAGCTGATCCTGGCTTACCCAACCGCAACGTTCCATCCGTCATCTCCCTTATTGATACTGATTTCGCAAAAATTTCGTTCTGACTGGCTTGACGTGTTTACTATAAAGACAATAGTTAATACAGGGCCATATGCTCTCTAAGCTCTTCCTGAATAACGACAAATATCGCCGAATTCGGCTCTCTCTGGGGTCGCGTTGAAGATGATAAAAAAAATCAGTGGTCGCCATGCTGTGTCTGGCCTGGTGGGGATTTCAGCCTGCCTGTTTTTTTGTAATACAGCGTCTGCCTGGCAACAGGAATATATCGTTTCAGATGCCCAAAATAATACGGCGGAACGCTATACATGGGACGCGGATCACCAACCGCGCTATGAGGATATTCTCGCGGAGCGTATTCAGTCTTCGCAAAATGCGCCGGGTCTTGCTCTGAATATACCGTCTGGCAGCACGACAGAGGGGGCGACGAGCGTAGGCTGGAATTTTCCCGTTTCAGCGCGTATCACCACAGGCCCGGTGGTGGCGTGGCGGTACGACGGCACGGCTCCCATGATGATCAACGAGTTTGGTGATAGCGCGTCGACACAGTCAGTTACGGACCCGCTCTGGCATGCCAGCGTCAGCACGCTGGGGTGGCGCGTTAACACCCAGTACGGCGATCTCCGGCCCTGGGCGCAGATCAGCTATAACCAACAGTTTGGTGAAAACCAGTGGAAATCGCAGTTTGGTATGCCGCAAACGCCAGCTCCTGCCCAAAATGGCAGCTGGATGGATGTCACCGTGGGAACGGATATTCCCTTTAATACGCACATGGCGGCCTATGCCTCGCTGGCTCAGGGGGAGCATACCACCACCGGTGAGGAGTTTTTATACACCCTCGGCGTCAGCGCCAATTTCTAGCGTTGTTACTTTTTTAAACGTTACGATAACATCTCGAATACAATAACCACGGGCTTTACAGCGATAGCAGATACTAACACGCTGTCGCTTTATTCCCGTGCCAGGTCATTCATTCCCGATTCCAGGCATTTCATTCCGTTCCGCCTGCATTTCATGCCGTTTTACCCCAGGCATATTCAGGTTTTGTTTATCGTTGTCCTCAGCGAATTCCCTCAATTTATCTTGCAGGACAACTGCCATGAACACATCAACCTATAACCGCACGCGCTGGCTCACGCTCTTTGGCACCATCGTCACTCAGTTTGCGCTGGGATCGGTCTATACCTGGAGCCTGTTTAACAGTGCGCTTTCTGACAAACTCGGCGCACCGGTCAGCCAGGTCGCGTTCTCCTTTGGTTTGCTGAGCCTGGGTCTGGCGATTTCATCTTCCGTCGCGGGCAAGCTGCAGGAGCGTTTTGGCGTGAAGCGCGTGACCATGGCGTCCGGCATCCTGCTGGGACTGGGCTTTTTCCTGACCGCGCATTCCAGCAATCTGATGATGCTCTGGCTGAGTGCGGGCGTGCTGGTGGGACTGGCGGACGGCGCGGGCTATCTGCTGACGCTGTCAAACTGCGTGAAGTGGTTCCCGGAACGTAAAGGCTTAATCTCCGCGTTTGCCATTGGTTCTTATGGTTTGGGCAGCCTCGGGTTCAAATTTATCGATGCCCATCTGCTGGCGTCCGTCGGTCTCGAAAAAACCTTTATGATCTGGGGCGCAATCGTGCTGGTGATGATTCTGTTCGGCGCCACGCTGATGAAGGATGCGCCGCAGCAGGAAGTGAAATCCGTGAATGGCGTGGTGGAGAATGATTTCACCCTCGCGCAGTCCATGCGTAAACCGCAGTACTGGATGCTGGCGGTGATGTTCCTGACGGCCTGCATGAGCGGCCTGTATGTCATCGGCGTCGCGAAAGATATCGCACAGGGGATGGTGAAACTGGATGCAGCCACGGCGGCCAACGCGGTGACCGTCATCTCCATTGCTAACCTCTCCGGTCGTCTGGTCCTCGGTATTCTGTCCGACAAAATCGCCCGCATCCGCGTGATTACGATTGGGCAGGTGGTTTCGCTGGTCGGTATGGCGGCGCTGCTGTTCGCTCCGCTGAATGAAGCCACCTTCTTCGCGGCAATTGCCTGCGTGGCCTTTAACTTCGGCGGCACCATTACCGTCTTCCCGTCACTGGTGAGCGAGTTCTTTGGCCTGAACAATCTGGCGAAAAACTACGGCGTGATCTATCTGGGCTTCGGGATCGGCAGTATCTGCGGCTCGCTGATTGCTTCCCTGTTCGGCGGGTTCTACGTAACCTTCTGCGTGATATTTGCCTTGCTGATTATCTCCCTGGCGCTGTCAACCACGATTCGCCAGCCGCAACGTGAAGTTTTTAAAGAAGTTCATGCATAATCGCGACGAGAAAGGCCGGTAATCCGGCCTTTTTATTTTCTTAACCTGGAAATAAAGCGATTTTGTCTGTTTTTGGATTTGCTTTTTTGTAAATAACTGTACTGATCACACTCTCTGCTGCCACTTTTCCGCTTCCCTGTGGTCTACTTACCACGCCTGTAGACGTTTCATTGAACGATCCCCTGAGCGTATGTCTAATCTGCCCACTTTTTAATCGAGGTGGGCGGCGGTACTGTCCCTTTTTCCGGGTAGCTTGCATGAAATACATTAAATCGATGGCGCAACAAAAGCTCTGCTTTTTGCTGGCGTTGTACATCGGCCTGTTTATGAACGGCGCAGTTTTTTTCCGTCGGTTTGACGGTTACGCGCATGATTTTACCGTCTGGAAAGGAATTGCAGCGGTTGTCGAATTGGTCGCTGCGGTACTGGTCACCTTCTTTTTATTCCGTATTCTTACCCTGTTTGGCCGTCGCGTGTGGCGAGTGCTGGCAACGTTTATCGTGCTGTGCTCGGCGGGTGCCAGCTATTATATGACTTTTATGAACGTGGTGATTGGCTACGGCATTATTGCCTCGGTGATGACCACGGATATCGACCTCTCTAAAGAGGTTGTGGGGCTGCACTTTATCCTCTGGCTGGTAGCGGTCAGCGCCTTGCCGCTGCTGCTCATCTGGAGCAACCGCTGCCGCTATACCCTTGTTCACCAGATCCGCACGCCAGGAAAGCGATTCAGAAGCGTCGCCGTGGTGCTGCTGGCGGGCCTGATGGTTTGGGGGCCGATTCGTCTGCTGGAGGTGAAGCAGAAGAATGATGAGCGTACCTCCGGCGTGGATATGCCGAGCTACGGTGGCGTGGTTGCCAACTCTTATTTACCGTCTAACTGGATCTCCGCGCTGGGGCTGTATGCGTGGGCGCAGGTGGATGAGTCCTCGGATAATAAGTCGCTGATAAACCCGGCGAAGAAGTTTACCTATGTGGCGCCAAAGGATATTGACGATACCTACGTCGTCTTTATTATCGGAGAGACCACACGCTGGGATCATATGGGCATTCTCGGCTATAACCGTGATACCACGCCTAAACTGGCGCAGGAAAAGAACCTGATTGCCTATCGTGGCTATTCCTGTGATACCGCCACCAAGCTTTCCCTGCGCTGCATGTTTGTGCGCGAGGGCGGGGCGAGCGATAACCCGCAGCGTACGCTAAAAGAGCAAAACGTCTTCTCGGTGCTGCATCAGCTTGGGTTTACCTCCGATCTCTATGCGATGCAGAGTGAGATGTGGTTCTACAGCAACACCATGGCGCAAAACATCTCCTACCGCGAGCAGATTGGCGCAGAGGCGCGCAACCGTGGCAAACCTGTCGATGACATGTTGCTGATTGATGAGATGAAACTCTCACTCAACGGGAATCCTGATGGTAAGCATATGATCATCCTTCATACCAAAGGGTCGCACTTTAACTACACGCAGCGCTACCCGCGCAGCTTTGCCAAATGGACGCCGGAGTGCGTCGGAGTGGATAAAGACTGCACCAAAGCCCAGTTGATTAACTCTTATGACAACTCCGTGATGTATGTGGATCACTTTATTGATTCGGTGATTGACCAGGTTCGCGATAAGAAGGCTATTGTCTTCTATGCGGCGGACCACGGTGAATCTATCAATGAGTTCGAGCATCTGCACGGTACGCCACGCAAGATGGCGCCGCCCGAGCAGTTCCGCGTGCCAATGATGGTGTGGATGTCCGATAAGTATCTGGAAGACCCGGAGAAAGCGAAGATGTTTGCCCATCTGAAGAAAGAGGCGGAAATGAAGGTGCCGCGTCGTCACGTTGAGCTGTACGACACCATTATGGGTTGTCTCGGCTACACCTCACCGAACGGTGGGATTAACGAAAACAACAACTGGTGTAAACTCCCTGATAACAGCGCAAAAGCCGCGCAGTAGCTGCTCTGGCGAGAATATCGCCAGTTGAATGGCTTTTTGAAAATAAGGGATTGACGGGGGCGCACCTCAGCAGTAAGATGCGCTCCGCATTCGGCGAGTAGCGCAGCTTGGTAGCGCAACTGGTTTGGGACCAGTGGGTCGGAGGTTCGAATCCTCTCTCGCCGACCACATTCTGAAAAGGGCTAACCGTAAGGTTAGCCCTTTTTGCATTATGGCCTTAGCTCTTCAGAGTAATCAAAACGTCCCTTACGCCCGCTTCTCCCTGCCTGTTAACGATTTTGTGACATAATCCATTGTATTTTTTTATATATAGATTGATCTTTTTTCGCGTTGCTTATGGATAACCTCAGCATTTTTCGCTGTGCGTTTTAACGTTCGCGGTATTTAGTGCTCAGATAATCACCATTCTGCAAGAAAATTTACCCATTCTGAATAAAAGTTAATCACTGATTGTTGCGAAATATGAAGATAGTTGTGCTGCAACATGGCGAGTAGCATAAATTTCCCTGCTGAAAACTGACGCTCATGGTTTTTTTAATCTTTGTTTGCGGTTTCTCACACTCAGCGTAAATCCCCGTCACCTGTATTGACGTTTTCACATTCTGTTGACAGATTGTAGGGCATGAGGGGCATTTCAGGGACGATCTGCGCTGCAACTCAAACGCTCTTCTGAAAGGATTCTCCATCCCTTTAACGCCTTCGGGCACCTCCGACCGGACCGGGTAAAAAATAAATAAAGGTCTGGCGGCGTAACACAACAAAGCAAAACATCACATTGGAGCAGAATAATGAGTATTTCCTTGAAGAAGTCAGGGATGCTGAAGCTTGGTCTGAGCCTGGTGGCTATGACCGTGGCAGCAAGTGTACAGGCAAAAACCCTGGTTTACTGTTCTGAAGGCTCGCCGGAAGGCTTTAACCCACAGCTCTTTACCTCTGGTACGACTTACGACGCAAGCTCTGTACCGATCTATAACCGTCTGGTTGAATTCAAAACCGGCACCACGGAAGTGATTCCGGGTCTGGCCGAGAAGTGGGACGTCAGCGAAGACGGTAAAACCTACACCTTCCACCTGCGCAAGGGCGTGAAGTGGCAGGACAGCAAAGAATTCAAACCAACGCGCGACTTTAACGCCGACGACGTTGTGTTCTCCTTCGACCGTCAGAAAAACGCTCAGAACCCGTACCACAAAGTCTCTGGCGGCAGCTATGAATACTTCGAAGGGATGGGTCTGCCGGATCTGATCTCTGAAGTGAAAAAAGTGGACGATAATACCGTTCAGTTCGTGCTGACGCGTCCGGAAGCACCGTTCCTGGCTGACCTGGCCATGGACTTCGCCTCAATTCTGTCCAAAGAGTACGCGGACAACATGCTGAAAGCCGGTACGCCGGAAAAAGTCGACCTGAACCCAATCGGTACCGGTCCATTCCAGCTGCTGCAGTACCAGAAAGACTCCCGTATTCTGTATAAAGCATTCGAAGGCTACTGGGGCACCAAGCCGAAGATTGATCGTCTGGTCTTCTCCATTACGCCTGATGCGTCAGTACGTTATGCAAAACTGCAGAAAAACGAATGCCAGGTGATGCCATACCCGAACCCGGCTGACATCGCCCGCATGAAGCAGGATAAGAACATCAACCTGCTGGAGCAGGCTGGCCTGAACGTGGGCTATCTCTCCTTCAACACCGAGAAGAAACCGTTTGATGACGTGAAAGTGCGTCAGGCGCTCACCTACGCGGTGAACAAAGAAGCGATCATCAAGGCGGTTTACCAGGGCGCTGGCGTTGCAGCCAAAAACCTGATCCCACCAACCATGTGGGGCTATAACGACGACGTTAAAGACTACTCCTACGATCCTGAGAAAGCGAAAGCGCTGCTGAAAGAAGCGGGCCAGGATAAAGGCTTCACCGTTGAGCTGTGGGCGATGCCGGTACAGCGTCCGTACAACCCGAACGCACGCCGTATGGCAGAAATGGTTCAGGCTGACTGGGCGAAGATTGGCGTACAGGCCAAGATTGTGACCTACGAGTGGGGCGAGTACCTGAAGCGCGCCAAAGCGGGTGAGCACCAGGCAGTGATGATGGGCTGGACCGGTGATAACGGGGATCCGGACAACTTCTTCGCCACCCTGTTCAGCTGCGCGGCGGCAAAAGACGGTTCTAACTACTCTCGCTGGTGCTACAAGCCGTTTGAAGACCTGATCCAGCCGGCGCGTGCGACCGACGATCACAACAAACGTATTGAACTGTACAAGCAGGCGCAGGTTGTTATGCACGATCAGGCTCCGGCGCTGATTGTTGCTCACTCCACCGTGTACGAGCCAGTGCGTAAAGAAGTGAAAGGCTACGTGGTTGATCCACTGGGCAAACACCACTTCGAAAACGTATCGGTTGAATAATTAAAAGCAACGCCAGGCGGCGCTGCGCTTGCACTGGCCTACGGTATGTAGGCCGGGTAAGCGTAGCGCCACCCGGCAGCAGTGCTTAATTCTCTCTCTGAAAGGAGAGGGGATAAGATTTGTGAGCAATACAGACGTCACGCCACTGGTCGTGCGTCATCAGAGAGAATCCGGGTTATGTTGCAGTTCATCCTCCGACGTCTGGGACTTGTTATCCCCACGTTTATCGGTATCACCCTTCTCACTTTTGCCTTCGTCCATATGATCCCCGGCGACCCGGTAATGATTATGGCGGGCGAGCGTGGTATTTCCCCTGAGCGCCATGCACAGCTGCTGGCTGAACTTGGCCTCGATAAGCCAATGTGGCAGCAGTATCTCCACTATATCTGGGGCGTGCTGCACGGTGATTTAGGGATTTCGCTGAAAAGCCGTCTTCCGGTGTGGGACGAGTTCGTGCCGCGTTTTAAAGCGACGCTGGAGCTTGGCGTCTGCGCCATGATTTTCGCCACCGCGGTGGGTATTCCTGTCGGGGTACTGGCTGCCGTTAAGCGTGGCTCTATTTTTGACCACACCGCTGTGGGCTTGGCGCTGACCGGCTACTCCATGCCTATCTTCTGGTGGGGCATGATGCTGATCATGCTGGTCTCGGTGCAGCTTAACCTGACACCGGTCTCCGGGCGCGTCAGCGATATGGTATTCCTGGATGACTCCAACCCGCTCACCGGCTTTATGCTGATTGATACGGCTATCTGGGGCGAAGAGGGCAACTTCATGGATGCCATCGCGCATATGATCCTGCCTGCCATGGTGCTGGGCACCATTCCTCTGGCGGTGATCGTGCGTATGACCCGTTCATCGATGCTGGAAGTGCTGGGTGAGGATTATATCCGCACCGCGCGCGCCAAGGGCCTGACGCGTATGCGCGTTATCATCGTCCATGCGCTGCGTAACGCCATGCTGCCGGTGGTGACCGTTATCGGTCTCCAGGTGGGGACATTGCTGGCGGGGGCGATCCTGACCGAAACCATCTTCTCCTGGCCGGGCCTGGGTCGCTGGCTGATTGACGCGCTGCAACGCCGTGACTATCCGGTGGTGCAGGGCGGTGTGCTGCTGGTCGCGACGATGATTATCCTCGTCAACCTGCTGGTCGATTTGCTGTACGGCGTGGTGAACCCGCGTATTCGTCATAAGAAGTAAGGGGCCATCATGTCACAGGTTTCTGAAAACAAAGCTGTTGCTGCACCGGTTCCGATGACGCCGATGCAGGAGTTCTGGCACTACTTCAAGCGCAACAAAGGCGCGGTGGTGGGGCTGGTGTATGTCGCTATCATGATCCTGATTGCGGTGTTTGCGAACGTCCTCGCGCCGTATAACCCGGCGGATCAGTTCCGCGATGCGCTGCTCGCCCCGCCTGCCTGGCAGGATGGCGGTAGCCTGGCGCACCTGCTGGGGACCGATGATGTGGGCCGCGATGTGCTGTCGCGTCTGATGTACGGTGCGCGCCTGTCGCTGCTGGTCGGCTGCCTGGTGGTGGTGTTATCCCTGATTATGGGGATCGTACTGGGTCTGGTTGCCGGCTACTTCGGCGGTATCGTTGATAACATCATCATGCGTATCGTCGACATCATGCTGGCGCTGCCAAGCCTGCTGCTGGCCCTGGTGCTGGTGGCGATCTTCGGTCCGTCGATCGGTAACGCCGCCCTGGCGCTGACGTTCGTGGCGCTTCCTCACTATGTGCGTTTAACCCGTGCGGCGGTGCTGGTGGAAGTGAACCGCGATTACGTCACCGCCTCTCGCGTGGCGGGTGCCGGTGCGATGCGCCAGATGTTCGTCAATATCTTCCCGAACTGCCTTGCGCCGCTGATCGTTCAGGCGTCGCTCGGTTTCTCTAACGCCATTCTTGATATGGCCGCTCTTGGCTTCCTGGGCATGGGTGCGCAGCCGCCAACACCGGAGTGGGGCACCATGCTCTCCGACGTGTTGCAGTTCGCACAAAGCGCCTGGTGGGTTGTCACCTTCCCGGGTCTGGCAATCCTGCTGACGGTGCTGGCATTTAACCTGATGGGTGATGGCCTGCGTGATGCGCTTGATCCCAAACTGAAGCAGTAAGAGGCACGAGATGGCGTTATTAAATGTAGATAAATTATCGGTGCACTTCGGCGATGAAGGCACCCCGTTTCGCGCCGTGGACCGCATCAGCTACAGCGTAAATCAGGGCGAAGTGGTTGGCATTGTCGGGGAGTCCGGTTCCGGTAAGTCAGTGAGCTCACTGGCGATCATGGGGCTGATTGATTACCCGGGCCGCGTGATGGCGGAAAACCTGCAGTTCAACGGTCAGGACCTGAAGCGCATTTCTGAGAAACAGCGCCGCCAGCTGGTGGGTGCGGAAGTGGCGATGATTTTCCAGGATCCGATGACCAGCCTGAACCCGTGCTACACCGTCGGTTTCCAGATTATGGAAGCAATCAAGGTGCACCAGGGCGGGAATAAGAAAACCCGTCGTCAGCGGGCGATCGATCTGCTCAACCAGGTGGGCATTCCTGACCCGGCATCGCGTCTGGACGTTTACCCGCACCAGCTCTCAGGCGGGATGAGCCAGCGCGTGATGATCGCCATGGCGATTGCCTGTCGGCCAAAGCTGCTGATTGCCGATGAACCGACGACGGCGCTGGATGTGACCATCCAGGCGCAAATCATCGAGCTGCTGCTGGAGCTGCAGCAGAAAGAGAACATGGCGTTGGTGCTGATTACGCACGATCTGGCGCTGGTGGCTGAAGCTGCGCACAAAATCATCGTGATGTATGCCGGCCAGGTGGTCGAGACCGGAAATTCACACGATATCTTCCGCGCGCCGCGTCACCCGTATACCCAGGCGCTTTTACGCGCGCTGCCGGAGTTTGCTCAGGATAAAGCGCGTCTGGCGTCGCTGCCGGGTGTAGTGCCGGGCAAATATGACCGTCCGCAGGGCTGTCTGCTCAATCCGCGCTGTCCGTATGCGACGGACAAATGCCGGGCGGAAGAACCAGAGCTGAACCAGCTGGCTGACGGTCGTCAGTCGAAATGCCACTACCCACTCGATGATGCCGGGAGGCCAACACTATGAGTACGCAACAGGCCACCACGCAACAGCCGCTGTTGCAGGCCATCGACCTGAAAAAATATTACCCGGTGAAGAAGGGGCTGTTTGCCCCTGAACGCCTGGTGAAAGCGCTGGACGGCGTCTCCTTTAACCTTGAACGCGGTAAAACGCTGGCGGTGGTGGGGGAGTCCGGCTGCGGGAAATCCACGCTGGGCCGTCTGCTGACGATGATTGAAGTGCCGACCGGCGGCGAGCTCTATTATCAGGGGCAGGATCTGCTCAAGCACGACCCGCAGGCGCAGAAGCTGCGTCGCCAGAAAATCCAGATTGTGTTCCAGAACCCGTACGGTTCGCTGAACCCGCGTAAAAAGGTGGGGCAGATTCTGGAAGAGCCGCTGCTGATTAACAGCAATCTCAGCAAAGAGCAGCGCCGTGAAAAAGCGCTGGCGATGATGGCGAAGGTCGGCCTCAAAACCGAGCACTATGACCGCTACCCGCACATGTTCTCCGGTGGCCAGCGTCAGCGTATCGCTATCGCACGCGGGCTGATGCTTGACCCGGACGTGGTGATTGCCGATGAACCTGTTTCAGCGCTCGACGTCTCCGTGCGGGCGCAGGTGCTGAACCTGATGATGGATCTCCAGCAGGAGCTGGGGCTCTCCTACGTGTTCATCTCCCACGACCTGTCGGTGGTGGAGCATATTGCTGATGAAGTGATGGTGATGTACCTGGGGCGCTGCGTGGAGAAGGGGACCAAAGACCAGATCTTTAATAACCCTCGTCACCCGTACACCCAGGCGCTGCTGTCTGCGACGCCGCGTCTGAACCCGGACGATCGTCGTGAGCGCATAAAGCTGACGGGAGAGCTGCCAAGCCCGCTGAATCCGCCGCCGGGATGTGCATTCAACGCCCGCTGCAGCCGCCGCTTTGGCCCCTGCACCCAGCTACAGCCGCAGCTGAAGGAGTATGGTGGTCAACTGGTGGCCTGCTTCGCGGTCGATCAGGATGAAAATGGCGAGAAGCCACACGCATAACGAAAAAAACCGGCGCTAAGCCGGTTTTATTATGTCTGCTTTATTATTTCCGCAGGCGAATCTGGTCGACGGCGTGCTTCTCGCTCTTGGTGAGGATCAGGCTCGCACGCTCGCGCGTCGGCAGGATGTTCTCTTTAAGATTCACATAGTTGATCTCATTCCACAGCCCCGTCGCCACATTGATCGCTTCTTCTTCAGAAAGCTGAGCATAGTGGTGGAAATAGGAATCCGGATCGGTGAATGCCCCTTCACGGAACTTCAGGAAGCGGTTGATGTACCAGTTCTGCAGCAGGTCTTCCGGCGCATCGACATAAATAGAGAAATCGACGAAATCCGAGACAAAGACGTGATGCGGATCGTGAGGATAGTCCATGCCGCTTTGCAGCACGTTGAGACCTTCCAGAATGAGAATATCCGGCTGGACCACCGTCTTATCCCCACCCGGGATGCGATCGTAGATCAGGTGCGAATAGACCGGCGCCGTCACGTGAGGCACGCCGGATTTCAGATCGGAGACAAACTTCACCAGACGGTGCATATCATAAGAGAGCGGGAAGCCTTTCTTCTTCATCAGCCCGCGTTCTTTTAATACTTCGTTTGGATGCAGGAAGCCGTCGGTCGTGATCAGCTCCACGCTGCGGTGTTCCGGCCAGCGGCTCAACAGTGCCTGCAGGACGCGTGCGGTGGTGCTTTTACCCACGGCCACGCTGCCTGCGATACTGATGATATAAGGAATGCGTTGACCGTTCGTCCCGAGAAACTGCTCCAGCACCGCCTGACGACGCAGGTTCGAGCTGATATAGAAGTTAAGCAAGCGCGAGAGGGGGAGATAAATTTCTGCCACTTCTTCAAGGGACAGATCTTCGTTTATCCCTTTTAACCGTGCGATTTCACCTTCCGTCAGCGTCATAGGGACGGAATCACGCAGGGCAGCCCACTGGCTGCGGTTAAAGTGAAGATAAGGCGTCATTAACGTTTGCTCTTTTTTGCTCATAAGCATGCTTCAGTGAGCCAGCATTAAACTGCCGGATCGTGGCTCATCACACAGTTAATTTTGGACAATGGGCAGGAGGTTAACACCAGATGACAGGAATAATAAGAAAAAAGATGGAAAGCGCTGCGTTACGCGGAGGCCGTCACGCTACGGTGTTTACAGTGCAAATACCCCTTACATGTTGATTATTTGACCGTGAATGACTACTTTTACAGCGCTCAACACGCTGTTAGCATAAAATGTGAGCGAAAGAACGTTTTATGCAAATTTTTAGTTGCATGACCGCGCAGGTATCCATAGAATGCGCGCTACTTGATGCCGACTTAGCTCAGTAGGTAGAGCAACTGACTTGTAATCAGTAGGTCACCAGTTCGATTCCGGTAGTCGGCACCATCAAGTCCGGTGGGGTTCCCGAGCGGCCAAAGGGAGCAGACTGTAAATCTGCCGTCACAGACTTCGAAGGTTCGAATCCTTCCCCCACCACCACTTTCTGGCAGCGTAAATGCCGCCGGAGCTGGTTGGAAAAATTAGCCAGCTCAAACTGAAAAAGAGAGAAATCTCTTTTTTTGTTACAGAAAGAACTGGGTAGCCGAGTTTCAGGATGCGGGCATCGTATAATGGCTATTACCTCAGCCTTCCAAGCTGATGATGCGGGTTCGATTCCCGCTGCCCGCTCCAATACGTGCTGATATGGCTCAGTTGGTAGAGCGCACCCTTGGTAAGGGTGAGGTCCCCAGTTCGACTCTGGGTATCAGCACCACTTCACTTCTCCTTCCCGTTTCTCTCTGTTTCAATTTTACTGTATTCAACAATTGAGGCATTTCGCCTGGTTGATGTGGTGATATCACCGATTTATCCGTGTCTTAGAGGGACAATCGATGTCTAAAGAAAAGTTTGAACGTACAAAACCGCACGTTAACGTCGGTACTATCGGCCACGTTGACCATGGTAAAACAACGCTGACCGCTGCAATCACTACCGTTCTGGCAAAAACCTACGGTGGTTCTGCTCGTGCATTCGACCAGATCGATAACGCACCAGAAGAAAAAGCTCGTGGTATCACCATCAACACCTCTCACGTTGAGTACGACACCCCGACTCGCCACTACGCACACGTAGACTGCCCAGGCCACGCCGACTATGTTAAAAACATGATCACCGGTGCTGCGCAGATGGACGGCGCGATCCTGGTTGTTGCTGCGACTGACGGCCCAATGCCTCAGACTCGTGAGCACATCCTGCTGGGTCGTCAGGTAGGCGTTCCTTACATCATCGTGTTCCTGAACAAGTGCGACATGGTTGATGACGAAGAGCTGCTGGAACTGGTAGAGATGGAAGTTCGTGAACTGCTGTCTCAGTACGATTTCCCAGGCGACGATACCCCAATCGTTCGTGGTTCTGCTCTGAAAGCGCTGGAAGGCGACGCAGAGTGGGAAGCGAAAATCATCGAACTGGCTGGTTTCCTGGATTCTTACATCCCAGAACCAGAGCGTGCGATTGACAAGCCATTCCTGCTGCCAATCGAAGACGTATTCTCCATCTCCGGTCGTGGTACCGTTGTTACCGG